>NZ_JBCNNI010000024.1:0-64916 GCF_039594485.1 Sphingomonas sp. | reverse complement strand
AAGTCGCTGAACGAGATCAAGGAAGTGCTGTCGTCCATGGGTCTGCGCCTGGGCATGGAAATCCCCGGCTGGCCGCCCGAGAATATCGAGGAAATGGCCAAGAAGCTGGAACAGGAGATCATGGGCTGAGCCGCACGCGGATAGCCACGCTATCCGCAAGGCGGCGAAAGCCCGGCCGGCGGGTCGCCCATGGGCGACCCGTTCGATGTCAGGATCGCGGCTTTGCCGTGATCCGGCCCGGCCGATCCAGCTTTGCTGACCCGCTCCCCGGCTCCAGAGCCGGAGGGCAACAAGATAGGTGAAGGTGACGGCCTCAACGGTCACCGGGTCTGGGGTTCCGTGACACGGCCCCTTAACGAACGAAGGAACTACCCATGCGTCATCGCGTCGGCGGCCGTAAGCTGCAGCGTACCTCGGCTCATCGTACCGCGCTCTTCCGCAACATGGCGGCAGCGTTGATCAAGCACGAGCAGATCACCACCACCGTCGCCAAGGCGAAGGAACTGCGTCCCTATGTCGAAAAGCTGGTGACACTGGCCAAGAAGGGCGGTCTCTCGAACCGTCGTCTGGCCCATGCCCGCCTGCTCGACGACGCGCAGCTCGTGAAGCTGTTCGACGTTCTGGCGTCGCGCTATGCGGACCGCAACGGTGGCTATACCCGCATCATCAAGGCCGGCATCCGCGCGTCGGACGCCTCGCCGATGGCGATCATCGAGTTCGTCGATCGCGACGTCTCGGCGAAGGGCCAGGATTCGGGTCCGGTCATGACCGAGGAAGATTTCGACGAAGCCGCGTAATTTCCACGCGTCTTTCGAGACACCTTCGAGAGAGGGCCGTGCCAGCGATGGCGCGGCCCTTTTTCGTACCCGCAATTTCACTTATGTTCAGCGAAGCGAAAGCCGGGACGTATAACGTTACGGCTGCGGATCGAGGGAGACAGGGAATGCGTCGCACGACGGTCGGATGGATTCTGGCGGGTCTGGTGCTTCCCCTGCCGCTCGCGGCGCAGGATGGGCCGTCTTCGCCCACCACGTCCACGCAGGTCGTGCCGGTCGGGCCGTTCAATCCCACCGATCGCGAACGGCAATGGCAGACCCCCCAACAGCGCAAGCAGGCGGATGCCATTGTCGGGGGCTTCGTCGCCGGTGCGCTGCTCACAACGGCGGTCGCGCTGGCCGCGGGCAGGAATGTGACGCCCGATACCGATTCGGGCGCAATCGATGTCTCCCGTCCGGTTCGGGCCGCCGAAGCGCCTTCGCCCTATCGCGCGGAAACGGACGACGAGGCGGCTGTCCATGCCTGTGCCAAGGCGGCGGAAGGCGAGGGGCGGCGCAGCTTCGCGCTGGCGCAGGTCGGGCAGGTCCGCTCGGCCCATCCGCTCGGCAATGGCTATGACGTGCAGGGCGATGTGTTGCTGCGCACCAGTTACCGTGAGGCGGGCGAGAGCCGTGCCTTCCGCTGCCGCGTCGATGCGCAGGCCGTTCGGATGGTCGCGATCGACGGGATTCAAACCCTCCCGACCCGGTAGCATTTTCCAAAAGACATCGCTATCGGACCGCCATGGAGCACCCCGACAGCATCCTCATCGTCGATTTCGGCAGCCAGGTCACCCAGCTTATCGCGCGCCGCGTGCGCGAGGCGGGGGTCTATAGCGAGATCGTACCCTTCCAATCGGCCGACGCGGCGTTCGCGCGGATCAACCCCGCCGCGGTCATCCTTTCCGGCGGCCCGGCGTCCGTGGTGGACGAGAACAGCCCGCGCATCCCGCAGGCGATCCTCGACAGCGGCCTGCCGATGCTGGGCATCTGCTATGGCCAGCAGGCGCTGACCGAGCAACTGGGCGGCAAGGTCGAGAAGGGCGACAGCGGCGAGTTCGGCGAGGCCTTCATCACGGTCGAGGGCGAATGCGCCCTGTTCGACGGACTGTGGAAGACCGGCGAGCGGCATCAGGTATGGATGAGCCATGGTGACAAGGTGACCGCACTGGCTCCGGGCTTCCAGGTCGTCGCGACCAGCCCCGGCGCGCCCTATGCGATCATCGCCAATGAGGAACGCCGCATCTATGCGATGCAGTTCCACCCGGAGGTCGTGCACACGCCGGACGGCGCCAGGCTGATCGCCAATTTCGTGCGGCACGTTGCCGGGCTCTCGGGCGACTGGACGATGGCCGAGTTCCGCGCCGCCAAGATCGCCGAGATCCGCGAACAGGTCGGCAGCGGCCGGGTGATCTGCGGGCTGTCGGGCGGGGTCGACTCGTCGGTGGCCGCACTCCTGATTCATGAGGCGATCGGCGACCAGTTGACCTGCGTCTTCGTCGACGGCGGCATCCTTCGCCAGGGCGAGGCGGAGCAGGTGGTCGGCCTGTTCCGTGGCCATTACAACATCCCGCTGGTCCATGTGGATGCGCAGGACCTGTTCATGGACGGTCTGGCGGGCGTCACCGATCCCGAGGCCAAGCGCAAGTTCATCGGCAAGACCTTCATCGACGTCTTCGAGGCCGAGGCCAAGAAGATCGGCGGTGCCGAGTTCCTGGCGCAGGGCACGCTCTACCCGGACGTGATCGAGAGCGTCAGCTTCACCGGCGGTCCGTCGGTGACGATCAAGAGCCACCACAATGTCGGCGGTCTCCCCGAGCGGATGAACATGAAGCTGGTCGAACCGCTTCGCGAACTGTTCAAGGACGAGGTCCGCGTGCTGGGCCGCGAACTGGGCCTGCCCGACATATTCGTCGGTCGCCATCCGTTCCCCGGACCCGGCCTCGCCATCCGTATTCCCGGAGAGGTGACGCGCGAACGCTGCGACATCCTGCGCAAGGCAGATGCGATCTATCTGGAGGAAATCCGCAAGGCCGGGCTTTATGATGCCATCTGGCAGGCGTTCGCGGTGCTGCTGCCGGTCCGCTCGGTCGGCGTGATGGGCGATGGCCGGACCTATGACTCGGTGCTGGCGCTGCGGGCGGTGACCTCGGTCGACGGGATGACGGCGCAGGCGTTCGACTTCCCCGGCGACTTCCTGCCGCGCGTGACGACCCGGATCATCAACGAGGTGAAGGGCATTAACCGCGTCGTCTACGACTATACCAGCAAGCCCCCCGGCACGATCGAGTGGGAATGACCCGGACCCGCGCGACCGCGCGGGGCGCGGCTGCGGTTTGGTCATTCGCTGGTGGATCGCCGGATGGTGATGTAAAACTAAACGCCTCGGGGAAACCCGGGGCGTTTTGCTATTCTGCTTGGCCATGCCTAACAGGACAGCGATCTGCGCTGTCGTCTCGTTAGCGGTCATGCCTTGGGCTAATATAACGGCGGCAATTGATGGAGAGCGGTCGTTCAGAAACCCCGTTTGCGGGAAGCTGGCGTAAGCCTTTGCCGCCGGAGCGTCTCTGGTATCTGAATTAGCAGAGCGGGGACGCCAAATATAAGTGCGATCAAAAAGGAGAGCTGTCGCATTGTCCTATCTTGCTGGCTGACCTTAACGCAATATGGGCCGGTGTAGACCCGACCGCATATCCAATTTGCAGGAACTATCTTCGGTGGACGGCCAACAGAAACTATCGGTCTATTCTGCATAAGGACAACGGTAGTGAATACAGGCGCGAACAAGGTCAGGGTGCATATAAGCAAAGCTACCTTGCTGAACTTCCTTATTCCTCCCTTCTCGACCAACCCTTGACCCTCCGCCAAAACCTCTCACACGTCCGGTATCGGATCGCGGACATTATCTTGTCAATGGTACGGATTGGGCAATAGCCGACACGCCGTTTCGGAAACTGCGGTTGAGGTGCTCAGCGAGAACAAGCAGCGATCGCCCCAAAGAAAAAGGCCGGTCCGCTCCCGCGAACCGGCCATTTCAATGCCTCGGACGACAGGAGATCAGGCGACCGCCGCCTGTTCCATGTCTCCCTCGTCGGGTTCGCGCAGCACATAGCCGCGGCCCCAGACCGTCTCGATATAATTCTCGCCCTCGCAGGCCAGGCTCAGCTTCTTGCGCAGCTTGCAGATGAAGACGTCGATGATCTTCAGTTCGGGCTCGTCCATCCCGCCATAGAGATGGTTCAGGAACATCTCCTTGGTCAGGGTCGTGCCCTTGCGGAGCGACAACAGCTCCAGCATCGCATATTCCTTGCCGGTCAGGTGGACGCGGGCATTGTCGACCTCGACCGTCTTGGCGTCGAGATTGACCGCCAGCTTGCCAGTGCGGATGATCGACTGCGAATGCCCCTTGGACCGGCGGACCACGGCGTGGATGCGCGCGATCAGTTCCTCGCGGTGGAAGGGCTTGGTCACATAGTCGTCCGCGCCGAAGCCGAAGCTGCGCACCTTCGAGTCCATCTCGTTGATGCCGGACAGGATCAGCACCGGCGTCGAGACGCGGGCGACGCGAAGCCGCTTCAGCACGTCATAGCCATGCATGTCCGGCAGGTTCAGGTCGAGCAGGATAATGTCATAGTCGTACAGCTTGCCGAGATCGAGGCCCTCTTCGCCCAGGTCGGTCGTGTAGACGTTGAAGCCCTCGCTGCCGAGCATCAGCTCGATGGCTTTGGCGGTCGTCGGTTCGTCCTCGATCAGCAACACGCGCATCGATAGTCCCCATTTCGCGAAGAGACCGCCCCAGCTCCCCGGCGATCTGACGGTTCAATCATTAACCAACGCACATGTGAACGCAAAAGGTTAATTCGATCCTAACCCGGATTATTAGCATCTTGTTTCAGGCGTGCGCGACGATCGAGCAGGCTGTGATGGTCCGCTCGCGGAATGTCTTCGCCCAGAACTTCGCGCAGATAGAGGCTGCGGATCAGCGTGAAGGCGACGATCAGCAGCGC
Source organism: Sphingomonas sp. (assembly GCF_039594485.1). Lineage (GTDB taxonomy): Bacteria > Pseudomonadota > Alphaproteobacteria > Sphingomonadales > Sphingomonadaceae > Sphingomonas. Next base: position 60,094 of record NZ_JBCNNI010000024.1, on the reverse strand, counting down.
GGCGGAAAAGAACAGGCCGAACAGGCCGAAGATCGTGCCGATGCCGATGATCGCGAAGAGGGTGACGGCGGGCGGGATCGCGACGACGCGGCTGGTCACGAAGGGGGTGATGGCGTTGGTCTGGATCAGCCGGACGACGGCGAAGGTGATGAGCGTGCCGATGATCGCATTTGTGCCGCCCTGCGCCGCCAGACCCAGCGCCGGGAGCATCGCGGCGATCGGTCCGACATAGGGCACGAACTCGCTGAGCCCCGTCAGCAGCCCGAGCGCCGCCGCCGATGGCACGCCCGCAATCGCCAGCCCGACGCCGACCAGCACGCCCATCGTGGTCATCTGGATCAACTGCGCCCGCAACCACAGCCGCAATGTCGAGCCGGTATCGAACAGCGCGTCCTCCATTGCCGGACGCATCGATCGCGGCACCAGCAACAGGAAGCCGCGCTCATAGATCTTGGGATCGGCGGCGAAGAACAGCGCGCCGACCAGCAGGAGCAGGCAGTTGAGGATGAACTCGCCCGCGCCGCTCACGATGCCGCCGATATCCTGCGCCACCCGGCTCCCCGCATAGGCGGAGCGGACCGCATCGACGACCTTGGCCCCGACCGGCGATTGCGAGGCCCAGGCGGCAAGCTGGTCGATAAGGTTCGGCAACTGCGTGACCAGCGTATTGAGCTGCTGGCGAAAGGCGACGCCGAACAGCCATGCCAGGAAGCCCAGCACCGCCAGGACGGTCGCGACCGACAGGCTCAACGATCGCCGCGGCCCGATCGGCAGCCGCTCGGCATAGAGATCGGCGATGGCATGGATGACGATCGCCCCCAGGATCGATCCGAACGCCAGGATCAACAGGTCGCCCGCGCGGAACAGGGCGGCGGTGAGCGCGAGGATCAGCAGGGTCAGGACGATGCGGCGGATGAAGCGCGCATCCTGCTCATCGGGGCGCAGGCGGTTCATCGGACGGCCTCCGGGGCGCGGGCGGTGGTACAGGGATCGCGCACCGTCTCCGCCAGCCAGGCGATCAGCGCCTCGACCCGCGCGGGGCGCAGGGGGCTGGGCGGGGTCAGGAGATGGAGGCCGATCGGCGGCGGGGTCCAGTCCTCCAGGATCGGCACGACGCGGCCATTCGCGATGTGCGGCCCGATGATGAAGCCGGGCAGCCGCGCAATGCCCAGCCCGGCGACGACGGCGGGGACCAGCGCATCGCCGCTATTGGCCGTCAGCGGTCCCTGCGGCCGCACCGACACTTCCGCGCCATTGGCATGGCGAAACCGCCAGGGCCCGGTGATGTTGGAATAGCTGAGCAGCCGGTGCTCGCCCAGTTCGTTGGGATGGCGGGGATGGCCATGCTCCGCGAGATAGGCGGGAGAGGCGACGATATGCGTCGAAATGCCGCACAGACGCCGCGCACGCAGCGAACTGTCGGGCAGGTCGGCGATGCGCAGTGCGATGTCATAGCCTTCGGCCACGATGTCGACGCGTGCGTCCGACAGGCTGAGTTCGATCTCGATGCCCGGATGCCGGGCCAGGAAATCGGCGATGATGGGCGCGATATTGGTCACGCCGAACGACATGGGAGCGGCCAGCCGGATGCGGCCGGCGGGCGCGCTGGCGGCATCGCGGGCGGCTTCCTCGGCGGCGCGGGCCTCGGCCAGGATGCGCGCGGCATGCTCGGCCAGCGGCTTGCCCGCCTCGGTCAGGGCGAGTCGGCGCGAGGTGCGGTGGAACAGCGACTGGTTGAGCTGCGCTTCGAGCCGGGTGATCGCCTTGGATACGGTGGCCTTGGACAGGCCGATCGCGTCGGCGGCGGCGCTGAAGGAGCGATGCTCGACCACCGCGGCAAAGATGGCCCAGGCTTCCAGATCCGGCAGACGCATCCTCGACCCCCTCGTGCCCCGTTGCGCGACCCCGTGGCGGTCGGCTCGGCGCTATAATGCACATGGAAACGATCGGTTTCCAGCGTTTCCGTTTACGCGATCAAGATCGTCCCTATCTTGTGGGCAACCAATGGAGACATCCCATGACCGCTCCTGTCATCGACAAAGCCATCGACCGGCGCAGCTTCGAAAGCCTGGGCCATGCCAATCACGGCTGGCTGGACGCCCGCCACCATTTCTCGTTCGCCAACTATTATGACCCGGCTCGCATGGGCTGGGGGGCGATCCGGGTGTGGAACGACGACGTCATCGCCCCGAATGCCGGTTTTCCGCCGCACCCCCATGCCGACATGGAGATTATCACCTATGTCCGCACCGGCGCCATCACCCATCAGGATTCGATGGGCAATGTCGGCCGTACCGCGGCGGGCGATGTCCAGGTGATGAGCGCTGGCTCGGGCGTGCGCCATGCCGAATATAATCTCGAAGCCGAACCGACCACGCTGTTCCAGATCTGGATCGAGCCGCGCAGTCGGGGCGGTCAGCCGAGCTGGGGCGCCAAGCCGTTCCCCAAGGGCGAGCGGTCGGGCAAGTTCGTGACGCTGGCCAGCGGGTTCGAGGAGGATGGCGACAGCCTGCGCATCCGCGCCGATGCCCGCGTGCTGGGCGCGACGCTGCGCGCCGGGGAAAGCCTGACCCATAGCGTGGGGGCGGGGCGTCACGCCTATCTCGTCCCCGCCACGGGACGGATCGAAATCGACGGTATGCCGTTCGCCGCCCGGGACGGCGCGGCCCTGTCCGGCGGCCGGACCGTGACGATCACGGCCATCGAGGATGCCGAGATCGTACTGGTCGACGCCGCGTAATTCAATTTTCTGGAAGGGAGTACATCACATGGCCAAGGTTCTGGTCCTTTATTATTCGTCCTACGGTCATATCGAGCAGATGGCCGATGCCATTGCCGAGGGCGCCCGCTCGGCCGGGGCCGAGGTGGACATCCGCCGCGTCGCCGAAACCGCGCCCGAGGCGGTGGTCAAGGCCGCGCACTTCAAGACCGACACCGCCCATCCCGAGATCGAGGGCCCCGATGCGCTGACCAACTATGATGCGATCATCGTCGGCACGCCGACCCGCTATGGCCGGATGGCGAGCCAGATGGCGGCCTTCTGGGACACGACCGGCGGGGTCTGGATGCGCGGTGGGCTTGTCGGCAAGGTCGGCGGCGCCTTCACCTCGACCGCCAGCCAGCATGGCGGGCAGGAGACGACGCTGTTCTCGGTCCTGACCAACCTGATCCACCATGGCATGACCATCGTCGGGCTCGACTATGGCTTCCAGGGCCAGATGGGCGTGAAGGAAGTCCATGGCGGCACGCCTTATGGTGCCTCGACGCTGGCGGACGGCGATGGCAGCCGCCAGCCCAGCCAGGTCGACCTGGACGGTGCCCGCTATCAGGGCAAGCGCATCGCCGAGACGGCCGCCAAGCTGTTCGGATGATGCGGAGGACGGGGGCGCCGGGTGGTGCCCCCGTTTTTTCGGACCGTGATTCCCATTCCCGCTCGGCCTGATCCCGCTCGGCGTGATCCAAGTCGAAGATTGCGGGAATCGATCGATCGCGGGACATGGTCGGGGCGCAGGCCTCGACACCTCTTGAGGGAATGGCGGGGCAGGGAACGTCTTACCGACGCCTGCCCTTTTGCTTGACCGGAACGGGCGGGGGTGCCGGAATCGGTGGCTGGCTTGCCACCGTTACCTTGAACGGATCGCGGACCCGCGGATTGGCGGGAAACTGCGCCCGGGCCTTGGCGAAGATCGCACGGGCCTGCGCGGCCCAGGGGGCCGAGGCGCTCGTGCCCACCCAGCGCCAGTGCCATGGCTCCCATTTCACCCGCTGCTGGTTGCCCGCTGGAAAGCTCATCTCGAATCCGAAACGCGGGCCGTTGGCGAACAGCCAGCGCGCGGCGGGCGTCGCCGCCATGCACGCCTCGGCATCGGGGCAATTGGGCGAGGGGCGCACCGCGAAGTCGATCGCATAGCCGGTAGCGTGCTCGCTATGGCCCGGCGGCGCGACCGACAGCGCGCGTTCGGCCGCCGAATCGTCCCGTTCGCGGCAAAAGACATGGCCCTGGCGCATCGCCGCACGGTGGCAGGACAGCCCGCGCAACTGCCCCATCACCGCCGGATCGCCCCGTGCGGCGGCGAGCAGCCGCTCCAGATCGGCCAGCATCTCGCGCCGCACATAGCAGGGCTTGCCCAGCGCGAAACCAGGGGGTGCGGGAAGAAGCTCGCCGGGCGGCGCGTCGGCATAAGGAAAATGCCCTGCGACCCGTCCATCCGGCCCCGGCGGTGGCAGCGGCCCATCACAGGATTGGGCCTGGACCAGCGTCGGCGCTGCCGCGAGCGTGAGGAGCGCGGTCAACCGGACAATAGTGGTGGGGAAAAGGCGGGCGACACGCGACATGACGCCCGCGCCTCTGGCATGTCGGCGCGCGCGGTGGCAAGGGAGCGCCATGCACGGAGATCGCGTTCTATTCATCGACGGCGAAGCGCTGGTGATCGACAAACCGGCGGGCTTGCCCGTCGATCGGCCCCGCGACGGGTCGATCAGCCTCGAAAACCATATGGAATCGCTGAAATTCGGGTTCAAGCGATGGCCGCAGGCGGTCCACCGTCTGGATCGGGACACCAGCGGCTGCCTGCTCCTGTCGCGCAATCCCAAGGCGCATGCCCGGTTGCAGCAGGCGTTCGAGGCGGGGCTGGTCCAGAAACGCTATCTTGCGGTGCTGAACGGCCTGGTCGAGGGCGAGGGGATGATCGATCTGGCGCTGGCCAAGGTCTCGACGCGCGAGACGGGTTGGCGGATGGTCGCGGACCCGGCGGGCAAGGCGGCCCGAACCGCCTGGCGCGCGCTGCGGCATGAGGGCGGACGGACGCTGGTCGAGTTCCGGCCGGAGACGGGGCGCACGCATCAGATTCGCGTCCATGCGGCCACGGGCCTGGGGGCTCCGGTCGTCGGCGATCTGGTTTACGGCGCAGGTGAAGCGGGGGGCATGTTGCTCCACGCCGCCAGCCTGACGGTGCCGCGCGGCGACGCCAAGGACCCGATCACGGCGGAGGCCCCGACGCCCGAGCGCTTCGGCGTGTTCGCCGGATAGGCGCCGCACGTGGCGCTGATCCCTGTCACCCGCGCCATCGCGATCGACGAGCGCGAGATTTCCGAGAGCTTCACCCGCGCCTCCGGGCCGGGCGGACAGCATGTCAACACGACCGACAGCGCGGTGCTGCTGCGTTTCGACGTGGAGAACTCGCCGAGCTTGCCCGAGGCGGTGAAGATGCGCCTCGCGGTCCTGGCGGGGCAGCGGCTGAGCAAGGACGGGGTATTGACCCTGCGCGCCGATGCCAGCCGGTCGCAGGAGATGAACCGGCGCGAGGTGCGCGAGCGGTTGATCGAGCTGATCCGCGAGGCGACCATCATACCCAAGAAGCGTCGTCCGACCAAACCGACGCGGGCGTCGCAGACCCGGCGGGTGGACGCCAAGAAGGGGCGGAGCCAGGTCAAGGCCGGGCGGGGCAAGGTTCGTTTCGATTGAGGCCTGGCTCGGGCCCGGCATGGACCCATGAAAAACGGGCCGACGAGACACCCTCGTCGGCCCGCTTCCATACTGTCCAAGGACGCTTCCATATTGTCCAAGGGCAAGGGCTTTAGCGGCGGACATCCTCGCCCGCGCGGACCAGCGCGTTGCCGGTCGCCTGGCGGGCATTGTTGGCACCCTGCTCGATCTTGTCGCCGGCCCGGTCCAGCCCGCGGTCGATATTGTCACCCGCACGGTCGGCATGGGCCGCGGCACGATCGCCGGCCCGGTCGAGCTTGTCGCCCGCGCGATCGATGGTGTTCTCGGCCGAGTTCAGCGCGCGGGCCGTGGCGGCCTCGACATCGTCGGACGCGTTCTGCGTCGTCGCCTTGGCATCCGCCGCGATCGCGTCGGCGGCCTGTTCGGTCTGGGTGCGGCTGTTCTGGCTGCACGCCGCCAGCGTCATCGCGGCGGCACCCGTCAGGGCGAGGATGAGGACCTTCTTCATGACAAACACTCCCGTTTAAACTGTGATCGGCGTGCCAACGCAGATGATCCGTTTCGGGTCCGTGTCGGCCGAAATCAGTTCCTTCCGTTGACCGCATATAAAGATATCTTTATATCGTGATCCATGGCGAACGCGCTGGAAATCTTTCGCGCCCTGGGCGATCCGACGCGGCTGCGCATATTGGCGCTGCTCCGCTCGATGGAGCTGTCGGTGGGCGAACTGGCGCAGGTGCTGGGCCAGAGCCAGCCGCGCGTTAGTCGCCATGTGAAGATCCTGGTCGATTCCGAACTGGCCGAGCGGCGCAAGGAAGGAAGCTGGGTCTTCGTCGCGCTGGGCGATCGCGAGGCGGTGGAGCCGGTCATGGCCGCGCTCGATCGCTGGACGGCGGAGACGCCCGACCCCTGGGTGGTGGCCGATGTCGCACGGCTGGCGGCGGTCCGTGCCGACCGGGCGGCGAGCGCGGCGGCCTGGTTCGAGGATCATGCGGGCGAGTGGGATGCGATCCGCTCGCTCCATGTCGCCGACAGCGAGATCGAGGATGCGATGGCGGGCCTGATCGGCGAAGGCCATCTCGGCACGCTGATCGATATCGGCACCGGCACCGGCCGGATGCTGGAGCTGTTCGGCGAGCGCGCCGATGCGGCCCTGGGCATCGACCGTTCGTCCGAGATGCTGCGCCTGGCCCGCGCCAAGCTGCACGGGCGCAGCAACACCGAATTGCGGCAGGCGGACCTGTATGCACTGCCCATGGGCGATGGGGCCGCGGATATCGCCATCCTGCACCATGTTCTCCACTTCGCGCAGCAGCCGGGCGCGGCGATCGCGGAGGCGGCGCGGGTGCTGGGGCCGGGCGGGCGCCTGCTGATCGCGGACTTCGCGCCGCATGATCGCGAGGAATTGCGGCAAAAGGCGGCGCATAGCCGCCTGGGCTTTGCCGATGAGCAGATGGCGGGCTGGTTCGGCCCCGCCGGGCTGACATTGGCGCAGACCGAGACGCTGGAGGGCGGCGAACTGACCGTCAAACTCTGGCTGGGTGTGAAAAAGGGGCTTCGGCCCGTCGAGACGAATAGGGTGAAGGCGGCATGACGAACACGATCCTGACTCAGGGAGCGGCCGCGCTGGCGCATGACGAGCCGCTGTTCGCCGATGTCGGCGGCGATATCGCGGTCAGCTTCGAATTCTTCCCGCCCAAGACGGAGAAGATGGACGCGCAGCTCTGGGACGCGATCCGCGCGCTGGAGCCGCTGGACCCGCGCTTCGTGTCGGTGACCTATGGTGCGGGTGGCTCGACCCGTGAGCGGACCCATGCGACGGTCGCGCGGATCCAGCGCGAGACGACGCTGGCGGCGGCGGCGCATCTCACCTGCGTCGAGGCGACGCGCGAGGAAGTCGACCAGATCGCGAACGAATATTGGGCGGCCGGCGTGCGGCACATCGTCGCGTTGCGCGGCGATCCCCCCGCCGAGGGCGCGCGGTTCGTCAGCCATCCGGGCGGCTATGAGAATGCCGCCGATCTGGTGGCGGGTCTCAAGAAGCTGCATCCGTTCGAGATTTCGGTCGCGGCCTATCCCGAATGCCACCCGGACTCGGTGGATCAGAAGGCCGATATCGACAATCTGAAGCGCAAGATCGATGCGGGCGCGACCCGGGCGATCACGCAGTTCTTCTTCTCGCCCGAAGCCTATTTCCGGTTCCGCGATGCGGCGGCGGCGGCGGGGATCACGGCGGAGATCGTGCCGGGCATCCTGCCGGTGTCGAATGTCGCGCAGACCCGCAAGTTCGCTGCGATGTGCGGGGCGCAGATCCCCGACTGGATGGACCGGCTGTTCGAGGGGCTGGACGACCATCCCGGCGCGCGCCAGCTCGTCGCGGCGACCATCGCCGCCGAGATGTGCCGCCGGCTCTATGCGGGCGGGGTGAAGGGCTTCCACTTCTACACGCTCAACCGCGCCGAACTGGCCTATGCGATCAGCCATATGCTGGGCGTGCGCGGCAAGAAGGTCGAGACGGTAGCGGCGGCGTAACCCCTCCGCCCTCGACGAATGCCAATACGCCCTTCGCCGGAGGGGCAGGAGTAGATCATGACGACCCGCGACACGTTCCTCGCCGAAGCCGCCAAGCGCATCCTCATCACCGATGGCGCGTTCGGCACCGAGATCCAGAACTGGAAGCTGGACGAGGCGGCCTATGCGGGCACGCTGGGCCTGACCCACGACCAGAAGGGCAATAACGATATCCTCGCGCTCACCAAGCCCGAGGTGCCCGAGGCGATCCACCGCGCCTATTTCGAGGCGGGGGCGGACATCGCCGAGACCAACACCTTCTCGGCCAACCGGATCAGCCAGGCCGATTACGGCGCTGAACATCTGGTGCGCGAGATCAATGTCGAGAGCGCCAGGCTCGCCCGCCGTATCGCCGACGAGTTCGCCGCGAAGGATGGCCGTCCCCGCTTCGTCGCGGGCGCGATCGGGCCGACCAACAAGACTTTGTCGCTGTCGCCGGACGTCAACGATCCGGGCTATCGCGAGATCGACTTCGATTACCTGAAGGACGTGTACCGCGAACAGATCGACGCGCTGGTCGAGGGCGGGGCGGACTTCATCCTGATCGAGACGGTGTTCGATACGCTGAACGCCAAGGCCGGGATCATGGCGACGATCGAGGCGGGCGAGGCGCTGGGCCGCGACATCCCGATCATGCTGTCGATGACGCTGACCGATCTGTCGGGCCGCAATCTGTCGGGCCATACGGTTGAGGCCTTCTGGCACGCGGTCCGCCACGCCAAGCCGCTGACCATCGGGCTGAACTGCTCGTTCGGTGCCGAGCAGCTTCGCCCGCATGTGAAGACCCTGAGCGAAATCTGCGACACGCTGATCATGATCTATCCCAATGCCGGACTGCCCAACGAACTGGGTGCCTATGACGAGGCGCCGGTGACTACGGCCGGGCTGGTCGGCGAATGGGCGGTCGAGGGGCAGGTCAATGTGCTGGGCGGCTGCTGCGGCTCGACGCCTGCGCATATCAAGGCGATCGCCGACAAGGTGAAGGGCATGAAGCCCCGCACCATCCCGACCCCGCCGGTCGTCACCCGCCTGGCGGGGCTGGAGCCGTTCACCATGGCGGCGTGACCTGAATGGCCCTCTCCCCTTCAGGGGAGGGGTCGGGGGGTGGGGCGTGGCCTTCATCCCGGACCTTTTGACTGCCTGGACAGACCCCACCCCCAACCCCTCCCCTGAAGGGGAGGGGCTAGGAACAACATGATGACCACCAACACCTCCACCAATTTCGTCAATGTCGGCGAGCGGACCAACGTCACCGGATCGGCGGCGTTCAAGAAGATGATCCTGGCGGGCGACTATGCCCGCGCGGTGGAGGTGGCGCGCAGCCAGGTCGAGAATGGCGCGCAGGTGGTCGACGTCAACATGGACGAAGGGCTGCTCGACGCCGAATACGCCATGACCACCTTCCTCAAGCTGATCGCCGCCGAGCCCGATATCGCGCGCGTGCCGATCATGATCGACAGCTCGAAATGGAGCGTGATCGAGGCGGGTCTGAAATGCGTCTCGGGCAAGCCGATCGTCAATTCGATCAGCATGAAGGAAGGCGAGGAGTCGTTCCTCCATTATGCCCGCCGCTGCATGGCTTACGGCGCGGCGGTGGTCGTCATGGCGTTCGACGAGGTGGGGCAGGCCGATACCAAGGACCGCAAGGTCGAGATTTGCGCGCGCGCCTATGACCTGTTGATGGGGATCGGCTTTCCGCCCGAGGACATCATCTTCGACCCCAATGTCTTCGCGGTCGCGACCGGCATCGAAGAGCATAACAATTACGGCGTCGATTTCATCGAGGCCTGTCGCGAGATCAAGGCGCGTTGTCCGCACGTCCATATCTCTGGCGGCCTGTCGAACCTGTCGTTCAGCTTTCGCGGCAACGAGCCGGTGCGCCGCGCGATGCACTCGGTGTTCCTCTACCATGCCATCCCGGCGGGCATGGACATGGCAATCGTCAATGCGGGTCAGCTCGACGTGTACGACACGATCGATCCCGAACTGCGCACCGCTTGCGAGGATGTGATCCTCAACCGCGACCCGGAGGCTGGCGAGCGGCTGGTCGCGCTGGCCGAGCGCTATCGCGGCACCGATGCGGTGGCGGAGAAGCAGGCGGCCGAGTGGCGCAGCCTGCCGGTGGTCAAGCGGCTGGAATATGCGCTGGTCAAGGGCATCGACGCGCATGTCGTCGACGACACCGAGGAGTGCCGCCAGGCCTTTGCCCGCCCGATCGAGGTGATCGAAGGGCCGTTGATGGACGGGATGAACGTAGTCGGCGACCTGTTCGGCTCGGGCAAGATGTTCCTGCCGCAGGTGGTCAAGTCCGCCCGCGTCATGAAGAAGGCGGTCGCCCATCTGCTCCCCTTCATCGAGGCCGCGAAGGAACCCGGCGCCAAGGGCAAGGGGCGGATCGTGCTCGCGACCGTGAAGGGCGACGTCCACGATATCGGCAAGAACATCGTCGGCGTCGTGCTCCAGTGCAACGGCTTCGAGGTGGTCGATCTGGGCGTCATGGTACCCTGGTCGAAGATCATCGCGGCGGCGAACGAGAATGACGCCGACATGATCGGCCTGTCGGGCCTGATCACCCCCAGCCTCGATGAGATGGTGACGGTGGGCGAGGAGATGCAGCGTGCGGGCATGACCATGCCACTGCTGATCGGCGGCGCGACGACCTCCAAGGTGCACACCGCGCTGCGCATCGCGCCGGCCTATTCGGGGCCGGTGGTGCACGTCCTCGACGCATCCCGCGCAGTCGGCGTGGCGACGACGCTGGTGTCCGATACCCAGCGCGACCCTTATGTCGCGCAGGTTGCCGCCGATTACGAAGCCGTCCGCAAGGCACGCGAGGGCAAGGGTGCCAATGCCCTGTTGCCGCTGGAAGAAGCCCGCGCACGCGGCTTCGTCGCCGACATGGCGCTGAAGGCGGGCGATCCGAAGCAGCCGGGTATCCATGTCTATCAGGATTGGGACCTGTCCGATCTGCGCGACTATATCGACTGGACGCCCTTCTTCCGTGCCTGGGAACTGGCGGGCAATTTCCCGGCCATCCTGACCGACGAGGTCGTGGGCGAGAGTGCCAGCGGCCTCTATGCCGACGCGCAGGCCATGCTCGACACGATCATCGCCGAGAAGTGGCTGACAGCACGCGGTATCGCCGCGCTCTGGCCGTGTCGCCGCGACGGCGATGATGTCATCCTGACCGCCAAGGGCGAAGAAACCCGCATCCCCTTCCTGCGCCAGCAGATCGCCAAGCGCGAGGGGCGCGCCAATATGTGCCTGGCCGACTTCATCGACACGTCCGACGACTGGATCGGCGGCTTCGCGGTCGGCATCCACGGCATCGACGCGCATATCGAACGCTTCCGGGCGAACCATGACGATTATAACGACATCCTGCTGAAGGCGCTGGCCGACCGCCTGGCCGAGGCGTTCGCCGAGCGGCTCCATGCGCATGTCCGCACCGACCTGTGGGGCTATGCGGCGGGCGAGCAATTGACCAACGAGGCGCTGATCCGCGAGCAATATCGCGGCATCCGCCCCGCGCCCGGCTATCCGGCCTGCCCGGAGCACAGCATCAAGCGGACGCTGTTCGATCTGCTGGGGGCGGAACAGGCGGTCGGATTGGAATTGACCGACAGCTTCGCGATGCTGCCCACCGCCGCCGTCAGTGGTTTCTATTTCGGCCATGGGCAGGCCGAATATTTCGGTGTCGCCCGGATCGGTGAAGATCAGGTGGCCGATTACGCGGTGCGGCGCGGAGTCGATCTTACCCAGGCGACGCGTTGGCTGCGGCCCAATCTGGATTGATCCGACGCACCTCCAAGCTATTGTTGCGGTGCGATAGTTTCAGGAATCTGGTGAAGATTGGTTAAATATTAGGGAAACATGGTTAACAAAACCGGTTTCACCTTTGCAATGGGATGACTCACGGCTAGCACTCGCAAGTTGTTGGCCATTACCACTGGGGATTGGGCTGTGGTGGGCTTCCTTGCTGAGGGGTGGGTGAAGTGCCGATCGGGCATCATGAGATCGAGATCAGCAATGTCGCGCTGATCGAAGCCTGCTGGGGGCCGGTGGTCGCCGAGCAGGTCATCAGTCATGTGGAAATGCGCCTGCGTCGTGCGGGACTGGGGTTGGAGCGGTGCCGCGCGCCGGGGCGGTTTCGGATCGTCAGCGACGTTCGCACCGGGGGTATGGCCGAATGGGAGCGGATGGCCGACCTGACGTGCCGCTTGACCGCCGAGCCCATTTCGGTCGCGCTGACCACCGGGGAGCCCGGCGCGGTGTTGCACGCGGTGATGGCGTGGCAATATGATGATCCGCCGCGCTACCGCTGCCCCCGCGACATCCAGCGCGACCATGGCGAGCGTTGGTTCGCCATCTACAAGAGCGACATGCAGATCATCGCCCATGCCTTTCGTTGCGTCAGCGAGGGGCGAATGATGCCGCATTGGCAACCCGTCTGCGATTATGGTCAGTCCGATCGGATCCTCTATCATGAGGGGCTGGTCCGTTTCGGCGAGGAGAACGAGGCGCTGTCGCCCGGCGTCATCTTCCCGGCGCTGGCGCGGACAGGCACGGCATCGACCTTCGATTGGCTGATGGTCCGCCATGTCCTGGAGGAACTGCGGAGCGACCCCGGCGCGACACTGGCGGTCAATATCTCGGCCACCTCGGCGCATCTGAACGGATGGTGGGCCATCATCCTGGCCGATCTGGCGACCCGCCCCGACATGGCCAACCGGTTGGTCGTCGAAATCACCGAGACCGAACCCATACCCCAGATCGAGAAGGCGGTCGCCTTTGCCCGGCGATTGCGGGATATCGGTGTGACGCTGGCGCTGGACGATTTCGGCGCGGGTTTCACCTCGATCCGGCAGTTGATGGAACTGGTGCCCGCGCTGGTGAAGATCGACGGCCTCTTCCTGAAGCGCGCGATCCAGGAACCCAAACTCTGCGACAGCCTGCCGCATCTGGTCGGCCTGATCCGCGAACTGGGCGGCACGGTCATCATCGAAGGGGTGGAGACGCAAGGCATGGCCGACCTGGCGTATGTCAGCGGCGCGCGGTGGCAGCAGGGCTATCATTATGCCCGTCCGTCACCGGCGCGTGGCGGCCATGGTGGCGTTCCAGGCCTTTATGAAAAGGTCATGGCCGCCAAGAATTAAGTGATCTTGATCCTTATCAATTCATTAGAATTGATTGGTTTTCTTGGGAACGTGCGCGACTTCGACGGCGTTGGGGCATCCCATGTCGAAAATCGCAAGCAGCCTCTTTCCCGCTCATGATCCCAGCGAGCCGGAGTCGGCGGCGCTGTTGCGGGCACATATCGCGGCGGCCGACTTTCCGTGCGTTGGCGCCAAGGCGGCAATGGCGCGCGGGACGCTGGAGATACTGGGCGCGCGCGACATCGCCAGTGCCTGGGACGATCTGCGCATCCATGATTGTCTGCGCCGCTTTGCCGAACGCTACCGCGCCGAACCGCAACTCTTCCGCAGCCTGGCGGTGGTCTTTTCCGGGCCCGGCGCGCTGGACGAAGCGGCGTTCGAGCGCGCGGTCTGGGCCCGTATCCAGTCGCTGTCGGACAAGGATGTCTGGTTGGGACAGGATTGGGACGAACGGGTCAGTCCCAATCCAGAAGATCCGCATTTCTCGCTATCCTTCGGCGGCGAGGCGTTCTTCGTCGTCGGGCTTCATCCCCATGCCAGCCGCCCGGCGCGCCGCTTTCCACGGCCAGCGATGATCTTCAACCTGCACGACCAGTTCGAGACGCTGCGCGCCCAGGGGAAATATGAGACGATGCGCGAGAAGATCATGCTCCGGGACGAGGCGCTGGCGGGGTCGCGCAACCCCATGCTCGCGCGGCATGGCGAGATGAGCGAGGCCCGGCAATATAGCGGCCGCGCGGTGGACGAAGGCTGGCGCTGTCCTTTCCACTATGCCGGGGCGGCGGACGGAGTCGATCAATGAGCGCGACCCAGGTCGAGATCCCGCCGCGCAGCGGGGACGCCTTTCGCATGGCCAGGGGCGACAGCCTGACCGTCATCGATCCGCGCGGGCGACAGGTCGCCGATCTGCTGGCCTTCAACGCCGACGATCTGGACGAGGTAATCTCCTCGGGCCGGACGCTCGATTATGCCGAGACGATCCGGCTGACGACGGGGCATCGTCTTTACTCGAATCGGTCACGGGTGATGCTGGAGATCGTCGAGGATACGGTCGGGATGCACGACTTCCTGCTGACGCCGTGTTCGGTCGATACGTTCGACCATTTCTATCCCGACCTGCCGCGGCATCGGGGCTGTTTCGGCAATCTGGCCGCAGCGCTGGAGCCTTATGGCGTGATGCCGGACCGGATTCCGGTGGCCTTCAACTGTTTCATGAACGTGCCCATCGACGGCAAGACCGGCAAGCTGGAGGTGCTGCCGCCGCTCAGCGGGCCGGGCGACCATATCCGCTTCGTGGCGCATATGGATCTGGTGATCGGGCTCACCGCCTGCTCCGCCCCCGCATCGAACGGCGGGTCGTTCAAGCCGATCGAATATCGGCTTGAACGAGGCTGACCCGCCTTCCCCGGACCGGGGAGGATGGGATTACCGCTTGCAGCTGTCCGCAGGGCCGGGATCGAGGTCCAGGCAGCGTCCGTCGATACCCGGCATGGCCAGGCCGATGGTCGCGGCCAGCGTCGGGGCGATATCGACCGTTTCGACCGATAGCGGCTGCTCGAATCCCGCCATCCCCTTGCGCCAGAACAGGATTGGCACGCGCCGGTCATAGTCCCAGGGCGAGCCGTGCGTCTCGACATAGCCCGGCGTGGGCTCCTCGATCGTCGTGACGCGCGGGTTGAGCAGGATCAGCAGGTCGCCCGAGCGCGTCGGATCATAGGATGACCGCGCCTTTTCCCTCAGCGTCCAGGTTTCGGGCGGGGTCTTCGGCCATGGCGTCGCGGCGATCTCGTCGCGGGTCAGCGCGGCGGCGACCTGCGGCAGGGCCTCGAAGCGGCGCTTGGCTTCGGCGAGCACTTTCGCGCGGGTCGCGGGCGGAAGGTCGCGATTGATATAGATGTCGCCCTCCGCGCTCATCATGATCGGCGGCGTGTTCGACAGCCCCAGGTCGCGTGCGATCGCGGCGGCCATCGCCTTTGTCTTCGCCTCGGGCGCGACATGGCTTTCCATCGGCATGGCGCGAATCTGCTGCCGTTCGGTCATGTCGTGCGCGCCGTGATCGGCGGTCAGCATCACCTCATAATCGACGCCGGTCGCGTCCAGCACGGCGAAGAATCCGGCCAGCGAACGGTCCAGTTCCGCCATCTGGATGCACATCTCGGCCCCCTGGGTGCCCAGCGCATGGCCGATATAGTCGGTCGCGGACAGCCCGACCGACAGGATGTCGGTCTGCGGCCCCTGGCCCAGCTTCATGTCCTGGACAAAGCCCGCCGCCATGGCGAGCACGGCGGCGTCGGCGGCCGGGGAAACGCGGAAGCCCTTCAGGTCGCCCGCCGCGCGCTGGAACCGCCCGGTGCCCAGCGTCTGGCTGCCCACCGTGATCGGCCGGTCGAGCGGCTTGCAATAGCCGGGAAGCGGCAGTGCGTCCTGCGGACGGGCGACCAGATCGGCAACCGCCTTGCGGGTGCGCTCGACGACCGGCGGCACGGCGCGCCCGGCATAGGAGACATAGGTCTTGCCGTCCCACCACCAGATCTCGTCCATCTTGTGGCCGCCCATCATCACCGCGGCGCGGTCCTTGCCTGCGACCGATACGGTGCGGACGCGCGGGTCGGCAGTCTTCATCCGCTCGCCCAGTGTCGGCACCTTCAGGTGCATGTCCGACACGGTGTAATTGTTATGGTCGTTGCCCGCGACGCGTTCGTCCTCCGAGCAATAGACGATCTTGTCGGGACGGTTCACCGACTGGTCGATCCAGTTGTTGGCGATGATTCCGGTATGCGCCGGGCGATAGCCGGTCAGGATGGTCGAGTGGCCGGGGCAGGTCTCGGTCGCGGCATGGCTCTGATAGCCCGAGGGAAAGACCGCGCCGGTCAGCAGCCGCGCCATGCCGCCGGTGAAGCGGTCGCGATACTGCGCGAAGAGATCGGCGGAGAACTGGTCGACCGAGATCGCGACGATCAGCTTGGGCGGCGTCGTGGGGAAGGGCGGCTGTGGCGTCCCCGGCGGGACGGCGGCGGGCGCGGTGGTGCCGCCGGGCTCGGGGCTTGCCGTCTGGGCGGGCGCTGCGGTGGAGAACAGGGCGACGGAGGCCAGGAGCGCGGCAGTCAGGGACTTCATGGGCAACCTTGATGCAAAGCGGGGATAGGGACGCTATGGAGCGCGAAACGGTGTTAGGGCAAGGTGTCGATGCGCGGTTGGTTTTACATCCTGATGACGGCGCTGTTCATGATGACGGGCATCGTCCCCGCCATGGCGGAAAGCGGTCCCCCGGCGGCCCTCGGCGCGATCCATCTGCCGATGCGCCTCGTCGCCGAAAGCACGACCCCGGCGGCAGGCCATTCCGTGACGCTGGCCATCGCGGCCACGCCGGACAAGGGTTGGCACGGTTATTGGAAGAATGGCGGCGATGCGGGCCTGCCGACGGAGGCGCATTGGACCCTGCCCAAGGGCGTGAGCGCCGGGGAATTGCGCTATCCGGTGCCGGGGCGGCTGAAGATCGCCGGGCTGATGAACTATGTCTATGAGCGGCCTTTCGCGTTGCTGGTCGACCTGAACGTCCCCGCCGGCCTCGCCAGGGGCACCGCGCTGCCCGTCTCGGTCAAGCTCGACTATCTGGTCTGCACCGACACGATCTGCGTGCCCGAGACCCAGACGCTGGCGACGACGCTGACCGTGGGCGATGGCGCGGTCGATCCTGCGACACGCGCCGCGTTCGACCGCTGGCGTGCCGCGCTGCCCAAGCCGCTGGGCGGTGACGGCGTGATCGAGACACGGGGCAAGGGGGTGCGGATCGCCGTGCCGCTGCCCGCCTCGGTCGCGGTCAAGGACGTCTATTTCTTTCCCGATCGCAGCGGGGTGATCGACCATGCCGCCGCGCAAGCGCTGACCCGCGATGGCGACCAGTTGATCCTCGCCATCCCCGCCGCCGCCGTGCCGACCCCGGGGCCGGTATCGGGCGTGCTGTCGATCGGTGAGGGGCAGGGCCTGGCCTTCGTCGCCAGGCCGGGCACGATCGCGGGCGGCAAGCCGGGCGCGGACACCGGCTTCGGTGCCGTCGCGCTGGCCTTTCTGGGCGCGGTGCTGGGCGGGTTGCTGCTCAATATCATGCCCTGCGTCTTCCCGATCCTGAGCCTGAAGGCGCTCAGCCTGGCGCGCGGCGGCGGTGACGAGCGTCATGCACGGGCCGAGGCGCTGGCCTATACGGCGGGTGTGGTGCTGGTCTGTGTCGGGCTGGGCGTGATCCTGTTGGCGCTCCGCGCGGGCGGGCAGAGCGCGGGCTGGGCATTCCAGTTGCAGGACCCGCGTGTGATCGGTGTCCTGCTGCTGCTGGTCGCGGGGATCGCGTTCAACCTGGCGGGGCTGTTCGAGCTGCCGACGCCGGCCTTTGCGGGACGCTCGGGCGCGATGGGCGCGTTCGCGACCGGCGCGCTGGCGGCGTTCGTCGCGACGCCCTGTTCGGGGCCGTTCATGGCGGGCGCGCTGGGCGCTGCGCTGGTCCTGCCCGCACCCGCCGCGCTGGCGGTGTTCGCTGGGCTGGGGATCGGCATCGCCCTGCCGTTCATTGCGATCGGGTTCGTGCCCCCACTCCGGCGGCGACTGCCCAAGCCGGGGATGTGGATGGTGCGGCTGCGCCATATCCTGTCGGTGCCGATGTTCGTCACTGCGCTCGCGCTTGCCTGGATCTTGGGGCAGGAGGCGGGGGTGACGGGCATGACGCTGGGTCTCGCCGCCGCGTTGCTGGCCGCTCTGGGCTTCTGGTGGACCGGCTTGCGCCAGCATGGCGGCAAGGGGCGTTCCGGCTGGCCCGCCATGGCGGCGCTGGTCCTGGCGGTCGGGATCGTCATCAGCGTCCGGCCCGCCGCCGCCGTGGCGAGGCCGAGCGCCGACACCGCCTTCACCGAGGCGAAGCTGGAGAGCCTGCGCCAGCAGAAGCGGCCGGTCTTCGCCTATTTCACCGCCGACTGGTGCCTGAGCTGCAAGGTCAACGAGGCCGCCGCGATCGAGCGGTCCTCGGTGCGCGCGGCGTTCGAGCGGAACAAGGTGGCGGTGCTGGTCGGCGACTGGACCGATGGCGATCCGGTCCTGGGACGCTTTATCGAGCGCCATAACCGGGCGGGTGTCCCCCTCTATCTCTACTATGCGCCGGGTGCCGGCGAGCCGCAGGTCCTGCCGCAAGTGCTGACCCCGTCGATGCTGGAGAAGCTGGGCGCGTAGTCTGCTACCTGCCGGATGATCTCCATCAACTTCCCCCCTTGTGCCCTGCCACCATGCGGTGCAGCATGGAACCTGGACCGATGGGGGAGCGTAACAACCGGATGGGGACTATCGCCGCGTTCGACGAAATCATGGGGGCTTCAGGTGCGACCGCGCTACGGCCCGAATTATCCGCTTTGCATCGCTGGCTCGATACCACTCCCGACACCGAACTGCGCCGTCGCCAGCAAGCGGCAGAAGCGACCTTCCGCCAGCTTGGCATCACCTTCGCCGTCTATGGCGAGAGCGACGCGGCGGAGCGGATCATCCCCTTCGATATCGTGCCGCGCGTCTTCCTGCCCGACGAATGGGCGCGCCTGTCCGAGGGGCTGGTCCAGCGGGTCGAGGCGATCAACGCCTTTCTCGACGACATTTATGGCGAGCGGAAGATCCTGCGCGATGGAATCCTGCCGCCCGACCTGATCTTCGGCAATCCGCAATTCCGGCCCGAGATCGCGGGCATGCGGCCGCCGCATGGCGTCTGGGCGCATATCTGCGGCATCGACCTGGTACGCACCGGACCGGACGATTTCTTCGTGCTGGAGGACAATGCCCGCACGCCTTCAGGCGTCAGCTATATGCTGGAGAACCGGGAGGCGATGCTGCGCCTGTGTCCCGAGCTGTTCCGGCAATTCCGGGTCGCGGCGGTGGACAGCTATCCCGACCGGCTGCTCGCGACGATGAAGTCGGTGGCGCCGCATGGCGTGGCCGAGCCGACCTGCGTCGTCCTGACGCCGGGCCATTACAATTCGGCCTATTATGAACACAGCTTCCTGGCCGATTCGATGGGGATCGAACTGGTCGAGGCCGCCGATCTGATCGTCGACGACGATATCGTCTGGATGCGCACCATCGCGGGCCGCGTGAAGGTCGATGTCATCTATCGCCGGGTGGACGATGATTTCCTCGATCCGCTGGTCTTCCGGGCCGACTCGATGCTGGGCGTGCCGGGGCTGATCGCGGCCTATGCGGCGGGCAATGTCGCCATCCTCAACGCGCCGGGCAACGGCATCGCCGACGACAAGGCGATCTACAGCTATATGCCCGATATCGTCCGCTATTATTCGGGGGGCGAGCCCAAGCTGAAGAATGTCGAGACATGGAGGTGCCGGGAGCCCGAGGCGCTGTCCTATGTGCTCGACAATCTGGGTGAGCTGGTCGTGAAGCTGGTCGACGGATCGGGCGGTTACGGGATGCTGGTCGGGCCGACCGCGACCAAGGCGCAGATCGAACGTTTCCGCGCCGCCCTGATCGCCGAGCCGCACCGCTATATCGCGCAGCCGACCCTGGCGCTGTCGACGGTGCCGACGCTGGTCGAAAGCGGGGTCGCGCCGCGCCATGTCGATTTTCGTCCCTTCGTCTTGACCGGGAGCGCTGGTGTCGAGGTGACGCCCGGCGGCCTGACCCGCGTCGCGCTTCGCGAAGGCTCGCTGGTCGTCAATTCCAGCCAGGGCGGCGGCACCAAGGACAGTTTCGTGCTGATGCACCCCGAACCCGATGGCTGGGTTCAGGTGCAGGGCCAGAACTCGCAGATCCAGACGCAGGGGGTCCGCTGATGCTCTCGCGCACCGCATCCTCGCTCTATTGGCTGGGCCGTTATTTCGAGCGGGCGGATTTCATCGCCCGGCTGGTCGAGGCGACCGTGCGGCTCGACGTGCTGTCGCCGCGTTCGGCCGGACTGGCGGCCTGGGGCTCGGCGCTGGCCGTCACCGACACCGCGAGCGCCTTTGCCGATGGCGGTCGCGAGCTGCGACGGCGCGAGGTCGCGCGCTTCCTGACGGTCGAGAGCTGCCATCCCGGCTCGATCGTCCGCTGTGTCGACATGGCGCGGTCCAACGCGCGCGCGGTCCGCACCGCGCTGACGCGCGAGGCCTGGAGCGCGATCAACCGTGCCTGGCTGAATTTCGAGGCGCGGCCCGCCGCGGATGAGCCTACGGCGGTCCTGAGCCTCGTCGAGGCGGTGAAGAACGAGACGCGCGGTTTCGAGGGGGCGGTCCACCGGATGCTGCGCAACCAGACCACCTGGTTCATCCGCCTGGGTCAGGCGGTCGAACGCGCGGACAACACCGCGCGGCTGCTCGACGTCAAATACCACATCCTGCTGCCCGCGGGTGAGCGGATCGGCGGCGTGGTGGACCGGGACCAGTGGACGACGATCCTTCAGACCGTCTCCGCCGTCACCGCCTATCGCTGGCTCTATTCCGACGGGCTGAAGCCCGCCAACGTCATCGACCTGCTGATCGCGCGCACCGAATTGCCGCGCAGCCTGGCGGCGTCGGTCGAGGAAACGCTGGACGTGTTGGGGCAGCTTGCCCGCCGGACGGGGCAACATGGGGAGGCGGATCGTATGGCAAGGGTGCGGGCCAATCGGATGGCGAAGACGCGGTCGGGCGACGTGATCGCGGGTGGGCTTCACCAGTATCTCGAAGCCTTTATTCTGGAGAATGCCCAACTGCACGCCGCCATCGGCCGTCAGTTCAAGTTCGCCTGATGCGGATCGTGATCGAGCATCAGATCGTCCATCGCCTGCCGGCGCGCATGGGGGCGGTCGCGCAGATGCTGCGGCTGACACCCGCGACCAGCGACGACCAGACGGTGGCGAACTGGCGGATCGACGTCGATTGCGACGCGCGGATGCGCCCCGGCCAGGACGGGTTCGGCAATGCGGTGACCATGCTCTATGTCGAGGAGCCGGTCGAGGTCGTGACGATCACCGCGTCGGGCGACATCCTGACCAGCGATGCGCATGGCGTGGTCCGCGGCACGAGCGAGACCCTGCCGCCCGCCCTGTTCCTGCGCGCGACCGAGGCGACCCCGGCGGATGCCGCCATCGCGGCCTTCGCGCGTGAGGCCATGGCGGGGACGGAGAATCGCTTGGCCGCGCTCCATGCGCTGAACGTCGCGCTGCATCGGCGATTTGCGGTCGATTGGAAGGCTGCCCCGACCGGGCAGGATGCGGCCCATGCGTTCGAGGCGGCGGCGGCCAGCCCCTGTGACCTGGCGCATATCCTGTGCGTAGCCGCGCGCTCGCTCGGTATTCCGGCGCGCTATGTGTCGGGCTTCGCCACGCTCGAGTCGGAGGCGCGGGCCCATTGCTGGGTAGAGGCGCATGTCGATGGCCTGGGCTGGATCGGCTTCGATCCCTGTATCGGCCTCAGCCCCCAGGATCGGCATGTCCGCGTCGCCATCGCGCTGGATGCCGGAGGCGCGGCGCCGGTCGCGGGCCAGCCCTGGAGCGCGGGCACCGCCAGGGAGGCCGAAGAGCAATAGGTCGGAATCCCGTCATGGCTGGGCTGCTCCGCTCGCCATGACGGTGGCTGGCGAAGATCAGATCAGCGTCTCGACGGGCGGCGGCGCGGCGGGGACGGCGGTGCCGTCATCCCTCAACGGGGCCCAACCGCGCGGGCCGAGCGCCTCCAGCGGCTGATAGCGGGTCTTGTACGCCATGCGCGGCGAGCCCTTCACCCAATAGCCGAGATAGACATAGGGAAGACCGGCGGCGCGGGCGCGCAGGATATGGTCCATGATGATGAAATTGCCCAGGCCCGGGCGGCTGCCGTCCCGCGTTTCGTAGAAGCTGTAGATCATCGACAGCCCGTCGCCCTGCCGATCGGTCAGGCAGGTGCCGACCAGCCGCCCGCGCCGTCCATCCTCTCCGGTCGGTTCGCGATACTCGATCAGCATCGATTCGACCGGCGACAACTCCACCATGTCGGCATAGTCGCTGTCGTCCATCGCGGCCATGCCGCCGCCGGGATGCCGTTCGACCAGATAGCGGCGCAGCAGGTCGAACTGCTCGGGCGTCGCCCAGGGCTGGCAGGCGGTCACCTCCAGATCGGCGTGACGGCGCAGCAGCTTGCGCTGCGTGGCATTGGGGCGGAACCCGCCCGCCACCACCCGTACCGAAACACAGGCGGTGCAGCCGGCGCAGGAGGGGCGATAGGCCACCCCCTGGCTGCGGCGAAAGCCGATGCGGCTCAGCGCCTCGTTCAACTCGCCCGCATGTTCGCCGTTGAGTTCGGTGAACACCTTCCGCTCGTCACGCCCGGGCAGATACGGGCAGGGCGCGGGGCTGGTGACGAAGAAGCGCGGAAAACGAAAGGGCGCGGTCACCGCCGGGCAATTCCTTCAGGGATATAACGACCCCTCTTTAGCGATGCTTGCGCCCGGATGGGATGGGAAAGCATCGTTCGGAAACGGGACGATCGGTCGGATAAAAAATCCCGTCGATCAGGCGAGTTCCACCTGCGTCGTCTCATAACCGCTTGCGCGCAGCGCCTCGATCAGCCGGTGCAGGTGGAGCGCGTCGCGCGTCTCGCACTCGATATCGGTGATCAGGCCCTTGGCGGGCAGGGTGGTGAAGACGCGCTGGTGATAGACCTCGATGATGTTCACCCGTTCGCGGTCGAAGATGCGCGCGACGTTGAACAGCGCGCCCGGCTGGTCCTGCAACCGGATGCGCAGGCGCGCCAGCCGCCCCGAACGCGCCAGGTCGCGCAGCAGGACGTTGGCGAGCAGGCGGGTGTCGATATTGCCGCCGCACAGCACGATGCCCACCGTCTTGCCCCGGAACCGTTCGGGATGCGACATCAGCGCGGCGAGGCCCGCCGCGCCCGCGCCCTCGACCACGGTCTTCTCGATCTGAAGCAGCGCGCTGACCGCCTCCTCCAGATGGCGTTCGTCGACCAGCAGGATTTCGCGGACCAACGCGGCGACCATCTGCGAGGTCAGGCCACCCGGCTCCTTCACCGCGATCCCCTCGGCCAGCGTATCGCCGGCGCAAGGGAGGGTGGTGCCGTTCAGGCGGTTGTACATGGACGGGAACAGCTCGGCCTGCACCCCGACCACCTCGACCGGGCGGGGCATGGCGGCGGCGACGGTCGCGATGCCGGAGATCAGGCCGCCTCCGCCGATCGGCACGATCAGCGTGTCGATGTCGGGCGCGTCCTCCAACATCTCCAGCGCCACCGTTCCTTGCCCCGCGATCACGCGCGCATCGTCGAACGGATGGACGAAGGTATAGCCGCGCTCGGCCTCCAGCACGCGGGCATGGGCATAGGCGGCGTCGAAGGTGTCGCCCTCCAGCACGACGGTCGCGCCGTGCCCTTCGGTCTGGACGACCTTCACGATCGGGGTGGTGCGCGGCATCACGATGGTCGCGGGGACGCCCAGCCGGTTGGCGTGATAGGCCAGGCCCTGCGCATGATTGCCCGCCGACGCGGCGATCACGCCCTTGGCACGCGCTTCGTCGGACAGTTGCAGCAGGGTGTTGAGCGCGCCGCGTTCCTTGTAGGCGGCGGTGAACTGGAGATTCTCGAACTTCAGATAGACCGTCGCGCCGGTCAGTTGCGACAGGGTACGGCTGATCAGGGTCGGCGTGCGGATGACCCGGTCCGAAATTCGCGCATGGGCGGCGCGCACATCGTCGATGGTGACGATCGGCGCGGCCGGCGCGGTGACGGAGGACGGGAATTCCGAAGCGGCCTCTGGGGCGGTACGACTAGCCATGGACCTGCCCTAGCCGATCGGCGGCGACAGGTGAACCATTTCGACACTGTTGCATCGCGGCATCGCTGTCGCCCCGAAATATGGCGGAGGTGCAACAACCCCGATGCGCCCGCGTTGCTGGCCTTTCAGGGCCATGCTAGGGGGCGGCGATGATTGAAGGGTTGCCACGGATGTCGCCGATGATCCTGCCCGTCACTGACCCGAACGTGCCGCGATGAGCGGCGCACCCACGGGTATCGCGACGACGGCGGCCGAGCATGAACACCCGCATCAGGCACCCCATCCCCCTCAGGGCATGGGGCGTCTCGCGCTCGGTGCCATCGGCGTCGTGTTCGGGGATATCGGCACCAGCCCGCTTTATGCCTTCCGCGAAACCTTCGCCAATCCGCACCATCCGCTGCCGCTCGACAATGCGCATATCCTTGGCGTCATCAGCCTGATCTTCTGGTCGATGATGATCGTCGTGACGGTGAAATATGTCGCGATCATCATGCGTGCGGACAACAAGGGCGAGGGGGGCAGCCTGGCCCTGCTGGCGCTGGTGTCGGGACAGACCAAGACCCGGCGCTGGTCGCGGGGGATCGTCCTGCTCGGCGTGTTCGCCACCGCGCTCTTCTATGGCGACAGCATGATCACCCCGGCCGTCACCGTGCTGGGCGCGGTCGAGGGTCTGGCGGTCGCCGCGCCCGCGTTCGGCAGCTTCGTCCTGCCGATCGCGATCACCATCCTGATCGTGCTGTTCAAGATCCAGCGTTCGGGGACCGAGCGGGTCGGCCTGTTCTTCGGGCCGGTCATGCTGGTCTATTTCGCCGCGATCGCGGTGCTGGGCGTGATGAGTTTCGTGCAGACGCCGGGCGTGCTCCTGGCACTGTCGCCGCATTATGCGGTGCAGTTCTTCCTGATCGAGCCGGTACGCGGTTTCCTCGCCTTGGGCTCGGTGGTTCTGGCGGTGACGGGGGCGGAGGCGCTTTATGCCGATATGGGGCATTTCGGGCGGCGGCCGATCGGCGTGTCCTGGCTGTTCTTCGTGCTGCCTGCCCTGATGCTCAACTATATGGGGCAGGGGGCTTTGCTGGTCCGTGAGGGCGCGGCGGCGCTGGAGAGCCCCTTCTACATGCTGGCGCCCGAAGGGTTGCAGTTGCCGCTGGTCATCCTGGCGACCGCCGCTGCCGTCATCGCCAGCCAGGCGGTGATCACCGGGGCCTTTTCGGTGACGCAACAGGCGATCCAGCTCGGCTTCATGCCGCGTCTTCGGATCGAGCATACTTCGGCGGCGACCGCGGGGCAGATCTACATCCCGCTCATCAACTGGATGTTGATGGTGATGGTGATCCTGCTGGTCCTGTTCTTCCGCTCCTCGTCCAACCTGACCTCGGCCTATGGCATCGCGGTGACGGGGGCGATGCTGATCGACACGTGCCTGCTGGGCGTCGCGCTGACCCGGCTGTGGAAATGGCCGATCTATGCCGCCGCACCCCTGCTGGCCCTCTTCTTCCTGGTCGACGGGGCCTATTTCCTCGCCAATCTGACGAAGGTGCCGGCGGGCGGCTGGTTCCCGCTGCTCGTCGGGTTCGTCATCTTCACCTTCCTGACCACCTGGTCGACGGGGCGCAAGCTGATGATCCAGCGGCTGCGCGAGGGGACGATGCCGATCCACATCTTCATCGATTCGGCGGCCGGCGCGGCCAGCCGGGTGCCGGGCACCGCGATCTTCATGACCTCCTCGCCCGAGGGGGTGCCGCACGCGCTGCTCCACAATCTCAAGCACAACAAGGTGCTCCACCAGCGGATCATCCTGTTGACTGTGAAGATCATGAGCCAGCCCTATTGGCCCGAGGCCGACCGGGCCAAGCGGGATGATCTGGGGCATGGCTTTCACCGGCTGGTCTTGCGCTTCGGCTTCATGGAGGAGGCCGACATCCCCGCCGCGCTGAAGCGGGTGGAGATGGAAGGGGGGGCGTTCAAGATGATGGACACCAGCTTCTTCCTGTCGCGCCAGACGTTGTTGCCCGCCTCGCACCCCGGCATGTCGGTGTGGCGCGAGAAACTATTCTCGTGGATGCTGCGCAACGCCGAGAGCGCGATGGAGTTTTTCCGCCTGCCGACCAACCGCGTGGTCGAGCTGGGCAGTCAGGTGGAAATCTGAGCGGCGACCCCGCCCCGATCCCGGCGTCCATCCCGGCCCCTATCATCGTCACCGCCTTGTTCGGTCGCGCCGATCAGGGGTGGTTCGACGGACTGCGGCGCCAGCATTTCCCGCCCGAGCGCAACGTGCTCGACGCGCATTGCACGCTGTTCCACCATCTGCCTCCCTCGGTGGAGGCGGAGCTGAAGCATCGTCTGTCCGGCCTGACGCGCGGGGTGCGGGCACCGCAGGCGAGGGCCAGCGGTCTGATGTCGCTGGGTCGGGGCGTCGCGATCCGCATCGAAGCGCCCGAACTGGTCGCGATTCGACACGAACTGGTCGACGCCTTTGCCGGATTGCTGACACCGCAGGATGCGGGCGGATGGCGCGCGCATGTGACGATCCAGAACAAGGTGACCCCTGCCACCGCCAGGCTGCTTCTCCAGCAGATGGAGCGCGATTTCCGGCCCCGCACGGTCGAGCTGATCGGGCTGGGGGCATGGTGGTATCGGGGCGGTCCATGGGAAATGCTGTCGCGGCATTTGTTCGCTTGACGCCCCTGGAAACGCCGCCTATAGGCGCGCCTCCACCGGGTGGAACGCCTAGCATGGCGAAGTAGCTCAGCTGGTTAGAGCAGCGGAATCATAATCCGCGTGTCGGGGGTTCAAGTCCCTCCTTCGCTACCACCCGGTGTATTTCCTTCATCTTCTGTGACATTTGGTCGATGGCCTCCCACATCGTGCGGCCGGGATGATCGCATGTACCCAACCGCGATCATGATCCTATGCGGGGGAATGTGAGAATTGCCGGGTGATGGAAACGGCAATCCGCTCGGTCGCGCTGCTGGGTCGAATGTATCGCGCCGAACCACTTCCTTGCTATCGATAGGCAATAAGGAATTGGCCACGCGCTACCTTCCGAAGAATTGCAATCTATTCAACAACGTGAGGTCACGTATTCCCTTGCGGTGATGCAGGTCGCACAGAAGTGTAACAAAAAAGGCTGCGATTCCTTAACGTATTGATGGCTAGAGCCCTTTTGCCAACATGTCACTGGAAGGCTCGGTCCCCGTTCGTGAATGCCGCTGTTTATGCTCTGATCGGTAATAGCTGCGTGGCGGCCTTGTTTGTCATCACCTATGGCGTGGTGGCACTTTCCTATTTGCGACAGCGGGCGGCGGCTTGGTTCATGGGCAGCTATATGCTGGGGTGTCTGACCCCGATCTGCGAGTTGCTGATCCGCTTCACCGATTACACGCTGCTCTTTTCGCTGGCAGGCTATGGCTCGTTCCTGGGCTGCATTCTGATGATGTCGGTGGGCATAGAGGCCTTTGCCGGATATCGACCGCAATGGCGGCTGGCGATCGTCGCCTGGGGGCTGGGCATGGGGCTGCGCCTCGCGATTATGGGCTGGACGCGCAACACCCTGCCCTATGAGATGCTCTTCCAACTGCCCTTTGCGGTTGCATCGGCATTGGTGCTGCTATCGGTCCGCCGGATCGGACAGACCGGGCCGATCCGCCTAATGCTGATGGGCATTTTCGGCCTGACCTGCGGGCATTTCCTGCTCAAGCCGTTCATTGCGGTGTCGCTGGGGGCGGGGCCTTCGGCCAAATATTACGCGACCAGCTTCTATGCGGTGGTGTCGCAGGTCTCGACCGGCGTGCTTCTGGTGGCGGCCGGGCTGTTCCTGATGCTGCTGGTCATCCAGAAGGCGCTGGAGGAAACC
The DNA here is from genome assembly GCF_039594485.1 of Sphingomonas sp. GTDB lineage: Bacteria > Pseudomonadota > Alphaproteobacteria > Sphingomonadales > Sphingomonadaceae > Sphingomonas. The sequence continues at coordinate 32,307 of NZ_JBCNNI010000024.1, read as the reverse complement.
ATCCTCGACGCCGAGAGCGATCCCCTGACCGGATTGACCAACCGGCGCGGCCTGTACCGGATCGGTCCGCAATTGCTGGCCGAGGCAGAGGCGCGCGGCCATGCTCTCTATGCGATCGTGCTCGATCTCGATCATTTCAAGCGGATCAACGACGCGTTCGGCCATGCGACGGGCGATTCGGTGCTGATCGCCTTTGCCAAGGTGCTGCTGACCCTGACCACGCAGGACATGCTGGCGATACGCATGGGGGGCGAGGAGTTTGCGTTGCTCGTGCCGGACCAGAGCGGCGGCGAGGGGAACCGCGCCGTTCGACTGGGGCGTGCGATCCAGGTCGCGCTGGAACCCTTTGCCGAGCGTGGCATGCCCTCGCTGACGGTCAGCGGCGGCATCGCCCGGTTGAACGAGGGGGAAACGCTCGACAGCCTGATCGCGCGCGCCGACCAACTGGCCTATCGCGCGAAGCGGGCCGGGCGCGATCATATCCTGAATGATGCGTGCGATATTCCCGCCACGCGTCATGGTCCGCCCTGGACGGCATCGCTGGTCTCCAACATCGCCGCCTCGGCCGGCTGAGCCCTTATTCGGCGATTCGCCCATGCGGGTCGTTCGCCACCAGCATCGCATCGGTGCGGGCCAGCGCGATCAGCGTCAGCCCATGCGCCTGCGCATGGTCGATGGCTAGGCTGGTGGGCGCGGAGATTCCGGCCAGCAGTCCGACTCCCGCCACCAGCGCCTTGTCGACCATCTCATAGCTGATCCGCGAGGTGACGAGGATGAAATCTGCCGGGGCCGACTGCTTCGCCAGCGTGCCGACCAGCTTGTCGAGCGCATTGTGCCGCCCGACATCCTCCGCCGCCGCCAGGACCCGGCCCTGATCGTCACAGGCGATCGCGCCATGCACCGCGCCGGTCCGTCGATTGAGAGGCTGGTGATCGTGCAACCCGGCCAGTGCGGTGAACAGGGTGGCAGCGGTCACCTGCGGGGCAGGGGGGCGGACCGCGACGGGGCGGGCGATCTGCTCCAGGCCGGACAGGCCGCAGAGCCCGCAACTCGTATCGCTGGTTCGATGCCGGACCCGGTCATGGATGCGACCGCGCAAATGCTCGGCAAGCGTGATCCGCACAACCCACCCCGTCTCCGCCGCAAAGGGCTCGACCTCCAGCATGTCGTCCGGCCGCTCGATCAGCCTTTCGGTCAGCAGGAAGCCGATGGCGAAATCGTCCAGCCGCTCCGGTGTCATCATCATCACCGCATAGCCGAAACCGTCCACCTCGATCGCGACGGGGCATTCGATCGCGATGTCGCGGGCGATCGGTTCCCGCGCACCGTCGGGCGGCAGGCGCAGGAGGGTCATCCGACGGACCGGCGCGTTCGAGACGCTCACAGCGCGGCGAGGTCGGCGGGGGTGTTCACATTGGCGATCGGCTCGGGCGATGTGATCGGGATCGCCCCGATCGTTCGGACCCAGCCGCGGACCGATCGATCCTGTCCCAGCGACAGATGCGCCATCAGATGCGCGCCCAGCGCGGCGGGCCACAGCCCCAGCACCGGCGCGTCGACGCAATAGCTGGGCTCGCGGCGCAGGATCGCCTCGATCAGGCCATCGGGCAGGCGCGGCATGTCGCATCCGATGGTCAGGACGCAGCGAAAGCCGTTGCCCGCGGCATGATCCAGCGCCCCCGCAATCCCGCCCAGCGGACCCAGGCCGGGTGACGGCAGGTCGGGCACGCCGTCCGCGCCCCCGATCTGCACGACTCGCGCGCAATAAGGCGCAAGTCGCGCGCGGGCATGCGCGACCAGCGTGCGATCGCCCAACATGGCGACCGCCTTGTTCGAACCAAAGCGCGAGGACTGTCCTCCGGCCAGGACCGCTCCCAATATGCTCATGCCGTGACGCGAACCTTGACCGGCACCGACTTGCCCGCGGGCACATGGCTTTCCAGCGCATGATGTTCCAGCGGGATCAGATAGTTGAGTTCGGGATAATAGCCGCCGATGCAGCCTTCGGGAATATTGTACTCGACCACGCGGAGCCCTTCGACCATGCGGTGCTCGCCGTCATCCGCGTCGCTTTCCAACGCGATGCTCTGGCCGTCGGACAGGCCCAACCGGGCGATATCGGCCTTGTTCATCATCGCGACCATACGCGTCCCACTGATCCCCCGAAAGCGATCGTCATAGCCATAGATGGTGGTGTTGAACTGATCGTTGGAGCGCAGGGTGATCAGCCGCATCCGCCCTTCGGCAGGGGTGATGCCCGACGCGTCCATCGCACGGGGCACGTTGAATTCGGCCTTGCCGCTCTCCGTTTCCCATTGGCGGTGCGAGGCGGGATTGCCCTTCCAGAAGCCGCCGGGCTCGAACAGGCGTTCGTTGAAATTGGCGAACTTGTCTGGATAGACATTCTCGATCGCGGTGCGGACGAGGCTGTAATCGCCGACCCATTCGTCCCAGGGCACGTTGGGATTGGGCTCCAGCACCGCCTTGGCGATCCCGGCGACGATCGCCGGTTCGGACAACAGGGTATCGGCGGCGGGCGTCGCCTTGCCGACCGAGCCATAGATATGGCTGAACGAATCCTCCATCGACACGGCCTGACGGCCGCCCTTCTGCATGTCGGTTTCCAGCCGTCCGATGCAGGGGAGGATGTAGCTTTCCTCGCCGGGCACCAGATGGCTCTTGTTGAGCTTGGTCGCGATATGGACGGTGATGGGAAGTTTCGCCCAGGCCGCCTTCATCTTGGCATGTTCGGGCGTGGCGCGCAGGAAATTGCCGCCGAGCTGGACGAAGCCCTGCGCGGTGCCGGCGATGATCTGGCGACAGGCCTCGACCGTGTCCCAGCCATCCTCGGTCGGCGGCTCGAACTCGAACAGTTCCTCCAACCGTTCGACGGGTGCGAGTTCGGTCTTTTCGGTGATGCCGACGGTGCGCTGGCCCTGCACGTTGCTGTGCCCTCGCACCGGACCGGGGCCCGCACCCTCGCGGCCGATATTGCCGCGCAGGAGGAGCAGGTTGACGATCATGTGCAGTGCATCGATGCCATAGCGGTGCTGGGTGATGCCCATGCCGTAGACCGCGATCACCCGCTCCGACTTCATATAGACGCGGGCGGCCTGCTCGATCGCGTCGCGGGTCAGGCCGCTGTCGCGGACGATCTCGCTCCACGCCGCCTTGCGGCAGTAATCGGCGAAATCCTCGAACCGGGTCGTGTGCTGTTCGATGAAATGATGGTCGAGGATACGCCTGGTGCCCTTGGCGACAGCGCGGTCGTCTTCCTCGATCACCAGCTTGCAGATGCCGGTCAGCGCGGCGATGTCACCGCCCGCCTTGACCTGATGATATTGGCTGGAAATGTCGGTCGAGCTGCCGGTCAGCATCTGCACCGGGTTTTGCGGCGAGGCGAAACGCTCCCAGCCGCGCTCGCGAAGCGGGTTGAAGGTCACGATCTCCACCCCGCGCTTGGCGCAGGCCTGAAGATTGTGGAGCATCCGAGGTGCATTGGTCGCGACATTCTGCCCGAAGGAGAAGATCGCGTCGCACTTGTCGTAATCCTCCATCTGGATCGTCGCGACGGGCGACCCGATGGCGGACTTCAGGCCGACCGAGGTCGTCTCGTGGCACATGTTCGAACTGTCGGGCAGATTCTGCTGCCCCCACATCCGCGCGAACAGCGAATACATGAACGAGGTTTCAAGTGAGGCGCGTCCCGAGGCGTAGAGCACGACCTTGGTCGGATCGCATGTCTTCAGCTTGGCGCCGATCGCGGCAAAGGCTTCGTCCCAACTGACCGCGACATATTTGTCCGTGGCGCGATCATAGCGCATCGGATGGGTCAGGCGGCCCGCCTGTTCCAGGTCATGGTCGGGCCACGCCTCCAATTCCTTCACGGTGTGCCTGGCGAAGAATTCCGGCGTGACGCGCAGGGAACTGAGTTCCCAGGCGGTCGCCTTGGCCCCGTTTTCGCAGAACTCGGCAATATGCGGCTTGGCCGGTTTTCCCCAGGCGCAGCTCACGCACATCACCCCGCCGGGTTTGTTCTGACGACGCAGCGTGTCGAGCGTCTCCGGCCCCAGCCCTTCCTTGGGCAGGATCTTCGCCATCCCCTTCATCGAACCCCAACCGCCGGCGGGGGCGGTATAGTCGGTGATCCTCACATCGTCTTCGTCGCGCATCGGGCCAATCTCCACTGCTACGCAGAACGAAGCTAGCCGGGATTGGCCGCATGAGAAGCAGTTCATTTTTGTTGCCGACGAGACTATCTAGGAGGGAAATCGTGCTTCACAGGAATCCGACATGACCACCCACGCCACCCGCATGCTCATCCTCGGCTCCGGCCCGGCGGGGCTGTCCGCCGCCATCTATGGTGCGCGCGCAGGGATGCAGCCGATCGTGGTGCAGGGCATCCAGCCGGGTGGCCAGTTGACCACCACCACCGATGTCGAGAATTATCCCGGTTTCGCCGATGTCATCCAGGGGCCCTGGCTGATGGAGCAGATGCAGAAACAGGCCGAGCATGTCGGCGCGCGGATGATGTGGGACACGATCACACAGGTCGATCTGACCAGCCGTCCGTTCCGCCTGATCGGCGACGGCGGCGATGTCTATGAGGGCGACGTGCTGGTGATCGCGACCGGCGCGCAGGCCAAGTGGCTGGGCATCGACAGCGAAGAGCCGATGAAGGGCAAGGGCGTGTCGGCCTGCGCCACCTGCGACGGCTTCTTCTATCGCGGCAAGAAGGTGGCGGTGATCGGCGGCGGCAACACCGCGGTCGAGGAAGCGCTCTACCTGACCAACCATTCGGACGATGTGACCCTGATCCACCGCCGCGATTCGCTGCGCGCCGAACGCATCCTGCAGGAGCGGCTGTTCGCGCATCCCAACGTCAAGGTGCTGTGGAACAAGGAAGTCCGCGAGTTCGTCGACGGCGGCGGCAATGCGGGGCTGGTCGCGCTCGACCTGCTCGACACGGTGACCGGCGAGCATAGCCGCCTGGATGTCGAGGGCGGCTTCGTCGCGATCGGCCATCATCCGGCGACCGAGCTGTTCCGGGGGCATCTCGAACTCGATTCGGACGGTTACATCGCGGTCGAGACGGGATCGACCCGCACCAGCGTGCCGGGCGTGTTCGCCTGTGGCGACGTGGCGGACAAGGTGTACCGCCAGGCGGTGACGGCGGCGGGCACCGGATGCATGGCCGCGCTGGACGCCGAACGTTTCCTGGCGGCCGCCGAGTTCGAGGATATGGCCAAGGCGGCGGAGTAAATCCTCCACGCTATGCCCCGGTGCCGGGGGACTAATCCTCCGGTGCCGTGGTCAGCGTCTGCTGCCTGCCCAGCCTCTGCTCGCGCCACACGATGAACAGGCCGCTGGCGATGATGATCGGCGCGCCCATCCAGGTGGTGGAGGCGGGCAGGGCCCCGAAGATCAGCCAGCCATAGACGGTCGCCCAGATCAGTCCCGAATAATCCATCGGCACCACCGCCGCGACCGGCGCCAGCCGTGATGCGCCGGTCAGCGCGATCTGACCCAGCCCGCCGACCAGCCCGATCGACACCAGCACCGCCCATGTTCCGGCATCATGGTTCTGGATGTGGAAGGCATAGGGAATGGCGATGAACGGCAGGGTCAGTGTCGAGAAATAGAAAACCGTCGTCCCCGACGGCTCGTCGCGCAACTGGCGCAGCAGGATGGCGACGATCGCGACGAACAGCGCCGCCAGCAACCCCACGCCCGCGCCGAACAGCGACATGTCGTTCGCACCCGGCCGCACCACGATCAGGACGCCGGCAAAGCCGATCAGCACCGCGCTCCACCGCTGGATGCCGGTCCGCTCGCCGAGCACCAGCGCGCCGAGCAGGGTCGCGAAGATCGGCACGGTGAACTGGAAGGTGGTCGCCTCGGCCAGCGGCAGCAGCAGCACCGCGCCGAAGGTGAAGACCATCCCCACCAGCCCGACCATCGACCGCGCCAGATGCCCCTTGAACCGCGTCGTGCGCAGCGAGCCCAGCCCCGGCCCCGCCATCACGAAGCCCAGCACGACGGGCAGCGCGCAGGCCTGTCGCCAGAACATGGTTTCGAACAGCGTCGCCCCGCGCGTTTCGGCCAGCTTGATGAGCGCCGACATGGTCGACAGGAAGAAGATGGCGATCAGGCGCAGGCCGATGCCTTTGAGCACGCGGTCGCCGGTCATGCGGCCGTCCCTAGCCATTGGTGCGATACGAAGAAACCCCGAACGTGCCGGCCCCCTTGGCGAGCATGGGTCTTTGCCGCTATCGGGCGGGCATGAAGCACGCTCTGCCCGTCACCCGCGACGCGGATTTCTCCGCCTGGTATCAGTCCGTCATCGCCGAGGGCGATCTGGCCGAGGAATCGGGCGTCCGTGGATGCATGGTCATCCGCCCCTGGGGCTATGGCATCTGGGAACGGATCCAGCGCCTGCTCGACGATCGCATCAAGGCGACGGGGCATGAGAATTGCTATTTCCCGCTCTTCATCCCGCTCAGCTATTTCGAGAAGGAAGCCGAGCATGTCGATGGCTTCGCCAAGGAAATGGCGGTCGTCACGCATCACCGGCTGATCGCGGACGGCAAGGGCGGGCTGATGCCCGATCCCGAGGCGAAGCTGGAAGAGCCTTTGGTCGTCCGTCCGACCTCGGAAACGGTGATCGGCACCGCCTTTGCCCGCTGGGTCCAGTCGTGGCGCGACCTGCCGGTGCTGATCAACCAGTGGGCCAATGTCGTCCGCTGGGAGATGCGCACCCGCATGTTCCTGCGCACCGCCGAGTTCCTGTGGCAGGAAGGGCATACCGCGCACGCCACGGTCGATGAGGCGCGGGCCGAGACGCTCCAGATGCTCGAAGTCTATCGCAGCTTCGCCGAGGATTGCCTCGCCCTGCACGTCATCGCGGGCGAGAAGCCCGAGAATGAACGCTTCCCCGGCGCGGTCGAGACCTATTCGATCGAGGCGATGATGCAGGACGGCAAGGCGTTGCAGGCCGGGACCAGCCATTTCCTGGGCGACAATTTCGCCAGGGCGCAGAATATCCGCTTCCAGAATGCCGAGGGTGGCCTGGACTTCGCGCAGACGACAAGCTGGGGCGTTTCGACCCGGATGATCGGTGGCATGATCATGGTGCATGGCGATGACGACGGGATGCGCGTGCCGCCCAAGGTCGCCCCCTGGCAGGTGGTGATCGTGCCGATGCTGCGCGAACAGCCCGAGGACGAGGCACTGCTGGCCTATTGCCGCGACCTGCAAAAGGAACTGGTGGGCCAGTCCGCGCTCGGCGAGCCGATCCGCGCCATGGTCGATGCGCGGGCGCAAAAGGCCGCGACCAAGCGCTGGGGCTGGGTCAAGAAGGGCGCGCCGGTGGTGATCGAGGTCGGCGGCCGCGACATGGCGGGCGGCAATGTCTCGGTGATCCGCCGCGACCGGCTGTACCGCGAGGACGGCAAGCTGGACTCGGTCGTGCAGCCGCGTGGCGATTTCGTCTCGGGTGTCGAGGCGTTGCTCGCCGATATCCAGGGCGAACTCCACCGCCAGTCGGCCGAGCGGCTGAAGGCGCAGATCTCGGCCGTGGACGACTGGGCGGCGGTCGAGGCGCATTTCGCCGAAGGGCAGAAGAACCCCGGCTGGGTCGATGTCCGCTGGGCCAAGCCGACGGGCGAGGAACTGGAGCAGGTGGTCGAAAAGCTGAAGGGGCTGAAGCTGACCATCCGCAACGCGCCGATGGGCCAGACGGGTTGCGACGATGGTCCCTGCATCTTCACCGGCCGCGCGGCGGTCGAGCGGGTGCTGATCGGGCGGGCTTACTAAAAGCCCGCCCCAAAACCGCAACCACCCCGGCGGAGGCCGGGGTCCAGTTGCTGCGTGGCTTCGGAGGCGCTGGCCGATTTGCCTCCCACGCCATGTTTGCCCGCATTGTCGAATATACGGCATCTGGGCCCCGGCCTCCGCCGGGGCGGAAGTTTATCCGTGCACCAAGCCCGCCCAGGGCAGATCCGGCCCGGCGGGCACGATCCCGGTCGGGTTCAATTCCAGATGGCTGGCATAATAATGCGTCTTGATATGATCGAGATGCACGGTGTCCGCGATCGCCGGGATGGCGAGCATGCGTTCCAGCAGAGCCTCCAGCGCGGGATAGTCCTGAATCCGGCGGACATTGCATTTGAAATGCCCGTGATAGACCGCATCGAAGCGAACGAGCGTGGTAAACAGTCGGATATCGGCCTCGGTCATCCGGTCGCCCACCAGCCAATCACGACCCGTCAGCCGCTCTTCCAAGCGGTCCAGCTCGGCGAATAGCGGCGCGACCGCTTCGTCATAGGCCTCCTGGCTTTTGGCGAAGCCGCATTTGTAGACGCCGTTGTTCACCCGGTCATAGACGTCGGCGTTGATCGCATCGATCTCGGCGCGAAGCGCGGCGGGGTAATAATCGCCCTCCCGCGCGCCCAGCCCGTCAAAGGCGCTGTTCAACATGCGGATGATCTCGGCGGACTCGTTGCTGACGATCGTGTCGCGCGCGGTGTCCCACAGCACGGGCACCGTGACCTTGCCGGTATAGCCGTCGCGTGCGCGGGCATAGAGTTGCCACAGATAGTCCGACCCGTGCAGCGGATCGCCGGTCCCGCCCCGCTCGGTGGCGAAGGTCCAGCCATCGTCGCGCATCAGCGGATCGACCACCGACAGGCCGATCATGCCCTCCAATCCCTTGAGCGCCCGGACGATCATCGTGCGATGCGCCCAGGGGCAGGCATAGGAGACGTAGAGATGATAGCGCCCCGGCTCGGCACGGTGGCCCGGCTGGCCGTCCGGGCCGGGCCCGCCGTCCGCCGTCAACCAGTCGCGGAAACCGGAGTCCGGGCGCTTGAAGCTGCCCTTCTCGTCCGACTTGAACAGCCCGTCGGCGTGCCAGACGCCGTCCACCATATTGCCCATTTATGTGTCTCCTATGGGGGAGGTTACGCATGGAGCCGGGGAGCGATCCCTCCATTCCTCCCCTTGCAGGGGAGGAGTGGGTCAGCGCCGCTTGCCGTTGTGCCGGATGTTCGCGGGCCGTCCGCGTCGTTTCAGCACGCGGCGCGGCTCGGGCTTGGCGCCCTTGCCGTCAGGCAGTTCGAAGCGCAGCGCCCCCGACACCGGGTTCGCCTCCGCCAGCCGCAGCGGCAGCCGCTGGCCCAGCTTGTAGATTTCGCGGCTCTTCTCGCCCAGCAACTGCTGCGAACCCTCGTCATAATGGAAGTAATCGCCGCCAAGGTCGCGGATCGGCATCAGCCCGTCGCCGCCCACGCCGTCGACGGTGGCGAAGAAGCCGAAATTGGTGACGCCGGTGATCCGCGTCTCGACCACCTGGCCGACATGTTCGGCAAGATACGCCGCGACATAGCGGTCGATCGTCTCGCGCTCCGCCTCCATCGCGCGGCGTTCATATTGGCTGATCGAGGTGCCCAGCCGCTCCATCTCCTCGCCCTCGGGCAGCAGGCCGCCATCGCCCAGCTTATACGCCCCCACCAGCGCGCGGTGGACGACCAGATCGGCATAGCGCCGGATCGGTGAGGTGAAATGCGCATAGGAGCCCAGCGACAGGCCGAAATGCCCCTGATTGACCGGCGCATAATAGGCCTGGGTCTGCGAGCGCAGGATCTGCTCCATCACCTGCGGCCTAAAATCGGCGTCGCCGACCTTGTCGACGATCCGGTTGAAGGTCGCCGGGCGGATCACCTGGCCCATGGCGAAGGGGATGTCGAAGGTTTCGAGATACTCCTTCAAGGCGACCAGCTTGGTGCGGCTGGGCACCTCATGGACGCGGTACATGACCGGGGCTTTCTTGGCCTCCAGCGCCTTGGCGGCGGCGACATTGGCGGCGATCATATAATCCTCGATCAGCCGGTGCGCATCCAGCCGCGCGCGCGGCGCGACCGACAGGATGCGGCCCTTTTCGTCCAGCACCACCCGCCGCTCAGGGAGGTCGAGGTCGAGTGGTTCGCGATCATCCCGCGCCTTGGCGAGCGCGGCCCAGCAGTCCCAGAGCGGACGCAGCGCCGTCTCGGTCAGCGGGTGCGAGAGTTCGCCGTCGATCGCGGCCTGGGCGTCCTCATAAGCGATGTTCGCCGCCAGCCGCACGACCGCGCGGGTGAAGCGGAAGCCCTTGAGCTTGCCGTCCTTGGTGATCTGGAGATGACAGGCGAGCGCGGCGCGGTCCTCGCCATGCTTGAGCGAACAGACATCGGCCGACAGGATCTCGGGCAGCATCGGCACCACCCGATCGGGGAAATAGACCGAATTGCCCCGCCGCCGCGCGTCCTTGTCGATTGCCGAGCCGGGGCGGACATAGAAGCTTACGTCCGCAATCGCGACGATGGCGCGCCAGCCCTCGGGATTGGCGGGATCGTCGTCGAGCGCGGCCCAGACCGCATCGTCATGGTCGCGCGCGTCGACCGGGTCGATCGCGACGATCGGCAGGTCGCGCAGGTCCTCGCGATCATCACCCAGCGGCTGGCGCGCGACGCGCTCGGCCTCTTCCAGCGTCTCCGGCTGGAAGCGATCGGGAATCTCGAACTTGTGGATCGCGATCAACGAGAAGCTGCGCGGCGCGAAGGGATCGCCCAGCCGCTCGACCACGCGCGCGGTGATGCGGGGCGGTCGGCCCGCCTTCTCCGCCAGGACCAGATCGCCCGCCTCCGCGTCGCCGGTGTCCGACACCATCATCTCGCGCCGGTCCTTCTTGTCGACGCTGGTCAACCAGAAGCGCCCGGCTTCTTCGCGCAGCACGCCCAGCACCTGTTCGGAGGCGGGTGCGATCGTCTTCATGACATGCGCGATCCAGCCGCCACCCGCTTCCTCGGTCCGCGCCAGCACCCGCTGGCCGATGCCGAGCGACCCGCGCTTGCGTTCGCGGATGCGCAGGCGGGGAATGGGAATGCCGTCCGCCTCCCAGCGCTCGGGCTGGCCCCAGACATTGCCGCCGTCATCGACATCGACGACGCGCAGCACCGTCACCTTGGGCAACCCGCCCATCTTGTGGAAGGCGCGGCCCGGTGCGCTGTCGATCAGCCCTTCGTCCGCCATGTCCTTCAACAGCGCCTTCAGCCCGATCTTGCCTTGCGCGGACAGGCCGAAGGCCCGCGCGATCTCGCGCTTGCCCGCCGGTTGGTCCGACTGTTCGATGAAGGCGAGGATCTGCTCACGGGTCGGGAGACCCGGCTGGGGTTTTTTCATGACGTGGAGATAGGGGGTGGGGCGGGCGCCGTCACCCCCGGAAAAGAGCGTCCTCCCGGCGGGACCCGGGATCATTCGCCACCTGTTCCTGTCATCGCGAAACGCCCCGGCCTGTGCCGGGGAAGGGGGCCCCCGCTTGCTTAAGCAGTCTTATCATGTTCCAATGTAATACCAGTAAAGCACAGCGGGACGGGCGTGAGATGATGGCATTATGGGCTTCGGCCGCGGTCCTGGCGACGGCTCCGGCACAGGCCGATCTCGATCGGCTGGCGGCGACGATGGGCTATCGCTACACCATATTGACCAACCGTCCGGCATCCTGCCCCACCGGCGTCCCACGGTGTTTCCAGGCGGATATCGCGATCGCCGTACCGGCCGATGCGGCCAGCCTGCCGGTCGAAATCCGCTACAGCCTGGTCAACCCGGTGTTGCAGGCGGACAGCGATGTGTTCGCGAACCGCACGATCAACGGCGACCTCAATGTCCTGACGCTGAAGCCCGGACAGAGCTTGCAGCCTGGGCGGACCTATCATGTGTCGCTGACGGGCGTCGGTGCGTTCTTTTCGCGCAACCACATGATGCCGAACGCGACGCTGGCCGTGGCCGGGCTGGTCCCGCGGGTGATCGCCGCCACCCGGACCGGGACCGATGCCGAGACCGGGCTGGAGACCTTGCCCTTCGTCGCGCCGATGACCGACGAAGCCGCCCTGGCGCGCGGCGCGCCCGACGACCAGACGCTGTGGCGCACGCCCGAGCGGGCCTTCGCGCTCTATGCCGAACGGGGTGCGGCGACACCGCCGGACGTGGCGATCCTGCCCAGGCCGATGAAGGCGATGCGGCCGGCCGGTGCGCCGGTCGATCTGTCCCGGGGGCTGCGCGTGATGACCAGCAGCGGCATCGACCGCGCCGCCATCGCGCCGGCGCTGGCCGGACTGCCGGCCGGCACGGTGCCGCTGACCATCCGCAGGGAGGCCGGGATCACGCCGGAGGGGTATCGCCTGACCATCGGACATGGCGGCGTGACCATCGCGGCGGCGGATGCGGCGGGCGCCTCCTATGCGCTGCGCTCGCTGGCCCAGCAGATGGCGGCGGAGGGGACGACGCTGCGCCCGCTGACGGTGGAGGACGCACCGCGCTATGGCTTTCGCGGGCTGCACATCGATCTGGCGCGCAACTTCCACAGCAAGGCCAAGATCCTGAAGCTGGTCGAGCAGATGGCGGCGTACAAGCTCAACGTGCTGCATCTCCATCTGGGCGATGACGAGGGCTGGCGGTTGCAGATCGCCGCTCTGCCCGAACTGACCGAGACGGGGGCCTATCGCTGCGCCGACCTCAACGAGAAGGAGTGCCTGTCGCCGCAACTGGGGGCGGACCCGGCGAAGGACGCCCCCACCAACGGCTATCTGACCGCCGCCGATTACAAGGATATCCTGCGCGCCGCCGCCGCGCGGCAGATCACGGTCATCCCCTCCTTCGACATGCCCGGCCATTCGCGTGCCGCGATCCGGTCGATGGAAGTGCGGTACCGGCGGCTGATGGCGCAGGGCGATCGCGCCGGGGCCGAGCGGTATCGGCTGGTCGAGCCGGACGACACCACCCGCTATTCGAGTGTCCAGCATTATGACGACAACACGCTGAACGTCTGTCTGGACAGCACCTATCGCTTCATCGACACGGTGATCGACGGCATCGCCGACCTGCACAAGGCGGCGGGGGTGCCGTTGACCACCTATCACATCGGCGCGGACGAGACGGCGGGGGCCTGGGTCCAGTCGCCCGCCTGCAAGGCCGTGATGACGCGCGAGGGCCTTCAGCCCAGGCAACTGGGCGCGCGTTTCATCGAGCGGATTGCCGCCGACCTCGCCAAGCGCGGCATCGCGGTCGCCGGATGGAGCGACGGCCTGGGGCATACCGACCCGGCCAAGATGCCCGCGAAGGTCCAGACCAATATCTGGAGCGGCCTCCATACGGGCGGGGTGGCCGAGGCGCATGAGCAGGCCAATCGCGGGTGGAAGACGGTGCTGTCGATCCCCGATCTCGGCTATTTCGACATGTCCTATGCCGCCGATCCCGATGAAACGGGCTATGACTGGGCGTCGCGTGGGGTGGACAGTTTCCAGGTGTTCGGCTTCATGCCGGGCAATCTGGCCGCCAATGCCGCGCTGATCCCCAACATCCTGGCACAGCCCAGGGCCGTCGCGGACAGCGTGCCGCTCCAGCCCGGCCGTGCGATCGCAGGCATTCAGGCGCAATTGTGGAGCGAGACGGTCCGTCGGGACAGCCAGGTCGACTATATGCTCTTCCCGCGCCTGCTGGCGCTCGCCGAGCGCGCCTGGAGCAAGCCGGAATGGGAGCCCGCTTATGTCGCGGGGGCGCGCTACACGCCGGGCGACGCGCGGGTGGACCGTGCCGGGCTGCTGACCGGCTGGCGGGACTTTGCGGGCCGGATGGGCGTGCAGATGCGGATGCTCGACCGGGCCGGCGTGACCTATCGCCTGGCCCCGCCGGGCGCGCGGATCACCGGCGGGATGCTGGAGGCGAATGCCGAGTTTTCGGGAACGCCGATCGAGTATCGCACCGGCGGCACCGCCTGGCGGCGTTATGAAGGGCCGGTGGCGATGACGGGGGCGGTCGAACTCCGCACCCGCACCCCCGATGGCCGCCGCGCCAGCCGGACGATCACGGTCTCGCCGTAATCGCGATCAGGCCGGGCGCGTCGGCGATGAACGTGTCGAGCACGCCGTCGGCGATCCTGATCGGCCCGCCGAAACGGGTCGCGCCGGGAATGCTCTGCACGGCGGCGGCCTGCGCAGCGATCCGCCTGGCATCGGCGAAATAGCGCGTCGCGGCCGGATTGCCCCGGTCGGCGGCGTCCAGCCCGGCGGCGGTCTGCTGCAACGCGCGGCCCCAGAGTTGCATCGCGTCGAGCCAGGGTGCCGACTGCTCGGCAAAGCCGGGATCGACGACGCCCGCGCGGATCGTGTCGGGGGCGTCGGCGAGGGCGTCGGCCTTGCGGCTCAATTCGGCGATGGCCTTCTGGCGCGCTGCGGTGTCACCATTGGCGAGAACCTCTCGGACATGGTCGAGCAACGCCTTCAGGCGGGGCGCCTGTTCCTGCCAGGGCTGGCTGCCGAAGGTCGGGGCGAGATGCTGGGTATCGAACAACTCCAGCAAGGCGTCGGTCGCCCGCGAATCATTCCCCGCCAGATCGCGCGCGGCGTAATGCCATGTCCGGTCGGCGTCATAGCCCTTGTCGTTCCATCCGAAGGCCAGGACACCCGTCACCGCCACGCGGCTGGGCGATTCCTGGTTCATCGGGTTGGACAGGATGCCGGTCAGTTCGGACGACAGCCCCGCCTCGCGCCTGGCATAGGGCGCGAGCAGCAGGCGTCCAGTCGAACTGGCATAATCGTTGACCGGATAATTGTCCCAGAGCAGCGTCTTGCGTCCGAACGCCTTGGTCGCGGCCTTGGCGTCGGGGATGGAGATGGCGGGTGGCACGACATCGGTGCCGGTCCATTGCACGACGATGCGCGGGTTCAGATGGGCGCGCAGGGCGGCCTTATAGGGGCTCTCCTTGGCATCATAATATTCGGTCGGCACCATGATGAGCGGGCGCGAGGCTGGGTCCTGCTTGAGCAGATCGGCCTGGACCGCGTTCAGCAGCTTGGACTGGGCGACCCCCGCCGCCTCGGCACCCGAGGGACCGAAGGCGGCCTTGTCGGCGTCGCAATTCCACTTCTGATACTCGATGTCGTCCAGCGCGACATAGAAGCTGTGCACGCCGATTCCGCGCAGCGCCGCGAACTTGCGCAGCAGGGCCTGTTCGTCCGCCGGGTTGGAGAAGCAGATGCTCGGTCCCGGCGAGATGGCATAGACGAAATTCACATGATTGGCCTTGGCCCGCGCCGCCAGCGTACCCAGCGCGGTCAGCGTCTGGGCGGGATAGGCCTCCCGCCACTTGTCGCGCGCGTAGGGATCGTCCTTGGGGCTGTAGACATAGGTGTTGGCCTTCATCTGTCCCAGGAAATCCAGATGCCTGGTGCGGTCGGTCATCGACCAGGGCTTGCCGTAAAAGCCCTCGATCGTGCCGCGGATCGGCATGGCGGGATGATCGCGAATGACGAGCGCGGGGATGCTCGGCCGGGCGAGCAACTGGCGAAGCGTCTGCGCGGCATGGAACAGCCCGTCCGCATCATGCCCGGCCAGCGTGATCAGGCAGCCGCTACCCGATGCAAGGGTGGTCAGCGTATAGCCTTCGGCCTGGTCATCGGCGGCGGCGTTGCTGCGGGACAGGGCCTCGCGGACGATCGCCGCGCTGTCGGGGCCCAGGACGATGGCCGGCCGGTCGAGCGTCGCGGGCAGGCGCGTGGAGGTCGTGATCTGGGTGACGCCCGCTCGGGTCAGGATCTGGCGGACCAGCGCGGTGGTTTCCGGCTCGGTCCCCGGTGCGACGACCAGCGTGACAGAGCGGCCGAGCGTGATCGCGCCGTCGCCCAGCGTCATCGAAACCGGTGCGGGGAATATGGCGGGGAGGGTGGCGGGGCTCGCCTGTGCGGCCGGAGGGAGGCTTGCGAGAATGATCGACAGCAGGGCGCCGCCACTCCACCTGTTCGCCGCGCGCATCATCCACAATCTCCGGTATTTAAATGGTATTGTCGGAGCCTAGGGGAGCGGGGCTTGGGGGGCAAGCGGGTTATGATGGCTCGTGCTGTGCTCCGCGATGCCGCTTATCTTCTATGGTCACGGGACGTATCGGCCCCGCCTTCCGTGCAGATGGAGCGAGGACGGGGGGGCTGCGATCCGTCCCGGCCGGCTGGTACTAAACCGGACCTATCAATCAATCGTGAAATTGAAGGCTGGCCAGCCGCGCATAGAGGCCGCCGCCCGCGATCAGCTCCGCATGGCGGCCCTGTTCGACGATCCGGCCGCCGTCCATCACCACGATCCGTTCGGCCGCGCGGACCGTTGCCAGCCGGTGCGCGATGACCAGCGTCGTGCGGTTCGCCATCAACCGCTCCAGGGCCTGTTGGACCAGTTGCTCGCTTTCGGCATCGAGCGCGCTGGTCGCTTCGTCCAGCAACAGGATCGGCGCATCGCGCAGCAGCGCGCGGGCGATCGTGATCCGCTGGCGCTGGCCCCCCGACAGCCGCGCGCCGCCTTCGCCCAGGAACGTGTCCAGCCCCTGCGGCAACGCACGCAGGAAATCGGCGGCATTGGCGGCCTCCGCCGCGGCCCAGAGATCGTCGTCGCTCGCGTCCCACCGGCCATAGCGCAGATTGTCGCGAGCCGAGGCGCCGAAGATGACCGTCTCTTGCGGCACCATCGCGATGCGCGCGCGGATCGCGGCCGGGTCGGCATCGCGCAGGGACACGCCGTCGAGCGAGATATGGCCGCCCTGCGGGTCGTAGAAGCGCTCGGCGAGCTGGAACAGCGTCGACTTGCCCGCGCCCGAGGGGCCGACCACCGCCACCGTCTCGCCCGGCCGGATGTCGAGCGAGAAGTCGTTCAGCGCCGCGACCTCTGGCCGGGTCGGATAGTGGAAGACGACATGCTCGAACCGCAGCGCGCCCATCGGCACGACCGGCAGCACGGCGGGGGCGGGGGGCGGCGCGATTTCGGGCGTCTCCGCCAGCAGTTCCGCCAGCCGCTGCGCCGCGCCCGACGCGCGCAATATGTCGCCCCAGACCTCGGTCAGCGCCTGGAACGATCCCGCGACCAGCATCCCCGTCACGACGAAGGCCGTCAGCGAGCCCCCCGAGAGCCGCCCGCTGGCGACGTCGGCGACCGCTTCCCACAGGAGGAGGGTCAACCCGCCGAAGAACAGCCCGATTACCATGGCGGTCATGATCGCGCGCAGCAGGAAGCGACGACGCGAAGTGGCGAAGCCGTTGCTGACCGCCTGCTCGAATCGCTCGGCCTCGCGGCGTTCCTGACCAAAGGCCTGGACGACCTTCATCGCGCCCAGCGTCTCGACCGCGATCGCGCCGATATCCGCCAGCCGGTCCTGGCTGTCGCGCGAATAGCTGCGGACCTTCTTGCCCAGCAGCACGATGGGCAGCACGACCAGCGGGATGCAGACCAGCAGCGACAGGGTGAGCTTGGGCGAAAGGGCGAAGAGATAGATGGTCCCGCCGATCCCGATGACGACATTGCGCAGCGCGATCGAAACGGTGGATCCCACCACCTGCTCGATGATCGCGGTATCGGCGGTCAACCGGCTGGCGATCTCCGAGGGGCGATTCTCCTCGAAATAGCGGGGCGCGAGGCGTAGCAGATTGGCCTGCACCGCGATGCGGATATCGGCGACCGTCCGCTCGCCCAGCCAGGACACGAAATAGAAGCGGAACGCGGTCGCCACCGCCAGCACCAGCACGACGGCGAGCAGCCCCTGGAAATAGGGCGCTATATTGCCGCTGTCCGTGATTTGGCCGAAGCCATGGTCGATCACCTTCTGGAAGGTGCGCGGGATGAACAGCGTCGCCCCCGCCGCCACGAGCAGCGAGAGCGCGGCCGCGGCAAGATGCCCAGGATAGCGCAGCGTGAAGCGCCAGACCATCTTCAGGTTGCTCAGCCGGCGGCTGGCCGGAACGGGGGGACTGGCGGGTTTGCGGAACGCGGCGGATCTGGCCATGATGTGTGCGGCCTAGCAGCGTGGGGGCACGGGCTCAACGGCGGGTATCGGCCGTGACGCATCGTTTGGCCGCTTTGGAGCGTTCGAAACGGGTAAGGAAGATCATGATCCCGCCATGGACGCACCACTATGACCGATCGGCCATATTCTGGTCATCATGCGCAAACGGTTTCATGCTAGATATGCGGCCATCAGGGCTCCGTTCTGCGGAGCGGAGGGGAATCGACGATGTTGTATGACGCCTATGAGATGCAGCGCTCGATGCTGGCGGGTGCGAGCGCGCTGGCCAATTTCGGCGCGGGGCTGCTTCAGAACCCGGCCAATCCCTTTGCCTATCTGGGCGGTGGTACGGTCATGGGATCCGCGCTGGAGGTCTTTGCCCATGCCGCAGCGCCCCGTGGCAAGCCCGCCTTCGGCCTGACCAAGACCGAGATCGATGGTCGCGAGGTCGCGGTTCACGAGGAGATCGTGCTGCGCAAGCCCTTTGGCCAGCTCAAGCGCTTCCGCCGCGAGGGCGTGGAGGACAGCCCCAAGCTGCTGATCGTCGCGCCGATGTCGGGCCATTACGCCACGCTGCTGCGCGGGACGGTGCAGCGGATGCTGCCGACGTGCGAGGTCTATATCACCGACTGGCGCGATGCGAAGCTGGTGCCCTTGTCCGACGGGCGGTTCGATTTCGACGATTATGTCGACTACATCATCGACTTCCTGGCCGAGATCGGTCCCAATAGCGGCGCGGGCGGCACCCATATGCTGGCGGTGTGCCAGCCCTCGGTGCCCTGTTATGTCGCGGCTTCGGTGATGAGCGCGGACAAGCATCCCTGTACCCCGCGCACGCTGACCCTGATGGGTGGGCCGGTCGACACGCGGGAGGCGCCGACGGCCGTCAACCTGCTCGCCACCGACCGTCCCCATGCCTGGTTCGAGCAGAATGCGATCGCGACCGTGCCGATGACCTATCCGGGCGCGGGGCGGCGGGTCTATCCGGGCTTTCTGCAACTGGCCGGGTTCATGTCGATGAATCTGGGCAACCACATGATTTCGCACTGGGAAATGTTCAAGCATCTGGTCCAGGGCGACGACGAGAGCGCCGAGGCAACCAAGCGCTTCTACGACGAATATCGCGCGGTGTGCGACATGACGGCCGAATTCTATCTCCAGACCGTTGAACTGGTGTTCCAGCGTCATGCGCTGCCGAAGGGCGAGATGCTCCATCGCGGCAAGCGCGTCGATCCAGGCGCGATCACCGATATCGGCATCCTGGCGATCGAGGGCGAGCGCGACGATATTTCCGGCCTGGGCCAGACCCGCGCCGCGCTGACGCTGGCGACCAAGCTGTCGGATGAGAAGAAGCGTTATTACATGGCCGAGAGCGTCGGCCATTACGGCATCTTCAACGGTTCCAAATGGCGCAACCGCATCGCGCCGGTCGTCGAGGAATGGATCAAGGCCAACGGGTGAGGGGGCGTCGACGCCACATCGAACTTAACCGAATTGGGGGCAGGGGCGGGGAATAGAAAACGCCCGGACGGCTTCACGGCCTCCGGGCGTTTCGCATTCCGGCGATCGCGTATTTACGCGACCGAGCCGACCACCGCATGGCTGGACGATTCGTCCGATCGGATCGTGCCGCCGAACAGCATCTTTACCCGACCCGACAGCGAAATGTCGGTTTCCCACAGCTCGGCCGAATTGATGTCGAAGCGCAGCAGGGTCAGGTTGGGATCCGACTTGCCCTGGGGGAACCAGGCCTCGACCTGTTTGCTCCACAGCCTGTCAATCTGTGCCGGATCATTGTCCCTGGACACATGACCCGCCAGGCAGGCGAAGAAGTCATGCCCCTTGCCGACGAACTGCGCCATCGCCTGACCGCCGCTCGCGATCCGGTTGTCGCGGCCGGCGAAGAAGAACAGCGTGTTGGGCTGATCCTCATCGATCTGCGCGGTCATCGGCTCGGAATGCTGGCCATCGTTCAGGCCGATCATGACAAACGGGCTGTCCTTCAGCTTGTCGAGGAACTTGGCGGCGATTTCCTGGGGGCTGTCATCGGCCATCATGGCTCTCCTTTCAGGGGTTTGACGGGAGAACGATGCGGGGGCGGGGATGGTTGCGCATTCTTGTAGAGAGCTTCTCTACAAGAACGGTCGCTGACACTGCTCGGCGGAATATGCCACAAGCTTGTCGACGGCAATTCCGCCGTCATTCACAGAAAGGAATACGGATGTCCGTAGCCGATCTGTGCCTGATCCTTGGCGTCGTCATCGCCTTCGCGACCTTGGTCGTGAAGATCGTTGAGGTCCGCAACAGGTAAGGTGCCCGGCGGGGTTCGGGTAGCCGCCCGAGCCCCAAAGGATTTGAGCCCCGGTCGTAGCCGCGACCGGGGCTCTACAGAAAGGCGGATGTCCTTCGCCTCAGCCCAATATAGTGTTTGGAACATATTTTGACAAACCCTCCCTGCCAGCCACTGCCGATCATATCGTAACAGACGATACCCATTCCCCACATTTCCCGCTAAGCGCTGGTGCATCACAGCATAGCCATGCGACCCGCCAGCGCTTCGTCGCGCGCCGGGCCGCTCGACCGGACGTAAGACCCATGACCTCTGCCGTTACCGCCGACGCCCGTAAGACCATGAAATCGCTGTATCGTGCGCCCGAGCCCGACGTCCTGAAGCCGTTGCTCGACCGTGCCGCCGCGACCCCGGAAGCGCGGGAGCGGATCATGGGCCATGCCTCCGGGCTGCTTGCCGACCTGCGCGCGGCACAGAATCGCGGCTGGGTGAACCAGTTCCTCCAGGAATATCGGCTCAACTCGTCCGAGGGCGTAGCCCTTCTCAGCCTGGCCGAGGCGTTCCTGCGCGTGCCCGATCCCGAGACCGCCGACCTGCTGATCGCCGACAAGCTGGGCGATGCCGACTGGCGCGCGCATACCGGGCGATCGGCGTCGAAGCTGGTCAACTCGGCCACCTGGGGTCTGGTCGTCGGCCGGGCGCTGGTGGGTGAGGGCGAGGCGGGGCCGCTAAAGCGGCTGCTGTCGCGCGCGGGCGAACCCTTTGTCCGGCAGGCGGTCGGCGCCGCGATGCGGATGATGGGCGAGATCTTCGTGATGGGCCGCACCATCGAGGAAGCGATGCGCCGCATGAAGAAGCCCGAGAACAAGGGCTTCACCGCCAGCTTCGATATGCTGGGCGAGGCGGCGCGTACGCATGAGGATGCCGAGCGCTACTTCCAGGCCTATGTGAAGGCGATCGACGCGGTGGGTTCGGACCCGGCGGCGGGGCATTCGGTGTCGGTCAAGCTGTCGGCGCTCCACCCGCGCTATGAATTGCCGCGCGCCTATGAGTGCGTGCCAGCACTGACCGACATGCTGACGCAGCTTGCGCGGCAGGCGGCGGACAAGGGCATCGCGCTGACCGTCGATGCCGAGGAGTCCGAGCGGCTGGAGATGAGCCTCGACATCATCGGCGGCGTCGCGGCGCTTCCGGCGCTGAAGGGCTGGGACGGGTTCGGCATGGCGGTGCAGGCCTATGGTAAGCGCGCCCGCGCCGTCATCGCCTGGGCGAACGGGCTCGACCGGATCATGAACGTGCGCCTGGTCAAGGGCGCCTATTGGGACAGCGAGATCAAGCGGACCCAGGTCGAGGGCCTCGCCGACTATCCTCTGTTCACCCGCAAGGCGGCGACCGACGTGTCCTATCTGGCGGTCGCCAAGGACATGCTGGCGGCGGAGAATATCCGCCCCGCCTTTGCCAGCCACAATGCGCTGACCGTCGCGACCATCCTGGAATGGGCGGGCAACAGCCGTGACTTCGAGTTCCAGCGGCTGCACGGCATGGGCGATGGCCTGTACGAGCGGCTGGTGCGCGAGCAGGGGCATAAGTGCCGCATCTATGCGCCGGTCGGCGGGCATCGCGACCTGCTGGCCTATCTGGTCCGCCGCTTGCTGGAGAATGGCGCGAATTCCAGCTTCGTGCACCAACTCGCCGATGCGCGGCTGACCGAGGCGGAAATCCTCGCCGATCCGGTCGCCAAGATCGCCGCGGTCGGCGGTGCGCGCCATCCCAGCATCCCGCTGCCCATCGACTTGTTCGCGCCGGGGCATCGCAATTCGACCGGCATCGATCTGAGCGATATTGCGACGCTCGACGCCACGGTGAAGGCAGTCAACGTTCCTGCCGTGAAGCCGGTGGCCGAAACGACGGACGTGTCCGCGCTGATCGCCCGCGCCCATGCGGCCTTCCCGGCCTGGAATGCGACGCCGCTCGATACCCGCGCGAGCGTGCTGGAAACGCTGGCCGATCTGCTGGAGCAGGATCGCGAGCGGCTGATGGCGATCCTGGTGCAGGAGGCGTTCAAGACCATTCCCGACGCGATCGGCGAGGTTCGCGAGGCCGCCGATTTCTGTCGTTACTATGCGCAGCAGGCGCGGGCGCGACTGGGTTCGGTCGAACTCCCTGGGCCGACGGGCGAGCGCAACACGCTGCACCTCGAAGGGCGCGGTGTGTGGGCGACGGTCGCGCCGTGGAACTTCCCGCTGGCGATCTTCCTCGGCCAGACGGTCGCCGCGCTCGTCACCGGCAACACCGTTATCGCCAAGCCCGCACCACAGACCCCCGCCATCGCCGCCGCCGCAGTCGAGCTGGCCTACCGTGCGGGCGTGCCGCGCGACGCATTGCTGCTCGCGGTCGGCGGGCCGGATGTGGGCCAGGCGCTGACCGAGGATCACCGCATCGCGGGCGTCGCCTTCACCGGATCGACCGCGACCGCCAAGCGGATCGCGCGGACGCTGGTGGCGGATGATGACCGTCCGATCGTGCCGCTGATCGCCGAGACCGGCGGCATCAACGCGATGATCGTCGACTCGACCGCGCTGCCCGAACAGGTGGTCGCCGACGTCATCACCTCGTCCTTCCGCTCGGCGGGGCAGCGCTGCTCGGCGCTGCGGCTGCTGCTGGTGCAGGCGGATGTCGCGGACAACGTCATCGAAATGCTGAAAGGCGCGATGGAGACGTTGGTGCTCGGCCCCACCGGCCATCCGGCGACCGATGTAGGGCCGGTGATCGACCGGGCGGCCTATGACAAGCTGATGGCGTACCGTGCGTCGATGGCGGGAAGCACGATCAAGACGCTGGAGGCGCCCGCCGAGGGCCTGTTCGTGCCGCCAACGCTGATCCGGCTCGACCGGGTGGAGGACCTGACGCAGGAATGGTTCGGCCCGATCCTGCACGTTGCGACCTGGGACGCGGGCACGCTGTCCGAGACGATCGCGAAGGTGAATGCCAAGGGCTATGGCCTGACCATGGGCCTGCACAGCCGCATCGCCCGCGCCGGCGAGGTCGCGGAGAGCGAGGCGGCGGTCGGCAACCTCTATATCAACCGCTCGATGATCGGCGCGGTGGTGGGCAGCCAGCCCTTCGGCGGCGAGGGCCTGTCGGGCACCGGCCCCAAGGCGGGCGGGCCGCACTATCTCTATCGTTTCTGTGCGGAGCGGGCGGTGTCGGTCGACACGACCTCGGCGGGCGGCAACGCCACGCTGCTGTCGCTGGACGAAGGCGGGATTTAATCCGGCCGTCCTACCCTCCCTCTCCCAACGGGCGAGGGAGGGGGCCTTTTCATGGCCGATGCACCTCGACCGGCTGGACCTGCGGATAGGGCATGACCAGCGTCCCGTCCGGTGCGGCGGTATAGGTGGTCTGGGTGGGGTAGGGGATGGATATCCCCTCTGTGGCGAACCGCTTCATCAGCGTGACCAGCACCCGATTGCGCAGATCGTGCGCGGTGGCCCAGTCGTCGCCGGGCACGTCGAATTGCAAAGCGAAGTCCAGGCTCGACGCGCCGAAATTCTCGAACCCGGCGCGGGCGACCTTGCCGCCTTCGCTCTCGACGATTTCGGTCAGCATCTGGGGCACGCGCGCGAGCGTCTCGGGCGGGGTTTCGTAGGCGACGCCGATCATGAACGACAGGCGGACATGGTCGCGCACGGTCGTGTTCTGAATTTCCTTGTCGAGCAACTGGCGGTTGGAGATGATCCGCAACTCGCCCGTGAAGGCGCGGATGCGCGTCGACTTCAGGCCGATCGACTCGATGACGCCGCTGGTGGTGCCATAGCTGATCTTGTCGCCGCGCCGGAACGGCCGGTCGAAGATGATGGCGAGCGCGGCGAACAGGTCGCCGAAAATCCCCTGCGCCGCCAGGCCGATGGCAATACCGCCGACGCCCAGGCCCGCGACCAGGCCGGTGACGTTGACGCCCAGATTGTCGAGCACCACGACCAGCGCGATCGCGAAAAGCACCACCGTCACGAGAAGGCGGATCAGCCCCATCGCCGACAGCAGCGCCTCGCCCGAATAATGTTCGGACTGGGTGCGATGCTCGATCGTGCCGAGAATCAGTTCGCGCGCCCAGATCGCGGCCTGGAAGGTGGTGGCGATGGTGAAGAGGAAGCTGATCGTCTTGGCGACCTCGCCCGGCGCGCCCGCATAGCCAGCCACCAGTCGCGCGGCGAGCGTGACGATGAAGAACAGGTTCGTCCGGGCAATGGCATGGCCCAGGATCACGCCCCAGCCGCCGGCAAAACCCGGGCGGCTGCACAGCTTGTCGCCCAGCTTGCGCACCCAGATCAGCGCCAGCACGATCAGCGCGCCGAAGCCGATCGCGATCAGCACCTTCAGCCAGTAATCCTGGACCCAGTTATAGGTCGCGTTGAGGATGCCCCCGACCTGGTCGGGGATGCGGGAGCCGTCGAAGATCGGCGCCTTGGGCGAGGTATTGCTCGTCGCCATGGGGACTCCTTGAAATCGTGGGCGGTCAGGCCGCCTTGGTGGCCGGGGTTCCGGCCTCGAGAAACGCGATCAGCCCGCATTCGACGCGGGACAGCCCGACGCGGGCACGCGGCAGGCGCAGCGCCTTGCGGAATGCGGCCTGCCCGTCCTTGACGAGCGCGATCAGCGAGGGGTGGACATAGGATTTGCGCGCGATGGCGGGGGTATTGCCCAGCTTTTCGACCACCGGCTCCAGCATCGCCTTCAGGCTGAGGTCCGCCTCGGCCAGCGCCAGCGCCTCGAAGGCGGCGACGCTGGCGGCCCAGGTGCGGAAATGCTTGGCGGTGAAGTCGCAGCCGGTCGCGTCGCGGATATAGCTGTTCACGTCGGAGGATGTGACCGGGTTCGCTTCCCCGTCCTCGTCCACCCAGGCGAAGAGATGCTGTTCATCCAGGTCCTGGCACCGCTTCACGAAGCTGGCGAGCGATCGGTCGGTCAGAGTCATGTCGCGCATCTTGCCCGATTTGCCCCGATAGCGCAGCCGCAGGGTCGTGCCCTTCACCTGCCCGTGACGCTTGCGAAGCGTGGTTGCGCCGAAACTCTTGTTGGTCGCGGCATAGGCCTCGTTCCCCACCCGCAGATGCCCATTGTCGAGCAATCGGACGACGGCGGCGACCGCGCGATCCTTGCACAGGCCACGCTTCTTCAGGTCCGCCTCTACCCGCTTGCGCAACGCAGGGAGGGCGTGGCCGAACGCGGCGCAGCGTTCATATTTCGCCGCTTCCTGTGCCTCGCGGAAATCGGCGTGATAGCGATATTGCTTGCGCCCCTTTTCGTCCCAGCCGACCGCCTGGATATGGCCATTGGCGCGCGGACAGAACCATGCGTCCTTATAGGCTGGCGGCAGGCCGATGCGGTTCAGCCGGTCGATCTCTTCCGCATCGGTGATCCGTTCGCCATCCGGGCTCCAATAGGCCCATTTGCCGCGGATCTTGGTCCGGGTGATGCCGGGCTTGCTGTCGTCGCAATAGACTAATCGGGTGGCCATCGCTCTCTCTCGGGTCGTCCTTGCAAATGCGTCGCTGGTCGCTTCGTTCCGGAACGGCCGATGCGGTCGCGGGTTCTGACTGGGCCGATCCCCCAAAGGCATTCCCGACAGGAGTTTTTCATCATGGCCGATCTTTCCCAGGCACGCGTCCTGATGCTCGCCGCCGACGGCTTCGAGACCGTCGAGCTGTTCAAGCCCCGCCAGGCGCTGGAGGAAGCGGGCGCGAAGGTGACGCTCGCCTCGCTCAAGTCCGACCCGATCCAGGGCATGGAAGGCGACATCAACAAGGCCGAGACCGCGACCCCCGACCTGACCGTCGATGAGGTCGACACCGATGATTACGACGCGCTCGTCATCCCCGGCGGCACCTGCAATCCCGACAAGCTGCGCCTGAACGAGCGCGCGGTCGAGATCGTCACCGAGTTCATGGAGGACGACAAGATCGTCGCCGCCATCTGCCACGGGCCCTGGCTGCTGGCCGAGGCCGACGTGATCGACGGTCGCCGCCTGACCAGCTACCCCTCGATCCGAACCGACCTGTCCAATGCGGGCGCGGATGTGGTCGATGAGGAGGTCGTGGTCGACGGCAATCTGATCACCAGCCGCAATCCCGACGACATCCCCGCCTTCAACCGGGCGATCCTGACCGCGCTGGAAGAGGAACTGGCCGACGAGGAAGAAACCGAAGAGGCGTAAGCCCTTCATCCCGTCACGGGACGATCACGGGCGTCGCATCGGGCCATCAGGCGTGGCAAGATGCGGCGTCCGTTCGTTTTTTCCAGGATGATCCCATGCGTCTGGTTCCGCTTCTCCTCCTCGGCATGACGTCCGCTGCGGTTATGGCGCAAGGAACTGCGCAGCCCTTCACCGTCGGCGGACGCGGCTTCGCGACGTTGCAGCAGGCAGTGACCGCGATCGGCGACGGAGAGGGGACGATCCGCATCGCGCCGGGCACCTACCGCGAATGCGCGGTGCAGGGGGCGGGCCGCATCACCTATGTCGCGACCCAGCCGGGCAGCGTGATCTTCACCCGGGTCGCCTGTGAAGGGAAGGCCGCCTTCGTCCTGCGCGGGCGGGGCGCGACGGTGGATGGAATCGTGTTCAGCCATATCGAGGTCGGCGACGGCAATGGCGCGGGCATCCGAATCGAGAAGGGGCCGCTCGCAGTCCACAACGCGATGTTCCTCGACAGCCAGTCGGGCATCCTGTCCGCCGAGGATCCGGGTAGCGGCGTCACCGTCGACCATTCGACATTCTCCGGCCTGGGCCATGATCCGACCGGCAATGGCGCGCACAGCATCTATATGGGGCGCTACAAGTCCTTGCGCGTCACCGCCTGCCGGTTCGAGCGCGGGCAGGGCGGCCATTATGTGAAGACGCGCGCGCCTGAGGTCGAGGTGCTGGACAGCAGCTTCGACGACAGCCACGGCCATATGACCAACTATATGATCGACCTGTCCAACGGCGCGAAGGGGCGGATCGCGGGTAATGAATTCGTCGTCGGCCGCGACAAGGACAACCACTCGACGCTGATCACCGTCGCGCCAGAGGGGGCGAAGAACGACTCCTCGGGATTGATCGTCGAGAATAATCGCGCCCGGCTGGCGCCGGGGGCGGATTTCAAGCCGGTTTTCGTCGGCAACTGGTCGGGCGAACCGCTGGTGATCCGGGGGAACATCCTGGGGGCCGGGATCACGCCGACGGCCCGGAAATGGTAGGCGCGGCCGACAGGGGGCGGCGCGGATTCGGTTTCGCTCGTGCCTCGCGGGACTTGCGCGACAGATAGGTGTCGAGCCCGATCTGTGCGGCCATCAATTGATAGAGGAAGGGGTTGAACGCGATCCCCACGAACGCCCCGCCGAGCAGATAGATGAGCTGCGCATGTTGCAGCGCGCCCGCCAATTGCCCGCCCCAGTGCATCGGATCGGTGGTCAGCCGATAGCGGCGGCGCAGCGCCTCCATCCGCAGCAGCCCCGCGATGTTGATGCCCAGCCACAGGAACAGGCCGGGCCAGCCCTGTTCGCCCAGCATCTCGAAATAGCTGGAGTGATAGGCCCGGGCGCGGTCGGTGGTGACGCGCCTTTCGATTCGCGAATCATGCGCGGTGCCTTCGACCGTGGTCGTATCGTAGCGCAGCGAATTCTGGAGATAGGCCTCGAAGCCTCCGCCGAACGGGTGGCTGCCGGCATATTCCAGCGTCCATCGCCATACGGCGAGGCGGGTCGAGGCCGATTGATCGCCCTGATAGGTGCGGATCGTGTCCATCCGCTCGGTATAGGATGCGGGGAGCAGCGGCACGACCGCGACCCCCGCCGCCATGATCGTGGCGATGTAGAGGACCCGCCGCTTCACGTCGCGCAGCATCAGGACGGCGAGCAGTCCTATGCACAGCAACCCGGTACGCGCCGAGGTGCCGATCGGGATCAGCAGACACGCCAGGATCAGCCCCGCGCAGAACAACCGCACCCGCCAGTCGGGGGGAAAGATCGTCCCATGGCGCATCAGCCACAGGATGATCGGGATCGCCGAAATCGCGACGGCGGAGATGATGCTGCCCTCATAAAGGCCGGTATTGTTGCTCACCATGAGGTTCAGCTCGCCATAGCCGCCGCCGGTGATCAGCGTCTTGACCCCGCCGACGATGACGATCGAGGACAGTGACAGGATCATGAACAGGAGCAGCGCCTCGACCCGTAACCGGGTGCGCAGGGTCAGCGGCAGGAAGACGGCGAAGGCCAGCGCCTTCCACACCCAGCTCCATTTCTCTGCCGCCTCGGTTGGAAAGTCGGCGCCGAAATAGGTGGTGATGCCGCAATAGGCGAGCAGCAGCAGGATCGCGCCCTGTCGCGCGGTGAAGCGGCTGTCGCGCTTGTCGTCGACCAGCGCCCAGCCTCCCACCGCCGCGACGACCGCGATCAGCGAGATCGGCACGGTGTTCAGTAGATAATAGGTCAGCCGCTGGGGCGAGACGATGTCGATATAGATATAGACGAGCACCAGCAGGAACGGGCGGCGCAGCCCTGCGGCGAACAGGCTGACGAGAAAGCCGATCAGGAACAGGTCACGCATCGCGGGCGTGATCCCGGCGCGCGCGACCGCGATTTCGGAGGGGGGGGGCGGCGGGCGGCGAATCCTCGTCCCGGTCCAGATCACGCCGTCCGAGCAGTCGCCAGGCAGCGACCAGCATCAGGCCGTGGGTCAGCAAAAGGGCAAAGCTGTCGATCATGCGCCCCTCCCGACGGACCATTTCCAGATGCGGTCCGAAGAACCGGCCCGGGCGATCCTTATAAGCGCACGGTTGACGCTGCGTTAAGGGCTGGCATGGCAGGCATCGTCCCATGCGTATCCTCCATATCCTTGATCACGGACTGCCGCTGCAAAGCGGTTACACCTTTCGCACCCGCGCCATCATGAAGGCGCAGGGCGCGCAGGGGCACGACGTCGCGGCCGTAACAGGGCCGCGTCAGGGGGCGGGGTCGGGCGGGGTGGAGACGCTTGACGGGCTGTCCTTCCATCGCACGCCGGTCGTCGGTCCGGCGCGCGGCGGTGGAATCGTTCGCGAGGCACATGGGCTCTGGGCGCATGTCCGCGCCATCGCGGCGGCGGTGCGGGCGTTTCGGCCCGATATCCTGCATGCCCATTCGCCGGTGCTCGATGCGCTGGCCGCCTGGATGGTGGCGCGGCGTTTCGGCCTGCCCCTCGTTTACGAGATTCGCGCCTTTTGGGAGGATGCGGCCGTCGGCAACGGCACCGGGGTCGAGGGAAGCCTGCGCTACCGTGCGACGCGGGCGGTCGAGACCTGGGCCTGTCGCCGGGCCGATGCGGTCGCGGTCATTTGCGAGGGGTTGCGCGGCGATCTGATCGCGCGCGGCATTCCGGCGGACAAGATCGTCGTTTCCCCCAACGGTGTCGACCTGACCCTGTTCGGCCAGCCGCCTGGGCGGGATGCGGATCTGGCCGGCAGGCTGGGGCTGGACGGGGCGGAGGTCATCGGCTTCATCGGCAGCTTCTATGATTATGAAGGTCTGGACGACCTGATTGCCGCCATGCCCCGGCTGGTCGCCAAACGGCCCGGCGCCCGGCTGATGCTGGTCGGGGGCGGTCCGATGGAGGCGAGCCTGCGCGCGCAGGCGGAGGCTTCGCCCGTCGCCGATGCAATCCGCTTCATCGGCCGGGTGGCGCATCAGGAGGTCGAACGCTATTATGGGCTGGTCGATATCCTCGCCTATCCGCGCAAGAGGATGCGGCTCACCGACCTGGTGACGCCGCTCAAACCGCTGGAGGCGATGGCGCAGCATCGGCTGGTCGCCGCGTCGGACGTGGGTGGCCATCGCGAACTGATCCGAGACGGCGAGACGGGAACGCTGTTCCCGCCGGGCGATGCGGACGCATTGGCCGATGCGCTGGCCGGATTGCTCGCCGAGCGCTCCATATGGGACGGCAGGCGCGTCGCCGCGCGGAATTTCGTTGAAGACGAACGCGACTGGGCGTCCAATATTATCTGTTACGATCCCGTTTACCAAAGGTTGGTAGAGAAGCCAGCGACGCTACGCCCATGACATTCACCGCCACACCCTCGCCCCAACGCTTTGCACCCGCCCTGATCGGCGGGGCCATCGCTGTTTTCCTCGTCCTTCTGGTGCTGCTCACACCGGGTTGGCGACTGGACATGGCGGTGACGCAATCGGGTCTGGCCGACCTGCTGGCGGCGGCGCAGCCGCCGCTCGGCATCAAGGCTCGGCTGATGCTGGCCCTGGCAACCGGGTTCGGTGGCGGGGCGGTCGCCTGGGCCGCGACCTATCTTCTCTGGGGGCCGGATGGCCTGATGGCCAGGCGCAAGCCCGTCGCGGAGGATGGGGGCGAGGACTATGTGCCGTCGGTTCGCCGCTCCGATCGTCATCCCGACGCGCCGCCGCGCCGTCCGCTGCTGGCCGCCGAACTCGGTGTGCCGCCACCCCCGCCGGGCGGCGACGAACCGGAGGAGGAGCGGGCCCTGCCCGTCGATCTGGACCAGCCGCTGGCAGCCTTCGATCCCGACGCGATCCTGTCGTCGCCGCGCGAACCGGTCCGCCCGGTGCCGCCGCTGACGCCTGAGTCCGCTCGCCGCCCTGTCACTCCCTCTGCCGGCCCCATGCCGATGCCCGCGCCTGGGGGCGAGGTCGCCGACCAGGGCGCTGCGCTGCCCCGGCCCGATGCGCCTCCCGATCACAGCACCATGTCGATCGAGACGATGCTCGAACGGCTGGAGCGCGAAACAGCGCTGCGCAAATCGGGTCGGTCAAACTAAACCCCTTCTTCGCCTGGCGAGGAAGGTCATGGGATAGCGGGGCATGACGCCTGCCCCGTCCCGACCTCGTTCCGAAAACCGTCGCCCCGCGCCGATCGAACCGCCGATCTTACCCATGCAAAAGGCCCGCCCGGAGGTGATCCGGGCGGGCCTTTCGTCATTCGATGCATTCGGTGGCGGACCGCATGGCCCGCCCCGCCGGGCCGCTTACGCCGCCAGGTTGCGCAGCACGTACTGCAGGATGCCGCCGTTCAGGAAATATTCCAGCTCGTTGACGGTGTCGATGCGGCACTTGGTCAGGAAGGTTTCGGTCGAGCCGTCCTTGCGCGCCAGGATCACTTCGACATCCTGACGCGGACGCAGATTGGCCACGCCCTGGATGGTGAAGGTCTCGCTGCCGTCCAGCTTCAGCGTCTCGCGGGTCACGCCCTCGGCGAACTGAAGCGGCAGGACGCCCATGCCGACCAGGTTCGAGCGGTGGATACGCTCGAAGCTCTCGGTGATGACCGCGCGCACGCCGAGCAGGTTGGTGCCCTTCGCCGCCCAGTCGCGCGACGAACCCGTGCCATATTCCTTGCCCGCGACGATGACGAGCGGCGTGCCGTCGGCCTTGTGACGCATCGCGGCGTCATAGATCGGCATCACTTCGCCTTCATACTTGGTCATGCCGCCTTCGACACCC
The DNA here is from genome assembly GCF_039594485.1 of Sphingomonas sp. Classification (GTDB taxonomy): domain Bacteria; phylum Pseudomonadota; class Alphaproteobacteria; order Sphingomonadales; family Sphingomonadaceae; genus Sphingomonas. Next base: position 679 of record NZ_JBCNNI010000024.1, on the reverse strand, counting down.
GGCACCATCTCGTTCTTGATGCGGATATTGGCGAAGGTGCCGCGCATCATCACGTCGTGGTTGCCGCGACGCGCGCCATAGGAGTTGAAGTCCTTCTTGGCGACCTGATGCTCCTGCAGGAAGATGCCTGCCGGGCTGTCGGCCTTGATCGAACCGGCCGGGCTGATGTGGTCGGTGGTGATCGAGTCGCCCAGGATCGCGAGCGGCTTGGCCTCGATGATGTCGGTGACGGGCTTCGGCGTCATCTCCATGCCCTCGAAATAGGGCGGGTTGGCGACATAGGTCGAGCCCGACGGCCAGGCGTAGGTGTCCGAGCCGGTGACTTCGATCGCCGACCACTTGGCGTCGCCCGCATAGACGTTGCCGTAGCGCGAGCGGAACATCTCGTCGTCGATGTTCGCGTCCATCAGGGTGCGGACTTCCTCGTTCGAGGGCCAGATGTCCTTGAGATAGACGTCCTGGCCGTCCTTGCCCTGCCCGATCGGAGTCTCACGCATGTCCTGCGTGACAGTGCCCTTCAGCGCATAGGCCACCACCAGCGGCGGCGAGGCAAGGAAGTTGGCGCGCACGTCGGGCGACACGCGGCCTTCGAAGTTGCGGTTGCCCGACAGGACCGAGGCGGCGACGATGTCGTTGCCGTTGATCGCCTTCGAGATCGGCTCGGCGAGCGGACCCGAAT
>NZ_JBCNNI010000023.1:0-66263 GCF_039594485.1 Sphingomonas sp. | reverse complement strand
GATACATGCCCTACTATCCGGTCCCGTAGATCGCCTGAATATGCTCGACCCATGATCCACCTCCAGATCAGGAGGAATCACATTTCCTGATAAAGTGGAATCCCCCTTGATTCCTGCTTCACGCTCGGCGCTCTAAGTGTTTGATCCCGGTATTTGACGGTGCATCACCGGCACAAGCCTGGAAGGAAGCCCGATGGGGCATGTTCTGCACGGGAGCGCCCGCACGACTGAGGCTTTCCCTTGGCCCCTTCGCCGGGGCAGGCTACCGCTACAGCATAGTCAACAGAGCCTGAGGGTATGAAGAGCATCACGGGATCAACCAGAAGACCATGGCGAAGTGGAAGAAAGGGACGGCGGTCAAGGATTTGCCGTCCGGGCCAAAGGCCCCGAACGCGACGGGTCTGGCCATCTAGGACGAAGTGGTCATCATGGCCCTGCCACGGCACAGTTTACAGCATCTCGGAGGCCTTCGCGCATACCCTCAAACGCGATTATGTCCCCGGCTCACCGCTGCCCGATCGTGCAATGGTTTCAATAGCCACTTAAACCCGTCCGGCGAAACGGACGCAAGATCAGGTGGTTGCCTGCAACGGTGTAAAGAGCGACTATCATCTCGCAGCCGGCCAGCATTGGCATTGCAAGTCAGTTTCACTATCATTAATGCCCCCTCGAAATTCGAACGGGGACGCACATCATGAAGCCTATCATCCTGGCCGGCGTTGCGCTGGCGGTGCTTGCGGGAACGCCCGCCTTTGCTGCCATGCCGGACAATCTCGATCGTCAGCCACGCGCCGAGCCAGCGGCCGATCAGGACCGCGATATCCTGGTGGAGGGGCGCCGGGACGAAGCGTTTGCAGGCACCAAGACCGAAACGCCGCTGATCCAGGTGCCACAGCCGCTGACCGTCATCCCCGAGGATGTGTATCTGGCGCAGGGCGCGATCAATATTTCCGATACCGTCCGCTATGCCGCCGGGGTCAATTCCGACGCCTATGGCCGCGACACCCGCGTCGACAGCTTCACGATCCGCGGGGTCAATGCACTGCAGTTCCGCGACGGGATGCGCGATATCTTCAGCTATTATGCCAGCATCGCGTCCGACCCCTATAATTTCTCACGGGTCGAGGTGGTGCGCGGCCCCGCCTCGGTGCTCTTCGGGCAGGGTTCGATCGGCGGGATCGTCAATCTCGTGTCGAAGACGCCGCTGTTCACCAACAGCGCGGACATGAACCTCGTCTATGGCAGCTATGACCGCAAGGAGATGATGGCCGATGTCAACGGTGTGGCGGGCGACACGCTGGCCGCGCGGATCGTCGCGCGGGTGCGCGATGCCGACACCTATGTCGATCACGTCCCCGACGACCGGGTGATGATCGCCCCGTCCGTCACCTGGCGGCCGGGCTCGCACACCGACGTGACATTGCTCGGCCTCTATCAGAAGGACAATACCGGCTCGACCGCCAACTTCCTGCCGGTCATCGGCACGCTTTACGACAATCCGGGCAATCCGCGCCTGTCGCGCTATCTGTTCGTCGGCAAGCCGGGATATGATCGATATGACGGGCGGCTGCTCCAGGGATCGGGAATCGTCACCCACCGATTCAACGACGATCTGAAGCTCAGCCTCAAGGCGCGCTACATCGACAGCGACCTCGACTATTTCACCCATTACACCGACAGCTACAGCAACCCGACCAACCCCTATGTGGAGGGCAGCAACGGACGGCGCATCGGCCTCTATGCGGGCTCGTCGGTCGCGCGGCTGAACGTCTTTTCGACCGACAACAACGTCCAGTGGCATTTCCAGACCGGCCCGGCGGTGGAGCACACGCTGCTCGCGGGAGTCGACTATAGCTGGAACGAAGTCCGCAAGAGCGACAATTACGGCTATCAGGTCATCGACCTCTACAATATCGACTATCGCTCGATCATCGAACCGCCGCTAGTCGCCCCCTTCACCCGCGACACGCAGAAGCAGCTCGGCCTCTATGTCCAGGACCAGATCCGGCTGTGGGACCGCGTCTCGGTGGTGCTGGGCGCGCGCCGCGACCGGGTGCGCGGATCCAGCCTGGATGTGACCAGCGGCATCACCAGCCGCACGACCGACACCGCCACCACCTTCCGCGCCGGTATCATCGGCGAGGTGGGGGCGGGCCTGTCGCCCTTCTTCAGCTACACCGAGAGCTTTCAGCCGATCGCCGGCCGGACCACGGCGGGCACCCCGTTCCGCCCGCAGACCGGCAAGCAGTTCGAGGGCGGCGTGAAGTGGCAGCCCGACCGCGCGACGCTCGTCACCCTGACCGGCTTCCACATCAAGGAACTGAACCGCCCCGTCACCGATCCCGCCAACCCGATGGGGCAGATCCAGGCGGGCGAGCTGACCACCAAGGGTTTCGAGCTGGAAGCGACCCGGGCCCTGCCCGGTGATTACGATCTGTCGCTGGCCTATGGCCTCAATGATGTCGATGGCGACACGGGCGAGATCGGCTATCTTTCGCGCCACACCGCGTCTGCCTGGGGTACGAAGACGTTCAAGGGCGACTGGGCGACCCTGCGGCTGGGCGCGGGCGTCCGCTATCTGGGACAGCAGGTTTCGGGCAACGCGGCATGGACGATCGTCACCCCCGCACGCACCATGGTCGATGGCCTGGTCGAGCTGGAGCGCGATCGGTGGCGCCTGCGCCTCAACGCCACCAACCTGCTCGACAATCGCGGCTATGCATCCTGCCTTGCCCGCGGCGACTGTTTCGTCTCGGCACCGCGCAACGTGATGCTGTCGCTGGGCTATCGGCTCTAGGGCATACCAGCGCTGGCGATCAGCGCTGCCATATCGTGCTCGGTCCCGGGGGGCGGCGGGACAAGTACGCTATCACCGTTTCAAAGGCTGTTCCGCCCCCGGTTCATCTCTTCGGCAAGGGACGAAAGGATCACCCACGCTCTCCGGGCGTGGGTGATCTCGCCCGTGTCATTCCCTCATATCCATCCATCGGGAAGGGCCCGTCGTGATGACTTACGGATGGCCCGGATCGTTCATCGAGATGGAGTGCATCCTGCCGCTCCTCACCGATCGGGCTGCGCCCGGTCGAACTTGCCCGCCTGATAATCGGCGATCGCCTGACGGATTTCCTGCTCGGTGTTCATGACGAAGGGGCCTCGCGCGACCACCGGCTCGCCCAGGGGGTCGGCATGACCGAACAGCAGCACCGTGTCCGCCAGCGCCTCGATCGTGACCGCGTCTCCGTCGTCGTTCATCCGCACCAGATTCCACCTGTCCACGTCCACGCCATCGATGCGGATCGCGCCGCGTACGACGTAGAGGAAGACCGAACGGCTCGCCGGCACCGGAAGCGTGACGCTCGCACCGCCGTTCAGCTCGACGGTCGACATGAAGACATCGGTCAGTGACTCGATCGGTCCCACCGCACCATCAAAGGCCCCGGACACCAGGTTCAATTGCCCGGCGCCATTCGGCAGGGGAAGCGAGGGGATCCGGTCCCGCGATACCCCGATATAGCGCGGGTCCGTCATCTTCAGGCGTGCAGGCAGATTGACCCAGAGCTGAAGGATTTCCATCGGCCCACCGTCTCGCTTGAACGCGGGCGGCGACAGCTCCGCATGGACAAGGCCCGACCCGGCCGTCATCCACTGCACCCCGCCCGTCTCGATGATGCTCTCATGCCCGCCGGTGTCATAATGGGCCAGGCTGCCGTCGAGGATGAAGGTCACGGTTTCAAAGCCGCGATGCGGGTGGGGACCGAACGGCAACCCCGCATTGCCCGGCGCATAGGTCTGAGGGCCGTGATGGTTCAGGAACAGGAACGGATCGATCTGGTCGAGACCGGGCCCCGGGACGGGCCGCCGGGTCGTCAGATCGCCGATGTCGTCCCGCAACGCCGGATAGAGGTGAGCAACGGTCCGCATGGTTCAGCCCTTCCGAGCGGCAGAGAAACTTTCCATCGCCGTCGCATAGGGCGGCGTGGTGGAGGCGTAGAGAGCGCCGAACTGCAACGCATCATCGCGCTGCCATGTCTTCTGCAATTCCGCAATCAGCGCGTTGGTGGTGGTCACGGTCACGCCAGCCTGCGCCATGCGCGTCGTCGCGACCTGAGCCACCTGCGCGCTGACGTCGCCGGACGCATCGATCACGGCATAGACCCTATATCCCTCCGCCAGCGCGGCCAATGCCGGAAAGGCGACACAGACGCTGGTCCAGACACCGGCGATGACCAGCGTCTTGCGCCCCGTGGCCGCGACCGCCTGTGGAAAGGCGGGGGCATCCCAGGCATTCACCTCGCCATGGCGCGGCACGAACGTCGCGCCTTCGATCGCCGCCGTCTCGGCGACGAGCGGTCCGTTGGGGCCTTCGGGCACGGATGCGGTAGTGATGATCGGGATTGCCAGCAATTGCGCCGCATCACGCAGCGCGGCCACATTCGCCCGCAACTGGCGCAACTCGATATCGGCGACCGTCTGGAACAAGCCCGCCTGATGGTCGACGAGCAGGAGAACCGTGTCGTTGGGATCGGCGAAGACGCTCATGGTGATGTTCCTTTGCTTATCTGTCCGATCCAATTTATGTTCGCCACATCGGGATCAAAATATAGGATATGGCGAACCTTGTGTTCGCCATAAGCGAACGATGCGGCCGACGATCGAGGAATTACAGACCTTCGTGCGCGTCGTGGAGACGGGTGGCGTCGCAGCGGCGGCGCGCCGGATGAATCTCGCCAAATCGGTCGTCAGCAAACGCCTGCGCGATCTGGAGACCGCATTGCAGACCGATCTGTTCCTGCGGGTCGGTCGTCGGCTCCAGCCGACCGATGCCGGCCTGATAGCCTATGAGGATGCGCTTCCCATTCTGTCCGGTGTCGATCGTCTGGTCGAAGACGCCATGGCCCAGACGTCCCGTGTCGTGGGCATCATCCGCATGGCGGCCCCCCATAGCTTCGGTCAGAGGCGGCTGGCGCCCATCGTGTTCGACTTCATGACGGAGCATCGCGGTATCGAGGTGCATCTGGAACTCGACGACCGGCGCGTCGACCTTCGCGCGGGCGGGTTCGATCTGGCGGTGCGGATCGGGCCTGTCGATGACGAGGCGCTCGCCTTCCGGCCAATCGGCCTTTCCCCTGCCCGCCTCTACGCATCGCCGGCCTACGCATCGAGCCGCACGATGCCGACGGATCCCCGCGACCTCGCCGACCATCATTGCCTCGCCTATAATGGCGGCGGAGGACCATCGCCATGGCGCTTCGAGACGACCGGAAAAGGCCAGAGCTTTGCCCTGAGCCCGACGACACGGCTTCAGACAAATGGCAGCGAAGCACTGGTGGCCGCGGCGATCGCGGGCCTGGGCATCACGCGGCTGCCCGATTTCCTGGCCGATGACGCAGTGGCCGCGGGACAATTGCAAATCGTCGACATGCCCGACTGGTCGCTTCCGGGCGAGCCGATCAACGTGATCTGGCCCAGGAAGAAGCGCATGAAGCGGGCGGCGTCCGCCTTGCTGAACACCATAACCGGGATATTCGACCAGCTTTCGTCCGCCCCTCATCCTCCCAAAGGTTGATCCTACCAATCGGTGGACAGGGTCGTGAGGTGCTCCGCGACATAATCGATCAGAGCGCGAACCTTTGCGGTGGGACGGCGCGTCGGGTGGGTGACGATATGGATTGCGCCCATGTCCGCCAGGGGTTCGTCCAGCATGATCTCGACGAGATGTCCCTCGGCCAACGCCGACGCGACGATGAAACGGGGACCATAGACGATCCCCTGCCCTCCTATCGCTGCCGTCATGAGCGCATGGCCATTGTCCGCGACGAGCGAGCCGCGCACGGGAATGCGGATACTGCCCTCCTTCCCGAACCGCCAGCGTGTCGCCGGACCATCCACCGCCAAGGTGTAGCCAAGACAATCATGGTCGCGCAGATCGGCAACCGAACTCGGAGTACCGCGTCGGTGGAGATAGGCTGGTGCTGCGCAGAGCGAGAGCCGCGCGTCCGCCAGCTTGCGCGCGACGAGTCCGCTGTCGGGGAGACGGCCGATACGGATCGCCATGTCCCACCGCTCCTCCAGCAGATCGACGACGCGGTCGTTGAACCCCATCTCGATCGTCACGCCCGGATACCGCTCGGCGAAACCGGGCAGCAATGGCGCCAGGTGCATCGTGCCGAACACCGCCGGCACGCTCACCCGCACCAGCCCCTCGGCCAGGATGGTGCGCGCCGACGCTTCGGCTTCGGCCTCGGCCAGTTCGGCGAGCAGGCGCTCGGCCCGATCGAGGAACTGCTCCCCCGCCTCGGTCAGCGACAGGCGCCGCGTCGTTCGGTGGACCAAAGTCGTGCCCAGCCGCGCTTCCAGCGCTTCCAGATGACGGGCCGCCATGGCGGACGACATGTGCATCGCCCGCCCGGCCGCCGACAGGCTGCCCAGCCGGATCGCTCGGACAAACACCTCCAGCCCCGTCAACCGATCGGCCATGATCTTCTACTCCTGATATTAAGTGATCACATCATAAGGTCGCTTATCCATATCGGGTAGCCAGTCCATATGGTTGGTGAAAGGTGACAACCGATGTTCGACGTCTCTTCCGATCGCCCCGCCCGCCAGCCCGCGCTGTTCCTGCCCCATGGAGGCGGCCCCTGCTTCTTCATGGATGATCCACGCGATATATGGACGAACATGGGCGCATTTCTGCGCGCCGTGCCGGACATGCTCCCGGCGCGGCCCCGGGCGATCCTGATCGCGTCCGGTCACTGGGAAACCAAAGGCTTTGCGTTCACGGGGGCGGACGAACCGAGCCTGATCTATGATTACTACAACTTCCCCGCGCATACCTATGCCCTGCGCTACGATGTACCGGGCGCGCCGGAGCTGGCCGCGCGTGCGGCCGATCTGCTGGCGGGCGCCGGGTTGGCCGCACATGTCGATCCCGCGCGCGGCCTCGACCATGGTGTGTTCGTGCCGTTGAAGGTGGCTTTCCCCGATGCCGCAATTCCGGTGGTGGAAATGTCCGTCGAGCGAACGCTCGACCCCGCCCGCGCGATCGAGGCCGGACGCGCGCTATCGCCGCTGCGTGACGAGGGCGTGCTGATCATCGGCTCGGGCATGAGCTTCCACAATATGCGGGGCTATGGCGATCCGCGCTCGACCGCGCCGTCGGTGGCGTTCGATCGCTGGCTGACCGATGCCGTTCGGCAACCCGGCCCCGATCGCGCCCGATCGCTGGCGGCCTGGGAAGAGGCGCCTGCCGCCCGGTTTGCGCATCCGAAGGCGGAGCATCTGCTGCCGCTCATGGTGGCAGCGGGCGCTGGCGACGATGCGCCCGGCGAAAAAATCTATGGTGAGCAGGTTCTGGAAACCGCCATCTCGGGCTTTCGGTTCGGCTGACGGCGAACGATCAAGGAGAATATCACAGTGATCCCTATCGAAGAAAAGACCACGTTTCCCGCCAATTGGGCACCGCGCCTGCTTTCCGTCCTGCGGATCGTGGTTGGTCTGTTATTCCTGGCGCATGGGATCGTGAAGCTGTTCGGCTTTCCCGCCGGCGCGCAGCCGGGTCAGGTGGCCCTGTTCAGCATTTATGGTCTGGCCGGCGTGCTGGAATTCGCTGGCGGGCTGCTGATCGTCGCAAGACTGTTGACGCGTCCGGTCGCCTTCCTGCTGTCGGGCGAAATGGCCTTTGCCTATTTCATCGCGCATGCCCCCGTCAGCTTCTTTCCCGGGGTCAATGGCGGTGAGGCGGCGATCCTGTTCTGCTTCGTATTCCTCTATCTCGCCGCTGCCGGACCGGGGCCATGGAGCCTCGATGCCCGCAGCCGATAAGGCGTGATGGCACCGGCAAGGTCGCCGATCTCAGCCTCGCCCAGCTCAAGGCCCTGCGCCTGCGACAGGACGAGGGCGGCCCGGATGCGGCGATCACCGACCAATCTATCCCCACGCTGAACGAGTTGCTGGCGCTGGCGAAGGACCGGATCGTCCTGAACCTGGATGTGAAGGATGCAATCTATGGCGAGGTGGTGGACGCGGTCCACCGCGTGGGCGCTCGGGACCGGGGATCGTCTAGTCCTTTGCCGGGGTTGCATCCGTGCCACTGGCCGCGATCACACCCTATCGCTACGTGCCCTTCGTCGTGATCCCGAGGCGCGGACCGCCCCCGAAACGATATTGAGGCCGCCTGGCTGACATGGGTGTCAGGCTGTTCCAGACAGACGCGGTCGAGGCCCTGACCCGATATCGTGCGGAACGCGAGCACCGCGCCCGTTGATGCGCCTGCAAAGCCTGGGCTCACGCCCCTAGCGCGTGAGCCGTTCCTCGAACGCCTGCATCGTGCAGAGCCCCGCCACGTCCCGCGCGGTGCATCCCGTGATGGGCAGAACAGCGACATAGGGCACCGTTTTCGCCGGATCGGCGAGCGTACGGATCTGATCGGGCGTCTGCGAACGATAGAGCGCGCGGACATAGGCGTGTCCCTGCGCATCGACCAGACGCTCCAGCACGATGGCGCCACCGGGTGCGGGATCATCGGCGGCCAGCCCCGGCACCTTCCAATGCAGGTCGAGCAAGCCGCCCAGGCTGGCGATATTGGTGTCGTGGCCCGAGATCATCGTCACGACCGGCCCCTTGGCCTCCGTCAGGCCCTGCACGATCAACGGAGTGATCCCCGCCATATTGGCCCTGGCGACATAGCGCGGCCGCGCGAGCAGGCGGAATTCCTCGGCATGGAACACGCCCAGTCGTTCGATATCGGCCGGCGTCGCGCGGCCCCAGCCCACCTCCGCCATCGGCTTGCCCTCGGCATATTCGAGCAGCAGGATTTGTGCCGCGGTCGAGGCGCGGTCGAGCGCACCCGTCAGCTTGGGCCGTTTGCCCGGCTTGGCGGGGGCAAGACCCGAGGGAGCCTGCGTCACGCCGCATGCGGGCGACAGGGGCGCGCAGAGGATCGCGTTCAGCCGCGCCAGTTCGGGCGCCAGCCGTGTCTCCACCGCGGCGATACCGCCCTCGCCCCCGGCACCAGCCAACACCGCCTGTCGCGCCTGCACCGCGTCGAACGGGACCGCGCCCTCGTCGATCGGCGAGAAGATCGGGTCCGGCACGTCCTGCGGCTTGTGCGCGATCGCGATGGTGCAGCCCGGCATCAGCGTGCCGGCATAGGCCTCGGCCGTACGGATCGTCCGCTCGTCGCTGTCGGCCACGATCCGCACATCGACGCAACCGGTGCGCGGCAACAGCCCCGCCGCAGTCCAGACGCTGCGGTCATGGCGGCCCAGTCGCGCGATAGCCGCCTGCCCATGCGGTGTGAGATAGCCCGGCGCGACCGGCCAGTTCGGCCAGGGGGCGCTGGCGCTGCCGTCCGGCATGGGGGGCGCCTTGGTTGGCGGGCGGACGCCGTGCCGCATCAGCATCACCACCCGGTCGAGCTTCAGCCCCGGCGGCGGTGCGGGCTCCTGCGCGGCAAGCGGTGTCGCGGCGAGCAGCGACAGGGCCAGAATGGCGGACTTCGACACCGGCGATCCTTTCATCAGAAGTGCAACTGCACGCCCCAGCGGAAGCTGTAGCCATAGCGCTCACGCTCGACCAGTTGCGGCTTGGTACCGATGAAGCGCCGCCACGGCGCATCGGTGAGGTTCAGCGCCTGGCCGAAGAAGGTGAGTTGCGGTGTCACCTCATAGGACAGGTTCAGGTCCAACTGGCCGTTATTGTCGGTGTACTGGTCGGTTGCCGCCGTCGCCCCGATCGTGTCGAGATATTTCGACCGATAGGAATAGGCCGCCCGCACCGCGATCCCGTATTTCTCATAGAAGAGCTGCGCCGTACCGACGTCGCGCGATTGCAGGAACAGGGGGAAGTCGCCGCTACGCCCCCCGGGGATCGTGCCCTGACCATGGCCGGTGATATGCGCGTAATTGGCCGACACGCCGAACCCGTCGAGCACGCCGGGCAGGAAGGTGAAGCGGACCTGGAGATTGGCCTCGATCCCCTGAAGCATCGCCTGGTCGACATTGATCGGCTGGACGAGGTTGATCCCGGTCAGCGCCTGCCCGCCGAACGTGCCCGACGCGTTGACCGTCGTGCCGGTATAGATCGGGTTGTCGATATGCTTGTAGAAATAGCCGAGCGAGACGATCCCCTGCCCCGGCAGATAATATTCCAGCGCGGCGTCGAGATTGACCGCCTTGTAAGGCTTCAACCCCGGATTGCCGAGCGTGACGGTGGTCGGCGAGGCCGTCTGGTCGACCTGCACATAGGGCGCAAGGTCGGGATAGTTGGGGCGGCCGATCGCTGTCGTCGCCGCCGCGCGCACGATCAGGCCATCGCGGATTTCCCATTTCGCGTTCACGCCGGGAAACCAGTTGGTGTAGGATTTCGCGCCGAAGCTGTTGTAATCCTCGTTCAGGGCCGACGTGGCGGTAATCAGCTTCGCCCTGGTCCGGTCCTGGGTATGCTCGACCCGCACCCCCGGCGTCAGGGTCAGCGCGCCCAGGCGCAGCGTCGCCATCGCATACCCCGCCGTGATCTGTTCGGCGACATCATAGTCGTTCGCCAGGCTGTTGGCGCGGCTGGACGCGATATTGGCGGTGATGGTTCCGGGATTGGCCGCGAGGAACGCCTGGGCCCGGCCATAGTCCACCCGGACCGGGAAGACATAGCGACCGTCATAGAAGCCGCTGTCGCCCAGATAGGAGACATTGGCGAGCGTGAAGCTGCGTCCGCTGGTCAGGCCATAGGTCAGATAGTCGCGGGCATTGGTCTTGCTGCGGTCGAGATACTTGACGCCGACCTTGATCGTGCTGTCCTGCCCCAGGGCCACGGGGAGCGTCAGATCGGCCCGCCCCTGCCACAAGGTCTCGACCGCGTTGCGATAGTCGTAATTGACGCTGTTGAGCGAATAGCCGATCTGGTTGGCATTGGGCTGGATCGTCGGGATGAAGTTGTACGGTGTATCCGACACGTCGTAATTGACGGTCAGTGCACTGCCGCCGGTGCGGAAATTATATTCCGAGCGCAGCGGGTCGCGCTTCTGCGCGCGGGTCCAGGCCCCCGCCAGGTCGAGAATGGCACCGCCGAACCGGAAATGGCCGCCACCCTGCACCGACCCGGTATTGTCTGCCTCTTCACGCCGACGCACGCGAACACTGCCACGGCCTCGGAAGGTTCCGGCGACATCGCCGGTCGGCGTGATCGCCGACTGGTTGTCGATGATGAACTGGTCGCGCGTCTCATTGTCGTCGAACCGTGACAGCGTGCCCCGCAGGAACAGTTGTGCCGCCTCTGACGGGTGCCAGTCGAGGTTCAGCACCACGCCTTCGCGGGTACGGACCAGATTATAGTCGCGCAGCCCCGCCTGGTCGGGCAGCGTGACGGTCCGCCCGGCCGCCGTGACACTGCGCCAGTTGGTCGAGCCCTGAAAATTCTCGGATTCGATCGGCCGCTGCGAATAGTTGACCGACAGGACCGCGCCGAACTGCTGCTCGGGGCCGAAGCGTCCACCGACCTGGACGTCAGCCTCATAGGGATGCTTGCCGTTCAGATGATAGGCCCCGTACTGAAGCCGTGCATCGGCGAAGGACGACGCCTTGCGGTCGAACGCGGTCAGCGTGCGGATATTGACCTCGCCGCCAATGGCGTTGGCGTCCTGATCCGGGGTCAGCGACTTGGTGACGATCACCGAATTGATGAGCGCCGAGGGGAGATCGTCCAGCTTCACCTGCCGCCCGTCGGGCTCCGGCGCGGGCATGGTCAGGCCGTTCAGGACGACATTGACCAGGTTCGGATTGACGCCCCGAATGATGACATAGCGCCCCTCGCCCTGGTCGTTGGCCACCGACACGCCGGGCAGGCGGCGAACCGCCTCGGCGACATTCTGGTCCGGCAGCTTGCCGACATCGTTGGCGTATAGCGCCTCGACGACATTGTCCGCCTGCCGCTTGGCCTCGATCGCCTTCCTCTCGCCCTGAGCCGTGCCGACGACGACGATATCGGCGGGCGTTCCGCCATCACCGGCACCGGCACCGGCCACCGTCGGGCCGGCCTGCGCGCTGGCGCTGCCCGCCACCAAAAGGCCAAGGGCCGAGGCGCCGGCGAGCAGCGTAAAGGTCTTCATGATGGCGTTCACCCCTGTTGCCGCCATGGCGACGGTTGGGATGTCCGGTAGGTCCGGTGAAAGACACGAACGCGACACTGCCGTTAACAAATTGTGACAGCAGTAACCACCCTTCCACCGCGGCCACATCCGCCGGACGACTTGGCCGGGAATCGTGATCGCCCGACGGCGGGAAGCCAGCCCCGCCCCCCTTTCACGTCCGATCAAGGGGCTATCACGCTAAGCGGCGAATTTTTCTGACTCCGGGTTTCCATCGCGCCCCATCAAGCCCGGACGGCCCAGCAGATAACCCTGCGCCTCGTTACAGCCTTCGGTCCGCAGGAAATCGAGCTGCGACGCGGTCTCCACCCCCTCCGCCAGAACGGGAATCGACAGGCTGTCGCCCAGCGCCAGGACCGCCCGGATGATGGCGGCCGATTGCGGCGCCACGTCCAGTTCGGTCATGAACGAGCGGTCGAGCTTGATCTTGTCGAAGGGGAAGGAACGCAGCGTCGACAGCGATGAATAGCCCGTGCCGAAATCGTCCATCGCGATCGACACGCCGAGCGCCTTCAACTGGCGCAACACATGCGTCGTGCGCTCGGGATCCGCGATCATCGCGGACTCGGTGATCTCCAGCTCCAGCCGAGCGGGTGCCAGGCCGGTTTCGACCAGAATCTGATCGACCAGCCGGGGCAGGTCGACATGGCCGAGCTGTACCGGCGACAGGTTCACCGCGATCTTCCACGGAATCGTCCAGGCCACCGCCTCCTGGCAGGCGCGCCGCAGGGCCCACTCGCCGATCGGAAGGATAAGGCCGGTCTGCTCGGCGATCCCGATGAACTCGAACGGCGAGACCTTGGTGCCGTCGGGCTTGGTCCAGCGGAGCAACGCCTCATACCCGGTAATCTCGCCGGTCTCGACCGATGCCTGCACCTGCCAGTGGATCGCAAACTGCTCGTGCTCCAGCGCGTCGCGCAGTTCGGAGGCGATGCGGCGACGCGCCCGGACCGCTTGGTCCATTTCCTCTTCATAGAAGCAATAGTCGGTCGCGATACTCGACTTGGCGCGATACATCGCCAGATCGGCATTGTTGATCAGCGCCGACAGCTCACCGGCGTCCTGCGGCCAGAGCGCGACACCCACGCTCATGCCGCAGCTCAGCGACGACCGGTCATAGTCGACGGGCTCGGTGATCGCGGCACGCAGCCGATCGATGAGGTCGATCGCATCTTCGTGATCCTCGATGGCGATCAACGCCACGAACTCATCCCCACCCAACCGGGCCAGGAACTCACCGTGCCGAGTCAGCGCCTTCATCCGTTTCCCGATGGTGGCAAGCAGATGATCCCCTGCGGCATGACCGTGCGTGTCATTGACGTCCTTGAAGCCGTCGAGATCGATCGAGAGCAGCGCCAGGCGGCGGCCGGGCCCATCTGCCGTAGTCTGGTGATGGGACCACTCCAGAAACGACGCGCGGTTGGGCAGTCCGGTCAGGCTGTCGTTGCGGGCCAGATGCGCGATGCGGCGCTCCTGCGCCAATCGCTGACGCACGTCGCGAAGCGCATAGATCATGTATGATTGGCTTTGGTCCTGGTCGACTCGCAGGGCGATCTCGACGGGAATGACGGAGCCATCAGCGGCCCCGAGATTGCGCTGGACCAGGGCACCGGGCTCGATCGATCGGATGTCCGCAACCCAGCGGCCAAGCGACTGTCCCAGGACATCGTCGTCGCCCACGCCCGAAAGCTCCGCGAATGCGCCGTTCGCAGCGATGATCCGCCCCTCGCTCTCGACGATCATCGCATCGACGCTACCCTCCATCACGCGTTCCAGACGACGCTGCGAAGCGACCCGGGACGACATGTCCAGGACATAGGTGGCAAAGCCCGTGCCGAGCACCAGCAGTCCCACCGCGGCGACGGCGAACGCCATGACCATCGTCGCGCCATGGCTGTCCGGCTGATCCAGTCCCGGCGCGACGGGCGCGATCGCCAACGCCGCCATGCCGGTGAAATGAAGAAGGACGATGCTCGTCACCATGAGCATGGTCGCGGGCCATGGATTGTCCCGCTTGCGTGTCGACAAGGCACGGGTGAACGCCATTGCGCCGAAGACGACGGAGAAGAACACCGACACCACCACATAGGGGGTCGACCACGCCACCAACCCCCTGGCCGCGAAAGCCATCATGCCGGTATAGTGCATGGCGGTAACCGCCAAGCCGAAGAGCGCGCCACCCAGGACCGGGGCAAACGACCAGCGACGGACCGCGACAGCCAGCGCGATCGCGCTGCCCATGACGGCGATCACCAGCGATAGCCCCGTGATCATCGGATCATAGGCGACCGTGACACCCGGCTGATAGGCGATCATCGCGATGAAATGCGTGCACCAGATGGTCGCGCCGGTCGACAGGCCTCCCATGAAGATCCAGGCCAATCGGGCGCCGCGATCGGCCGACCGCAGCCTCTGGAGCAGCCTGATCGTGATCGCGGAGCCGGTCAGGCAGAATGCGGCGGCAAGCACGACCAAGCGAAGATCATGCTCTTGGGCCAGACAGGTAAGAAAGCGCATCAACCCTCCTAACCCATCTGCCCTATGATCATAAGTTAAATTCGACGCTAAACTAATCAGTTAACAAAATCTGTCTCATAGGGAATCTCGATCACAGCAAGCGCGCGCCCCGCCGATCGTTTTTCCTGGCGCGAAGCCGCTGTGCGGTGTCGATATTCGCAACGATGTCAGTCGCTTACCCTGAGGCTTGATCCTGCCGCAGCGGAGGCGGCCGACGTCAGGGACCGGGATACGCAACACCCCGCTGCGCCAGACAATTCTCGACGACATGGCGACGAACGCACGCTCGACGGCATCGGCGATATGCTGCGTGAGAAGAGACCGGACACAGATAGCAGCCTGCGTTCAGCTTATCGGAGGATGTTGACTGGCAAAACCCATGTCAAGGCGCCCGAGATCATCATCTCTGGTCTACTGTCAGTGCTGGAGAACGGCCTTGCCGCTAGACTTCCCGGTCAAAGAGGGCGCGGGGCCCATCTTTGACCGGAAGTGGTGCCCCTGGCCGGACTCGAACCAGCATGCCTTGCGGCGTTCGATTTTGAGTCGAATGCGTCTACCAATTTCGCCACAGGGGCAGCGAAGACGCGCTGCTAGACGAGGGTGATGGCGGGCGCAAGCGGGGATTGTCGCGATCGGCGACAATCATGGATTACGACACCAGGAAAGGCGGGCGGTGGCTTAGGCGCCATCGTTCAGTTCGTCGGCGGACGCTGGCGATAGCTGAGCGCTTCGGCGATATGGATGCGGCCGACGCGCTCCGCCCCCGCCAGATCGCCGATGGTGCGCGCCACGCGCAAGACCCGGGTATAACCGCGCGCGGTCAGCCGCATGCGCTCCGCCGCTTCGGCCAAGAGCGCCCGCCCCGCCTCATCCGGCATTGCCCAGCGTTCGAGCAGGCCGCCGTCCGCCTCGGCATTGGTGCGAACCGCCACCGGCGCATCGCGATAGCGTTCGGTCTGCCGCGCCCGCGCCGCCGCCACCCGCGCGGCGACCATGGCCGATGATTCGGCGGCGGAGGGCGCGAACAGGTCGATGGCCCGGACGGGCTGCACCTCCACGCTAAGGTCGATGCGGTCGAGCAGCGGCCCGGAAATCTTGGCTTGGTAATCGGCGGCACAGCGCGGCGCGCGGGCGCAGGCCAGTGCCGCATCGCCCAGATGTCCGCAACGGCATGGGTTCATCGCCGCCACGAGTTGGACACGCGCCGGGAAGGTGACGTGCGCATTGGCGCGCGCGATGCTCACCGTACCCGTCTCCAGCGGCTGGCGCAGCGAATCGAGTACGGCGCGCTGGAACTCGGGGAGTTCGTCGAGGAACAGGACGCCGAGATGCGCCAGGCTGACCTCGCCCGGCCGCGCCCGCAGGCCGCCACCGGTCAACGCCGCCATCGAGGCCGAGTGATGCGGCGCGCGGAAGGGGCGTGTACGGGTCAGCCGCCCTCCCGCCAGGGTTCCGGCGACGGACTGGACCATTGAAACCTCCAGCGCTTCGGCAGCGTCGAGCGGAGGAAGGATTCCCGGCAGACAGGCCGCCATCAGCGACTTGCCCGACCCCGGCGGACCGCTCATCAGCAGGTTATGGCCACCCGCCGCCGCGATCTCCAACGCGCGCCGCGCATTCTCCTGTCCTTTCACCTGTGACAGGTCAGGACCGGCAAAGCTTTCCTCGACCAGCCCGGCGTCCGGCAAAGGCAGGACCGAATGGCCCTTCAGGTGGTTGATCAGCGACAACAGATCGGGCGCGGCGATCACCGATCCGCCCCCGGCCCAGCCCGCCTCCGCCCCTTGCGCGGCGGGGCAGATCAGCCCCTTGTCGACCGCCCCCGCATGGATCGCGGCCAGCAACACGCCTGGGGACGGACCGATCCGCCCATCCAGCGCCAGTTCGCCCACCACCACATGATCGGCGAGCAGTTCCGCATCGATCACGCCCATCGCCCCCAGCAGGGCCAGCGCGATCGGCAGGTCGAAATGCGATCCCTCCTTGGGCAGGTCGGCGGGCGACAGGTTCACCGCGATGCGCTTGGGCGGCAGCGCCAGACCCATGGCGGCGATCGCGGCGCGAACCCGCTCGCGGCTCTCCCCCACCGCCTTGTCGGCCAGCCCGACCAGATTGAAGGCCGGCAGTCCGGCGATCAACTGGACCTGCACCTCGACGGCACGCGCCTCCAGCCCCAGATAGGCCACCGTGGACACGATCGTCGCCATGCGAATCCCCCTGTACGGGCTATCCCCCTGCCCGCTCATGCTTCCTGCAAAGGATGCCCCCCGACCGCAAGGGGCGATGGGCCTGTGCGGATCGTGCACGGCGGATTGACTTGGAACCCTGCTTTGCGTAAGCGGCTTGCCACCAAGGCCGTCCTCGTGGCGGCCGTTTTTATTCAGACGTATCCAAGGAATGAACGATGAAGCGGACCTTTCAGCCCAGCAACCTGGTGCGCGCTCGCCGTCACGGCTTCCGTGCGCGGATGGCGACGCCCGGCGGCCGTGCGGTGATCCGGGCGCGTCGCGCGCGCGGCCGCAAGAAGCTGTCGGCGTAATCACGACGCTGACCCGCCGCCGCGATTTCCTCGCGGCCAATGGCGGGCGACGCGTGGCGATGCCCGGCTTCGTGCTGCAGGTTCGCCCGCGTGACGACGGTGACGCCTCGATTCGCGTCGGCTTCACCGTCACCAAGAAGATCGGCAACGCGGTCGTTCGCAACCGGATGAAACGCCGGTTGCGGGCGCTCGCGCGCGATCTTTTTCCGGTCAAGGGCATATCCGGCGCGGACCATGTCCTGATCGGACGGCAAGGCGGGATCGAGCGCGACTATGGCGCGCTCACCGCCGAACTGGCCAAGGCGCTGACCCGCGCTGCCTCGCCCGAGACCGCCAGCGACCAGAAACCGCGCGAACCCCGCGTGCATCACGGTCGTGGCAAGGGGCGTGGCCCCCGTGGCGGCGCGCATCGCCAGCCAGCCTCCCCTTCGCAGGAGCCCGCGTGACGATGTTCGCGCGGGCCCTGATCCTCATCGCGCGGGGCTGGCAACTCGGCCCCTCGCTCATCCTGCCGCCCAGTTGTCGCTATCAACCATCCTGTTCGGCCTATGCAATTGAGGCCATTGGCCGCTATGGCGCGGTCAAAGGGGGCTGGTTGGCGCTCAAGCGCATTGCGCGGTGCCATCCCTGGGGCGGGCACGGACCCGACCCGGTACCCTGACACAACTGGGGTTTCGACGTGAACGAAGACCGCAAGAATTTCGTCGTGTTCGCGGTGATCGCGGCGCTGATCCTGTTCGGATGGCCGCTCATCCAGAACAAGTTCTTCCCGAGCAACCCGCCCGCGACGAAGATCGTCGATGGCAAGCAGGTGCCGGTGGTCAATTCCACCGCCAACCCGACCGCGACGACGCCGTCGGCGATTCGCGATCGCCGCATCGTGCTGGCCGAGACCCCGCGCGTGGCGATCGACACGCCGCGCCTGAAGGGCTCGATCAACCTGAAGGGCGCGCGGATCGATGACCTCGTCCTGCTCGATTACAAGGAAACGGTGGCGAAGGACTCGACCCCGATCCGCCTGTTGTCGCCGGCGGGTGCCGAGGGTGCCTATTTTGCCGGGTTCGGCTGGCGCACCGACGGGCTGAACCCGCCCGCCGCCGATGCGGTCTGGACCGCCAGCGCGCCTGTGCTGCGCCCCGGCCAGCCGGTCACGCTGAGCGCCGCCAACACAACGGGCCAGCAGTTCCGCATCACCCTGTCGGTCGACAAGGATTACATGTTCACCGTCCAGCAGACGGTGGCCAATGGTGGCAGCGCGGCCGTGCCGGTCGCGGCCTATGGCTATGTCAATCGCGGCATCTCGGCCGACCCGGACACATGGACGATCCATGTCGGCCCGATGTCGGTCAATGACGGCACCGCACATTACGGCCCCAATTGGAAGGATCTGGACAAGGCCCCCACCCGCTTCACCACCACGGGCGGCTGGCTGGGCTTTACCGACAAATACTGGCTGGCGACGCTGATCCCCGATCAGTCCAAGGCCTTTGACGGCCAGTTCCGCGCCGGGGCGGGCCAGACCTATCAGGCCGATTACACCCTCCAGCCGCAGACGCTGGCACCCGGCAAGCAGTTGACCCAGACCACCCGCTTCTTCGCGGGCGCCAAGGAAGTCGCGCTGCTCGACCGCTATACCGACAAGGAAGGCGCGACGAAGCTCGACTACGCGCTCGACTGGGGCTATCTGCGCGTTCTCGAAAAGCCGATCTTCTATTATCTCGACTGGCTGTTCCGTCTGGTCGGCAATTTCGGCGTCGCGATCATCCTGCTGACCGTCACCATCCGCGCGCTGATGTTCCCGATCGCACAGCGCCAGTTCGCCTCGATGGCGGCGATGCGCGCGGTGCAGCCCAAGATGAAGGCGCTGCAGGAACGCCACAAGGACGACAAGGTCCGCATGCAGCAGGAGGTCATGGCCCTCTACAAGCAGGAGAAGGTCAATCCGCTGGCGGGCTGTCTGCCGACGCTGATCCAGATTCCGATCTTCTATGCGCTGTACAAGGTGCTGATGCTGACGATCGAGATGCGGCATCAGCCCTTCGTGCTGTGGATCAAGGACCTGTCCGCGCCCGATCCGCTGACCCCGGTCAACCTGTTCGGTCTGCTGCCCTTCATGCCGCCGCACTTCATCGCGATCGGCGTGGTGCCGATCCTGCTGGGCATCTCGATGTACTTCCAGTTCAAGATGAACCCGCAGCCGATGGACGACGCGCAGAAGCAGGTCTTCGCGATCCTGCCCTGGGTGCTGATGTTCGTGATGGCACCGTTCGCGGTCGGCCTGCAGGTCTACTGGATCACGACCAACTGCATCTCGATCCTGCAGCAGCGCCTGCTCTACGCCCGCCATCCGGGCCTGAAGCAGCCGGTCGCCAAGTGAGCGAGCTTCCCAGCCCTCCCGCCCCCTCGGACGAGCCCCAGGGCTTTTCCGAGGAACTGGTCGAATCGGCGCGCAAGCTGTTCGCCGGGCCGGTCAGCTTCCTGAAGTCCGCGCCCGCGCTGAAATTCCTGCCCGACCCGATCGTGCCGGAAGTCGCGGTGGCGGGCCGGTCGAACGTCGGCAAGTCGTCGCTGCTCAACGCGATGACCAACCGCAACGGCCTGGCCCGCACCTCCAATACGCCAGGGCGGACGCAGGAGTTGAACTTCTTCGACGTGGGCACCCCGCCCACGTTGCGGCTGGTCGACATGCCCGGCTATGGCTTTGCCAAGGCCCCCAAGGACATGGTCAAGCAGTGGCGTTTCCTGGTGAACGACTTCCTGCGCGGTCGCCAGGCGCTGAAGCGCGCGCTGGTGCTGATCGATTCGCGCCACGGCATCAAGGACGTCGATCGCGAAATCCTGGAGATGCTCGACCGCGCGGCGGTCAGCTACCGGATCGTCCTGACCAAGGCGGACAAGGTGAAGGCAAGCGAACTCGCCACCGTGGTGGAGCGGACGCAAGCCGAAGCGCGCAAGCGGGCGGCGGCCCATCCCGACATTCTCGCCACCTCCAGCGAGGGCGGCATGGGCATTCCCGAACTGCGGGCGGCCGTGCTGGAAGCGATCGGCTGATCCCCCTTCCCGCCGCGACATCACGGCCCATCCGGTTCCCCGGATGGGCCTTTTTTGTGCGGTTGCTAGGCTCGCCAGGGGGCGTTACCCCTGACGCCATGAAGCTCATCATCGGTAACAAGGCCTATTCCTCCTGGTCGCTGCGCGGCTGGCTTGCCTGCCGGCAATCCGGCCTTCCGTTTGAGGAGGTGGTCGTGCCGCTCTACGACGCCGACTGGGACAAACGGCGCGAAGGGGCCGAGTTCGCCCCCTCCTCCGGCAAGGTGCCGATCCTGTGGGACGGCGACGCGGTCGTGTGGGACAGCCTGGCGATCATCGACTATCTCGCCGACAAAGTGGGCCGCGACCGCTTCTGGCCCGCCGACGATGCCGCGCGTGCGATGGCGCGGTCGATGGCGGCCGAGATGCATTCCAGCTTCGTCGCGCTGCGTCGCAAGCACAGCATGAATATCCGCCAGGTCTATCCCGCTCAGACCCCGGACGAGGACGTGATCGTCGATCTCCAGCGGATCATGGAATTATGGGCCCAGGCACGGGCGCGCTTCGGTGGCGAGGGCGATTTCCTGTTCGGCGCGTTCGGCGCGGCGGACATCATGTTCGCCCCGGTCGTCACCCGGATCGTCACCTATCAACTGCCCGTCGCGCGCTTTGCCGTGCCCTATATGGACGCGGTGCTCCGCCATCCCTTCATGCAGGACTGGATCGCCGCTGCGCAGGAGGAGGAATGGGTGATCGAGCGGTTCGAACAGCCGGTCGCGTAGGCCAATCCGCTCCCCCTGGCGATCTTCGTCGCACGGAACGGACCGAGGGCCTTGAGCTCAGCGTGCCTCGAACAGCAGCAGTCGCCCGCCTGCCTTGCGGCCCTTATGGTCGGGATCGTTCGTCGCATCACTCCTGCTACGCCCGGCACGAACGAGGCCGGCCGGCCCTGGGGGCCGTCATCGCGCTCAATCGGCCGATTGCCGATCGACCGCACCCCGCCTATGCCGCGCGTCATGATCGACGTCCTCGCCCTCGCCCAAGCCCTGATCCGCACCGACAGCGTGACCCCCGCCATGGGCAGCGTGTTCGATGTGCTGGACGCCGCGCTGACCCCGCTGGGCTTCACGGTCGACCGCTTTGTCGCGGGTGAGGCACCGGACGGGCCGGTCGAGAACCTGCTCGCCACGCGCGGCGGCACGGGCCCCCACCTGGCCTTTGCGGGCCATGTCGATGTCGTGCCCGCTGGCGAAGGGTGGCAGGGGTCGCCCTTCTCCGGCGATGTCCGCGATGGCCTGCTCTTCGGGCGCGGCGCGGTCGATATGAAGGGCGCGGTCGCCGCCTTCGTCGCGGCGATCCCGGCCGAGCCGACCATTCCCCTGTCGCTGATCATCACCGGCGATGAAGAAGGCCCCGCCATTTACGGCACCCGCGCGCTGATCGACCGGATGGCCGAGCGCGGCGTCGCGCCCGACCTGTGCCTGGTCGGTGAGCCGACCTCGACCCAGAGGCTGGGCGACATGATGAAGATCGGGCGACGGGGCTCGGTCAATATCTGGATCACCGTCCCGGGGCGGCAGGGGCATGTCGCCTATCCGCACCTTGCCGACAATCCGATCACGCCGCTGATCGCGATCCTCGCGGAGATCGAGGGGATCACGCTCGACACCGGCAATGCCTGGTTTCAACCGTCCAATATCGAGATCACCGACCTGCATGTCGGCAATCCGGCGCACAACGTCATTCCGGGATCGGCCCAAGCGCGTCTGTCGATCCGGTTCAATGACGAACAGAGCAGCGAGGCGCTGATCGAGCGGATTGCGGCGATCGCGCAATCCCATGCCCCCGCCGCGCAGGTGACGGGCCGCATCTCGGGAGAGGCGTTCCTGACCCAGCCGGGCGCATTCTCGACCCTGATCGCCGAGGCCATCCACGCCGAGACGGGGATCGCGCCGGAGCTATCGACCACCGGCGGCACCTCTGACGCGCGGTTCCTGTCGAAGCTGTGCCCGACGGTCGAGTTCGGGCTGCTCAATGCAACGATGCACAAGGTGGACGAGGCCGTGGCGGTCGAAGACCTTTACACGCTGACCCGCATCTATGCCGGGATCATCGCTCGCGCGGACGCCTGAACACGATATAGAGCGCGCCCTGCCCGCCGTGGCGCGGATGGGCGTTCCGAATCGCCGCGATCGCATCGGCATGGCGCGACGCGCCCAGCCAGTCGCTGATCGCCGCGCGGATCGCACCACGCGCATGGGGACGCTCGCTTTCGGGGCGCGGTGGCTTGCCCGTCACCAGCAGGAGCACACGGTCGCCCCGCGCGATCGCACGCCCCAGCCCCTGATCGAGCAAGGCATGGGCGGACGACAGCGTGTGACCATGCAGATCGAGCGAACTGTCGGGCATCACGCTGCCTCGTGACAGCCTCTTGTCCCACCCGCCGTCCAGCGTTTCGCCGGGGCCCTTCTTGGGCGTGGCGGGCGGCGGAACGGGCTGACGCAACGGCGGGACCCGGCCCTTCACCCGGACCTTGGGCGCGCCGGGCGTTTCGTGGAACACCGCCTCCATGGTCGGTGGCGGCGTCGCGGGGCGAGCGGGAACGATCGCGGCGCGCAGAGGCCGCACCGTCTCCATCACCCGCACCCAGAGTTGCGCCTCGTCAGGGTTGAGGGATCGCACCGGTCGCCCCGCCAGAAGCCACGACCCCGGCACGTGCAAGCGTACCGACCGGCAGCAGCAGGAAGGCCGTACCCCGCGCCGACATGCCGCCCGCCACCGCCCGCGCGGTCTCCCCTGCGCCCCAGAAGGTGTCGAAGCGGTTGGAGCCCTTGATCGCCCCGCCGGTGTCCTGCACGACCCACAGGCCGGTCACGTCCTGCCGGTCCATCGACAGGAAGACGGGCGCGCCGAGCGGCACGAATTTGGGATCGGCCGCCGCGCTGACCTGGCCCGTCACCGCATAGCCCATCGCACCCTGCGGTGCCCCGCTCAGTTCGCGGAAGAAGACGAAGCTCTTGTTCTCGCGCATGATCGCCCGGCCCTCTTCGGGATGGTCGTGCAGCCATTGCACGATCCCCTGCATCGAGGTCTGGCCCGGTCCCAGCAGCCCGCGCGCCTTCATCAGCGCACCGATGCCCGTATAATCCCGGCCATTCTGGCTGTCATAGCCGATCCGCATGATCGTGCCGTCAGGCTGGCGCAGCCGCCCCGAGCCCTGGATTTGCAGAAAGAACACCTCGACCGGGTCGGCACCCCAGGCGAGGACCGGCGCACGCCCCTCCAGCGAACCCTGCTCGATCGCGGTGCGGTCGTCATAGGGGACAAGGTTGCTGCCCTGTACCTTGCCGCGCACCTTCTTGCCCTTCAGATCGGTGGAGAAGGCCCCCAGATCGACATCGATGAGGTCGCGCGGACGGGCATAGATCGGCACGTCATAGCCCGAACGATGCTCGCGCGACCCGGCGATCTCCGGCTCGTAATAGCCGGTGGCAAGCGAACGGCCATCGCCGACCTGCACCGCCTCGAAATAACGGGCGAAGAAGTCGCGGGCGCCGCCGCGCGGAATGCTGGGGGCCGCCTGGCAGGCAGGTTGCCAGTCCGCCCCTTGCGTCAACCCGCTGCCGTCCGTGCGCCGCATCAATCCGGGGCAGGACAACAGGAACGCCACCCGCGCGGCCTCCGCCTGCGGTTCGGTGATCGGCAGCGAGGCGACAGGCGGCCCGGCCAGCACCCCGGCCTGCGCGGCGGTGGCCGCACCGGCCACGGGAACGACCGGGGTCGCGGGCATCGGCGTCGCCCCGACGATCCGCACCGGGCCCTCGGGCACGCGCGAAAGGCCGGGTCTGCCGCCAGGTTGCACCACCACCGCACCGGGGCGCGGACGCGGTTCGTGGCGGACGGGCTCATGCGGCCTGCGTGACGGCGTTTCCACCGACCCGCCACCGGGCGGCACGATATGTCCGGCGCAAGCCGATACGGCGAGCGAAAGCGCGACCAGCGTCGCGGCGCGATACCCCCTCATCGCGGGACTGTCCGTCAGGCTTCGTCGGTGTCGACGAGCTTCCAGTTCGGATCGCCGCTCTTGAGCGTCCGGGCGAAGGTCCAGACGTCATGCGTCTCGACCGCATCGCTCAACGAACCGGCGATCACCTGCCCCTCGGCGTCGCGGGTCACGGCCGCGATATCGGCATCAAAGCGGACGGTGATCCGCGCCTGTCGGCCCTCCACCTGGGCATCGACGATCCGCGCACTGTCGACCCGGATCAACCGGTTGTCGAGCGTCTGCCCCGCCTCACGCCGTTGCGCGATCGCCTCAGCGAAGGCGGCCAGCACGTCCCGTTCGACCAGATCGGCAAGTGCGTCCTCGTCCCCCTTCCAAAAGGCTTCGAGGGTCATGCGATAGGCCGCCTGCGCACCGCCCAGAAACTGGTTCACGTCGAAACCCGGCTCGCCCGAAATCACCGCCCGCAGCCCCTGTTCGGCGCGCGGATCGATATTGCGGTTCATCACCGGGGCGGCCGCCTGTGCGGGTTCGGGCGCACGCGGCAGCGTGATCGGCAGCGGCCGATCGTCCGCGCTGCGCGGCAATGGCTGCTCGTGTCCCGTCCGCTTCCCCAGCACGCTGTAGAGCCGGAGCGCCAGGAAGAGCGCGACCATCGCGAGGAGAACGACGTAGAATAACAACACAGGCGCCTTTCACTATCAGGGCCGATATAGGCGCATGGGGCGACAATGAAAACCCGCGCTCCCGACAGAAGAGGGCAAGGTTGAATCCGTGCCTGCCCGCTGCTACGCGCAACGGCCATTGGGCCGAACGCGCGAACCCGCCCTTTCGGTTCCCTATTCCCCTTGATCTCACGCAAGAAGGTATCGACGATGGACGAACAGGGTTTGCCGCAGGGCTTCGAAGCGCCGACCGCCGAGGGCGAGGATGCGGGCCCCGCAGCCGGTCTGATCTCGCAATATGTAAAGGACCTGTCGTTCGAGAATCCGAACGCGCCCGCCATCTATCAGGCGCAGACCGCACCCGGCATCGACGTGCAGTTCAACATCTCCGCCACCCAGGTCGGTGAGGAAGTCCACGAACTGACGTTGAAGATCGAGGTTCGTGCCGAATCCGAGGGCAAGACCGCGTTCATCGTGGACCTCAGCTATGCCGGGCTCTTCGGCTTCCGCAACGTGCCGGTCGATCAGATCCAGCCCTTCATGCTGGGCGAAGCGCCGCGCCTGCTCTTCCCCTTCGCCCGCCGCGTGCTGGCGGATGCGGTGCGCGACGGCGGCTTCCCGCCGCTGATGCTGGAGCCGATCGACTTCGCGCAGCTCTATCTGCAGCAGGCGGATGCGCAGGCTGGCGCGCAGCCCAATACCCCGGAAACCGGCCACGCCTGATCCGGTCTGATCGATGAACCTGACCAAGGCGCTGGGCTCGGTCGGCGGGCTGACACTGGCCAGCCGCGTGCTTGGTCTGGTTCGCGACTCGCTGTTCTTCCGCTTCGTGGGCGCGAACTTCGCCTCCGATGCATTCCAGATCGCGTTTCGCCTGCCCAATCTGTTCCGCGCCCTCTTCGCCGAGGGCGCCTTTTCCGCCGCCTTCATCCCGATGTTCAACCGCAAGGTGGCCGAGGGCGACCAGGCGGCGGAAGGGTCGGGCCTGGCCCATGGCCTGGCCTTTGCCGAAAACGCCCTGTCGGTCCTGTTGCCCGTCCTGATCGTGATGACGATCCTGGTCGAACTGGCCGCCTGGCCCGTCACCTGGATCCAGACCTTCGGCTATGGCGACGGCACGACGGCGCAGTTCGATTACATCGTCCTGCTCAACCGGCTGACCTTCCCCTATCTGCTGTTCATCAGCCTGGTTTCGCTACTCGGCGGCATTCTCAATTCGCTGCAACGTTTCTGGGTGAACGCCGCCGCGCCGATCCTGCTCAACCTGACGCTGATTGCGGCCCTGCTGCTGTTCCACGACCATAATCCCCTGCCCACCGCCCGCAATCAGGCGATTGCGGTGTCGGTAGCGGGGGCGTTGCAACTGGTCTGGCTATGGTGGGCCTGTCGGCGCGCAGGCGTAAGGCTGCGGCTGAAACGCCCGACGATCAACGACGATGTGCGGCGGCTGTTGAAGCTGATCCTCCCGGCCGCCGCGGGTGCGGGCGCAGTGCAGGTCAATCTCGTCGTCTCGACCGCCTTGGCCGCGCGTTTCCTGCCCGCGGGATCGGTCTCGTACATCTATGCCGCCGACCGGCTGAACCAGTTGCCGCTGGGGCTGATCGGCATCGGCCTGGGCACCGTTCTGCTTCCCACCATCTCCCGCCTGCTGGGCGCGGGACGCGAGGCGGAGGCGATGGAGACGCAGAACCGGGGCATGGAACTGGCGCTGCTGCTCACCCTGCCCGCCACCGTCGCCCTGATCGTCTGCGGCCAGCCGATCGCCGCCGCGCTGTTCCAGCATGGCAAGTTCACCGCGACCAACAGCTTCTATACCGCACAGGCGCTGGCCGCCTTCTCGATCGGCCTGCCCAGCTATATCCTGGTCAAGGTGCTGACGCCCGGCTTCTATGCCCGGGCCGATACGCGGACGCCGGTGCGGTTCGCCACCTGGTCGATGGTGGTCAATCTGGTGCTGAACCTGATCCTGATCTGGCCGCTCCGGCATATGGGACCGCCGCTCGCCACCGCGATCGCCTCGACCGTCAATGTCGTACTGCTCTATCGTGCCCTGTCGCGGCGCGGGCATTTCGTCGCCGATGCGCAGCTTCGCCGCCGGAGCTGGCGGATGGGGCTCGCCGCCCTGCTGATGGGCGGGGCGATGGCGCTGCTCAATGCGCGGTTCCAGCCCTATGTCACCGGCTCGAACCTGGAGCGCTGGGGCGCGCTCATCATACTGGTCGCGACCGGCATGCTCGTCTATGCGATCGCCACCTTCGCGACCGGGGCATTCCGCGTCGCGGACATCAAGCGGCTCGTTCGCCGCAAATCTTGAGGACCATCATGCGCGTCGTTTCCGGCATCAAGCCCACGGGCAATCTTCACCTCGGCAACTATCTGGGCGCCGTGAAGCAGTGGGTGGCGATGCAGGACGACATCCAGGCCCAGGGCGGCGAGACGATGTACTTCATCGCCGACCTCCACGGCCTGACCGAATGGATCGCACCGGAGGCGATGGCCGCCAACACGATCGAGATGACCGCGACGCTGATCGCGGCGGGGATCGATCCCGAACGCTCGATCCTGTTCAACCAGACGCGCGTGCCCGCGCATAGCGAGCTGGGCTGGCTGCTGAACAATGTCGCGCGGGTCGGCTGGCTGAACCGCATGACCCAGTTCAAGGACAAGGCGGGCAAGAACCGCGAGGGCGCCAGTGTCGGGCTGTACGACTATCCGGTGCTGATGGCTGCCGACGTGCTGCTCTACAATGCGACGCACGTGCCCGTCGGCGAGGACCAGAAGCAGCATCTGGAACTGGCCCGCGACATCGCGACCAAGTTCAACAACGATTATGGCCGCGAACTCTTCACCCTGCCCGAGCCGCTGATCAGCAAGGCCGCACCGCGCATCATGAGCCTGCGCGACGGTGCATCCAAAATGTCCAAGTCCAACCCCTCGGAGATGTCGCTGGTCAAGCTGATCGACAGCGACGACATGATCGCCGAGAAGTTCCGCAAGGCCAAGACCGACCCCGACGTCCTGCCCGAGACGATGGACGGGCTGGAAGGACGCCCCGAGGCGCGCAACCTGATCACCATCTATGCCGCCATGTCGGACCGCGAACCCGCCGACGTGCTGGCCCAGTTCGCGGGCAAGGGCTTCGGCGCGTTCAAGCCGGAACTCGCGGATCTGGCGGTCGCCACGCTGGGGCCGATCCGCGAGCGGCTGACCCGGTTGCTCGACGATCGCGGCGAGGTCGGCCGCATTCTGGAGCGCGGCGCGGAAAAGGCCCGCGATCTGGCCGCCCCCCTGCTGCTCGATGTGCAGCGGACCATGGGCCTGCAAATCTGATGGCCCCCGGCCCCGTCACCCCGGTTCCTCGTCGGATCATGGTGATGGGGCCGCCCGGCAGCGGCAAGTCGACGCTGGCCCGGGCGCTGGGCGAACATCTGGGCTTGCGCGTCTGGCATGTGGATGCCCTGTTCCACGCCCCCGGCTGGACCATACGGGCAAGAGAGGACTTCATCGCCGACCTGACCGCGATTGCCGCGCGGCCCGAATGGGTGATCGACGGCAATTATTCGAACGAAAAATACGGCACGGCGATCCGCGACCGGCTGGCCCGTGCGGATCGGATCATCCTTCTCGATCTGCCCCGACGCGTGACGATCCCGCGCATCCTTCGGCGCATCGCCCGCCATTACGGGCAGAGCCGCCCCGATAGCGCACCCCAATGCCCGGAGCGGCTGGATTTCGGCTTTCTCGCCTTTTGCTGGAACTGGCGACGCGCGGTGCGACCGGACATTCTACAGCTATTGGAGGCGGCTGGCGGGCGGGTCATCCGCTATGGGCAGGCACCGGGACTGGATCGGGTGCTGGCCGATCTGGGCTGAGCCCTTTCCCCTGACAGGGCGCGCCTTACCCTTCCAGTTCCTTCATCAACACCCGCACGGCATTGTCGATATCCCGATCGGTATCGCGCAGTTCCTCGATCTTGCGCACCGCATAGATGACGGTCGAATGATCGCGACCACCAAACTTGCGCCCGATCTCGGGCAGCGAGCGGGTGGTCAGGCGCTTGGCGAGATACATGGCGATCTGGCGCGGGCGGGCAATCGCACGGGCTCGGCGTGCCGAAACCAGGTCGAGCGGCTTCAGCTCGAAATGGCGGCTCACCAGCTTCTGGATTTCATCGATCGTGATTCGCCGCTGGGCACCACGCAGCACCTCGCCCAGGGTCGCGACCGCGAATTCCAGGTCGATCTTGTCTCCGGTCAGCTGCGCATAGGCGACGACCCGGTTCAGCGCGCCTTCCAGCTCGCGGATATTGCCGCGAATCCGCGAGGCGAGCAGATCGAGCACGTCGGTCGGCACCTCGATCTCGGGGAGATCGGCGACCTTGCGGTTGAGGATGGTACGACGCAGGGTCAGGTCGGGCGCCTTGATATCGGCGACCAGACCGGCGCCAAGCCGACCGATGATCCGCGGCTCCACCCCATCGAGCGACTGGGGCGAACGATCGGCCGAGATGACCAGCCGCTTGCCCGCACCGACCAGCTCATTGACGGTGTGGAAGAATTCTTCCTGGGTCGAGTCCTTGCCCGCGATGAACTGAAGATCGTCGATCAGCAGCAAGTCGGCCGACCGCAGCCGCGACTTGAAGCTGAAGGTATCGCGCGCGCGCATCGCGGCGACGAAATCGAACATGAACCGCTCGGCCGACATGCACAGCACGACCGCATCGGGATGCGACTCGAGAAAGGCATGGGCGATGGCGTGCATCAGGTGGGTCTTGCCCTGCCCGGTGCCGCCATGGAGGAAGAGCGGACTGAAACGCGGCGGGCCCGGCTCGGCCAGCGACAATGCGGCGTTGAACGCGACGCGGTTCGACGAGTCGACCACGAACCGATCGAAGGTCAGACGCGGATCGAGCGGCGGGCGATCGCTGTGCACACGCGGCGCAGGCGCGGCGGCAACGGTCGGCGCGGCCTTCACCACGGGCCGGGGAGTCGCGGGAGCGGGAGAGACGGGCGCAGGCGCGGCACGCAGCGACCTGGGAGCAACGACCTCGGCGAAGAGCGACGGCTGTTCGTCATCCCCGACCGGCGCGGATGGTGCCTCGGCGGACCGCGCCGACGGAACCGGCTCCCGGGTCGGAGCCGCGCCGAACGTCTCCACAGAGGTCATCCGCGCGACCTTGGCGGGCGCGCGGGTCTCGATCACGACCGAACGAACCTCGGGCAGCACTGCCCGGAACTCCAGATGCAGCCGATCGGCATAATGGCTGCGCACCCAGTTGGTCGCGAAGGCGGAGGGGAGCGCGAGACGAACCGTGTCGGGCTCGTCGCCCTCGATCAGCTCCATTGGCTTCAGCCACTGGTCGAACAGGCGTGCGCCAGCCGACTCGCGCAGGTTCGCGCGGACGCGCGCCCAGGCACGGGCCTGGTCGGTCGTCGGTCGCGTTGCCTGCCAATTCGTCACACGCGCACTCCAATCATGCCGACCGCCGTTCAAGCGGACGAACCTCTGTTTCACTCGGCGACAAGATTCCCATGGGCGAATCAAACGGATTCGGCCCGGTCATGCCACTTCGCTATTTCCATGACGCGGGCACGAAGCACCGCTGCTGGGATACCGATTATGATCCATGGTGGGGTGCGATCAAGACCGTCTCCGGCCATAAATCTGAAATAAACCGGATTGACAGGCCAAAGGCCGCGGAATCCCGTCAAATTATCTCATAACCCACTGAAAAATAACGATATTACTTGAGATGCCACAATCATGGCAGAAAGCCGAATCACTCGAATCGCGGAAAGTCCTGAGGTTGCGCGAAACGCGACTTGGTTCCCCCAGGAACTACTCCTAAAAAGTGATCAACATCCGCCACACAGGCACGAAAAAACCCGCCGGGGCCGCCCCCGGCGGGTTACTTCGTCGCAAACCGAGAGGCTTAGGCCAGTGCGGCGATGCGCTTGGTCAGGCGCGAGAACTTGCGCGCGACCGTGTTCTTGTGCAGCACGCCCTTGGCGACGCCGCGGGCCATTTCCGGCTGCGCCGCGGCCAGAGCGACCGTCGCGCTTTCCTTGTCGCCCGCTGCCAGAGCGGCTTCGACCTTCTTCACGAAAGTACGGATGCGGCTGACGCGGTTGCCGTTGATGACGGCGCGACGCTCGTTGCGACGGATACGCTTTTTGGCCTGCGGCGTGTTCGCCATGAAAACCTCTAAATCTCGATCAAAAGGGATAGCGGCGCGACGCACCAGCTTTGAAGCCGCGCCCCTTAACGGGTGGCGCGCCGGACGTCAACTGCGCTGGCAGTTCGCGCACCAGAAAGTGGAACGTCCCGAATCGCTCCGCCGCCGGACGATCGCACCACATTCGCACGCCTCGCCCTCGCGACCATAGACCCGCCATTCCTTGGAGAAATAGCCCAGTTCGCCGTCGGGCCGCACATAATCGCGCAGGGACGATCCTCCCGCCAGGATCGCGGCCTCCAGCACCGCCCGGATCGCCGCCACCAACCGGACGAGTCGCGTCTTGGAAATCTGTCCGCCGGCACGGCCCGGCGTGATCTTCGCCATGTGCAGCGCCTCGCACACATAGATATTGCCGAGGCCCGCCACGACCCGCTGGTCGAGCAGCATCGCCTTGATCGGCGCGGTCCGCCCCTCCAGCGCGGCCGCCAGATAATCGGCGGTGAAGTCCGCCCCCAGCGGCTCGGGCCCCATGGCGAGGAAGGGAGGATAGGAGGCAAGATCCACCGTCGGCCAAAGATCGACAAAACCGAATCGCCGGGGATCGTTCAGCGCCAGTCGCCGCCCCGCCCCCGTCTCCAGGAGCAGATGGTCATGCGCCAGCGGTTCGCCGGGATCGATCCGCCAGCGCCCCGACATGCCGAGGTGGAAGACCATGGTGTCGCCGCGATCGGTATCGATCAGGCCGTATTTGGCCCGTCGCCCCAGCGCGGTCACGGTCGCCCCCGTCATCCGCTGGCGCAGATCCGCGGGGAACGGGCGGCGCAGATCGGCCCGACGCGGCTCGACCAGATCCAGGCGCTGGCCCGCCAGCACCGGCGTCAGGCCGCGCACGGTGGTTTCGACCTCGGGAAGTTCGGGCATCGTTCCTCGGAATGGCTTTCGTCACGCAAACAGCTAGGTAGCGTTTGCCCCGCCAGCAAGGCCGGGCTAGGGCATCTCTCATGAGCGATACCGTCTCCTTCGGCTATGAAGATGTGCCCCGCGATGAGAAGACCGCCCGAGTCGGCGGGGTCTTCACCAACGTCGCTTCCAAATATGACCTGATGAACGATGCCATGTCGGGCGGCATGCACCGGCTGTGGAAGGATCGCTTCGTCCGCCGGGTGAAGCCCCGCGCCAGCGACCAGATTCTCGACATGGCGGGCGGTACCGGCGACATCGCCTTCCGCCTGGCCGAGTCGGGCGCGAGCATCACGGTCGCCGACATCAACCCGGCGATGCTGGACGTGGGCATGAAGCGCGCGCAGGAGCGTGGGCTCGACGGCCTGGTCTGGACCGAGGCGAATGCCGAGACCCTGACCTTCCCCGACAAGTTCTTCGACGCCTATACCATCGCCTTCGGCATCCGTAACGTCACCGACATTCCGGCCGCGCTCAAGGAAGCGCACCGCGTGCTGCGGCGTGGCGGGCGGTTCTTCTGCCTGGAATTCTCGACCACCGTCTGGCCGGGCTTCTCGGAGGTATACGACGCCTATTCGCACAGGCTGGTGCCCAAGCTGGGCCAGATGCTGGCAGGCGATGCGGACAGCTATCGCTATCTGATCGAGTCGATCCGTCGCTTCCCCGACATGCCGTCCTTCGAGCGGATGATCCGCGAGGCGGGCTTCATCGAAACCAAGGTCGAGCCGATCATGGGCGGCCTGGTCGCGATCCATTCGGGCTGGAAGATTTGATGCGGGCAGCTTCGCGCGGCATGAGCGCGCGCGCCCTGTGACGCAGCCGGTGGTGCATCTCTGGCGTCTGCTCAAATGGGGGCGGACGCTCGCGCGGCATGGCGCGTTGCGCGGGATCGAGCGCGATCCCAACACGCCCGCGCCGGTACGCCGGCTCGCACGGGTCGCCCGGTTCGGCGCGCGCGTGCCCGCCCAGCCCGCCTATGCCGATGCGTTCCAGGCGATCGGCCCGGCGGCCATCAAGCTCGGCCAGACGCTCGCGACCCGCCCCGATCTGGTCGGCGAGGACGCCGCGCGCGACCTGCTGCGCCTTCAGGACCAGTTGCCGCCCGTCCCCTTCGCGACGATCTGCGCCGCGATGGAGGCGAGCATGGGGCGTCCGCCGTCGCATTTCTTCGCCTCGATCGAGGAGACGCCGGTCGGCGCGGCCTCGATCGCGCAGGTGCACCGGGCGGTGACCACCGACGGCCGGACGGTCGCGGTCAAGGTGCTGCGTCCCGGCGTCGAGGACGATTTCACCCGCGCCATCGACACCTATCAATGGGCGGCCGCGCAGGTCGAGGGGATGAGTCCCGAGGCCGCCCGCCTGCGCCCACGCCTGACGGTCGAGAATTTCCGCCGCTGGACATTGCGCGAGCTGAATTTCCGGCGCGAGGCGGCCAGCGCCTCCGAACTTGCCGAGGCGATGACCGCCGAGCCCGATTTCATGGTGCCGCAGATCGACTGGCAGCGTTCGACCGCCAAGGTTCTGACGGTCGAGTGGATCGACGGCATCAAGCTGTCCAACCGCCAGGCGCTGGTCGATGCCGGCTATGACCTGCCGCACCTCGCCCAGACACTGGTGCGGGCTTTCCTGCGCCAGGCCATTGCCGAGGGCTTTTTCCACGCCGACATGCACCAGGGCAATCTGTTCGCCCTGCCCGGCAACAAGATCGCCGCGATCGACTTCGGCATCATGGGCCGGATCGACCGGCGCGCACGGGTCTGGCTGGCCGAGATCCTCTATGGCCTGATCACCGGCAACTATAAGCGCGTCGCGGAGATTCATTTCGAGGCGGGCTATGTTCCGCCGCACCACAATGTCGCCGAGTTCGCGACCGCGCTACGCGCGGTGGGCGAGCCGATGCGCGGACTGCCGGTCAAGGACATGTCGATCGGCATGATGCTCGACGGGCTTTTCTCGATCACCCGCGATTTCGACATGGTGACGCAGCCGCATCTGCTGCTGCTCCAGAAGACGATGGTGATGGTCGAGGGCGTGGCGACCAGCCTCGATCCCGACATCAACCTGTGGGACTCGGCCGCGCCCTTCGTGCGCGAATGGATTCGCACCGAGCTGGGCCCCGAGGCCAAGATCGCCGACCGGCTGATCGAGGATGTGCGCACCATCGCCCGCCTGCCCGATCTCGTCCGCCGGATCGAGGCGCGCTACCCCGCGCCCGGCGGAGAGCCCCCCGCCCCGCCGCTCAAGCAGATCGAGGTGGTGCGGATCGGCGGCGGCTGGCGCTATGCGCTCCTCTCGATGCTGTCGGCGGCGGCGGGCGTCGCGGCAACCCTGGCCGTGCTGCGGTAGGGATGCCGGGCAGCACGCCCCCCGCCCCGGCACGCCGCACAGCGCGGCCGTTCTGGTTTGGCCAGCCGGGGCGGCTGTCGAACCTTTCGCCCCTGGCGGCGGCGGGACTGTCGGCCCTGCTGATCCTGATCGTCGCGGTGGCGCTGTTGACGCACGCCCCGGTCGAACCAGTGCGCGAGCGACTGTCGCCGGCAACCACCGCGATCCTCGACCATGTCCGGCACGGCCAGTCCTTCTACCCGGCCGCCCTCGATGCCCTGCGGGAGAATGACCGGCCGTTGCGCCCGGTGCTGTTCGCCGTACCGTTGCCCGCATTGTCGATCACGCTGGCCGCGCTGCCCCCGCTGGTCGGATATGGCCTGATGACGATCCTGGCCGTCGCCGTGGCGGCGAGCTGGCTGCGACGGGTGATCCCGATCTTCGACCGGCAGGGTCCCCGCGCCCTGGCCGTGATCCTGCTAGTGGCGGGGCTCTATCCGTTGATCAACTCGACGATGATCGCCGTGCCCGAGGCCTGGGCCGGCATGTTCATCGCGCTGTCGCTGGCGCAGCGGCGGCCCGAGGCAATGCCGACCGCCGTCGCCCTGGGGCTGGCCGCAATGCTCATCAGCCAGACGGCGCTGCTCTATGCCCTCGTCATGCTGGCGCTGGCGTGGCAGGCGGGCGTTCGGCGGGAGGTGACCGCCTGGATGATCGCGATCGCGATCGCTCTGCTCGCCCTCGCCGCACATGCCCATGCGCTCAATCCGCTGGTCACACGGCTCGACCCGGCAATCGACGCGCCGATCGATCTTCTGAGCCCCGGAACGCTGATCGCGACCATCGCTTCGGCCAGTGTCGTGGGATATCTGCCCATGGGTGTGGTCGTGCCGCTGTCGGTGCTGGCGGCGCTGGGCTGGGCGCATTGGCGACAGGCGGCGGCGCGGCGGGCGGGTGCCACCATGGCGGCCTTTGCCCTGGCGACGCTGGTGACCGGCTCGGCCGCCTTCGTGGCGGGGCTTTCTCCGCTCTTCTTCCTTGGCGTCGTCCTGGCCCCCGACGCGGTGCGCGAGCTGATCGCCGCCGCGCGCGAGCGGCGACGC
Source organism: Sphingomonas sp. (assembly GCF_039594485.1). Taxonomy (GTDB): domain Bacteria; phylum Pseudomonadota; class Alphaproteobacteria; order Sphingomonadales; family Sphingomonadaceae; genus Sphingomonas. Next base: position 30,804 of record NZ_JBCNNI010000023.1, on the reverse strand, counting down.
ATCACCGTGACGCGAGTCGTGCGATGAGCCATATCCTGTTGATCGTCGGCGGCGGCATCGCCGCCTATAAAAGCTGCGAACTGATCCGCCTTCTGCGCAAGAAGGGGCATAGCGTCCGCTGTGTCCTGACCGAGGGGGGCAGCCATTTCGTGACCCCGATGACGCTGGCCGCGCTGTCCGAGAATCAGGTCTTCACCACTCTGTGGGACCTGAAGGACGAAGCGGAGATGGGGCATATCCAGCTCAGCCGGGAGGCCGACCTGATCGTCGTGTCGCCGGGCACCGCCGACCTTTTGGCGCGGATGGCGAACGGGCTGGCCGACGATCTGGCGACCACGCTGCTGCTCGCCACCGATACGCCGGTGCTGGTCGCGCCCGCGATGAACGTGCGGATGTGGCTCCACCCCGCGACCCAGCGCAACATCGCCCGACTGCGTGCGGACGGCGTGACGGTGATGCCCCCCGACGAGGGCGCGATGGCGTGCGGCGAGTTCGGCCCGGGCCGCCTGCCCGAGCCGCCCGCGATCCTGGCGGCGATCGAGGCGGCACTGGCGCAGGCGGAGCAGGTGCCGACGAAACAGGTATTGGCGAAACAGGTATTGGCGAAACAGGTGTTGGCGGGGCGGCATATTCTCGTCACCGCCGGGCCGACGCATGAGCCGATCGATCCCGTCCGCTACATCGCCAATCGCTCCTCGGGACGACAGGGTTTCGCGGTGGCGGGGGCGCTCGCCAGGCTCGGCGCGCGGGTGACGTTGATCGCGGGTCCGGTGACGCTTCCCACCCCGGCTGGCGTGGACCGGATCGATGTCGAGAGCGCGCGGCAAATGGCCGAGGCGGTCGATGGCGCGCTGCCCGCCGATGCCGCCGTCATGGTCGCGGCGGTCGCCGACTGGCGGGTCGAGGCGGCGGGGCAGAAGGTCAAGAAGGACGGCGGCGCGCCACCGGCCCTGACGCTTGTCGAAAACCCGGACATATTGGCAACGCTCGCCGCCTCGCCGAACCGCCCCGCCCTGGTCGTCGGTTTCGCGGCGGAGACGGAACAGGTCATCGAACACGCTGTAGCCAAGCGAGTCCGCAAGCGCGCCGACTGGATCGTCGCCAACGACGTATCCTCGGACACATTCGGGGGCGAGGCGAACAGCATCCACCTGATCACCGCCGATGGCGTCGAAAGCTGGCCGCGGATGAGCAAGGAAGACGTGGCCGGGGGGCTCGCGCAACGCATTGCCGATGCGCTACAAGCGCGGCCATGACACTCGCACCGATTTCGATTGCCCTCAAACGCTTGCCCCATGGTGAAGGGCTTCCGCTTCCCGTTTATGCCACGCCGGGCGCGGCCGGGATGGACGTGGTCGCGGCCGAGACGCTGACGCTGGAACCGGGCCGTCGCGCCGCGGTGGCGACCGGCTTCGCGATCGCCATCCCGCCCGGTTACGAGGTTCAGGTTCGCCCGCGATCCGGCCTGGCGCTCAAGAACGGCATCACCTGCCTCAACACGCCGGGCACCATCGATGAGGATTATCGCGGCGAGGTGAAGGTGATCCTCGCCAATCTGGGCGATCAGCCTTTCGAGGTGGTGCGCGGCGAGCGCATCGCCCAGCTGGTCCCCGCCCCCGTCCAGCGCGCGACCCTGACCGAGGTGACCGAACTGGATTCAACCGAGCGGGGTACGGGTGGCTTCGGATCGACCGGCCGATGATCCCCGCCCTGGCCTTGGCCCTGATGCAGGCGCCGGTCGCCGCGCCACCGCCGCCCGTCGCCGCTCAGACACCGCCCCCGGCGGCCCCTGCCCCTGCCCCTGCCCCTGCCCCCGCCGAACCGCCACACGACTGGACCGGCCTGCCCGTCATCACCCTGGGTTCGGCCGGCCCCGACATGATCCGCTTCGTGCGCGAGGAGGTGCACGCGGGACGCTGCACCCGTGCCAGCCGCGACGGCAGCGGGCAGATGGTGCTGGCGGTGCCGCTGGCGCTGCGCATCTCCCCCGATGGCCTTGTCCAGACGGTCGTGCCGCTGGCGATCGACTGCCCGACGGTCGAGCAATATAGCGCGGGCGCGGCCGAGCGCATGATGCGTCACCTGCCGCACCGTGCCATGCTGGCCGGGGATCGCTGGTATCGGACCGCCATCACCTATACATGGCCGGGATGATCCTGTCCGATGACGAACTTGCCCGCTATGCCCGCCATATCGTGCTGCGCGAGTTCGGCGGCGGTGGCCAGCTTCGGCTGAAGGCGGCGCGGGTCGCGGTGATCGGCGCGGGCGGCATCGGATCGCCCGCCATCCAGTATCTCGCCGCCGCCGGGGTCGGCGCGCTCACCCTGATCGACGACGACCATGTCGAGCCGTCCAATCTGCAACGCCAGACGATCTTCCGAACGGACGATCAGGGCGCGCCCAAGGTGGAGGCCGCGGCGGCCTTCGTCGCCCGCCTGAACCCGCATGTCGCGCTGACCATTCACCGGACCCGGGTGACGACCGACACCATCGGCCCCCTGCTGGAGGGCGCCGATGTCGTGCTCGACGGGTGCGACAATTTCGCGACGCGGCTGGCGGTGGCGGATGCCGCCCTTGCGCGCCGCATTCCTCTCGTCTCGGCGGCGGTAGGGCAGTTTGAGGGGCAGTTGGCCGTCTATCGCGGTTGGGAGGCGGACAAGCCCTGCTATCGCTGCTTCGTGGGCGATGCGGTCGATCAGGCGGGCATGACCTGCGCCGATGATGGTGTCCTTGGCCCCGTCACGGGGATCATGGGCAGCCTGGCCGCGCTGGAAACGCTGCGCGCGATCGCCCCTTTCGGCCGGGACAGCGCCGGATCGTTGCTGATCGCCGACCTGCTGTCCCTGCGCTTCCGCACGCTGGCCCTACCCAAGGACCCCGGCTGCCGCTGTGCCCGAGCATGAGTCCCGTGTCGTGACCACGCCCCCCGCTCCCCCATCCGGCTGGCTCGACTGGACCGGCGACAAGTCCTGGATCGGGCAGATCACCGGCCTGCCCGACAGCACGCTGCACGCCCATGCGGGCATGGCCATCCTGGTGCTGGCGGCGTTCATCATGCGCCGCGCGCCCTGGGACTGGCGCTGCTGGCTGACCGTGCTGGTGATCGAGACGATCAACGAGGCCTATGACCTGCTCCAGCCCTTCTACCCCACCGACGAAGGCAATCTGGCCGCAAGCTGGTCGGACATGTGGGCGACGATGCTGTGGCCGACCGTGATCCTGCTGACCTTCCGCTGGCTGGCATGGCGTGGGGACAGACGGGGCCGGTAACGCGGCGGCGCCTTTGCGCGGAGGCATTCCCACCGAGCAGCAAAAAAGGGCGGCGACCTTACGACCCCGCCCCCTTGCATAGCCTTACGCCGTCGGTCAGCCGAGCAGCGTCTTCGCGAATTCCCGCACGACCGGACCGATATCGTCGCGCGCCAGCCCGAGAGCGAGGTTGGCGGTCAGCCAGCCCGCCTTGTCGCCGCAATCGTAACGCTGCCCGTCGAAGGTGAAGCCGTGGAAGGGCTGGCGACCGATCAACTTGGCCATGGCGTCGGTCAACTGGATTTCGCCACCCGCGCCCGGCTCCTGCGCGTCGAGGATCTGCATGACCTCGGGCTGGAGGATATAGCGGCCGGGAATCATCAGGTTCGACGGGGCCTTGCCCTTGGGCTTTTCGACAAGGGCGGTCACCTCGGTCAGGCGGCCGTCCTGCTTGCCGGGCGAGATGATGCCATATTTGTCGGTCTCGCTGTCGGGCACTTCCAGCGCGCCGATGACGTTGCCGCCGACTTGGTCATAGGCCTCGACCATCTGCTTCATGAAACCGCCGACCATCAGTTCGTCGGGCAGCAGCACCGCAAAGGGTTCGTCACCGACGATCTCGCGCGCGCACCACACGGCATGGCCCAGGCCCAGCGGCTCTTGCTGGCGGACATAGACCGGGCTGCCCGGCTTCTGGCGGATGCCCTCGACCACAGCCAGGCTCTTGCCCCGCGCCTTCATCGTCGCTTCGAGTTCGTAGGAGATGTCGAAATGGTCCTCCAGCGCGCCCTTGCCGCGACCGGTGACGAAGATGATCTGCTCGATCCCGGCTTCCAGCGCCTCTTCGACCGCATATTGGATCAGCGGCTTGTCGACCACGGTCAGCATTTCCTTGGGCATCGACTTCGTCGCAGGCAGAAACCGCGTGCCCAGACCGGCCACCGGAAAAACAGCCTTGCGCACCTTCTTGATCGTCATGAAACCTCCCAGAGACGAAACGTCCTTAACGCGTCCCCGCAGCGCAACATAGTGCGATGCGCGGCGTGATGCGGTTAGGATGTCTTTAAAAGCGACAGGCTACACCACGTCCAATGACGCGATCCACCATCCTGATCATCTTCGGCACAAGACCGGAGGCGATAAAATTGTTCCCGGTGATCCGGGCCTTGGCCGAATCCGGCGGCGCGCCGGTACGGACCTGCGTCACCGCGCAGCATCGCGGGATGCTCGACCAGGTGCTGGGCATCGCCGGCCTGACGCCCGATCATGATCTCGACCTGATGGAGCCGGGCCAGTCGCTCGACCGGCTGACCGCGCGGCTGCTGACCGGGCTGGGCGAGGTGATGGACGCGGAACGCCCGGCGATGGTGGTGGTCCAGGGCGATACCGCCACCGCGATGGCGGGCGCGCTGGCCGCCTATTACCGCAAGATTCCGGTGGCGCATGTCGAGGCGGGGCTGCGCTCGGGCGATATCTATCATCCCTGGCCCGAAGAGGTGAACCGGCGGATGATCGCACCGATCGCCGCCCTGCACTTCGCGCCGACCCGCACGGCGGCGGATGCGCTGCTGGCCGAGGGGATCGCAGCCGAGCGGGTGCACGTCACCGGCAACAGCGTGATCGACGCGCTCCACTGGACAAGGGGGCGGATCGCCCGGGATCCGGCGCTCGCCGCCGGGCTCGATCCGGTTCTGGCGGACCTGGCGGGCAAGCGGATCGTCCTCGTCACCACACACCGCCGGGAGAATTTCGGCGATGGCATGGCCGCGATCGCCCGGGCATTGCGGCGAATCGCGGATCGCGAGGATGTCGGCATCCTGTTTCCGGTCCACCCCAACCCCAATGTCCTGCGGGTGATGGACGAGGTGCTGGGCGACACCTCCGGCATCCTGCGGATCGATCCGCTCGACTATCCCCATTTCGTCCGGGCGCTGGATGCGGCGCATATCGTGCTGACCGATTCGGGCGGCGTGCAGGAGGAGGCGCCGGCCCTGGGCAAGCCCGTGCTCGTCATGCGCGAGACGACCGAGCGCCCCGAGGGCGTCGCGGCGGGAACCGCCCGGCTGGTCGGCACCGACGAAGACCGGATCGCCGCCGAAGTCTTTGCTTTGCTTGACGATCCCGCACGCTATGCGGCGATGGCACGCGCGCACAACCCCTTTGGCGACGGCGACACCGCCGATCGGATCAGCAGGATCATGAACGATGCCCTTGGACACTGAACTGGCGGTCACGGTGATGGGCCTGGGCTATATCGGCCTGCCCACCGCCGCGGTGATCGCGCGCACCGGCGCGAAGGTCACCGGCGTCGATGTCACGCCCTCGGTGGTCGAGACGATCAATTCGGGCCGGGTGCATATCGAGGAGGTCGATCTCGACGGCCTCGTCTCCGGCGTGGTCGCGCGCGGGGCCCTGGTCGCCTCGCTGGAGGTCGCGCCCGCCGAGGTCTTCGTCATCGCCGTGCCCACGCCCTTTACCGAGGCGCGCCAGCCCGACATCACCTATGTCCTCGACGCCGCACGGGCGATCGCGCCGGTCCTGAAGCCGGGCGATACCGTGATCCTCGAATCCACCTCGCCGGTCGGCACCACCGAGCAGGTGCGCGACCTGTTCGCCCAGGCGCGCCCCGACCTGAAGATGCCCGGGGCGACCCGACCGGGCGAGCAGGCCGATATCGCCATCGCCTATTGCCCCGAACGGGTGCTGCCGGGCCGCATCCTGGTGGAACTGATCGACAATGACCGGGTGATCGGCGGCATCACGCCCCGCTGCGCGCGCAAGGCGCTGGCCTTTTACCGGCGCTTCGTGCGCGGCGCCTGCGTCACCACCACCGCGCGCGCGGCGGAGATGACGAAGCTGACCGAGAATGCGTTCCGCGACGTCAACATCGCCTTCGCCAACGAACTCAGCCTCGTCGCCGATACGCTGGGCGTCGATGTGTGGGAGGTGATCCGGCTCGCCAACCGGCATCCGCGCGTCAACATCCTGTCGCCCGGCCCCGGTGTCGGCGGGCATTGCATCGCGGTCGATCCCTGGTTCCTGGTCGCCGCCGATCCCGACAACACCCCGTTGATCCGCACCGCGCGCGAGGTGAATGACGGCAAGACCAACCACATCATCGCCCGCGCCACCGCGATGGTCGAAGCCCAGGCGCCGGACCAGCCGGTTGCCTGCCTTGGTCTGGCATTCAAGGCGAATATCGACGACTTCCGCGAAAGCCCCGCGCTCAAGATCGCGCAGGCGCTGGCGGAGCGGTTCGGCCCGCGCATCCGCATCGTCGAGCCCTATGCCGCTGCCCTGCCCGCAGCACTCGCCGCAACGGGCGCCTCGCTGATCGACATCGACGTCGCGCTGGAAACTTGTGAGGCGATGGTCGTTCTGGTCGATCACGATATCTTCCGCTCGGTTCCGCTGGAAGAGCGTCGGGGTAAGACGGTGCTGGATACGCGGGGTCTCTGGCCCGATCAGGCCTGATCCCCTCGAGCGCATTTGCACGGCGGCGAGCAGAGGCTTATGGACGAGCGCCTGTTGCGGACGACACACCAATCATGCTTGCCAAGTTATTGAATCTGCGCCGACGCGCGCCCGAGTTCGTGCCAGCCATGGAACCGGGTGTCCGACTTTACGCGATTGGTGACATCCATGGACGGCTGGATCTGCTCGACAAGATCCTGCAACGGATCGAAGCAGATGACACCGCACGGGAACCGGCCGAGCGTCACCTCGTCTTTCTGGGCGATCTCGTTGATCGGGGCCCCGATTCGGCCGGCGTGATCGAACGCGTCCGATTGCTCTGCGCCGACGATCCCCGCGTGCATTGCCTGATGGGAAATCACGAAGAGATCCTGCTGCGCGCGATCGATGGCGACGACAAGGCGCTACGCCTGTTCTGCCGGATCGGCGGGCGCGAGACGATGCTGAGCTATGGCGTCTCCGCCGAGGAGTATGAACGGCTGGACTATGACGAGGTCGTGGAGCGCCTTGTGACGCGGGTGCCCGAAGCGCATCGGACGTTCCTGTCGACACTCAAGGAAATCCTGGTGATGGGCGATTATGTCTTCGTTCATGCGGGCATACGCCCCGGCATTCCGCTGGCCGATCAGAAACTTGCTGAAACCCGCTGGATCCGCGATCCTTTTCTGGACCACCGGGCGCCGCTCGAAAAGATGGTCGTGCACGGCCATACCGTCGCGGAAGAGGCAGAGATATTGCCACATCGCATCGGGATCGACACCGGCGCCTATCACAGCGACCGCCTGACCGCGCTGATGCTGGAGGGCCACGCGCGCGAGATATTTTCTACCTGATGTGTCTTTACCGAGGCGAAACGTTTGTCGGGCATTCCGTTCGACGGCGAAGCACAGTATAGCCGCGAAGTGGCGAAGCAATGTTGCATCGCCGCATCAGTATGGGAGCATAACTGCCTCATACTCGTTGGTGGGTTGCCATGCCACGTTCGTCGTGTCATGCCTCACTAGCATATTAAGGGAGTTCGACATGCGTCTTGGGAAGTATCTCGTCGCCGCTGCCGCCGTTTCGATGACCGTCGCCCCGGCGATGGCTGCGAATCCGGCTGCTAGCCTTTCGGTTTCGAAGTCGGTTCGCGCTTCGGCTCCGGCCGCCAAGAAGAACGGCCTGGCCGGCGGTGGCATCCTCGTTGCGGTTCTGGCGGCTGCTGCCGTCGTTGCCGGCATCGTGGTCGTCGCTGACTCGGACGATTCGGCCGACAGCAACTAAGTTGCCTCAGCCTTACGGCTGAAAGGAATAGCGGCCTGCGGGCCGCTATTTTTTTGCCCTGCGTTCATGAGGACCATGGCGAGGACGGCAATACTCACTGGATGACCAGCAGATCAGCATCGGTCACCGCGCCCCCGTTGCCGGACACTTGGATTCGTCCTTTAAATCCAATGCAAGACGCTTGAGCGCCGCTTGATAGCCACTCCCGTATAGAACGAAGCCACGCCGAGCGTCGGGCTGACGATCCAGGACAAAGGCGGGCAAGAATCGCACCGTGGCTGGCCGCAGGCGGGGCGACAGAGCGCAGCCCGCCCATCCCCTTCCACGCGCCATGAGCATCCCAGGCGGTTCACGAACGCGCCGGAGATACCCCTGCCCGCCATGCCGTTCATTCGCCGATGGCGGCCACCATCTCGATTTCCACCAGCATGTCTGGATCGACGAATGGCTGCACATGGACGAGGGTCAGCGCCGGTCCATGCCCTGCAAAGGCCTCGCCATGCGCGCGGCCGACCTCCTCCCAACGGGATATGTCGGTGATGTAGATGCGGGTCTGCACCACGCGGTCGGGAGCAGAGCCGGCATCGGCAAGGACGCCAGCCAGCTTGTCGAGGATCGTCCGCGTCTGAAGGTACATGTCGCCCTTGCCGACGACCGCCCCCGTCGAATCCGTGGCGGCCGTAGCGGAAATGAAAACCAGCCCGCCCGATACCACCGCACGCGAATAACCGATTCTGGCTTCCCATGGAGAGCCTGTCGAAATGCGCCGCATTGTTCCCCCGAGTCACTATAGTAGCACGTTAGCATATAGCCATGACTGGGCCATGGTATAGGGTCTCCGCGCTTGAGACCGCGCTTCCCGACGATATCGTGACCGCGCTCGCTCAACTTGGTTTCGGACCATAGGAGCGCGACGCACCTTCCAGAGCGCACGTGACGCAGCGACCTGGGCCCTCGCCAATCTGCTCACGGTGCCGGTAAAAACGTTAAAACCGCCGCAAATGAAAATTGCCGGGGCCCAGGGGGCTCCGGCGATCGTCATCTCATCAGCGTCAGCCCGGCGTTCCGGGCACGGTCATCAGCGCGGTGAAGGGGCACCGCCCGGAGCAGCACCGCCCGGCAGGCCGCCCATCATCGACTGCTGCGCCTGCATCTGCCGCAGGACCGATTCGGGGATGAAGTCCAGCAGTTCGACATCGAACACCAGCGTCGAGTTGGCCGGAATCTTGTCGCTGGCATGATCACCATAGGCGATCTTGGCGGGCAGCCAGAAGCGATACTTCGCGCCCTTGGGCATCAGCTTGAGCGCCTCGGCAAAGCCGGGCAGCACGGTCGACAGCGGCATCGGCGTCGGCTGCTGCGACTTTTCAAAGACGGTGCCGTCGATCAGGCGACCGGTATAGTTGATCAGCGCCACGTCGCTGGCGGTCGGATGCGCACCGCCCTGACCAGGCTCGATCACCTTATACTGGAGGCCGGAAGCCGTCGTCGTCACCCCGACGCCGCGCGCCTCGCGGACCAGCGCCGCATCGCCCTGGCGTGCGAGCACGGCCGCAACCACGATCGCGGCCACCACCGCCACCCATATCCAGACCAGATAGGAACGCCGGACGGGACGAAGGGGAACAGCGGTTACGGACATGCCTGTTTCTCGCTCAGTACGGGGGCGTTCGGGGGTATAGCGCTCAACGCGCGGGCCGATCCGTCATGGACACGGCCGCCGGAGGATCGCCCATCCGACCCGATTCGTCAGACGATCGGGCGGAAACGGGCGATCCCAAGACGCTTACCGTGCGCCGTCGCGCTCGGCGCGCTTGCGTTCCAGCTTGCGGGCGCGACGAACCGCCGCCGCACGCTCACGAGCGCGCTTTTCCGACGGCTTCTCGTAGTGGCGACGGAGCTTCATCTCGCGATACACGCCTTCACGCTGCAGCTTCTTCTTGAGCGCGCGGAGGGCCTGATCCACATTGTTGTCGCGAACGATGATCTGCATAAAAACGAATTGCTCCGGCAAACAGGATAAAGCGGCCGCAGAACAACTGTGGCCGCATCGTCGGGCGCTCCTAGCAGGGCCATCCGGTTAACACAACCCGTCGCATCGCAATTCGCGCCGCGCGTTTTCGCGCCCGTCCGGGCCACGATCGTCGCCGATGAAACATATTGTCATGTCGCAGCCAGCTTGCGGAGAGATGCGGCGGTTTAATGGGAACTCCTCCGGTCGCCCCCCGTCGGCCGGAGCACCGAAATACAGCGGTTCGCGCATCGATGCCCGATGCGCCGCCGAGACGGTGCGATGCCTCCCCTGTCATCGCACCGGCCCCGGTCCGAGCTCCCACCGGACCGGGGCCCCCTTTCGGGGGGCATCCGACATGGCTAAGGCAGGCGGCATGACCGCGTCCCATTCCTCGCCGACCATCCCGCTGATCCTGTATAACAGCCTGACCCGCACGACCGAGCCGTTCCGGCCGATCGATCCGGCCAATGTCCGCGTCTATTCCTGCGGGCCGACGGTCTATCACTACGCGCATATCGGCAATCTGCGCGCCTATGTCTTCACCGACACGCTCTCGCGGGCGCTGCGGTGGAAGGGATGGCCGCTGACCCATATCATCAACATCACCGATGTCGGCCACCTCACGTCCGACGCCGATGCGGGCGACGACAAGATGGAAGCCGCCGCCAAAAAGAGCGGCCAGGACATCTGGGCGATCGCCGCGCACTATACGACGGTTTTCAAGCAGAATCTGAAGGATCTGGGCATCGCGGAGCCGACCCGCTTTCCGCTGGCGACCGATCACGTGCCACAGATGATCGCCTTTGCGCAGGCGATCGAGGCCAAGCATTGCTATCGCCTGCCCGACGGCCTGTATTTCGACGTGACGACCGTGCCCGATTATGGTCGCCTCGCCCGCCATCACGACGATGAGGGCGAAAGCCGGATCGATCCGGTCGCAGGCAAGCGCCACCCGGCCGACTTCGCCATCTGGCGCACCTCGGCACCTGGCGAGAATCGCCAGATGGAATGGGACAGCCCATGGGGGCGCGGTGCGCCCGGCTGGCACCTGGAATGCTCGGTGATGAGCAAGCAGTATCTCGGCGCGCAGTTCGACATCCATACCGGCGGCATCGACCACCGCGAGATTCATCACCCCAACGAGATCGCACAGAACCAGGCCCATGGCTGCTCGGCGGAAACCGGCGCCAATATCTGGATGCACAACAATTTCCTGGTCGATCGGACCGGCAAGATGTCCAAGTCGTCGGGCGAGTTCCTGACGCTACAGGCGCTGATCGATCGCGGCTTCCATCCGCTCGCCTACCGGCTGATGTGCCTTCAGGCGCATTATCGGTCGGAAATGGAGTTTGGCTGGGACGGCCTCGCTGCGGCGCAGGTGCGGCTGAAGCGGCTGGTCCAGACGGTCGAGGGGCTGCGCGCCCGCACCGATGCCCCCAGCAAGGGCGATGCCGCGCCCTATCGCGAGCGGCTGGACGCGGCACTGTCGGACGATCTGGCGACGCCCCGCGCCTTGCCCGTGCTCGACGAGATGCTGGGCGACAAGAAGCTGTCGTCGGGCATCCGTCTGGCCGCGCTCGCCGATTTCGACGCGACGCTGGGGCTGCAACTGGCGACGCTGACCCGCGCCGACCTGCGCACCCGCCCCAAGGCCGCCACGCTCGACGCTGGTGCGATCGAGGCGCAACTGGCGGAGCGCCGCGCCGCGCGCGCGGACAAGGACTTCGCCCGCTCGGATGCGATTCGCGACACGCTGCTTGCCGCCGGGGTCGAGGTGATGGACGGCGATCCGCTGGGCTGGGACTGGAAGCCGGTGCTGCCGGAGGGGTAAACACCCCTCCCCCGCTCCTTTCCGTCCCGGGATCAGCGTCTGCCGCGCGGCGACCGCATGCGCAGACCGATGAACAGGATCGTCGGCCAGAACATGGTGTTGGCGACATCGCCCAGCGTGTCCGCCCAACGCCACGAGCCATAATGCATCCGGTCGAGGATTTCGTTCGCCGCCTCGGCCAGGGCGACGCAGGCCAGCGGAATGGGGGTCGCCAGCGACTTGCGCGTCAGGATGCGCGCAAGGAACAGCACCGCCATGCCGGCATGCACGTGCAGCAGGCTGTCGGCCATGCCGGTTCCATCACCAACCCATTGAATGAAATCGGCATAGCGTGCGGGAATATCCATGGCGGCCGCTTGCCTTGGGCCGGCCGCAGATACAAGGGGGCCGCCCGTTGCGCCCGTCCCGAAAACGACAGCCCGACGCCTTGCCGCGGACCTATTGCAGCGCGGCCCCCGCCTGGTCGATCAACGCCGGGCGATAGGGGAACGGCGCGTCCGCCGGAATGGCCGCGATCTCGGCCGCCACCGCATCGGCGCGCGCGGAAGAGGAAGGATGCGTCCGGCTGCGGAACAGCCCCCCATCCACCTCGCCGCCATGCTCGCGCCAGAAACGCACCGCATCCTGCGGATCATAGCCCGCATTGCGCATCAGGACCGCCCCCAGCAGATCCGCCTCGGTCTCGGTCCGGCGGAACAGCCGACCATTGCGCCCGAACTCGGAGAGCAACCCCCGCTTCACCCCCGCCGTGTCCAGCCTTTCGCGGTGATGCAGGATGTTGTGCGAGAATTCATGCGCGACCACGACCGCGATCATCCGGTCGTCGAACCGCTCGAAAAAGCGCGAGCCGACCTGAACGATATCGCCATCGGCCGAGGCGGTCAGGTCCGGGCCGATCATCATCTCGAACCGCGACCGGCATCCGGGCTGCGCGGGAACCGTCACCTCATGCCGCTGGCCATGACGCAGGATGGTCAGGCGCAGTGGCTGGTCGGCGGGTTCCTCGGCGATTCGGCGCTGCACGGCGTCGCGGGTGGCGGTGTTCGCCTGCGCAGCGAGCGACACGACCAGAGGTTGCCCGTCGATCGCCGTGATACTGTCATTGGCGGCAATTCCCGCCTTCGCCGCGGCGCTGCCCGGCACGATGGCTTCCACCGCCACCGGCCCCTCGAACCCGAACGTCGCGGGCAGTTCCGAGCGCAAAGCCGGGTCATATTGGTCGATCGCATGGATGACGATGCCCGGCGTCGGCGCCCGGTCGCGGCAGAGCGAGACATTCGCGGTCGCCAGCCGCCAGGCGATCGTCGCCAGCCGTTGGTCGGCCTCGCGCATGGCACCGAACAACGCCGTGTCATCGGCCCCCGCCGTGACGGGAGCGGGCTCCGTCGCCGCAAGCGGGGCGGGTACCGCGAGCATGAGGGCGGACAGGGCGAGCAGCGCCGGGGGCAGGACGAAGAAACGCGACATCCCGGCCTTGCTAGCCGCTGGAGTCGATCTCCGCAAAGCCCCCAGCCCTAACCGCCTGTCGCAACCCGCAGCGGCTCGGCGCAAAACCGTATCATGCGCAACAATAGGTACGACTTGGCAGGGTAAAACGCCAACTTCATTGCGTCTCCCCCGGATTCGGCGCATGGCGAGCGAATCGATAAAGAAGACGAAAGAGCAGGACGATCATGGCCGCGAAATGGGCCCCCGACAGCTGGACAAGCGCCGAAGCCCGCCAGCTTCCCAACTATCCCGACCCCCATGCACTGGACGCCGCGACCAAGACGCTGGCGACCTATCCCCCGCTGGTCTTTGCAGGCGAGGCGCGCAACCTGACCGCGGAGCTGGCGGAGGTGGCGGCGGGACGCGGTTTCCTGCTTCAGGGCGGCGACTGCGCCGAGAGCTTTGCCGAGCATAGCGCCAACAATATCCGCGACACCTTCCGCGTCATCCTCCAGATGGCGGTCGTCCTCACCTTCGCCTCGAAACTGCCGGTGGTGAAGCTGGGCCGCATGGCGGGGCAGTTCGCCAAGCCCCGCTCGGCCGATACCGAGGTGATCGGTGGCGTCGAGCTGCCCAGCTATCGTGGCGACAATGTCAACGACATCGCCTTCACCGCCGAAGCGCGCGTGCCCGATCCCCAGCGGATGCTGCGCTCCTACGCGCAGTCGGCGGCGACGCTGAACCTGCTGCGCGCCTTTGCGCAGGGCGGCTATGCCAATCTTCACCAGGTGCATCGCTGGACCCACGACTTCATGGGCCGCAGCCCCTGGGCGCAGAAATATGCCGAGACCGCCGATCGCATCGGCGAGGCACTGGACTTCATGGCGGCGTGCGGCATCGACCCCGCCTCGGTGCCGCAGCTGGCGCAGACCAGCTTCTACACCAGCCATGAGGCGCTGCTGCTTCCCTATGAGCAGGCGCTGACCCGCCAGGATTCGCTGACCGGCGACTGGTACGACACATCGGCGCATTTCCTGTGGATCGGCGACCGGACGCGGTTCGAAGGGTCGGCGCATGTCGAGTTCCTGCGCGGCATCGGCAACCCGATCGGCGTGAAGTGCGGGCCGAGCCTGGAGCCGGATGCGCTGCTGCGGATGCTCGACACGCTTAATCCGGGCCGGGTGCCGGGACGGATGACGCTGATCACCCGCTATGGCCATGACAAGATCGAGGCGCATCTGCCCAAGCTGGTCCGTGCGGTGACGCGCGAGGGCCATCCGGTCGTCTGGTCGTGCGACCCGATGCACGGCAACACGATCAAGGCGGCGACCGGTTACAAGACGCGCCCCTTCGACCGTATCCTGGCCGAGGTTCGCGGCTTCTTCGCCGTCCACCGCGCCGAGGGCACCCATGCGGGCGGCATCCATGCCGAAATGACCGGCCAGAACGTGACAGAATGCACCGGCGGCGCGATCGACGTGACCGAACAATCGCTGGCCGATCGTTACCACACGCATTGCGACCCTCGCCTGAATGCGGGCCAGAGCCTGGAACTGGCGTTTTTGCTGGCGGAAATGCTCAACGAGGAAATGGCCGAACGCCGCAAGGCCGCGGCCTGACCGGCACCGATCGGGGCGGGGCGACGCCATGTCGCCCCGCCCTTTTCATATTTATGCCGTTTTCCATCATCCGAGCGCTTGACGCCCTCCTCCACCCCCGCTAACAGCGCCCCTCCATCGCACACGGCCCCTTCGTCTAGCGGTCTAGGACGTCGCCCTCTCACGGCGAAAACACGGGTTCGATTCCCGTAGGGGTCACCATCTGCGCTCAAGAGCGCAGAATTGCGCGATTAAGCCATTCTTTGCCGCTCGCTGGTACAGCGCATAGGTACAGCGAGCACTGAAATGGCCCTCATGGCGACACCCTGGAAACATCCTTCGACCGGCGTTTATTACCTGCGCCGACAGATCCCCGAGAAGCTGCGCCCCGCATTCGACGGCAAGGCGTTGTGGAAGGTATCGCTGGGCACCAAGAATGGCAGCGAGGCCACGGTGCTCTTCCTCCAGGCCAACGCCGCACTTGAACAGCGGTTCGAAGAGACGCGAGCCCGGCTGAAGGCAACGGGCAGCCCCTGCCCGTCCGCACGCGATCATGCCGACGAACTGGTCGCGGCGTACTTTCAAGGCCCCGAGTTGAAGGCCGGCGGTCTCGATGGCATCGAACGTCTGCTGCTTGCCCGGCTGGAGCTGGATCGTGGGTTGTGGAACGCAACGCCGACCGGATGCAGCTCCCCCAGCCCTCTGAGCGATCAGCAATGGTGGGCGCTGGCGAACAACGCCGCGCTTTTCCGCGATCATCCCGGACGCAAACCGGTTCAAGGCCACCCGCCTGGCACGATCTGGCGCTGGGGCAACGAAAACTTCCGCCCCGAAGCCAGAGCCGAACAGATCGGTCGGGTCGTCGACCAGATTGCCCGCCACAATGATGTGAGTGTCGCCGAGCTGCCCAGAGGCATCGATGCGGCGATCAATGCCTATCTCGACGCGGTCCCTGTTGAAGCCCCGAAGGCCCGCAAGCGTCGACCGACGTCGGGTCGTCTGCGGCCCGACCTTCGCCTGATGGATTTGTTCGCCGACTGGCAGGCCGTGATGCAGCCGTCACTGCAGAGCGCGCATGAATATGAAGGCGCAACCCGCGATTTCATCGACTTTCTGGGGGACATCACCGTCGAGGAAATCGTCAACAACGATTTGCTCGATTACCGTGATGAGGCAGCCCATCTGCCCGCCTCCATGCCACGCGCAGATCGCGAACTGACCTTCACCGAGCGCCTTGGCCGCCATCGGCATTCCAATGCGCCTCGAATCAGTCCGGCGACGCTCAAGAAGCGCGTCGGCGCGATCCAGGCATTGCTGAGCTTCGCCAAGGGCCAGAAGTGGATCAGCCGCAACGAGGGGCGCGACGTGCCCATCCTTGGCTATTCCAAGACTGGCACCGCTCCTCGCCAGACCTTCCAGGAACAGGAACTGCAACGGCTGTTCGCCAGCCCGCTGTTCACCGCCCCCGCGACATGGAAACATGATCGGCTGGTCAGCGACATGACGCTGTACTGGCTGTTCCTCCTCGGCCTCACGACCGGCGCGCGGCTGGAAGAAGTCGGCCAGGCCATGGTCGCCGATGTGAAGACCGACGGTGCCATCACCTACATCGACATCGACGATTATGCCGCCGGCCCCAGCGATGACGCCAAGTCGATCAAGACGGCCACCTCACGCCGACTCGTACCGGTCCATGCCAAACTGATCGAGCTGGGCTTTCGCGACTATGTCGACGCGGTGAAGAAAGCCGGACACACCCGGTTATTCCCCGATCTGATTCCCAACGGTTTCGGCAAGCGGACGAAGGAGGCCTCACGCATCGCCAACCGCCTCATCGACCGTTACGTTTCGACCGATGCCCGGTTGGTCTTTCACAGCTTCCGGCACGGCTTCAAGGATCTTGCTCTGGAAGCCAACGTATTGGAGCGGATCGTCGACCAGATTTGTGGCCATGCCGCGACCACGGTCGGCGGCAAATACGGTCAGGGTGTTCGACTGACGATCCTGAACCGCGAACTTCATAAAGTCGATTGGTCGTTCCTCGACTGGGCAGCGCTGGTTCAAGCGAGCGCCCAAATAGACTGGGTCAAGCGGTTCGAATGAAATGCTGCCACCTGAACAACCTCAAATGGCGGTAAGCGGCGTAACCAGACGCTCCCGCTGAGGGCGGCGACCGGCAGCAAAGTTCCAAGGGCGACCGCCGGTGTCGGCTAATACACTGGAATGGCGCCTTCAGGCGCGATGGTGATAGCCACATCCACATACCCTATACGGACGAGGCGAGATATTCGGACACGAAGGTAACAATTTTACTGGCAAGTGTCCGAATTGGCTGGCTCGTCCGTATAGGGTGATAGACCTCGACGCGGGTCCGTCAGGCGGCCTTTGCCCAGAGCGTGCACTGCGCGTCGTCATACTGGACGCCCGGCCGCATGACCTGCCGAGTCAGCCACGTACTGGCGCGTTCGATGCCCTCACTCAGATCGTCTGCGGGTTTGCCGTCGATATGCACGATCTCCCGCGGAGCGAGCCGGAAATGCCCGCGGACATGAGCCTGCGGCAGGATCAGCCCCCGGTTGACCGAATAATATTCGCAGCGGTTGCAGCCGGACTGCTCACCTTCGCCGCACCCGCCTATGCCGCCGATCCGGCAACCATGGACGTGGCCGGCATTCGGCTCGACGACACGCCGCAGCAGGTGAAGGCGGCCCTGCAACAGGCCGGATACAGGGTGACCGAAACGCGCAAAACTGCGTCCTTCGCGCAGCGCGTCGCGGTGGAAGTGGCGAACCGCAAGGGTGCGGCGGCACCCAGTCCAACCTATGCCGGGATCGCCGAAATCATTGCCATGGGACCACACCAGGAGCGCGCCGACATCCAGTTCGCCCAAATCGCCGGCGGCGACAGCGTATCGCGCGTTGAGGTCACCATCCCAGGTACCGCGATGGGCGAAGCGGCGATGAAGGCACAGCTGATCACCCGATACGGCAAGCCTGATGCGGTCAAGGACCAGGGGCTCACCTGGCATTGGTGCGCACCGCAGGCGGTGAAGATCTGCGGCATGACCTATACTGGCGGCGAGCTCGATACGGCGTGGCCGACGCTACGGGGGAGCATCGGTATGGGCACCAATTCCATCATCCTGGAAGCGGGCACCGATGCCGATCGCCGCCTCAAGCAGGCGCTCGATGCCGCCGTGCTGGCGCGGGCGCCCAAGACCGACCGGGCCGCGTTCTGACGATCAAACGGGGCGGCCGTCGCCGCCCCGTCCACCTGCTCAAGCGGCGACCATTTGCTCCCATCCGGCACGGAAAGTGCCCCATTCTTCCGCCCACATGCGGTGCGTCGTGTCGGCGAGATCGGGGTGCTCCGCGGCCCAGCCGCTCGGCGTGTGCTGGCGCGCCAGCATGCAGATATGAACGTGCGGCAGCGCGCGGCTGAGTTCATCGCCGGGGGCATGGGCCACGACCACGCTGGTCAGCGAGCGGCCGCAGGCGAGATGGATCGCGGCGTAGCTGGTCGCCATGTCGAACAGGTCGTGGATCGGCTGGGTCACGGCACCGCGCATCGTCAGCACGCCGGCGAGCAGCCGCTGGTGCGGGCGGACGGCGCGATCATAATCGTCGAGCAGCGGCGCCAACGCCATGTCCCCGACACCCCGGGCAAGCACGAGCCGATGCTGGCGGGCGGTCACCGGGATGCCGCAGGCGGTCGCGCGCGAGGCGCTGGTCGGCTCGACCGGTGCCATCTTGGCGCGGAGCAGCGCGGCCGCGCTGTTCGCCTTCTGCTTGGCGCGGGGGCGGAGCAGGGCATAGCCCAGCTCCTCGCACCCGGGCTCGCGCACATCGAAAAGCATGTCCATCACGGCGCTCGGGCTCAGCCAGCCGGGCACCACGTTCGTCTTGGTCTTCATATCATTTCCAGTCCGGCGGCGCGGGGCTGCTCGCGTCGCCTTCAGGTCCATTTCACCATCATGGTGCAGCCGCCAGGCTATCCCCCTCCTTCCTTCTGGCCGATCGCATCGATCGGGGCGGCCCGAAATCCGTCATTATCTTTCTGAGCCGCGATCCATCGGGCGCTGGGGCGGCGCTACGTCGTCCGGCCCCTTGCTCCGGATACCTGGCGGTGGGCCGTTCGGCCTGTCCCGCAGGGCGGGCCTGGGCGGCACCTGCCGCTTGCGTTCCTCCTCTTGCTGTGGATCGGCCTTGGTCACAACGGGCGGATCAGGCGGTTGTCGATTGACGGGCTGGGTAGCGGGGTAATCGACAGAAGCGGAGAAAACAGGTTTGGGCGGCGATTTCCTTTCCGGCACGGGCGGCCTGCCCCGAGGCTGGGCAGCGGGCATGTCGGCAACGACAGGTGCTGGCCGCGCACGGTTCTCCGGCGGCGCTATCGTTCTGACAACCTTGCCCGCTTCCGCCTTCGCGGCCTGTTGCTTGCGACGGGCCGCCTCGGCGCGTTGCAGCGCTGCCTGCTTGTCGCGCTGCCGCTTGGCATCAGCCGCGGCTTGATCGGCCCGCCGCTCCCGTTCGCCGATAAGCCAATTTTGAAATTCCTCCTCGCCAGCGAACAGCCGCATCAGCCGGTCGATCGCCTTCGGCTGATCCGGTGCCAAGCTCACCGTGTCGCCAACGAAGACCAGCCGCCCCTCATCTCGTCCATGCCGCGTCAGCCATTTACGAAAGCGTCCACGCACCTGCTCTTCATAATCCGGATGATGCCTCGTCGCGGCGGGCGCCGTCCGTGAGGAAACATAGGTGATCGCAGGAGTGCGTTGGCCCTTTGTCGCAATCGCCGCCGCGACCTCGTCCCATGCGGCACCAACCTGCGCTTCGATCCGGGCGAGCCGCTGCCGTTCCGCCGCACGCTCTTTGTCGGAGGGCGAATGCTGCGCCACCCAGTCGAGATGCGCATGCGCCGCCTCCAACAGCGCACCGTCGCCAGCGCGCGGCTTGGTCCGGCGGCCGGGCCCCGGCTCCAGCGTTGCGATCACCGCCTCCGCCCGCGATCGCGATGCCGCCACCACGACATCGGCGACGTCCATGTCATGGCGGCGCTGGATCAGTCGGCGGGACAATCGCTCATACCGCCGGGCGGCGGCAACCGCGTCGGGCTGGTCACCGATCGACGGCAGGATCAGCGCCATGTCCCTTGCCAGCACGTCCGTCGCAGCGGCCGCCTTCCTATCGCAAGCGGAAAGCTCATCGTGCACGATCCGCCGCGCGTTGCGGGTGCCGACCTCCGTCGCGACCCCACGCCGCTCGTGGCCGGTCGCGCGATTGCCCATGTGCTCGAGCGGGGTCAGGGCAATGCCGTTTTCCTCATAGGTGCCATGGAGGTAGCGCTCTTCGCCCATCACCGCGTTGACGATGTCGATGACACGCCCGCGCATGAGCTCGGCGGTATCGACCTTGGCGCGCTTTCCGTTGGCGTCCGGCTCCGCGCGGTAGCTGACCTTGTTCTGACGGTAGGGCCGGGTGTTCTTGCCGTTCTTGCGCTTGACCACCTCGAAATCCCATTTGCCCTCCTTGTCCATCCACTTCGCCGGGCGGTCATAGGCGTCGACATGGATGTGAAAGTTGCGCTTGTCGCCGTGCTGATCGGGCTGGTGGATCACCCCCACCGCCATCCAGCCATCCGCCGCCAGCATGGCGACGATGTTGCGGAGGATCTGACCTTGCTGCTCTGGCTTGGCGTCGGCGGGCAGTTCCTGCACGAAGCGATAGTGACTGCGCCCCGTGCGCCCCTGCCGCCATCGCGGCGCGGGGAAGCCGGGATGCTTATCGAACCAGGTCAGCCGGTCGAACGCCTGCTCGGGCGTGACATCCGCGACGACGACCTGCCGGTCCTTGAAGGGGCGTCCCTTGGCCGCCGCCTCGGCTTCGGCTTCCCGGCGCGCAGCCTTCAGTCTGCGGCTCATGTCACGCAGCCAGGGCGGACTTGTCGCGAATCCCGCCACCCGATGATATGTTTTGACATCGGCGGTCGAGGCGGTGAGCTGGTGGCCCCTGGGCTGGCTTTCGCTCTGCTCGGCGGCAACGAACAACGACCGCTGACGCTCAGGGCTGCCGGCGATGTTGGATACGATGGCCCGGGCGTTCATCCCGCCCCGGATCACCTGCTCGTCGATCATGTCGATGACGAGGTCCTCCGCCAGATTGGCGACCGCCTGATCGCGCCGGATATAGTCGAGATGGCTGATGATCGTGACCTTCGCGCCGTCCCGCAGATAGTCGAAATGCTCGCCCTCCGTGACCTTGGCCTTGAAACGGTGGTGAACCTTTCCGTCTCCGCTTGTCGGCACGTGAGCCATGCCCATCGGCTTCATGTCGAAGTGCGGCACCCGGCCGCCACCGGTCTGGCGGCTACCCCGCCGGATCGGGCTGGGTCGGTGGAAGTCGATGCCGACCGCTGCGGCGAGCGCATCCGCGTTGCGACGGGCTGGCGATTGTCCCGGCTCCGCCTCGGGCTGGTGATTGCCTCCACGCCGGTACGACGCTCCCACCAGATCCCGGTCGGCCTGCGCTTGACGCGCCAGGAGCGCGCGCACATGATGCGCGAAGACGGGCTGTTCGTCGGGCAGGCCAGGACCGGTCATGCCTCATAGTGTCCGGCATCGGCACGGTGCCGACAAGTACCCCCCACCCGCCTTCCGGAAGCCGCGTGCGGCTGGAGGACACCGCGCTCGGTCGCTCCTGAACGAGCGCGCACACCGGCAAATTGGCGGCCCGGCCGCCGATTTGCGTTGTTGCGCCTAAATTTCCTCCCTTCTGGTAATGCTGAGGCTGGCGCTGATTGGACCGTCAGCTTCGGTTCTGGATTCGTTAGAATGTCGTACAACCCAAGCTCTTCCTTGGAGAGCCCCCCAAAGGCGGCTGCGTGAGGCTTCCAGTGGCATGGTGAACGCCTTTGCCTATGACGAAATCCGGCGACCGATTGATGGTCCATCCGGTTGACCGTTATACGATCACCCCAGACAGGAATTGAGGTCGGTCCCATGGCAGGAGGCGAACCGCTTTGCGCAAAATCCTACCCTTGCTGATCGCAGGCGTGATTGCTTTCGTTGGCGGACCGACGGACGCCGCCGGACAGTCCGCCGTCCAGTTGGACTTCCTGAATACCACTGGTGGAGGCGCCCTGATCGACGTGCCGCGGCTGTCCGTCAAAACCGATGGGGGCGATTTCCGCGCGGCTGTCGTCGATACTGGCTCGACCGGGGTCTTGCTGTCCGCCTCCGCCATTGCCGGTGTCGACCGGTTGCCCACACTCGGTGCTGGCAACCTGACCTATTCCAGTTCGGGGCGCATCATGCGCGGACGATGGGTTGTTACCTCGCTGACGATTGCGGGCCAGCGGGGGCGCATCGTGACGGCCCCCATGCCGGTTCTGGCGGTGGATGAGATCGCGTGCATGCCCGCCGCACGCCGATGCACGCCCGAACGACATCCCCATCATGTCGCGATGCTCGGCATCGGCTTTGGGCGGCAACACGATCATCAGCCCGGCGCGACGTCCGACCGCAATCCCCTGCTCAACGTCGCTCAGCCGAAGGGGTTACCGCATCGCTATGTCGTCACCCGATACGGCATTCGCTTGGGGACCGCCGACACAGACTTCATCATGGTAAAGCTGGTGCGCGATGCCAGCGGAACCGACTGGAGCGCGCCGCCCGCCTGCATCTCGCTGGGCGAGGGCCAGCCCGCCTGCGGCACCGTTCTTGTCGATACGGGGATCACCGGCATGTTCCTGACGATGCCGCCCGATCGCCTGGCCGGCATCGATGGCACACCGACGATCCCGTCCGGCGCGCCGGTCAGCATCGATCTGACACCGGGGAATTCGGCAGCCCCTCTCAAATTCGCGTTTGTCACGGGCGCGTCAGCCGATCCGGCCGCGCCCTCCCGCATCACGCTGGCGGGGATCGGTCGTCGGCCGACCTTCGTCAATACAGGGGCGCATATCCTGAACCGGCTCGACTATCTGTACGATGCGGATGCCGGTCTGGTGGGTTACCGTCCGGTGCGACAATGACCGGGCAAGCGGATATGAACGCGGCCCGACAGCTTGGCAAAGGGCATTCATGAATATCAAGCCGTTCACCGGGGACGAGTCCATCACCCATTCGGATGCGCTGGTCATCATCGACCCGCAGATCGACTTCTGCCCCGGCGGCCGCTTGGCTGTGGCGGGAGGAGACGGGATCATGGCCGGGATCGACGCGCTCGCCCCGCGTTTCCGGCATGTGGTCGTGACGCAGGACTGGCATCCCGCCGGGCACCTGTCCTTTGCGAGCAGCCACCCCGGTCGGCAGCCATTCGCTACTATCACGTTGCCCTATGGCGAACAGGTGCTCTGGCCCGATCACTGCATTCAGGGAACGGCTGGCGCGGGGTTTCATCCCGACGTGCAGGGTTCCATCGCCCACGCCCAAATCGTCATCCGCAAGGGGAGCAATCCGGCGATCGACTCCTATTCCGCCTTTTTCGAGAACGACAGGACGACGAAGACCGGTCTAGCCAGCTATCTGCATGACAAGCAGGTGCGACGGTGCGTGTTCGTAGGGCTGGCCTATGACTTTTGTGTCGCCTGGTCGGCTCTCGATGCCCGGCGCGAGGGCTTTGAGGCCATGATCCTGAAGGACCTCACGCGCGCGATCGCGATGCCGATAAGCGGCGGGACCACGGTCGATGCGGCGGAAACCCAGTTCCGCGCGGCGGGCGTCCGCATACTATAACCCGCAACAAGGCTCATATTCACGCGCTCGGTGCCAGGGCACCGAACACCATCTTTTCCCGGATCCCGCGGACTGCCGCCCCATGCCGACTGCATCCTCTCTCGCCGCGATTGCTTCGCTGCTCGCCTCGGCCGTGCCGGGTGTCACGGTCGCGCCAGCGGCCGAACCGGGCACGCTCCGGCCGCTGGTCGAGCATGTCGGGGGCCGAACCGCTCCCGCCGAGCCCGGAGCGCTCGCACGGCAATGGCCCGGTTCCTATTTCGAGACGGCGTTCGATGGCCGGTCCGCACTGTTCCGCATCGGATCGGGCGACGTCGCGCTGCATATCCTGGTCGACGGCACCCCGGCCGACACCCTTGTAAAGCCTGGGCCCGGTCTGTAGCGCGTCGCAGGCCTGACACCCGGTCGGCATGCCTTGCGGCTAGAGGTCGCCTCGGAAAGTCGGGCGGAGCCAACGACATTCGGCGGCTTCTTTGCCGACGCCGGCACCAGGACTGCGTCTGTCACGCCCCGCACCCGCACCATCGAATTCATCGGCGACTCGCACACGGTCGGCTACGGCAACACCGCGACCAAAACCGACTGCACGCAGGACGAAGTCTGGACAACCACCGACACGTCGCGGGCGTTCGGCCCCACGCTCGCGCATCGTTACGGGGCCGACTATCAGGTGAACGCCATCTCCGGCCGCGGCGTGGTGCGCAACTATAACGGCTTCGCGGCGGACACACTGCCGCAGGCCTACCCCTTCACGCTGTTCGACAAGCGCATGCGGGCGGACGAGCCCGGCTGGCGGCCGCAGGTCATAGTCATCGCGCTGGGCACGAACGACTTCACCACCCCGCTCCATTCCGGCGAGACATGGGCGACCCGCGACGCGCTGCACGCTGATTTCGAGACGACCTATGTCCATTTCGTGCAGGGCCTGCGCGCGCAACCCGCATGCGCTGATCGTGCTCTGGGCAACCGAAATGGCCAAGGGCGAGATTGAGGCGGAAGCGGCCAAGGTCGCCGCGACCCTGCGCGCGTTGGGCGACAAGCGGGTCGACTATGTGCCTGTCAACGGGCTTTCCTTCACCGGCTGCCACGCGCATCCGTCGACCGCCGACGATGTGGTGATCGCCGACAGGATCGCTACCGCCATCGACGCGCATCACGACGTCTGGCCTCGCTGAACGACCCGGGCGCACCCTACGGGCATGGTTCCCGACATTTCAATGCCGAGGTGGTGAAACGCCATCGTAGTGATCAAGGACCTGCTGGAGTTCGTCCATGCAGAACACCGGCGCCAAATAGCCGTCCGGCCGAACGAGCGCTCATTCGCCCGCGCGACGACCCTGACGAGGCGATCGCCGTGACGCGGCACCGATGTCCAATACGGACCTTTAAACACGGAGAACAGTCGGGTCGGCTGGCCTGCTCACCCTCACCTCGATGCGTGCGGCCGCCGAAGTGGCGGTGCGTGTCGGCCAGCAAGCGGGTCAACGATCACCCCACACCGCAAGCTGCCAGCCTAAATCCGCCGCCTTGTCAGGACGTACCGCCTGTCCCGGGGCGATGTAAATAAACGTGCTCACGCAGCTGGTGGCGGAGCAACTGTTGTGCTGCGGCGGCTTCGGACGCGGGATATTCGGGGGCAAGGGTGTTGGTGTCGGTCTCAAGCTCGACGACCCCGTTATTGATGCGCCCCTCACGATGCGTCGCGACAGCGGCAATCGTTTGATTGAAGGCGAGGGGATCCAGCGTGTAGCCGCGACCGCCGTCCGGCAGGATGATTGTCTCGCGGAACCGTTGTGCGTTTGGATAGGGCAACGCATAGGGCGCGTCGGCTTGGGCGCCCGGCTCGCGCGACAGATCGACCGACTCGCCCATCTGCACGCCCGTGAGCTCAAGCGCGTTGTCCGTCCAGTCCAGCGCCGCGGTCCCGTTAAGCACCAGCGTCTCCTCCCCCTTCGATGCGTCGAAGCGAGACAGGACGTCGGTCGGGGTGATATAGTCGAACCGCTTGCCGAACACCTGACGCAGCGTCCGGTCGCGCTGCTCGGTGGACAGGCTTGCGAGCTGCCGCCGGATCGTCAGCGCGGCATCGCCGCGAAAGGTCACCTCCGCATGCGCGACGACGGGCTTGTCGAGACCGGCCGAGGCATCGAGCCGCAGCGACGTGTCGCGTATCGGCTTGTCGGCAGGCGGCGGCATCATCGCGACCAGCGCTCCGCCCTCCGGCTGGATCGGCAGGCCCCAATGGAATGACGGGGTGCGGATATCGGCAAGATGCCGATCGTCCATCCGCGTGCCGTCCAGCCAATATGTCCGACCGTCGATAGTGGCGCGGACGAGGACATGGTTGAACAGACCGGGGGCAGGCATGAAATTCGGGATCGCGTCGCCGAAGCTGCCCGCCGCCACGAGCACGGGCTGCGCATCGATATGCAGTTGGTGCAGCAGCGCGAGCAGCAGCACGGTCTTGCCCTTGCAGTCACCGTAGCGACGCGTCCATGTGTCGTCAGCAGCCGCGGGCACGTAGCCGCCGTCGTTCAGTCCGACGAAAAGGTAGCGCACCTGTTCCTGCACCAGCGCCAGCGCCGCCTCGGCCTGCGCGACCGGATCGGCCGTGGCATGGGCGATACGTGTCGCCTCCGCCGCGACCGCGCCGTCGGGTTTTAGCGTCGACGCCTTTGCGTATAGCGGCGCCATCACGGCGCTGATTTCCGCGAAATCATGCCAGTCGGAAAACAGGATCGCATCCGCCTGACGAAACCGCTCGGGCGCGAATTTGGGCAGGTGCGGGTCGGCCAGATTCGTGGCGCTGACCGATAACGTATCGATCTTCCCACTGGTGCTGGTGACCGGGGCGGGAACACCCGGCAGTACCCGCCACTGGATCGGGATAGATTTATTCCATGTGGCATCGATCTCGGTCTGCATCGTCCCGGGCAACAGATTCAACCGCGCCTCATGGTGACGGCCAAGCGCGGGGTCGTGATGCGTGCGCGTGCCGCTGATATCGACGATATCGCCGACCGCGAGGCCAATGATCGGCAAGGTGGCGGTCAGCCGCCCATCGATCGCCGCGCGCTCGAGATTGGTTTCGCGGTGGAGAACGGTGAAATGTTGATCCTTCAGGAGATCGATGACCTGGGAACCGCGGTGGATCAGCACATGGTGAATGCGCAGCATGTCGGTTTCCGGGTTCCAGGTGATCGAAATCGTGCCGAGCTTGCTCAGATCGTCGGGCGTCACGACCTGGTTCGTATCGGTCCAGAATAAGGACACGGTACCATCCGGCAGGAACGCGACCTGATTATCGCGCAGCAGCATATGATGCGGCGCATAGCCGGGGCGCACCGGCTCGACCGGCAGAGGGACCGATTTCACCCAAGCCTCTGGTCCACCGATGGAAAAGCTCGGCACATCTTGCGCCCGCGCAGCACCCGACACGGCAAATAGCGAAACGGCCGCAAAAAGAGATGATGGAATTTTCACAATCCGCCCCCAGACGATCTACGATCAAGGGGATAAGATGCATATTGTGATACGAGCACGTCACTATGATTAAATATTCATAACACGCAGAATTTTCCCGTTATGCTCGAAATTTCACCTGACATTTCAGGTGAAATTATTCAATCTAATATGAACCAATCAAAAACCATAAGCTTTTAAAGCATCTTTCATCCCGTCTTCAGTCGCTTGTCACGTCGATGGGAGCCATCATGTTAGCATCAAGCGCGGCGATCCGGTCCGAAGCGCGGAAACGGCGGAGATCCTTATGGACGGCATAATCCATATGATCCTGATCGCCGCTATCGCCGGGTCGATCGTCCAAACATATCGCCGGGCTGCGGCTGGCCGTCCGTCTCGACCGGCTCCGCGATCCCCGAAACCCTTCGGGCCCGCTCCCCGCCCCGCACCGCCCGTCACGCGCAGGCACGCGACAGCAGAGTCTCCCGATCCATCCGATGATCCCTTGCCGCCACGGCCGGACGACGCCTGCGCTGCCATGCTCGCCACGATGACCGGGCCCGGCATCTGCACGCCGGTGTCGGAGCAACCTTCACGCACCAGTTCGACGTCCACCGCCCGCACGAGGAATGCCACATGGCCCTGACCCGTCAAGTCATCAGCACGCTCAACACCGACGGCACCGATGCCCTTGGAATCCGCACCGTCGCAATGAAAGTCGCCGACGCCAATATCGTGTCGGGATCGTTGCTCACCGTGGAAAGCAACCATTTCTGCGTTCTGAAATCGCGGGGCGCCGTGCTCAACGTCTACGATACCGGGCAATATGCCCTGGAAACGCCCAACGCGCCCATCCTGGGGTCGATTGCCCAAGGCTTTTTCGGCGGAAATTCACCATGGCAGTATGAGGTCATCTATATCAACCGGTCGAAGCTGCTGGTGCGCAACGAAGGCGTCGCCATGTCAGCCGAAATGGCCGAGATGGCCTATGTCGTCGATTACTACATCCACATCGATTCCAAGGAAGAAGCGCTCGACCTCATCACCCATATGCCGTTTGCGGGCACGGAGATCGATACCAACGAAGTCGCCGCCTATGCCGGTCCCGCGATCGAACAGGCGATCAACCAGGTGATCCAGGTCACGCGGATGGAGGATATCAACGAGCATATAGCCGAGGTTCGCGAACTGGTGAAACAGCATCTCGGCGATTTCCTGCGCGTCTACGGCATCATGCTGAACGACCTCAAGGTCCTCATCATGCCCAAGGACGACCGCATGCGCGAGCTGATCTCGCTACAGGCGATCGGCCTCTCCCCCATCGAAGCCGTACGCTATTATCTCGCCCTCAAGATGGCGGAGCGCGGCCTGATATCGGCCCCCAATGCGGCGGCAGGCCTCCCCTTCAACATCGGCGCACCCGCGGCCGGGGTGCTGCCGCTTGGCGACGTGGCGGGCACCACGCCGCGATGAGCAGCTTCTACGATGTCGGGCGGCTGGGGCAGATCGGCCTCACCCTGTTCATGGGGGCAGGCTATGCGTTCTACCGCGAGGAAACGCAGCTACGCGCGGACGACCAGAAAGTCCGCACGTTGGTCAGCGAACTGCTGGCTGGGGCACACAAGTCCATTGTCGCGGCGGAAGGGACGTTCCGCCGGGAAAGGATACCGCCGCCGACGCGCGCCTGCCCATTCCCCGATCCGCGCATCCTCACCGATGCGCGCCGACTGGAGGCGATGGGGCAGACCGTCGCCGCGCTGGAGGGACAGGTCCGCCACGCGCCGGTGCCGGAAAACGACTGGATGACGCAGCGCTATCGGGACGAGCGCGAGACATTGGCGACGCTGGTCGAGAAAGACCAGTTGCTCGTCGGTCGCGCCGAAACGCTGCGAGCCATGGTCGCCGGTCAGGATGCCGATGCGCTGCTAGCCATGGCGGCGGATATCGACGAAGGCGTCGCCGAGATTCAGGACACGCTTGCCGCCCGCCGCATCCTGCTGACCTGAAGGATACGGCGGCTGCACGGTCGATGTCAGGGCATTGGCATGCGCGACCCGCGAGCGCTCACTCGGTCGATCCGCCGCCAGATCGCAGGGCCAGCGCAGAATGACCCGCCCCCCCCTCACCGACGGAAAGCAGAAAGGATTGACGTTGGTTCGACAGACCATCTTGATAGCAGCGACATGCCTCGCGACGTGTGCACAACTGTCCACTTTGCCCGCCAGAGCGCAGACCAGACCGGCAACCGTCGAGGTTCCGATCCACGAGGTCGATCTTTCCGATGGGACACGTCGCTATGCGATAGCCATCGGCGTCAACGGACACACCATCGATGCCGGCCTGGACACTGGGTCGGTCGGACTGAGGGTGCTTCCAGGCGTTACAGACCCTGCCGTCACGCAGGAAGTCGGGCCGGTACAAAGATACGGCTATGCTGTTGGCACCACCCTCGAAGGTCCTGTCGTACGCTCGGACGTGTCCGTCGGCACGCTCCACAGCTCTGCGCGCTGGCAAGCCATTCGATCGATTGGATGCAGTGCCGCTCGCCCGCACTGCCCTGTTACGCATGTCGATCGCCATGAGTTTGGCATTTTGGGCAACGGCTTGGCCGGTCAGGGATTTCGTGCGATTCTAGGCATAGGGCTGGCGACCGCGAACCTGCCCAACCCGTTTCAGGAAATTGGCGCACATCGCTGGATTATCGAACTTCCCAGACCAGGCGAGATGTCGGACGGACGCCTGATCCTCAATCCGAGCGACCGGCAAGTCCTGGGTTTCACGCCGCTGCCGCTGGCCGACACCCATCGAACGCGATCGAACGACGCAGTGCTTTCATGTTTGCAGCGCGAAGGTGGCGAACCCATGTGTGCGACGACGCTGATCGACAGCGGCGCGCCGGGGATCGAACTGGTCAATCATGACGCCGACGGTGGCTGGAGCGAGGGAGCAGTTGCGCGCCTGACGTTCGGAGGCGCCGCTGCCCCCGAAGCAATGGGAGTTCGTTTCGACATAGGTCGCAGAGCGCAAGCCTCGAGGTTCAATGTCGTCAGCGATCCCAGGGTCAAAGGCGCGCGAATTCGATCCGGTCTGCTGACCTATTTTGCCTATGACGTCCTCTATGATGCCGACAATGGCACAATTTCGGTCAAGGCCCGGTCATCCTATCAAGATGGGGTTTCCGCGATCGGCGGAACGAAGCTGCACTGACCCATATCGCGACATTTATGGCTCTCGCCTGCCCCCTCTTCAACACTGATTCATACCGTCCGCGCGGTCAGCCGGGACGGCGTGAGAAGGCATTCATATCGGTCATGTGAAGCCCTTCGATCAGATAACAACGGGACCGACGCCAGTCGTCCGATGTCGATCCCAGAAGTTCGCCTCAGCATAGCGCGCGATCAGATCTGGGGGCAGGGTCGGCGCGTATGATTTGGCAGAAACCGTCGGCCTGATGGTATGAAGTCCTGGCATTCCGAGCGAGACGTCATACTCGTCCTGCGCATAGGCGATGTGGTCGAAATCATGGGCGAATGGCATCTCGCCCAGCGCGTCGTAAAGCCCCTTCATCGTACCGGCTGGATCAGACGTCAGCCTCGAATAGCTGATGACGATCAAGCGCGATGCATAGAGGTGGCTCGGTTTGTCTGCACAGGCTCGCGGCGTGAATAAGTGGATTGCCGCTGGTTGATCATGCCGCTGCGAGAAGCGGCTGTGCGAAGTATATCTGGTCGGGCGTTCGGCCGCCAAGCGC
>NZ_JBCNNI010000022.1:0-72051 GCF_039594485.1 Sphingomonas sp. | reverse complement strand
GCGGCCGCGGCCAAGGAAAAGGAAATCCTGGGCAAGTGAGTCCTCCGGCCGCCTCGGCCCAGACGGCTCTGGGGTCGCTGGTGGCCGTGCCCGATACGGGTGCGGTCCCGCGTCACGTCGCGATCATCATGGACGGCAATGGCCGCTGGGCCAAACGCCGCCTGCTGCCCCGCTTCGCCGGTCACAAGGCCGGGGTGGAGGCGGTGCGCCGCATCTCGCGTGCCGCACGATCGCTGGGAATCGAGGCGCTGACGCTTTACGCCTTCTCGTCCGAGAATTGGCGTCGGCCGGAGAGCGAGATCAGCGACCTGATGGGGCTTTTGCGCATCTTCCTGCGCAAAGACCTTGCCGAGCTGGTGTCGGACAATGTCCGGCTGCGCGTGATCGGCGACTATCGCCGCTTCGCTCCCGATCTGGTGGCGATGATCGATGACGCGGTCGAGCGGACCTCGGCCAATACCGGGCCCGTGCTGGCGATCGCGCTCAACTATGGCGCGCAGGCCGAACTGGTCGAGGCGACCAGGCGACTGGCCGCGAAGGTCGCAGCGGGCGAGATAAGCGCCGATGCCATCACGCCGGAGGCGATCGAGGGCGAACTTCAGACCAACGGTCTGCCGCCGCTCGATCTGGTCATCCGCACATCGGGCGAACAGCGGCTGTCCAACTTCCTGCTGTGGCAGGCGGCCTATGCCGAGTTGCTGTTCGTCGACACGCTCTGGCCGGATTTCGACGAAGCTGCGCTGGCCGATGCCGTGGCGGAGTTCGGTCGACGAAACAGGCGTTTCGGCGGCCTGTGACCGATCCCGAATCTTCACCCGTCGGGACGCCGGAAGCGGCGCCCGCCAAGGCCATGTCCAACCTGACCAAGCGGGTTCTGGCGAGCATCGTCATGATCGCGGTGGCAAGCCTATGCCTCGCCCTTGGCGGCCTGGCCTTCTGGTTGCTGGCGGTCGTGGTGGCCCTGTTCATGATGGCGGAGTGGTCGGACCTGTTGAAGGTCGACCGCTCGCGCAAGCGGCTCGCGCAGTTCGCGCTGTCGGTGCCGCTCGCCATCATGGCGCCCGGACTGGCGGCCGGGCCCGGTTTCTTCGCGCTGGGCCTGATCGCGGCGGCCTTTTTCTTTCTGACCATCGTGTCGCGGCGGCCGGAATATGGGGCGGGTGCGCTCTATGTCGGCCTGCCGGTGTTCTCGCTGCTGGCGATCCGCCTGCATGAGGACGGGCTTGCGCTGTCGCTCTGGGCGATGGCGCTGGTCTGGGCATGCGATAGCGGGGCGTTCTTCGTCGGGCGCCAGTTTGGCGGACCGAAGCTGGCCCCCGCGATCAGTCCGGCCAAGACCTGGTCCGGCCTGATCGGTGGCGTGGCGGCGGCGACGCTGCTCGCGGTCGGGATGCATGTCTGGCATGACCTGCCGCTGCATCTGGTCATCGCTACGCCGTTCCTGGCGGTGCTGGCGCAGATGGGCGATCTGTTCGAAAGCGCGCTGAAGCGGCGCGCGGGCGTGAAGGACAGCGGCAATGTCCTGCCCGGCCATGGCGGGGTCATGGACCGGCTGGACGGTATCGTGCCCGTCGCGCCCGTCGCGGCCCTTCTGATTTTTCTGCCGGACCTGTTCTGATGCGCAGCGTGACCATCTTGGGGGCGACCGGATCGGTCGGTACCTCGACCCTCGACCTGATCGAGCGCGAGCCCGACCGCTATCGAGTCCGCGCGCTGACCGCCAATTGCGATGTCGCGAAGCTGGCGGCGGCGGCACGGCGGACGGAGGCCGAACTGGCGGTGGTCGCCGACGAGAAGTGCCTGCCCGAATTGCGCGCGGCGCTGGCGGGCACCGCGACCCGTGTCGCGGGGGGGCGCGCGGCGGTGATCGAGGCGGCCGCGAGCGGCGCGGACTGGACGATGGGGGCCATTGTCGGCTGTGCCGGGCTGGAGCCCGCCATGGCCGCGATCGCGCAAGGCGGAACGGTTGTTCTCGCCAACAAGGAGCCGCTGGTTTCGGCGGGTGAAGTGGTGCTGGAGGCGGCGGCCAGGGCCGGCGCGACGCTGCTTCCGGCGGATAGCGAGCATAACGCGATCTACCAGTGCTTTGATTTCGCGCGACCCGAACGGGTGCGCCGGATCGTGCTGACCGCGAGCGGCGGGCCTTTCCGCACCTGGACGACCGAAGAGATGCGCTGGGTTACGCCCGAACAGGCGGTCGCACACCCCAACTGGTCGATGGGCGCGAAGATTTCGGTCGATTCGGCGACGATGATGAACAAGGGGCTCGAACTGATCGAAGCCGCTCGTCTGTTCCCCATCCCCTCCGACCGGATCGAGATCGTGCTGCATCCGCAATCGGTGATCCATTCGGCCGTCGATTATGTCGACGGTTCGATGCTGGCGCAGCTTGGGCCGTCCGACATGCGCGTGCCGATCGCGCATTGCCTGGCCTGGCCGGACCGTATGTCGACCCCGATGGCACCGCTTGATCTGGTCGCGCTGGGACGAATGGACTTCGCAGCACCCGATCCGGCGCGCTTCCCGGCGCTAAGGCTGGCGCGGGCCGCGCTGGAGGCGGGAGGCGCGGCGCCCGCCATCCTGAACGCGGCCAATGAGATTGCGGTCGCGGCTTTTCTCGGAGGTCGCATCGGCTTCCTCGAAATTGCCGCAATCGTCGAGGATGTTCTCCATCGCTACGATCCGGCCCCGCCGGAAACGCTCGATGCGGTGATCGCGATCGACGCGGAAACGCGGGTGCTTGCGGCCGAGCGTGTTGAGGATTGCATCGTTTGATCGAAACCCCGGGCCTGTTGCTGACCATCCTCGCCTTCGCCCTGGCCATCGGGCCGCTCGTGTTCGTGCACGAGATGGGCCATTATCTCGCCGGACGCTGGTTCGGGGTGAAGGCCGAGACCTTCTCGATCGGTTTCGGTCGCGAGATTTTCGGCCTCACCGACAGGCGCGGCACGCGTTGGAAGGTCGGCTGGCTACCGCTGGGCGGGTATGTCAAGTTCGCGGGCGACATGAGCCCGGCGAGCCAGCCCGACGCGGCCTGGCTTTCCCTGCCACCCGCCGAGCGGGCCCGGACGTTCCAGGCCAAGCCGGTGTGGCAGCGCGCGATCATCGTGGCGGCGGGGCCCGCGATCAACTTCGTCGCCGCGATCCTGATCCTGGCGGGTTTCGCCTATGCCTATGGCGAGGCGGTGATCCCGCCGGTTGTGGGACAGGTGATGCCGGGCAGCGCGGCAGCCGCGACGACGCTTCGCGCCGGCGACCGGGTGACCGCGATCGATGGTCGTGCGGTTACCGACTTCGCCGACATCGCGCGCTACGTGCAGATCCGTGCGGGTGAGCCGGTGACGATCACCGCGACGCGCGGCGATACCGCCTTCACCACCTCGACCATTGTCGGGACCGAGCGACAGCGCGACCGGTTTGGCAATGAATATCGCGTCGGTCGTCTGGGCCTGCGCGGCGTGGGAACGGTGGACATCCGGCCGGTGGGCCTGCTGCGCGCGCCCGTGGTCGCGGTGCAGCGGACCGGCGAGATCGTCCGCATGATGGTCGAAACGCTGGGTCAGGTCATCTCCGGTCGTCGTTCGGTCAAGGAACTGGGCGGCCCCGTGTCGATCGCCAAGGTGTCCGGCGAACAGATGTCGCTGGGGATCGATGCCTTTGTTTTCTTCGTCGCGCTCGTCTCCATCAATCTGGGGTTCATCAATCTGTTGCCAGTGCCGATGCTGGATGGCGGGCATCTGCTTTTTTATGCGATAGAGGCGGTGCGACGGCGGCCCCTGGAGCCGGCGGCTCAGGAATGGGCGTTTCGTGGCGGTTTGATCGCGATCCTGGCCCTGATGCTCTTCGTAACGTTCAACGATCTGGGCAATTTGGGGCTGTGGAAGAATATCGCTGGCTTGATCGGGTGACGCTGATCGGGCAGGGCGCGAGTACGACAGGGGTCGGTTCGACTTTTCTGGGGTGGGTTTGGTGACAGCAATGACGGGTATGAAGACTGTGCGCGCGGGCGCCATATTGCTGGCGGGCACGATGCTGTCGGGTGTTCCCGTCATGGCGCAGACCGCGCAGGTCGCCCCGACGGGTGGCGATGCGGCGGCGCCGCTCGTCGCGCCGCAGCCGGTGCGGACGATCAAGACGCTGCGGGTCGAGGGCGCACAGCGCATCGAGCCGGAGACGGTGTTGTCCTACACCAAGTTGCGGGTCGGCATCCCATACACGGCCGAAACGCTCGACCAGGCGCTAAAGGATCTCCAGGCGTCGGAACTGTTCGCGGACTTTTCGATCTCCGGCGTCGAGACGGGCGACATCGTGCTGCGCGTGCGCGAGAATCCGATCATCAACCGGGTCATCCTGGAGGGCAACAAGCGCCTGAAGGAAGACAAGATCAAGAAGGAGATCAAGCTCGCGCCGCGGCAGATCTTCACGCGGACCGCGGTTCGCCAGGACGTGGCGCGGATCGTCGAACTGTATCGCCGCCAGGGCCGTTTCGGCGCGGTGGTCGATCCCAAGATGGTCAATCTGGACCAGAATCGCGTCGACGTGGTGTTCGAGATCAGCGAAGGCCCGAAGTCCAAGGTCCGCCAGATCAACATCATCGGCAACGAGAAATTCTCGGACGACGAGCTGCGCGGTGCGATGTACACCAAGCAGTCGCGCTGGTTCCGTTTCCTGTCCTCGGCGACCAGCTATGACCAGGATCGCCTGGCCGCCGACCAGCAGAAGCTGCGCGAATTCTATCTGAGCAACGGCTATGCGGATTTCCGCGTGACCAGCGCGGTCGCCGAGCTGACGCCGGACAAGAAGGACTTCATCATCACCTATGTGGTGGAGGAGGGCCCCCGCTACAAATTCGGCGACGTGAAGGTCGACAGCCAGATCCGCGACTTCGACAATGACAAGCTGGCCGCCTCGCTGCCCATGAAGAAGGGCGACTGGTACAATGCCAAGCTGGTCGAGACCTCGATCGAGAATCTCAGCCAGACGGCGGGCCTGTTCGGCTATGCCTTTACCGATGTGAACCCCGACTTCCAGCGTGACAAGGACACGCTGACCATGTCGATCACGTTCAACATCGCCGAAGCCAAGCGCACCTATGTCGAGCGGATCGAGATCAACGGGAACACCCAGACCCAGGACAAGGTGGTCCGCCGCGAGATCCGCGTGGCCGAGGGCGATGCCTTCAACAGCTTCCAGGTCCGCCGCAGCCAGGATCGTATCAACTCGCTTGGCTTCTTCCAGGAAAAGCTGGAGATCAAGCAGACCCCCGGTTCGGCTCCTGATCGTCTCGTGCTGGAAACCAATGTCGAGGAACAGTCGACGGGCTCGTTGCAGCTCTCGGCCGGTTACTCGTCGCTGGAACGCTTCATCATCCAGGCGAACATCACCCAGCGCAACTTCCGTGGCAAGGGCCAGGAATTGCGCGCGGGCGTGAACTACTCGGCCTATTCCAAGTCGATCGAACTGGGTTTTACCGAGCCTTATGTGTTCGACAAGAATGTCGCGCTGGGCGTTGACGTGTTCCGCCGCGACTATAATTCGTTCAACTATCTGGGTACCACGCGCCAGACGACCTACAGTCAGGTGTCGACCGGCTTCCAGGTTCGCGCGGGTGTGCCGTTGACCGAATATTGGTCGCTGTCGGGCCGCTATGGCCTGACCTATGATCAGGTCGGTCTGGACTCGTCGTTCTTCAACGCGGACGGCAGCTGTAACTTTCAGCAGGCGGGCCGCTATCTTTGCGATTCGATCGGCAATCGCTGGACCTCATCGATCGGCTACTCGTTGATCTATGACAGCCTGAACAGTCGTTTGCGTCCCACGGCGGGTCACCGTTTCTCGTTCAGCCAGGACTTTGCCGGTCTGGGCGGCGACGTGAAATATATCCGCACCCGCGCGGAAGGCGCCAAGTTCAAGGGGCTGGGCAAGGGCTTCGTCTTCTCGATCCTGGGCGAGGGCGGTTATATCCACTCGCTCGAGGGCAGCCGCGGCCCGGGCATCGATCCGGTCCGTATCGTCGACCGCTTCTATCTGGGCGAGCCGCAGTTTCGTGGCTTCGACATTCGCGGCGTTGGTCCCCGCGTGCTGCGTGTTCCGTATATCGTGAATCCGACTGACGGCACGCAGGCGCGCGATACGGATCGTCAGCGGTTCGTTGACGACGCACTGGGTGGTCGTGCCTATTATCTCGCGCGTGCGGAGCTCGAAATCCCGTTGGGATCGGGTGCGCGTGAGATGGGCTTGCGTCCCAGCATCTATGTCCAGGCAGGCAGCCTGTGGGGCGTGACCCGACCGTTGCCCTCGCTCACCTTCACGCAGCGGGTCGTCAACGGCGTACCACAGTTCAATAAGGATGGATCGAAGACGCTCGATCCGTTGCCCATTAAAGATAAGGACGGCAATCAGCTTTATCAGGTGCCGACCAATGATGCCACGACGGCCGACAAAACGGCGGGGCAGACCACGACGTGCCCAACCGGCTATTCCACGACGGGCGTCGGTGGCTGCGTAGGCACCTCGGCCAACATCGCGCTTCAGAACACCAACTATGCCGAAGAGCAATTCTACCTCGGCACCTGGAAGCCGCGCGTTTCGGTCGGCGTCGGTGTGAACTGGAATTCACCATTTGGTCCGCTTCGCATCGACCTTGCCAAGGCATTGGTCACGCAGCCGGGCGACGACCCCAAGCTCATCACTTTCAACGTAGGGACGCAGTTCTGATGAAGACGATTTCCAAGCTCCTCCTCGCGGCGGCCCTTGTCGCCCCCGCGGCGACCGTCGCGACGACCGCGAGCGCGCAGGTGAACGGCGTTGCCGTGGCCGATCCGCAGGGTGCGATCGCCGGTTCGCGCGCCTGGTCGACCGCCCGCCAGCAGATCGAGACGACCTACAAGGCGCAGCTCGATCAGGCCGAAACCCGCCGTACTGCGCTGACCCGCGAGCTGGAGCCGCTGGTCCAGGCGTTCCAGACCGCCCGTTCGGCCCCCAACGCCAACGAAGCGGCGCTGCGCACCCAGGCGCAGGCGATCCAGACCAAGCAGC
This sequence comes from Sphingomonas sp., assembly GCF_039594485.1. GTDB lineage: Bacteria > Pseudomonadota > Alphaproteobacteria > Sphingomonadales > Sphingomonadaceae > Sphingomonas. Next base: position 65,013 of record NZ_JBCNNI010000022.1, on the reverse strand, counting down.
AGGCCGCCGAGCAGGAGCTGGCTCGCCTGACCCAGCCCGCCGTCCGCGCGCAGACCTATGCCGTCGAGCAGCTCCAGGCCCGTCTGGGCGAGGCGGTGCAGAACGCCGTCCGCGCAAAGAATGTCAGCCTGCTGGTCAGCCCGCAGGCCGTCCTGTTCATGCAGCCGACCGCCGACATCACCTCGGCGGTGACCGCTGAGCTGGACAAGCTGGTCCCGACCGTCAGCATCACCCCGCCCGCCAACTGGCAGCCGGGCCAGCAGGGTCAGCAGCAGGGTGCGGCCCCGGCCGCTGCTCCGGCAGCCACGCCCGCACCGGCACCCGCGCGTCGTCAGAACAGCGGCCGGTAATTCGCCCGTGAGTGACGATGTGAAGACCGTCATCGGCCCGCTGGACGTCACGCGGGTCATGGCGGCGATTCCGCACCGTTATCCGATGCTGCTGGTCGATCGTGTCGAGGAACTGGTCCTCGACACGTCGATCCGCGCGGTGAAGGCGGTGACGATCAACGAGGCCTTTTTCCAGGGCCATTATCCCGGCCGTCCGATCATGCCCGGTGTGCTGATCGTCGAGGCGCTGGCGCAGGCCGCCGGTGTCCTGGCGGTGGAAAGCCTGGGGCTCGCCAATTCGGGCAAGCTCGTCTATTTCATGACGATCGATGGCGTGAAGTTCCGCAAGCCCGTGGAACCGGGCGTCCTCCTCCATCTGGAGGTCGAGTTCGTCCAGAAGCGGACCCGCGCCTGCAAGTTCGCGGGCGTCGCCAAGATCGACGGGGCCGTCGTGGCGGAGGCGAATTTCACCGCGATGATCGCCGACCCGCCCGCCGAGGCGTGACGAAGCCATATCGCTTTTGACACTCGGGGCGCGGTCCGCTATGGGCCGCGCCTTGAGCTTTCAGGCTGGTCGGAACCAGCCATTTTTCGGAGCAATATCATGAAGACCGATACGCACCCCGACTATCACATGATCAAGGTGCAGATGACTGACGGCACCGTGTTCGAAACCCGCTCCACCTGGGGCAAGGAAGGCGACACGATGCAGCTCGACATCGACCCGCTGGCGCACCCGGCCTGGACCGGTGGCCGTGGCCAGATGCTCGACTCGGGCGGCCAGGTTGCCCGCTTCAACAAGCGTTTCGGTGGCGGTCTCACGCTCCGCAAGTAATCGTCATCCACGCGGTGGACGACAAAGGAAGGCCCGGTGCTTCATCTCGAAGCATCGGGCCTTTTTTCATGACGCTGCTAACATGTTCATTTCATGGGCGTGTCATGATGCGGTTTACGCGCTGGTAACCAGCGTGGGCTAATATGATCCCATGTTCGCCGCCGAATTCGAACCTGCCGAATATCCTTGTCGCCGTCGCTCCGCGCAGACGTCGGTGGCGATCGACGCGGATATGGATCGCGGCGGTCTGGCCCGGGCCTTGTGCAGGGTTCTCGACATCTCTGTTCACGGCGCGCGGTTGCAGACCTATACCGCGTTGCGGCGGGGGTCGACGATCTGGCTCCGCCTGCCCAAGGTGGGCGAGGTGACGGCACGGATCATATGGGCGACGGACTTTTCCGCCGGGTGTCAGTTCCAGACCCCGCTTGCGCCCGAAGCCTATGAGAGCCTCCCCCCTCTCGGCTGATCCGGTTCCACCTTGGCCCACTGGCCAGCGGATGCGCCTTGGGCTAGTCAGAGGCGAACGTAACAATTGGAACGATCTTGACCCTGCCCGTCACCCCAGCCCCGGCGCCCACTCGCGGCGATGACAGTATCGCGGCCGTCAGCGTGACGGAATTGTTCACCATCGGCATCGGCCCGTCGAGTTCGCATACTGTCGGCCCGATGCGGGCGGCCAAGGCCTTTGCCGTCGAAATGCTCGACACCGGACTGATCCCGGATCGCGTGCAGGCCGAATTGTTCGGCTCCCTGTCGCTGACCGGGCGGGGGCACCATAGCGACCGGGCGGTCCTGCTGGGGCTGGCGGGCGAAACGCCGGAGACGGTGGATCCCGACGCGATAGAGGGCATGCTCGCCGACATCGCGGAATCGGGGCGGATCGCGCTCGACGGGCGACATGCCATGGCGTTCGATCATGAGGCGGATCTGCTCTTCCGCCCCGGCTTTTTGCCGGCACATCCCAACGGCATGGTCTTCACCGCCTTCCTGCCCGACGGCAGCGCGGTTGTGCGCCGCTTCTACTCGATCGGCGGCGGTGCGATCCGTATGGAGGGCGCGGAGTCGATGCGGAGCAATCGGCGTCTCGCGCATCCCTTTGGCTCCGGGGACGAACTGCTGGAGCGAACGGCGGAGACCGGACTGTCGATCGCTCAGATCGTCCGCGCCAACGAGGCGGCCTGGCGGGAGGACGGGGAGACGGATGCGTTTCTCGATCGTGTTCGTGACGCGATGTGCGGCGCGATCGAACGGGGTTGCGCGGCCTCGGGCATCCTGCCCGGCGGGCTGAAGGTTCAGCGTCGGGCCCAGGCGATCCGCCAGAAACTGCTCGATCGCGGGCCGCGCACCGATCCCAGCCTGGTGTTCGAATGGGTCAGCCTCTGGGCGCTGGCGGTCAATGAAGAGAATGCCGCCGGCGGCCGCGTCGTGACCGCGCCGACCAATGGCGCGGCAGGGGTGATCCCCGCGGTGCTGCGCTATTACGAGACTTTCGTTCACGGCGCGACCCGCGATGGGGTTCGCACCCTGTTGCTGACAGCGGCGGCGGTGGGAATGCTCTACAAGAAGCGGGCGTCCATCTCGGCGGCGGAGATGGGCTGTCAGGGCGAGGTCGGCGTCGCCTGCTCGATGGCGGCGGCGGGCCTTGCGGCGGCGCTGGGCGGCAATCCGGCACAGGTCGAGAACGCGGCCGAGATCGGCATGGAGCATAATCTCGGCCTGACCTGCGACCCGATCGGCGGTCTGGTCCAGATTCCGTGTATCGAGCGTAACACGATGGGCGCGATCAAGGCGATCAACGCCGCCTATCTGGCGCTGCACGGCGATGGCCGTCACATCGTCAGCCTGGATCAGGTGATCGAGACGATGCGCCAGACCGGCGAGGACATGAAGTCCCAGTATAAGGAGACGAGCCTGGGCGGTCTTGCGGTCAACGTCGTCGAGTGCTGATCACCGCGCGGCCCAGCGGATCGCGTTGGTCAGGATGCGGCGATAGGTGGGATCGTCGTAAAGCTGGGGTTCGTGCCCCAGCGCGGAATAGAAGACCCGCCCCTTGCTGCGCGGATTGATCCACATGACGGGGTGGTCCGCGCCCATTCGGAGCGCATCGCCGGGGCGATAGCTGGCTTCGTCCAGTTGGGCCAGGATCGTCATGCCCCGTGTCGCGGGGTTCCCGTCGAAGCTGTACCATTCGTCGCGCGGCATCCATGGCGAGGATATGCCCGCCATCACCGGATGGCGGGGGCGGACGACGGTGACGCGAGCGGGCTGGATATGATCCGCGCCACCCGGATGGCCGGTGAAGGTCGCGCCGATGACGGTGTCGACATACCAGGCGGCGGTATGGCTGTTGTCCCCGGCCGCATGAAGCGCCACCACGCCGCCGCCGCGCGCGACGAACCGGGCGAGGGCGGCCTGCTGCTCGGGCGTCAGGAAATCGCCGCTGGCGCTGTTCAGCACGACGACCGAGAAGCGGCTGAGCTGGTCATCGTTGAAGACGGCGGCGTTTTCGGTGGTGTAGCTCGGCCGCCCGAGTCGCTTGGCGATGTCGGCGAGAACCGCATTGGAATGCGGGATATGCTCGATATGCCGCCAGCCATTGGTCTTGGAGACGATCAGCACGCCGCGCTTGATTCCGACGGGCAGGGTCGGGGCGACGGTGTCGATGGTCCGGCCGGGGAGATGGGGATCGACCGGCGCCTGCACCAAGGCCAACGCGGCAAGGATCGCCCAAAGTTTCAGCATCTTCCATCTCCCTTTTTCAAGGGAGTCTAAACGGAACACGCCCGGGATTGAAGGTCCCGGGCGCTTCGTCAGGATCAATCAGCGGCGATCGGCCCGTCATGGGGTTTGGGCCGCCGGGTGAACCAGGTCAGTCCGGCCAACACGATGCAGAGCCAGGCCGAGACATAGAAGATGTCGGTCGAGGCGAGCAGATAGGCCTGGCCCACCATCTGCCGCGTCACCGCCGCGGCCGCCTGCGTATCGGACAGGCCCAGATGATTGAGGCCTTGCCGGGCCATTTGCCATACCGGGTTCTGGCCGATCGCCTCGGACAGGTGTGCCTGGTGCAATGCTTCCCGGCGGTCCCACATGGTCGTGGTCAGCGACGCGGCGAAGCTGCCCGCCGTGATACGCGCGAAGTTGGAAATGCCGGTGGCCGACGGGATACGATGCTGGGGCACGCCGTCCAATGCGATGGTCAGCATCGCGAGGAAGAAGGTGCTCATCGCAATCCCCTGCACCATCAGGGGCAGGACGAAGTCGCTGAAGCCGGCCTGTGTGTTCAGTCCCGAGCGCATCCAGTAGGACAGGCCGAACGCGGCAAAGGCGATGGTCGCCAGGAGCCGCGCATCGACCTTGCCCGACAGCCGGGCGACAACCGGTGTCAGCACCACGGCGACAGCCCCGCTCGGCGCGGCAACAAGGCCCGCCCAGGTCGCGGTATAGCCAAGCTGCGTCTGGAGCCAGAGCGGCAGCAACAGCGTGTTGGCGAAGAACACCGCATAGCCGAGGCAGAAGGACAACGTCCCGATGCTGAAATTCCGCCCCTTGAACAGCGACAGGTCGACCGCGGGATTGGCGTCGGTCAGTTCCCAGATCAGCCAGGCGACGAAGCCGACGATCGCGATCACCGTCATCACGACGATCCGGGTCGAATGGAACCAGTCGTCATTCTTGCCGAGGTCGAGCATCATCTGAAGCGCCCCGACCCAGACGACCAGCATGATCAGGCCGACCTTGTCGATCGGCAGGTCGCGGGTCGGCGTTTCGCGCGACGACAGCCCGCGCCAGCAGACGCCCGCGCAGAACAGGCCCACCGGCACGTTGATCAGGAAGATCCAGCTCCAATGATAGTTGTCGGAGATATATCCGCCCAGGATCGGCCCCATGATCGGTGCGACCAGCGTCGTCATCGACCAGATGCCGAGCGCGGTCGACCGCTTCTGCGGTGGGAAGATCGAGATCAGGAGCGCCTGGCTCCCCGGGATCATCGGGCCCGACACCGCGCCCTGCAGGATGCGAAAGCCGATCAGCGACGACAGGTCCCACGCGATGCCGCACAGGAACGACGCGATGGTGAACAGGAAGACCGAGATGCAGAAGGTCCGCACCACGCCGAACTTGCCCATCAGCCAGCCGGTCAGCGGCACTGCCACGCCGTTGGCGACGGCGAAGGCGGTGACGACCCAGGTCGAATTGTCCGAACTGACCCCCAGATTGCCCGCGATGGTCGGCAGCGAGACATTGGCGATGGTCGAATCCAGCACCTGCATGAAGGTGCCCAGCGCCAGCGCGAAGGCGATCAGCGCCAGCGCCGGGCCTTTCAGCGGCGCAGGGGAAGCCCCCGCGCCGCCCTGAGCGGGGGCGCCGGCCATCAGCGATTGGCCGCGATGATCTGCGCGATCCGCGCTTCGATCGCCGGATCATTGGCATCGGTCGCGGGGGTGCGATAGGTCTGGTTGGCCGGGGCCCCGACCCGGGGGCCGCGCTGGTCGGCGGTTTCGACCGTGACCGTCGCCGACAGACCGACGCGCAAGGGGTTCTGGCGCAGTTCCTTGGCGTCGAGGGCGATGCGGACCGGCACGCGCTGGACGATCTTGATCCAGTTGCCGCTGGCATTTTGTGGTGGCAGGAGCGCGAAAGCATTGCCGCTGCCCGCGCCCAGCCCGACGACCTTGCCGTGATAGACGATCTTGCCGCCATAGATGTCGGCGACGACCGTAGCGGGCTGGCCGATGCGCAGATCCTTGAGTTGGGTCTCGCGGAAATTGGCATCTACCCACAGCCGATCAAGTGGTACGACCGCCATCAACGGGGTTCCGGCGGCGACCTGCTGGCCGACCTGCACGGTCCGCTGGGCGACCACGCCGTCGATGGGGGCGATGATGTGCATATGGTTGCGCGTGATCGCCGCGCGGCGATAGGCCGCGATCGCGGCCAATACGGCCGGATTGGTCGAGACGTCGGTGCCCTGGACGGTGGTGCGCGCCTGCGCGGCCTGGGCACGGGCGAGATTGAGGTTCGCGCTGGCGACCTTCACCGCGTCGGCGGCGTGCGACAGTTCCTCACCCGACACGGCGCCCTCGGCCGCCGCGCCGCGACGGCGGGCATAGTCGGCCTGGGCCTGGGCCAGAACGGCCTGGGCCTGGACGATCGCGGCCCCGCTCTGATTGACCTTGGTGAAATCGCCCCGCGTCGTGCGCACGGCGCGTGCCAGTTCGGCGGCGGCGGAGGCGAGGCCGACATCGGCGGTGGCGGGGTCGAGATCGATCAGCGGCGCGCCCTGTTTGACCGTCTGGGTATTGTCCGCATGGATGGCCAGCACCGTGCCTGGATCGCGCGCGGTGATCGCGACGACATCGCCCGCGACATAGGCATCGTCGGTCTCTTCCTCCGGTTTGGCGAGCAGGAAATGGAACACCGCCCAGACGATCGCGGCGATCACCACGACGATCGCCAGGATGGTCAGGCCGGTCTTGCGCGCCTTCGGTTTGCCGGCGGGCGCCGGAGTGGGAACTGGGGTGGCGGCGGGGGCGGCGGCTTGGGTGTCGCTCATTGCGGTTTGCCTTCGGTGGAAGAGGAGAAACCGCCGCCCAGGGCTACGGCCAGCGCGATCCGCGCCTGGACCGCATCGGCGGCGAGATTGGCGTCGGCCTGATCGGCCTCCAACTGACGGATATCAGGATCGATCAGACCCAGTTGCGATTGCAGCCCGCTGGACACGCGGATCGCGTTCAGGCGGCGGGTTTCGGCCAGCCCGCGCACGACCTCGGTCTGGCGTGTGCGTTCGGCCGCGATGGTCCGGCTTCGCGTGACCGCATCGGCGGCCTCGCGCACCGCGCCGACGACCCGGTTGTTATAGTCGGCGGTCGCGAGATCGAGCGCGGCGGTTGCCCCAACCAGCCCGGCGCGCAGCCGTCCGCTGTCGAAGATCGGCAGATGGATGGCCGGCCCCGCACCGATCGTCCCGGCATCGGCGGTGAACAGATTGCCCAGGCCGACCGCCTGGAACCCGGCCAGCGCCAGCAGATTGACGTTGGGCAGGAAGGCCTTGCGCGCCACCTCCTGGCCCGCGCTGGCGGCATCGATCCGGGCGAGCGCAGCGGCGATGTCGGGCCGTCGTGCCAGCAGGTCGGCAGGCACTGTCGCGGGCATGGGCAGGGCAGTATCAAGCGCGACATGCGTCGACTGGATGGTCGCTGGATAATCCAGTCCGCGCCCGGCCAGGGCGGCCAGCGCATTGCGGGACAGGGCGGCCTGCGCCTCCGCGCTTGCCAGCGCGACCCGCGCCTGGGCGAGCAGGGTCTGGGCGCTGCTCGCGTCGAGCTGGCTGGCGAGGTGATTGCGGATGCGGGCCTGAACCAGCCCCAGCGAGCGGGTCCGCGTCGCGATGGTGCTGCGCGCGATCGCCGCCTGTCGTTCGGCGCGGGCGAGCTCGATATAGGTCTGCGCGACCGATCCGGCGAGCGCCAGACGCGCGGCGGTGACGTCGAGCGTCGCGGCGCGGGTCGAGGCGCGGGCGGCCTGGATGGCGGCGGCCTGTCGGCCGAACAGGTCGATCGTCCAGTTCAGATTGGCCTGCGCCTGTCCCAGCCACTGGGTCGTACCGGCATAGGGTGGCGGGATCGTGTAACGGCCCGAAATTCGGCTATATTGCTCCTGCGCGTCGAACGACACGGCGGGGCCATTGTCGGCTCGGCGGCTTGCCAGCACCGATTCCGCCTGGCGCAGACGCGCCATCGCGATGTCGAGCGACGGGTTGCCTGCCAGCGCGTCGCCGACGATCCGGTCGAGTTGCGGGTCGCCGAGCCCCCGCCACCAATCGACCGCGACCGCTGGAGCCTGCGCGTTGCCCAGCCCCAGCGCCTCCGGCGCGGTCGGTGTGACGGCAGGATGCGCCTGCGGTATCGAACAGCCGGCGAGCAGCAGGGCGGCCAAAGGGATGCTGCGCTTCATGCTTCCTTCTCCAGCCGATTGCGGAGCCGCAGCAGATAATCGGTCAGTTGATCGACATCTTCCTCCGCCCAGTCGGACAGCCAGCCGTTCCACAGCGCCGTGGCCTTGTCCTTGCAACGCATCGCGATCTCGCGGCCCCGCTCGGTCAGGGTCAATCGCACGACGCGACGGTCCTCGGTACAGCGGCAGCGCTGGATCAGACCGCGCTCCTCCAGCGTATCGACGATGCGGGTGGTGGCCCCGGTGTCATGGCACAGATGGCGCGACAGCTCCGCGGCGGTGCCGCCCACGCCATATTGGACCGCCATCAACGCGCTCCATTGGACGTGCGTCACTTCCTCATCGGCAAAGATCGGCTCCATGCCGATACGACCAAGCTGGAATACCCGCTTGGTCAGATAACCGACGGAACGTTCGGGGTCGTAGGGATCGGGTTCGGGCGATGTCATATTGCTGCCATGGCAATAGTTGCCTAGGCAGTCAATTTCCTGCGTCGATCATGACGTATTTTTCATCTGAGGCGTTTTGCGAAGGACGGGATATGTCAGCGCGGAATGATCGCGACGGGGAGGAGGGGCGGGACCATCATCGTCTCGCCCCGCCGGTCGGCCCGTTACCGCGCCTCCTTCGTCGCCTCGATCGCCGCGTTGGCGGCCAGGATATAGGCAGAGGTGGTTGCGACCGTATATTCGTTCTCGAACCACAGGAACGGCCATTCGGTCTTCAATTCGGGGAAATCCGGTTTCACGATCAACACCCCCGGCACCAACCCACCGGGGATGAAGCCGTAATCGGCCCGGTTGTGACCATAGCCGATCAGCTTGGACGCGGTGCCCACGGTCGAGACCAGCGACAGGTTGTTGGCCGGATGTCGCCCAAGCACATAGTCGATCGCGTTCAGCGTGTATTCGGTCCCGACGATCTCTGGAAACGCCTTGTGCATCAGATAGGCGGTCGAGCCGAACTCAACCACCTGATGCGATCCGGCCCAACTGCCCTCGCTGATCGGCACACCAAAGGGGTTCCCGGCGGCCTCCCTGTCCATCCTGGCCTTGGCCTGGCGGACCAGCGGGGCGAGCGAGGCGCGATACCCGGCGTCCATGAAGGGAATGGCCCGGACGGCGGGAGCACCCACCCAGGCAAAATTCCTCGCGATCACCGGCATCAACTTGCGGAGGCGATCGGCATAGGCGCGGTCGCCCTTGCTGGTGATGAGCATCTCCACCGTGGCGCCGACATTGGCGCCGTCCGCCGACCAGGGCGAACCGGAGTCGTCGCGGCCGTCACCCGACTTGATCGGTCCATTCTGAAAGCGGCCCCATAATGTTTTGGCCGCATCCCATGCCTCGGCCGCCATGGCCGGATCGCTGTCGGCCAGCGCCCGTGATGCGGCGGCCAGTGCTCCTGCCACGGCGAGGTTGTTGGCGGGCAGATCGGTGGTGAAGGCCCAGCGGTCGTCCTGCGCGCCCGACGATCCCCCCTTGCGCTCGCTTGCGCTGAGCGAAGCGTCATAGGTCAGATTATCGCTCTGCGACCCCGCATCGCCCAGATGCGCATATTGGCGCTGGACCGGATCGACGATGCCGACGATCGCATGGCCGAACACCTTGTATTGGGCCAGCAGTTGCAAGACGCCGTGACGGATTTGCTGGACCGCGTCCGGCTTGCCATCGGGCTTGCGGATTTCGACCGCGCGGGCGACTTCGTCCACGCTCGTCTCGTCCCAGTCCAGGCCATAGAGTTCGCGGCCCCAGACCAGGTCGCGCACCACGGCGGCGTTCTGCGGCGTCTGGATGTCGTAATCGCCCGCGTCCTGGAACCCGCCGACGTTCAGGCCGGGGATATGTTCGCCGGGCTTGAAGGGGGAATCGAGGTTCGGGCCCATCTTATACCCATCGAAGTGCACATGATTGGGCGGTGCCTGTCGCGCGTCGTCGAGGTGCGAGGGGGCCGACCAGACACGATATTGCTCGCGAATGCCGACATGATCCATCTGCTCGGCGATGAAGGTGTCCAGTGACGTCTGCCAGATGCGATCATAGGCGTCCGGGGCGATACGGAAGGGATTGGTGACTTGTCCGCCATAGGCGATGGCGTAGATGCCGGGCTCCCGCACGCTGGAGAAATCGAACGCGGCATAGTTGTACCGCATCCAGCGCCCGCGCGGCGTGACGGCGGCGCGCAGCACCGACTGGCGCGTGCCATCGGCGGCGAGGCGGACCAGTTCCGCTTCGCCCGGCACTGTCGCATGCGGATCGGTCTCGATCAGGGCGATCTTGGCGCGGGCAGGTGTATATCCCGCCTGGTTGAACGAGACGACCGGCGGACGGACCCAGTTCTTCACGACATTGGGGCGGACGTGCCAGACGATCGCATCGTCCTTCGCGCCCGCGGCGATCAGCGAGCGGACCACGAACCAGCCATTCTGCGCCCGGTTGCGCGCGTCGTAGAGCTGAATAGGGCCGGCGTCAGAGGTGATGGTCACGCGGGTCAGCGGGTCTTCGGGGGACAGGGTAATCGACCGGCCGCCCGAGGCCAGCGGCATCGGGTCACCCGATCCGTCCTTCGCCATCGGCCCGGTCGCGTGGCGCGGGAAAAGCCCAGGCGCGCTATCCATCAGATAGGTCTTGCCGAAATAGCTGGTGGGCAGGAAATCGAGGTTGAACCCGGCCTTGCCGGCCAGCGCCTGCGGGAGCGGCTTGTCGAGATCGACCGCGATTCGGAAGCCGTCGCCTTCGGCCGTCACCTTCACCCGGTAATCCAGATCGACATCCTTATAGGTAGAGCGCACGACGATCTGATTGGCCTGGGCGCCGCGCGTGCGGCTGACAAAGGCGGGAACCGGATCCCATTGCTCGGGCGTCGGGTTCAGCCGGACCGCACCGTCGGTCGCTATCCGTTCGCCATGAAGGACGATCTGGATCCCGGCGTTCTTCTCATCGAAGAAGATCGGGCTGAACTGATTCTGGTCGACCATGACGGTCAGTCCCTGCGTCTCCAGCGTTTGTGCGGGCGTGACCGCCAGCGACTGGGCCTGGACCGCATCTGCCGGGGCCAGCAGGCTCCCCGCCACTATGCCGCATGCCAATAGGCTTGATGTGCCCAATAGGGCGATCCCTGTCCGCTTCAGCATAACCCCTCCTTAAGATAGCGCTATCATTAATGACTGCGACGGGGATGGGTTAAACAATGATTTCCGGCATCCACGCCACGCTGGGCCGCGACCGTTTCGGCCGTCGTCCAAGCATCAGTCTGGGCCGGATTAGTCGATCAAACAACGGAAAAATTGCATCTTGTCCTGGATCAGCCTTTTGGGGGCGCGGCGCCTCTGTGGTGTTCATGAGAGGTTTGACAGGCAATATGTACCGCTCACATAACATTGTGCGAAAGAGATGCGATGCTCCGGGCAAGGAAAAGGGGCGCGAAGGACAGCCCCTTCACGCCCCGTTGGTCGCCCGATCCGGGTCGAGCGTCTGATCCCGAGCCTTATCGCGCGATCAGGGTTTGGATTTGTAGCGCGGCTGGGCGCGCCCCGCTTCATCGACCGCCTGGCGGATCAGATTGACGTTCCGCTTGATCGAGGCCGCCAGCGTCGAGCGGATCGCCTCATCGGCGTCGGAACCGGCGGGGACTTCGCGAAGAAGTGCGAGCCATTCGCCGATCGCTTCGTCATGCTGCCCCTTCAGATCCTTCTGCATTGCGAAGTAGAAGCGGGCCCTGGCGTCGCGGGGATCGAGCGCGAGCGCCTTGTTGAACGCCTCGGTTGCCGGGGCGGGCAGATCGACCGAATTCGACTTGGTGGTCTGCATCACCGCTTCGCCCAGCGCCGACCACGCGGTCGACTGGTTGGGATCGATCGCCAGCGAGGCGCGATAGGCGGCGGCGGCCTCTTCGAAACGACGCGCGGCCAGCAACGCGTCGCCGAGCCGTTTCTGCGTCGCGGCATCGCCCGGCGCCTTGGTCGCCTGAGCCTGCGCAGCGGCGGGCGCGATTGCCGGGGCAGGGCGATCGACAAAGACTGGTGTCGGCGCCGGTGTCGCGGCGGGGCGCCGCAACAGTGACAGGGCGATGAACCCCAATATGACCAGCACGAGTAGGATGCCTGCGATGATGAAGACCTTGCCGCGTTTCACGCCCATTCCCTGTTCACTGTCCCGACTGAGTCGTCATGTGTGCGATTCGCGTTGACATAGCGTAAAGGGACGGTCGCGTACCCTCGGCTCGTCCCAGAGTGGCATCGGGCGGGACTGTCTCATTATGCGGCAGTTCCGGCGGCCATTTGGGGGTGCGGGACCGGGCGGCCTGGTTCTATGGGGTATCATATCGAGGGCGATCGGCTCTCACCGGGCGATTTCGGACGTCGCGGGTTCGCATTGGCAGGAAGATTGATGATGGCGAAGATCGGCAAGGCGATGGCGGGCATTCTGTTCGGCGCAGTTTTGGTTTCACCGGCCATGGCGGCGGACTCGCTGACATCGCAGGCCTGGGATCAGCCCGCGCCAGCCGGCGCGACCGTCGTCGATTTCGACAGCGCCATTCCCAACGGCTTCTCGCTGTCCGGGAACGGTCTGATCACGTTCGGATCGCGGAACGGATACAGCACGCCGCAGGGCGACACGAGCAAGTATCTGATGATCGATGGGGGCAAGGCCGCGACGATCTCTTCGCAGACGGGCTTTGACGGCATCAGCCTCTATTGGGGGTCGGCCGACAGCTACAATACGCTGTCGATCCTTGACACCGCGGGCAATCTGATCCGCGCGGTCACCGGCCTGGACATCGGCCCCGGCGCAGGCGCCGGTGCGGCCTATAACACGGCGGAAGTGAATCGCTATGTCACCTTCACGCTGGATCCAAGCTCGCTTCAGAAGATCGGGTCGTTGAAATTCGAATCTGCGGGAACCGCGTTCGAACTGGACAATGTGGCCTTTTTCAACCGTCCGGCCTCGGTACCGGAACCAGCGACGCTGACCCTTTTCGGTGCCGGCATCGTTGGCCTGGTCGCCGCGTCACGTCGTCGGCGCAGGAAGACGGCCTGATCCCCCGACCCTTGCTGGGCGACAAAAGGCGGCCGAGGCCGCCTTTTTCGTGTTTGCGGGGCACGGAGGAGGGGTATGCCTACGCTTCCAGCCGGTCGTCAGGCCGCGCTGGTCTTCAATGCCTCCATCTCGCCCATCACCCGCGCCTTGCGGCCATAGACCAGCTCGAACAGCGGGCTGGCCATCATCGTCGTGACGATCGCCATCAGCACCAGCATGGAGAACAGCGCCGGCCCGATAATCCCCTTTTGCAGGCCGATATTGATGATGATCAGTTCCATCAGACCGCGAGAGTTCATCAGCGCCCCGATGCCCAACGCGGTCCGGTTATCCTCGCCGCATAGCTTCGCGGCGAGATAGCAGGCTCCGAACTTGGCCGCGATCGACGCCGCCAGGATGCCCAGCGCGATCATGAGCAGCATCGCGGAGTTCACCATGTCCATTCGCGTGTTCAGCCCCGAATAGGTGAAGAACATGGGAAGAAGCAGGACGACCGCCAGCGGCTCGACCTTTTTCTTCAGCTCGCTGACGAACAGGCCGCGCGGCATGAACACCCCCAGGATGAAGCCGCCGAAGATGCCGTGGACGCCGATCGCATCCATGATGAAGGCCGATATGCAAAAGGCCATCAGGGTCAGGGCGAGCACGTTCATGCTCATCTCCCCCCGTGCCTCGACCGCACGGCCGAGCGGCGCGAGTAGACGGCGGCCGAACAGGACCAGGAAGCCGACATACAGGATAGCGCCGCCGATCGCGAGGATCGCGATGCCACTGCCGCCACCAAAGGTCGCCAGCACGATGGCGAGCACGCACCAGGACGCGGCGTCGTCGAACGCCCCCGCCGCCAGCGACAGCGTGCCCAGCGGACTGTCCGCCAGCCCGCGCTCATTGATGATCCGCGCCAGCATCGGGAAGGCGGTAAGGGCGATGCAGGCCCCCATGAAGAGGGTCGCATTGGCCTGGCTGATCCCCGGCGCGAATAGGCCGGGCACGGGCAGGAGGAGCGGCGTGATCGCCACCGCGATCAGGAAAGGCGCGACGACCCCCGACGCCGAAACCGCCATCGCGCTTCTAGCCTTGGACTGGAAATGATCGAGGCGCAGGGTCAGGCCGACGAGGAACATGTAGAGCGCGACGCCGAGCTGAGCGCCCGCATAAAGGACGTTGCGGGTTTCCTTGGGAAAGATCGCGCCCTGCAGATCGGGGAAAACCAACCCCAACAGCGACGGCCCCAGCACGACGCCCGCGATCATCTCGCCCACCACGGGCGGCTGGGCGAGGAATCGTTGCCCCAGCCATCCGACGACGCGGCAGGCGAACAGGATGACTGCCAGTTGCAGGAAAAAGTGAATGCTGTAGTCGCCGGGGGCATAGCTGGTCGCGGTGGCGGCGGTGGCCGGGCCATGCGGCGACAATATGCCACTTGCGCTGTGCCAGAAACTGTCGATCGCGTCGTTCATGCCTTGATACGTTCCCCCCGTCACCACCTCCTGGGCGGCGAGCCGATAGCGAAGCATTTGTGGTTTGGATGCAACGAGAATATCCATATGGTCGCGCGAATTTCGGATGCTTCGCGCAAAATCATGGTCTCGGCGACACAGAGCGGAGCAGCCCGACTGATCGAGCCGCTGTTCGCCACCATCCCAGGCCGATGGCGCTACCGGGTCACGCCATAGTCCGCATAGGTCTTCTCGATATCGGGCCGTAGCTTGATGGCGGCGGCGGCATCGGCGTCCGACTTCGCCTTGTCCCCCTTGCGCGCCCAGGCGATAGCGCGTCCGAACAGCGAAGAAGCATTGCGGTCGTTCCTGGCGAGCGCCTTGTCATAGTCGACGATCGCCTCGTCTGGATGGTTCAGCCTCAACTGGACCAGACCCCGGCTGTCGAGCGTTGCGGCATCGTCCGCTTTGGCCAGCGAGGCGTTGCAGTCCGCCAAGGCAGATTCCAACGCGATACCGGCCGTCGCCTTGTTCCAGCACATGGCGTTAAGTTCGGTCGGTTGGGACGCCTTGTCGCGGGCATGACGGAAATCGGCGTCGGCCCGTGCGGCGTCGCCCTGTCGGCTATAGGCCATGCCGCGTCCGACCAGCGCATCGATCTGATCGGGTTTGCTGGCGAGGAGTTTGGAATAGACGGCAATGGCGCCGGGAAGGTCGCCGGTCTCTGCCAGGAAATTGGCTTTGCCGGTGATGGCCTCCTCATTGTCGGGTTCGAGGCGCAGCGCGGCGTCGAAATCGGCGCGGCGTCCGGCCACATCGCTCTTGGGCCGCCGCATCGCACGGTTGAGATAGATGAACCCCTCCGCGCCCGCCGCGATCGCACGGTCATAGGCCTTCATGGCTTCGGCGGGTTTCCCCATGCCGTAATAGAAATTGGCGGCGGCGACCTGCGTATAGGCATTGCCCGGATCGGCCGCGGCCATCGTCTCCACCGCCGCCGTCAGCTCCGCCTCCTTGTGCTGGCGAAGCAGGGTGTTGGCGCGCAGCATATGCGCTTCGATCAGGCGCGGCTGGATGGCCAGGATCGTCGCCATATCCTTCAACACGCTGTCATATTCCTGAAGCCGATAGGCGGACTCGGCCCTGTGGCTGAGCGCGAAGATGTCGCCGGGATCGATCTCAAGGGCCTTGGAATAGGCGGTGATCGCATCGCGATCCTTGCCCTGTCGCTGCGCGACCAGGCCACGCGCCCGCATGGCAGTGATGTTGCGGGGGGCGATCGCCTCGACCGCGGTCAGGTCCTTCCCGGCCGCTTCATAGTTTCCCGACCAGGCCTGGGCGATGGCGCGATTGGCCAGGGCCTGCGCATTCCCGGGTTCGATCGACAGGGCGTGGTCGAGATCCTTGATCGCTTCGGCATAACGTTGCTGATCGATCAACAGGTTGGAGCGGTCGACATAGGCGTTCGCCGCTTCGGGGGCCGCCTTGATCCCCGCATCGACGGCGGCCTGTCTGTCGGCCATCCCACGTTTCGCGTCGCCGATCATGTAATAGGCGCGTCCCCGGCGATCGAGCGCAAAGAGGTCGGTCGGATCCTGCTCCAGCACCTTGCCATAGGCGGCGATCGCATCCTTGGGCCGGTTTTCCCGCTCCGCGATCATGCCGCGTGCGAGATGCGTAGGGCCGTGGTTGGGGTCGATCTTGTCCGCGCGGGAGAGGTCCTCCTTGGCGCCGGCCAGGTCGCCCATTTCGATCCGCGTGATCGCGCGGTTCGCCATCGCCCAGACATTGTTGGGGTTCAGCTCGATCGCCTTGCCGTAATCGGCGATCGCCTCCTGCCGCATGCCGCGACTGACATAGAGCAGGGCGCGCTGGCCATATTCATAGGCCGAGGTCGGCGTGTCCGCCGCCGCCGCCGCGACCTCCTTGTCGGTGACGACATAGCCGAGCGGCTTGTTCAGCTTGGCGGGCGTGTCGGCCAGTGTGCGCAGCGTCGCCTGCGCCGCGATCGCGTCCTTGGCGGAAATTTCGGAAACCAGGCTGCGCTCGCTCCGCTCGATGGTGAAGACATTGTCCTTCAGCGTGGCGTGGCGGCGATAGGCGATCCCGGCGATCGTCTGGTCGACCTCGATCCCCGCAGCCGGCCGGAACGCACCATTGCCCTTGGGCAGCAGGATCGTCTCCCGCACGCGGTTGAAGATCGGATAGTCGACCGTATAGGGCGCATCCTTGTCGGCGCTCGGGTCGCGAGTGAAATCCGCGCGGTAGCCGACCCCCGTGCCGTCGGTCGTATAGCTGTCGCCGCCCCAGTCCATGCGGGCAACCCCCTCCATCACCAGCCGGTCCTCGCCGGTCTTGGGATCGAAGCTGGCGGTGGCGGACTTCACCTCGATGAAGTCATACTGGTTCTTCCAATATTCGCGCAGCATCCGGTCGCGCGCGTCCCCCGCCAGGGAGGCGATCATGGCATTGGTGGCGATCGCATCGTCGCCGCGCAGGATGGTCTCGATCCGCGTAGGAGCGGGGGCGGCCAGTCCCGCTGTCGCGTCGATCTGGATCGTCACGTCGTTGGTCGGCACGTCGATCGGTGGCGGCACCATATGGACCAGCGTCGCGCCCGTCGCCACCAGGGGCAGGCCCCATCCGAAATGCGGCACGATCAGCCGGTCGAGGCTGGTGTCCCCCGTCCGCGTTCCGTCCATCCAATAGGTCCGCCCGGCGATCTGCGCGCGAACGATGACATGGTTGAACAGGCCGGCCATCGGCAAACGCTGATCGATCCCGTCGCCGCCACCGGAATTGACCGCGACCGCATCGGCGCTGATGTCCATCGCATGCAGCAGCGCCAGCAGAAGCGCGGTCTTGCCCTTGCAGTCGCCATAGCGGCGCGACCAGCTTTCCGCCGCATCGGCCGGGACATAGCCGCCCGCGCCCATCTGCAACGCGACATAGCGCACCCTGTCCTGGACCAGCGCCAGGGCGGCCTCGGCCCGGACCTTCGGATCGGGGGACTGCGCCCGGATGCGCTCCAGTTCCGTGCGCAGCGGTCCCTCGGCCGGGATGACGGCGGCCTTGTCATAGAGTGGGGCCATCAGCGCGCCCAGATCGGCCCAGCTGGCATAATCGGTCATTTCGACGATCCGGCCCATGCCATAGCGCGCGGGTGCGCCCTTGGGCGCGACCAGCGGCTGGACGCCGTCCAGCGTCATCTCGGTACTGGTCCGGTCGCCGGCCTTTACCGGCTTGATGGGCGGCAGTGCGCTCGTCGCGCGCAAGCGAAGCGGCATTGCACTTGGCCATTCGACACGCAGATGCGCGCGCCCGACCGGATAGCCGTTCCACGCGCCCGCCATATGTTCGACGTGCCCCTTCATCACCGGATCGCGTGAAGTGACCGACGTTGCGATTTCCAGCGTGTCGCCGACCTGAAGTCCCTCGGGCTGGATATTGGCAGTCAGCACCCCGTCGAGCGTCGCGCTTTCCAGATTCTGCTCCCGCCGGACGACGGTGAAGGTCTGGCCGGACGCAAGTACGTCGATCACCGTGTCGCCACGCCGGATCAACAGCTTGTGGACGGTCAGCGTGTCCGTCTCCGGCCGCCAGGGAATGGAGATGTTGCCCGCTGCCAGCCCCTGCGGTGTCTGGATCTGGATGACCGTGCGGCCAAAGACCGTCTCCGTGCCCTCCTTGTCGAGCAGCACCTGCTGGTCGGAGAGCAGCAGGCGGATCGGCATTTCGTCCGCCTTGGCCGGGATGGGGGCGGGGGTTACCGTTTTGACCCAGGCAGGAACCGGCGCGATGACCGGCTTGTCCGCCGCCTGCGCCACCTGGGTCAATGCGCTCGTCCCCACAAGCGCGATCAGAAACAGCTTCATCGTCACCCCCAATTGGGGATGACTATAGGACGTGCGTGCCGGATTTCCATGGGGAGGCCGTGTCGATTTGGTGCAGACGGGCGGATCGCTGGCTTCCTCGTCCTGCGCCCGCGCGTTCCGATCACGCCATGGCGGGCAGGCGATCCAGATGCTTTTCCAGCGTCAGCGGATAGTCGCGGATGCGCACGCCGGTCGCGTTGTAGACGGCGTTCGCCACCGCCGCGCCGACACCGCACAGGCCCAGTTCGCCCACGCCCTTGGCCTTCATCGGATTGGCCTTGTCATCGGCTTCCTCGAGGAAAACGACCTCCTGATGCGGTATGTCGGCGTGCACCGGCACCTCATAGCCCGCCAGGTCATGGTTGACGAAGAAGCCGAAGCGCTTGTCGACCGCCAGTTCCTCCATCAGCGCCGAGCCGACGCCCATGGTCATCGCCCCGATCACCTGGCTACGCGCCGCCTTGGGATTCAGGATGCGCCCCGCCGCACAGACCGCCAGCATCCGCCGCAGCCGCGTGACCCCGGTATAGGCATCGACCCCGACCTCCACGAAATGCGCGCCGAAGGTGGATAGCTGATAGGTCTTGTCGAGGTCGCCGAACTCGATCCCGTCCTCCGCCGACAGGGCGCTCCCGCCGACGGCTTCGCGCAGCGGGACGGAGCGATTGCCGCCCGTCACCTTTCCGTCGGCGAAGGTCATGTCGGCAGAGTTGAATCCCAGCCGTTGGGCGATCGCCTCTCTCAACTTCACACAGGCCGCATAGACGCCTGCCGTCGCATTGGCCGCACCGAACTGGCCACCCGAGCCCGCCGATACCGGATAGGCGCTGTCGCCCAGCCGGACATCGACGGCGTTCAACGGTACGCCCATCATCTCGGCGGCGGTCTGGGCGATGATCGTATAGCTGCCGGTGCCGATATCGGTCATGTCGGTTTCAACGACGACCCGGCCGCTCGTATCGAGCGTCACACGTGCGGCGGACTTCATGTTCATGTGGTTGCGAAAGGCCGCCGCCACACCCATGCCGACCAGCCAGCGGCCGTCGCGAACCTGCGCCGGCCGTGCGTTGCGCTGCGACCAGCCGAAACGCTGCGCACCTTCCTCCAGGCAGCGAACAAGCTGGCGCTGCGAAAAGCGGCGGTCGGGCTTCTCGGGATCGACCTGGGTGTCGTTCTTCACGCGGAAGGCGACCGGGTCCATGCCCAGCTTTTCCGCCATTTCGTCCATGGCGATTTCCAGCGCCATCATCCCCGGCGCCTCACCCGGCGCACGCATCGCATTGCCCTCAGGCAGATTGAGGACCGCCAACCGCATCGAGGTCAACCGGTTGGGACCGGCATAGAGGAGCTTGGTCTGGTTGACCGCGGTTTCGGGACCACCGCCCGGTTGATCGCCCGAACCGCTTTCATGTGCGATGGCCTGGATCGTGCCGTCCTTGGCCGCGCCGATGCGGATGCGCTGCGTCGTTGCGGGGCGGTGGGTGGAGTTGTTCGCGACCAACGGCCGCTGCATCGCGACCTTGACCGGCCGGCCGACCGCCCGCGCGCCCAGCGCCGCCATCACCGCGTCGGCGCGCAGGAACAGCTTTCCGCCGAAGCCGCCGCCGACATAGGGCGAGATCAGCCGCACCTTCTCCTTGGGCAGGCCCAGCGTCTTGGCCAGGTCTCCGCGGCCCCATGCGATCATCTGGTTGGATGTCCAGACGGTGACCGCATCGCCGTCCCAGGACGCGGTCGAGGCGAAGGGTTCCATCATCGCATGGCTGTGGTCCGGTGTCGTATAGGTCGCGTCGAGCGTCACCGGGGCGGCGGAGAAGGCCCGCTCGAACTGACCGGTCCGTTCGGCGGCGGGGGCGTTGCCATCCGCGCCTCCGCCGGTCAGCGGCGCGGTCTTGAGCGCATCGGCCAGATCATATTGGCCCTTGGTCCGCTCATAGTCGATGCGGACCAGACCCGCCGCCGCGCGCGCCTGTTCAAAGGTTTCGGCGACGACGATCGCGATGGCCTGGTGGTAATGGTCGACCTCCGGGCCACCGAGCAGCTTCACGGTATTGAAATGGCCTTTGCCCAGCTTGCCCGCCTCGGCGGCGGTGACGATGGCCAGCACGCCGGGGGCCGCCCGCGCCTCATCGAGGTTCATCGCGCGGATACGCCCCTTGGCGATCGCCGAGCCGATGATCCACCCATAGGCCGCGTCGGGGGCCTCCGCGTGGCACTCATAGGCATAGGGTGCGAGGCCGGTGGTCTTTTTGGGGCCGTCGATACGGTCCTGCGCATGGCCGACCACGGTCATCCGGTCGATGGGGTTGGGGCCTGACGGCTCGGTGAACTTCATGCGGTCCTCGCCTGGCTGATCGCCGCCGCCAGCGTCCGTTCGACAAGGGGCAGCTTGAAGGCATTGTCCTGGGTGGGGCGGGCATCGGCGAGCAATGTCGCCGTCACCGCTTTGGCCCCTCGCGGCATCACGGCTTCGGCGGCCTCTACCCGCCATGGCTTGTGTGCGACGCCGCCCACCGCCACCCGGCCGGTCCCGTCCTTCTGGACGACCGCTGCCACCGAAACCAGCGCAAAGGCATAGGAGGCGCGGTCGCGTACCTTTTCGTAGATATGCGTGCCGCCGATCGGACGGGGGAGGGTGACGGCGGTGATCAGCTCACCCGGCTGCAACGTCGTTTCGATATGCGGGGTATCGCCCGGCAGGCGGTGAAAATCGGCGATCGGGATCGTGCGGGCCTGCCCCTGCGGGTCTACCGTCTCCACCACCGCGTCCAGGACGCGCATCGCGACGTTCATGTCGCTGGGATTGGTGGCGATACAGTCGTTGCTCGATCCCACGACCGCCAACTGGCGCGAATAGCCGCCGATCGCGCTGCACCCGGTGCCGGGCTTGCGCTTGTTGCACGCCATGTTCGTGTCGTAGAAATAGGGGCAGCGCGTCCGCTGGAGCAGGTTGCCCGCGGTCGTCGCCTTGTTGCGCAACTGGCCGCTCGCGCCCGCCACGATCGCGCGGGACAGCACGCCATAATCACGGCGCACCCGTTCGTCGGCGGCCAGCGCGGTATTGGTCGCGAAGGCGCCGATCCGCAGGCCTCCCTCCTTGGTCTTTTCGATCCGATCGAGACCCAGATCCTGCACGTCGATCAGATGGGTCGGCGTTTCGACCTCGATCTTCATCAGGTCGAGCAGATTGGTGCCCCCCGCCAGAAACTTCGCGCCCGGCCGGGTGGCCGCGCGCGCCGCCACGACCGGATCCTTGGCACGCTCATAGGTAAAGGCCTTCATGCCTCGACTCCCGCTACCTCGGCCATGGCGTCGGCTATGTTGGAATAGGCGCCGCAGCGGCAGATATTGCCGCTCATCCGCTCGCGCATCTCGGCATTGGTGGCCTGGGGGCGGGCGGTGATATCGGCCTGCACATGGCTGGGAATGCCGCGCTTGATCTCATCCAGCACCGCGACCGCCGAACAGATCTGGCCGGGCGTGCAGTAACCGCACTGATATCCGTCGTGCCGGACGAATGCGGCCTGCATCGGGTGCATCGCCTCCGGCGTGCCCAGCCCTTCGATCGTGGTGATCGCATCGCCGTCATGCTGGAGCGCGAGGCTGAGGCAACTGTTGATCCGCTGATCGTTGACGATCACCGTGCAGGCACCGCACTGGCCATGGTCGCACCCTTTCTTGGTGCCGGTCAGGTGCAGATGCTCGCGCAGGGCGTCGAGCAGCGTGGTACGCGGGTCGAGCGACAGGGCGCGCGACTGTCCGTTGACCTTGAGCGTCAGGGGCATGAGGCCGGGATCGGCGGGCATGGTCGTCCTTCCTCCTTGGGCCTCGGCCGGGGCATGGGCGGCCATGGCGGTCGCGGCACTTCCCATGATGACGCCTCGCCGCGAAACTGAAAACTCGCTTTTCTCCGCCACCATCCCATTTCCCCTGATATCGTTATCGTATCGGCCAGCCGCTCGGAACGACGGTCCGTTCCCCAAGTGCCTCGAACAACGTGCGTAACGCGATTTGGTCCCGCACGAAAACGTCCCGGGGCAAATGGGGCGTGCAGTCGGCGAGGGCCGCGCGGTCCGAACCTCAGAAACAGCGCGACGGCCAGACGGCATCGTGCTAGTCCCGGATATCGCCGGTTTGACGACCACAAGCGCTGGCGGCTGAGAGACTTCGTGCTCCCGCTTGTCGCGCAGGAGCATGCCGTGACCTTTTCTCTTCTGTTGTTGTCCAGGGGCTTGGCGCTACGGTCCGTTGCGCGCCACGGAGTGTCGTCGATCGCGGTGCATTCGGCATGATCGCGCGGTCGATCAACCGCTGGCTGCGGCGCTGGTACTGGCATCGGGCGAGCCGTCGATGAGCCGCCGTCGTCGCACCACCGTCGAGGATCGCGAGCGCGCCTATCGCGCACTGATGAACGGCATCGGCGTGGTCGAGGAACGGATCGCGCCGCTATGGGCGAAGGACCGTCACGGGCTGAGCGATCGGCAACGCGCGGTGCGCAGCCGGGTGACGGCCAACAGCTTTCGCGAATTGGACGTCCTGCTGGCGCACTGGATCGGGATGGTGGCCATGCGCCCCGTCCGTATGGCCACGATCGGCGACTGGCGCGAGGCGCCGGATGCGGCGGGCGCCCCTTGTCCGGGGTTCACCCCCTCCGAAATTCGACGGCTGGCCGCGGACTATCGATCGGCCGCGCCCCCGCCCATGATCGGCGTAGGTTGCGTTTTGGCCGCCTGATCCCCATATTGCGAAGGCTTTAGTCGCATATCGACGGTCTTCGGCGCTTTGCGGCCCTTTTTCCTTCTTTCCCTGCTGTCGAGGCCCCGCGGCCTGCCGATCTCCGGTGGTCCGTCAACCGAAGGAAAATATCATGAGCCAGAACGGCACCGTCAAATTCTTCAACGCCGACAAGGGCTATGGTTTCATCACGCCGGATCAGGGCGGCAACGACGCCTTTGTCCATATCTCGGCGGTGGAGCGGGCTGGGATGATCACCCTCCAGCAGAACCAGCGTGTCGGTTACGAACTGGAAGAGGATCGTCGCGGCAAGATGGCGGCGGTCAATCTTCAACCGGTGGAATGACCGGTTGGCCGGTGCGGGGGCGTTCGCGACCCCGCCCGGCATGATCGGTGACGATCCTCGATCACCTCTTTCGCGAAGGACATCATGCCATGCGTGACTCCGAACTTTTTATGCAACGCGCCTCCAACTGCCGGGAACAGGCGGCCGAAGCCGATCTGGCCAATGTCCGCGAACGCTGTCTGCGCGCGGAAGCGGCGTGGTCCGTCATGGCCCAGCGCTCGTTGCGCACTGAGGCTGCCCGCGATGCCAAGGCGCATGTGGTGAGCGGCCCCGTGGCGATGGAACAGACGCCCTGAACGACCCAGGGTCCGGGAATGACGTGACCCGGGAAATGCGGCGTCCGTGGACGGGTCATCGGGATAGGACCGTCATGTCCGATGTGCGCCGAAATGCCTTTATCCTCCCTCGAAGCGCCTGAGCAGCGCAGGTAAAGCCCCAGCGCGGTTGATCGCCGCCGGACGTGCGTGCACACAGGCCGCCGATAAATGGGGAGGATGATCATGCGCCACGTCGTGATGTGCGCCGCACGGATGCTGGTGGCCGCGATGCTGGTGATGGCGCCGCCGATTGCCGCCCAGTCCATTGCCGCCCAGTCCATTGCCGCCCAGTCCGAAGACGTGCCGCGCATCGTGACGCGCGATGGGCGACATGCGCTGATCGTCGATGGGCGACCGTTCGTGATATTGGGCGCGCAGGTCAACAATTCGAGCAACTATGCCGCCGCGCTGCCGCAGGTCTGGCCTTTGCTCGACCGGCTTCATGCCAACACCGTCGAAATCCCCGTCGCATGGCAGCAGATCGAGCCCGAGGAAGGCCGGTTCGATTTCGGCTTCGTCCAGACGCTGCTGGATCAGGCACGGGCGCATGACAAACGGATCGTCCTTCTCTGGTTCGGCACCTGGAAGAACACCTCACCCGGCTACACCCCCGATTGGGTGAAGCTGGACAATCGCCGCTTTCCCAGGATGAAGACGCGCGACGGCAGGGATCATGATGTCCTGTCGCCGATGGCCCGGTCCACGCTGGAGGCCGACAAGCGAGCCTTCGTGCGGCTGATGGCGTTTTTGAAGGCGCAGGACCGGCAGAACACCGTCATCATGGTGCAGCCGGAAAACGAGGTCGGCAGCTATCGCAATCCGCGTGACTTCGGGGTGGAGGCCCAGCGCTTGTTCGAAGGCCCGGTGCCCGACGCGCTCGTCCGCAGGCTCGGCAAGCGGGGTGGGAACTGGCAGGCGGTGTTCGGGGCGCAGGCCGACCGGGCGTTCAATAGCTGGTACACCGCGCGCTACGTCAACGAGATCGCGGCGGCCGGCAAGGCGGTCAAGCCGCTGCCCATGTTCGTCAACGCGGCGCTGGCGGGCCCTTCCAACGTGCCCGATCCCGACGGCGTGGCGAGCGGCGGGCCCCAGCAGGACGTTCTCGACATCTGGAAGGTCGCCGCGCCTGCGATCGATGCCGAGGCACCGGATATCTATGATCGCGCGAACCGGAATGTCGGGCTCTATCTCGACGCCTATGCCCGCCCCGACAACCCTCTGCTGGTGCCAGAGATCGGCAATGCGCGCGAATTCGCCCGCTATTTCTATGATGCGCTGGGGCGAGGGGCGATCGGCTTTGCCCCCTTCGGCATGGATGACACGGGCTTCTTCAACTATCCTCTTGGCGCGCGTGCCCTGGACGAGACGACCCTGAACGCCTTTGCGGGGCCTTATGGAGCGCTCACGCCCGTCATGCGCGATTGGGCCCGACTGGCGTTCGAGCATCCGGCCTGGGGTGCGTCCAAGCCCGACGACGGAGCGGACCGGCGGACGGTGATGGGTTCATGGTCAATCCAGGCGAGCTTTGGCCAGTGGCAGTTCGGCGAGAAGAGCTGGACCTGGTTGAAGTCCGAATCCGCACCCTGGGCGACAGAGCCGGTCGGCGGCGTTGCGGTCCTCCATCTTTCGGCCGACGAATTCCTGCTGGTCGGCGATCATGTCCGCGTCCGTTTCGAGCCCGCGACGCCCGATCCCAGAGCGATGGTCCTCCGCGTCGAGGAAGGCCATTTCGCCGATGGCCGCTGGGTCATGGACAGGGTGTGGAATGGCGACCAGACCGATTACGGGATCAATATCGTCGACCGGCCCGTCGTGCTGAAGGTGACGATGGCGCGATATCGCTGAGACGGGGCAGCACGAACCCGCCGAAAACCGGCCGTCCGGCGTCGGCCCTGATCGCACAAGCCCCTCGAATGGCAGCCTTTGCAAGCCATGCTCAATAGCTTAGCGTTGTTCCTTCGATCGATTTGATAACGGGAGCGCCCATGCGACGTCGCCAATTCCTTGCCTCTGCGGGCCTCGCCGCGATCGGTGCCGGGGTGCCGGGACCGTTATCGGCGGCGGGAGGCGCACGGGAAGCCGAATTGCGCACGCTGCTGGACCAGTTCTTCTACGAACGCTTGGAGGATGCGCCGGAACAGGCGACGTCGCTTGGCCTGGACACCGGCGCCCGCGTGCATCTGAAGGCGAAACTGTCCGACGCCTCGCGCGCTGGGGAGGCCAAGGTCTTCGCGCGTGCCCGGCGGGAGCGGGCGGCGCTGCTGGCGATTCCGCGCCAGAGCTTGGGCCCGGCGGCCAGGCTGGATTATGACGTCGTGGCCTATAATCTCGACCGGACGCTGGCGGGGGAGCGTTATGCCTTTGGTGCGAGTGCGGGACGCTATGCGCCCTATGTCCTCAGCCAGTTGTCGGGTGCCTATCGCGACGTACCCGATTTCCTCTCCAGCCAGCATCGGGTGACGACCGCCGCAGACGCCGATGCCTATGTTGCGCGGGTCGAGGCGTTCGGACAGGCCATCGATGCCGAAACCCGGCGCCAGCGCGAGGATGCGGGCAAGGGAGTGTTCGCGCCCGACTATATCCTCGACACGACGCTGAAGCAGTTGGCGGCGGTCCGCGACAAGGCGCCCGAGGCTACCGGCCCGGCCATGGATCTGGCCGCCAAGCTGAAGGCGGCGAACCTGCCGCCCGAGCGTGCCCGGACGGTCGCCCTGCTCATGGCCGAGCGGGTGTTCCCCGCGCTCGATCGCCAGCGTGCGCTCGTGACCGAATTGCGGGGGCGGGCGGTGCATGATGCGGGCGTCTGGCGTCTGCCGGACGGCGCGGCCTAT
The DNA here is from genome assembly GCF_039594485.1 of Sphingomonas sp. Taxonomy (GTDB): domain Bacteria; phylum Pseudomonadota; class Alphaproteobacteria; order Sphingomonadales; family Sphingomonadaceae; genus Sphingomonas. The sequence continues at coordinate 38,311 of NZ_JBCNNI010000022.1, read as the reverse complement.
TACAGCGATGCGGTCAGCGCGGCGACAACCACCGAGATGACCGGCGACGAGATCCACCGGCTCGGCCTGGCCCAGGTGGCGGAGATCGGTGCGCGGATCGATACGATCCTGAAGGCGCAGGGCATGGGCCAGGGCAGCGTCGGCGAGCGGTTGGTCGCGCTGAACAGGCGCCCCGATCAGCTTTATCCGAACACCGATCCCGGACGCGAGGCCCTGCTGGAGCAATTACGCGCGCAGGTTGCCGCGATGACCCGGCGCCTGCCCGAACAATTCGCGGTTCTGCCCAAGGCCCCGGTCGAAATCCGCCGTGTTCCCGAAGCCATCCAGGCGGGCGCGCCGGGCGGCTATTACCAGTCCGCCTCGCTCGACGGGTCGCGACCCGCCATTTACTTCATCAACCTGCGCGACACGTTCGACCGGCCGAAATTCGGGCTGGCGACGCTGAGCTACCACGAAGCGGTGCCGGGCCATCATTTGCAGGTCATGTCGGCACTGGAGAGTCAGGACATCCCGCTGATCCGTCGCCGGGGCTTCTATTCGGGCTATTCGGAAGGCTGGGCGCTCTATTCGGAGCAGCTCGCCGAAGAGATGGGGATGTATGAGGGCGATCCGCTGGGCCAGGTCGGATATCTCCAGTCGCTGCTGTTCCGTGCGACGCGCCTGGTGGTGGATTCGGGCATGCACGCCAAGCGGTGGAGCCGGGAGAAGGCGACCGATTATCTGATCGCGACGACCGGCATCGCGCGTGGCCGAAGCCAGGGAGAGATCGATCGTTACACGGTCTGGCCGGGGCAGGCGTGCAGCTACAAGATCGGGCACACGGTCTGGACCCGCTTGCGCGACGAGGCGAGGCGCAAGGCGGGGCCGGACTGGGACCCGAAGGCGTTCCACCAGGTCCTGACGCTGGGGGCGATGCCGCTCAGCGTGCTGGAAACGGTGGTGCGCGAACGCATGGCCTGACCGCTTCCTCTGGCTGCGCCTGGCGTCGAGTCTGGCGCGCGCGGATAGGCGCGGATAAAGATCGACGCGAAACTGGGAGTAAGGGTCCAAGATGTCCGAAATCGAAAAGTCGGAGATGGTGCGTCGCGCGATCATTGACATGGCCACGGAGGCCGTGGAGGCGCAGCAACTCGATTATGACGATGCGGCGATCGGCGCGATGTATGCCGCCTTCGACTGCCATCGACGCTCTGGCCTCGGAGAGGACGCCGCGATCGCGGTGATGCGCAAGATCGTCGATCTCATGGCGGATGCGGTTGCGGGACAGCGGGTCGGTGGATCGGCCTGACCGCGGATAAGGGTGGAAGCCGGGCGGCGGATCGACGCCACCGCCCGGCTCCGGCATCAGGCCAGGGTGCGGACCTTGGGTTCGCGGTCCCAATAGCGGCGCTTGGCCGCCTCGACAAAGCCCGCCAGGTCCGTCACGCCTTCGTCGGGTTCAACCCCGGCCTTGTCCAGTAGAGGCTTGGCGGCGGCGTTGTGACCGATTGCCTTCAGATGGCCGAACGCATCCATGACCCACTGGATCGCCGCGCCTTCCTTGACCAGTTTGGCGGTCGCTTCCTTCGACAGGATCACGGCGCAGGCATCGACCGTGACCGAGGGCTGACCAAAGAGCTGCGCATCCGCCGCCACGCTGGTCCCGTCGGACAGAGGCACCCGGCCGACCTTCGGCGCGACAGTGATGGCATGGCCGCCCGCCGCGTCGACGGCCTGTTTCACCGATTGCAGATCGTCGGCATCGGTGCCGTCCGCGATCAGGATGCCGACCGTCCGCCCCTCCAGCGTGTGCTTCTCGAGCGGCCCGCGGATGATACGCAGCGCGGGCGACGGGTCCAGGTCCAGGACCGGCGCTGCGGTAGGCGAGGCAGGGGGCAAATCCATCGCCAGCCCGTCGGCGACGCGCGTCGCAAGCGTCTCGTCCACGTTACGCAGATTGGCGAGCATCGCGACACGGATATGTTCGAGGCCGACCTTGGACAGCTCGAACACAAAGGCCGAGGCGATATGCGCCTGTTCGGCCGGGTCCATCGACCGGAAGAACAGGCGCGCCTGGCTATAATGGTCGGCAAAGCTCTCCGCCCGGATGCGCAGCTTCTGGCCCTGCTCCTCCGATGGGAAGGTCTTGTAGCCCTTGTCCGGGTCCTCCCGTGCGCCCGCTTCCTCGCCCGCCTTGGCCAGGCTGTTCGGCTCATAATTGGCGCGCCCCTTGGGTATGGCCATCTGCATGTGGCCGTCGCGTTGTTGGTTCATAAAGGGGCAACCCGCCGCGGCCGCGCGTCCCTTGGCCGAATTGATCGGCAACTGATGGAAATTGACCGAGCCGAGGCGCGACAACTGGGTGTCGGTATAGCTGAACAGGCGCCCCTGTAGCAGGGGATCGTTCGAGAAGCCGATGCCCGGCACGACATGGCTGGGCACGAACGCCGCCTGCTCCGTCTCCGCGAAGAAATTGTCGGGATAGCGGTCGAGTACCATCTTGCCGACGATCTTGACCGGCAGAACCTCCTCGGGAATGATCTTCGTGGCGTCGAGCACGTCATAGGGCAGGCTGTCGGCAAAGGCCTGGTCGAATAGCTGCACGCCCAGGTCCCAGGTCGGATAGTCGCCCCGATCGATCCGCTCGAACAGGTCGCGGCGCTGGAAATCGGGGTCGGCGCCCGCGATCTTGACCGTCTCATCCCAGATCGTCGAGGCGAGACCCGCGCGCGGCTTCCAGTGGAACTTGACGAAGGTGCTCTTGCCCTCCGCATTGATGAAGCGGAAGGTGTGGACGCCGAACCCTTCCATATTGGCGAAGGTACGGGGCAGGGTACGGTCCGACATCGCCCACAGGATCATGTGGGTCGCCTCGGGCATCAGGCTGATGAAGTCCCAGAAGGTGTCGTGCGCGGTCGCGGCCTGCGGATATCCGCGATCGGCCTCCATTTTCGCGGCGTGGATCAGGTCGGGGAACTTGATCGCATCCTGGATGAAGAACACCGGAATGTTGTTGCCGACCAGATCCCAATTGCCCTCACGGGTATAGAATTTGACCGCGAAGCCGCGCACGTCGCGCGGGGTATCCACCGACCCGGCACCGCCCGCGACCGTAGAGAAGCGGGTGAAGACCTCGGTCCGCTGTCCCTTTTTCTGGAACAGGTCGGCGATGGTCACGTCGGCCAGGCTTTCGGTGCATTCGAAATAGCCGTGCGCCGCCGATCCGCGCGCATGCACGATCCGCTCGGGGATGCGTTCGTGATCGAAGTGGTTCATCTTCTCGCGGAAGATTTCGTCCTCGATCAGGACCGGGCCACGCGCGCCGGCCTTCAACTGGTTCTGGTTGTCGGCGACAGGCGTGCCATGATTGGTGGTCAGCACGGGGTGATCGCCATCCGTCACCTGATGCGTCTCGCCGCCATTTCCTGCGTTCAGAGCGTTGGGCATAACCATATCCGTCCTCGTGTGTTCGGTGCTTGAACGGACGGGCCCCGCGGTGGTTTCCTTCGTTAAAATACTGATCGCGTGCCTTTTCACCCAATGGCGCGCGTGTTGGCCCAACCCGTCGGGGCAGGGGGAGGGGTTTCGGTTGCGCCAGCCCCATCGCGGATGCGCGACGACGCTGGAGAATGGGAAATCCGGCATGTGCCGCAAAAAAACATATCCTGACTGACGATCGGTTCAGCTTGGCGCAGGATAGCGTGGTACAAGGGGGCAGGACGACATGATGACGAACAAGGGCCTCCATACCGATATGAGCGTTTTGACTCCCTCCGTTCCCGGCCCGTCGGCCGCCCGGTTTCTCGGTGCACTTGCGGCGGGGTCGCTGATCGCCACGCCGATCATGGCGCAGGTCGCGCCGCCGCCGGTGATGGTTCCCGCTCCCACGCCGACCCATTCTGCTCCGGCAACTTCGCCCCAGGCCGTTCCCATCCCGCCGTCAGAGGTCGCGCCCCAGGTCGCCGCGCCGACGACGCCCATGCCTTCGCTCAGCGAGGCACAGCTCCGGCAACTCGCCACGCTGATCGCCAAGGGCGAGATTACCCACGGCCTGCGGCAGGGGCCGCCGCGCGATCTGTCCAATCTGTCGCCCGCCGCACTCACGCGCGTCGCGCTGGACTATGCGCATGCCGTACATGCCGGACGGCTCGACACCGCCGACTTCTCCAAGGACTGGGGCATTCGCCCACCGCCCTATGACCCGCTGCCCGGCTTTGCGGATGCGGTGCGCCGGGATCGGCTGGCGGCCTGGGCGGCCTCGCTGCCGCCGCCCTATGCGGGGTATGACGCGCTGGTGGCCGGCCTGAGCCGCTACCGCGCGATGGCGGCGGCGGGCGGCTGGTCGTCCTTGCCCGCGAGCACCATCAATTTCGGCGCGAGCGGCCCGCAGGTGCTAAAGCTTCGTCAGCGGCTGGCAATCGAGGATCCGAGCGTCAGCACCAGCGGCGCGACCTTCGACGAACCGCTTCTGGAGGCGGTCCGCCGTGCGCAGCGCCGCTATGGCTTGAACCCGGCCGGCACGGTCGGCAGCCAGACGATCGCCATGCTCAACGTGCCCGTCGCCCAGCGCATTAGGCAGATCATGGCGAATATGGAGCGCTGGCGCTGGCTGCCCCAGCAACTGGAGGCCAAGCGGGTTCAGGTGAACATCGCCGCCGCCGTGCTGACCGTGTTCGACGGCGACAATCCTGTCATGTCGATGAAGGCGGTGACCGGGCGGCCCGGCAACGAAACCCCGATGCTCGTCTCCTCGATCCGCAGCATCGTGCTGAACCCGCCCTGGAATGTGCCCAGCTCGATCGCGAACAAGGAATTGTGGCCCAAGGAAAAGGCCAATCCCGGCTATCTGAAGCGCAACGGGTTCCGCGTGATCGACACCGGAGACGGCGGCAAGCGGTTGCAGCAGGCTTCGGAAAAGAGCGCGCTGGGACGGTTCAAGTTCGACTTCCCCAACGACTTCGCCGTTTATCTGCATGATACGCCTGCACAATCGGGCTTTTCCAAGTTCGACCGACTGGCGAGCCATGGCTGTGTCCGCCTGGAAAAGCCCGCCGAACTCGCCGCGCTCATGCTGAAGACCACGCCCGAATGGCAGCCGGCGGCGGTCGATGCGGTGCTGGCGTCGGGAAAGACGGTGCGCGCGACCATGGCGGAACCGGTGGCGGTCTATCTCCTCTACTGGACCGCCTTCGCCAATGCCGATGGGCAGGTTGGCTTTCGCGACGATCCCTATGGCTGGGACGCGCAACTGGCCGCCAAGATCGAGGCACGGTCCGCCGAGCGCGCGCTCGCCACGCAGAGCTGACGGAGTTAGAAAGGGGATATGATGATCAAGACGATGCATAAGCATTTGCTGAGCCTGGCTGCGGCTGGGCTGCTTCTTCCGGCACTGGCGGGCTGTTCCCGGTCGGAGCCGGAGGATCAGCCGGTCGCCGCGATGGAAAATGATGAGGGCGTGACCGAAACCGTGCCCGAGAGCGAGGCACCCCCCATGGTCAACGAGGTCGAGACGGCGCCCGCAATGAATATGGCCGAGGAAGCGCCTCCTCCTCCGCCCGCGCGGACCGCCGATCAGCAGATGATGGACGATGCCTCGGCCACGGGCATGACCGCACGCGTGCAGCGTGATTCCGCTCCGACGGACGCCCCGACCGGAGAGCCGGATCACGGCGGCCAGTAGGCAAAGGCCGGGCGAACCTGATTTGGGGTGATCCGGTAGGGGGAGGGTTTCGTCCGATCCCTCGGGGCTGCAACGCCTTGACGTGATGAGCGGTCGTCCCAGCCATCTATTCCGCCTTCTTGCTAGGCAAAAACGCCATATGGGCGCGGTTCGATCGGAGCATCGCGACCGGATGCGCGTTGCCCCGGCATGACCGAAGAAGACGAATATTGGATGCGCAAGGCGATTGCCGTGGCGCGGTCGAAGGGATCCGATCCCTCGACCGCGCCGCTGGGTTCGGTGATCGTTCTCGATGGCCGGATGATCGCGGCCGAGCGCAACCAGACGGAGGAGTTGCCCGACGCCACGGCGCATGCGGAGATGATGGCCATTCGCCGTGGCTGTGAGTCCCGCGGCGAAATGGAGTTGCGCGGCGCGACGCTCTATTCGACCCTTCAGCCCTGCGGCATGTGCACCATGGCCTCCATCTGGTCGAAGGTCGGGCGGGTCGTGTACGGCGCGGGGCGAGAGGACGTGCATCCGATGTATTTCGAGGCTCGCCACATCGATACGCTTTCGTTCATCGCCGACGCATATCGCGATGATATCGTGATCGAGGGTGGGTGCCTGCGCGAGGAATGCGCCAGCCTCTATTATCCGCCCGACGCGGATTTGCCGCCGGAGGAGCAGGCCAATCTTTGATCCAATGGTGATGGAAGGACATATTGCCCCTTGCACGGACGCCCCGCCATCTTCTAAGGGCAAGCGCCTGTCGGGGAGTGGCGCAGTCTGGTAGCGCGCCTGCTTTGGGAGCAGGATGTCGCAGGTTCGAATCCTGTCTCCCCGACCATCCGCTTGCAAGTCTTTGATTTCGCGTCTTAACGACGGCGATCAGGGACGGTTGTACCCCCGACTGTACCCCTTGGGGTGGCGGAATGGGCTTTTCGAACGTAGCGCTGCGCGGCAGTCGCTATTGGTGGCGCAAGAAAATGACGGTTGCCGGCGTGCGGTTAACGCTGGCGTTACCCATCGGTGCGATGAGCTTCATGGACGCGCGGGTTATCGCTCTGCGCCTGGGTTTGGCGGCGGAAGCATTGCGCATGGGATATGGCGAACGATCTTCGGGCGTAAGCCCCGACCAGCTCAAGAAGGTATTCAGCGATGCGCTGCGTTGGCAGTTGCAGCGCATCCTTGAGGATCAGATCGCCAGCAGCACCCCCGTCGTCGATCACGCCAGCCTCAACTCTTGCTATGCCGAGGCATGGACCTTCCTGTCGAAGCGCGGCGTCGATGCAAAATGGTCGCTCGATGACCATGAGCGCCTGATCGACAACGGTTGGGACACGCGAGAGGCGAAGGCTGTCGCCGATACGGTCTTCGATCTCCAGAGCGGTAGCCCGGTCTCCGCAAAGCAGATCGACAGCTATGTCACCAACTTCGGGATCGTGCCAACGGCCACGAACCTCGACAAACTGCGCGTCACGATCTGCGCCGCCAAAGCGGTGGCGTGCCGCAAGGCGACGGCGAACCTGTCGGCGGACGGAGACGTGCCCGCCGACTGGATCGACGACGCACTGGCGGACGACGCACCATTTGCGTGGGAAGAAGCGTCGGCCGATCCCGAGGAGGCGGTCCCCTCACAAAGATCGACTGTTGTCACGCCTGAGTCACCAGCAGCGGCGCCAGTGCCAGAGAAGCCGAAGATGCGGCTGCGGGATGCAGCCGACAAATGTATTGACGCCCACAGGCGAGAGAAGGCGTGGGATACGGACACCGTCAAACAGGTCCAAACTGCCATTCGCCTGTTCGACTTCGCATGTGGAGAAAATGTCTGCATTGAAGACATAAAACAGGAACATGTGACCGCCTTCACCGAACTATGCCGGGCCCTCCCCAATCGCTGGGGGCGCACGACCGAGGAACGGGCGGGCGGGATCGCCGCGAGCCTCGAGCGGGCCAAGTCTATGGCACCGGACATGCTTGGCGTGTCCCAAATGACGATCAACAAACACATAACCTGGATTACGGCTGTTCTCGATCATGCCGAGGGAGCGAACGCCAAGGTGGGGCATCGTCCCGCTGAGCCGATCACCTTCAAGAAAGCTCGAAAGGGCATCGGCAAAAAGGCACGTCAACAGCGTAAGCGTGACCGTGACAAGCGCGCCAACTGGTCGATACAAGAACTTCGTGATCTGTTGTCTGCTCCCATCTGGACCGGGTCAGCCGGAATCGATCATCGACTGAAGCCGGGGACAGAGGTTTTGCACGATGCTTGGTATTGGTTACCGCTGATGCTGCCGTTGTACGGCGGTCGCAGCTCGGAGCTGGCCGGGTTGCCGCTCAGCGATGTGCACGAGGATGAGCCGATTCCGTATCTGCAGATTGACTACACCGAAGACCGTGGACTGAAGAACACTCAGTCCGTCCGCAAGCTGCCGATCCATCCTGAACTCATTCGGCTAGGCTTCCTCGACTATATCAGGGAAATCCGTGCGGCGGGTTGTACCATGCTTTTTCCGGAAATGGACTCGCCAAAAAGCACCAGCTTTGCCAGCACCTTCTACAAAAGCATCTTCAATCCCTGGAGGAAATGGGCTTTCCCTAATGGAACGCCATGGCTGCACCAGGACGGCGGCGCATGGAAGGACAAGGACGTCCACAGCTTCCGGGGCCTTTCCACAAATATGTTGAAGGGCCGCGTGGAGGACAGCGTTCGTTGCGACATCTTCGGCGACGAAGGTGAAACCGAGACGGCGCGAACCTATGACGAGGAGGCGAATCTGTCGATCAAGCTGGAGGCGCTCAAACACCTTACGCCACTGACCGAGCATATTCCGGCAACCCTGCCAATCCGGATCCGTCCCGCGAATCGGCTGAAGTTCGGCGTACGGGTGCCCAGTCGGTTGGGACGGCCAAAGGCCACCAAGCCAGAGTGACCGAGGATTTTCAAAAGTCTTATGCCATCAGTTGGATAGTCGCGCGGACCGATCATTTGCTCCGCCGCGTCTTTTAAAATGGCAGTTACGAGCCAGGTTAACATCATGTTCGTCGTCGTGCGGCGCGGGGGGCGATCAGACCATCCGTAGGGCCGGCAGAATCGACATCACCACGTAACCGGGTCTGACCGTCCCGTGCTGTCGAGGCGCCGAGAGGTTACGCGGATTTTTGCTCTCCCAGGCCATGAGCGGGTGTTGCAACGAAGCTACGCGCTATCGCGTGAACTCCGATCGCTAAGTCCCCGCCTCGATAGAAGAAGCGCTTACAGGGATATTGGCTTCGCGACTGGTGTTACCCTTTGATGCTTCGTCCCTTTCTCGCTGTCGCCGCCTGCTCGGCCTTGCTTTCAAGCGTCGCCTCGGCGCAAACCGTGCCGCTGGGTACCAATCTGGAGCGGTTCGACTATCCGGCCCCGGTGCACTGGTTCGAGGCGAATTCGCAGGGCCATCCGGTTCGCATGGCCTTTCTCGACTGGCCGGCGACCACCACGCCCAACGGCACGACGGTCGTCCTGCTCCACGGCAAGAATTTCTGCGCTGCGACCTGGGGCGACACCGCACGCGGACTGGCGGTTGCAGGCTACCGCGTCATCGCGCCGGACCAGATCGGCTTTTGCAAATCGTCGAAGCCGAGCGGCTATCAGTACAGCTTCCACACTATGGCCGCGCTGACTGCCGCGCTGCTCGACCGGGTCGGCACCGGCAAGGTCGTACTGGTCGGTCATTCGACCGGCGGCATCCTCGCGACCCGCTTCGCGCTCCTCTACCCTGAGCGGGTCGCGAAGCTGGTGCTGGTCAACCCGCTCGGCCTCAACGACACGCTAAGCGAGGGCGTGCCCTATACCGACCTCGGCAAGCTGCGCGCCGAGGAGGCTAAGACGGACGCAGCGTCGATCAAGGCCTATCAGCTCCGCAACTATTATCATGGGGTCTGGCGGCCGGATTACGATCGCTGGGTCGCCATGCTGGCCGGGCAATATGCCAGCCCCGATGGTGACACGGTGCGCGATGCACAGGCCCGTCTGTCCGATATGATCCAAACCCAGCCGGTCGCGGCCGAGTTGCCGCGCTTAGCGGTCCCGACCACGCTCATCATCGGCCAGCGCGACCTGACGGCCTTTCGGGCCAACAGTGCGCCCGAGGACCGGCGCGCCCGCGTCCGCACCGTCCCGCAGGCCGCCGAGGACGCGGTAAAGCGCATCCCAGGCGCCCGCCTGATCCGCCTGGACGATCTCGGCCATTCGCCGCAGGTCGAAGCGCCCGCCGCGTTCCTGCAATCGCTTCGCTCTGCGATGACGCCGTGAAGCGATATGCCTGCGCGCTGGTGCTCCTCCTCGCCAGCGGTTGCGATGCTGCACCTGCGCCACGGCAAGCAGCCGTATCCCGCCCGGTCGAGACGCGCGGTTTGGACGGCGCCATCCTGGCCGACACCGTTGCCCAAGCCCACCGTCTTCCCCGGCTCCGCTCGCTGCTGGTCCTGCGCGACGGGCAGGTGCTGGCCGAGCAGCGCTTCGACGGCGGGCCGCCGCTCGATCGGCCGGTCAATATCAAGTCCGCGTCCAAGTCGGTCCTGTCCGCACTGGTCGGCATCGCGATCGCGAAAGGCGCGCTGACCGGCGTCGATCAGCCCGTGCTGTCGGTGCTTGGCCGCGATGCGCCGCCCGATCCCGACCCGCGTCTTGCCCGGCTGACCGTCGAGGACCTGCTGACGATGCGCGCGGGATTGGAGCGGACGTCGGGTGAGAATTATGGGCGCTGGGTGTCCAGTCGCAACTGGGTCCGCTTCGCCCTCGCGCGCCCGTTCGTCGATGAGCCGGGCGGCGCGATGCTTTATTCCACCGGCAACACGCATCTGCTGTCGGCGATGCTGACCCGCGCTTCGAGACGCGACACCCACACGCTGATGCGCGACTGGCTGGCGGAGCCGCTCGGCATCACCATCCCGCCATGGTCGCGCGATCCGCAGGGCATCTATTTCGGCGGCAACGACATGCTGATGTCGCCGCGCAGTCTGGCCCGGTTCGGCGAGCTCTATCGCCTGGGTGGCGTGATCGACGGACAGCGGATCGTGCCTGCGCGCTAGATCGAAGAAAGCTGGACCCCGCGCACCGTATCGCCGTGGAGCGGTGGGCAATATGGCTATGGCTGGTTTGTCGGCACCAGCCGCGGCCATCCGTTGCGCTTCGCCTGGGGCTATGGCGGGCAGATGCTGTTCATCGTGCCGGACCTGAAGCTGACGGTCGTCATGACCTCCGAATCCAGCGGCGCGCGGGACAATGGCCATATCGCCGCGCTCCATGCGCTGCTCGACGATGGCATCGTGCCCGCCGCCGAGCGGGGTGGAGCAACGTGACGGGCGAAGACGCTCAACCGCGATGCACGACCGCGCCGATGCGGACGGCGTCCAAACCGAGCCATGCCGCCATCCGGTCGAGCTCGGCCTCAAGCCGGGGCAGCGTATCGACGGGCGCTCCCGGTTCCAGCGTGATGCGGTGCGCGAGCAGCAGCCCCGCCTGCCGGTCGGCCTTGAGATCGACCCTGGCGACCAGCGCCTCGTCCATCAGGAAGGGCAGCACGTAATAGCCATGCGTGCGCCGGTCCTGCGGCACATAGATTTCGATGCGATAGTAGAAGCCGAACAGGCGTTCGGTGCGGGCCCGCTCCCAGATCAACGGATCGAACGGCGCGAGCAAGGCAGCGCTGCGCACCCGGCGCGGCGTGGTCGCGTCGCGATGCATCCATGCCTTCTGGCTCCAGCCCTCGACTCGCACCGGCACGAGCACGCCATCCTCCGCGAGGTCGGCGATGGCGTGATCTGCTTCGGCGGGCTTCAACCGGAAATAGTCGCGCAGGTCGCTGGCGGTAGCGACGCCCAGCGCACGCGCGCTCCGTTCGATCAAGGCGCGTTGCGCCGCCTCAACCGACGGCGTTGGGAGCGCCAGTACCGCTGGCGGAATGACCCGTTCGGTTAGGTCGTACAGGCGCGCAAAGCTGCCCCGCCGGGTCGCGGTGGTGATCTGCCCGGACCAAAACAGCCATTCGAGCGCGTGCTTGACGTGGCTCCATTCCCACCAGCCGCTGCGGCTGGACCCGTTCTCGAAGTCGGCGGCCGTCAGCGGACCTTCGGCGGTGATCCGTTCGAGCACGGCGTCAGCCTCGGCCCGGCGCTCGACCGCAAACCGGCGCAGCGCCTGATAGCCGATCTCGCCTCGCTCCGCCCGCGCCATGCGCCAGCGGAGCAGCGGGTGCAGGTCGAGCGGCAGCAGCGACGCCTCATGCGCCCAATATTCGAACATACGCCGCTGGCGTTTCGGCCCCCATGCATCGCCCTCCAGCAAGGCACGGTCATAGCTGCCGAGACGTGAGAATGCGGGCAGATAGTGCGCCCGCGTCAGCACGTTGACGCTATCGATCTGGAAGAGGTTGAGCCGCTCGGCGGTGCCGCGCAGGTGGCGAACCGATGGGTACTCTGGCCGAGATCGTCCGAAGCCCTGCGCTGCCAAAGCGATCCGACGCGCTTCGCCCGTTGATATCCTCATGACAGGCGAAGATCACGTCTTACCGCCAAGCGTCAATGCTGGGGTCCGGCGCGATATCCCCTCGTTATGCGGGGACGTGATCACGTAGCGTAACCTGCCCCGCGACGTCGGCGCCGTCGCGAACCAGCACCGCCAGCTTCGTAGCCGCGCGGTCGCACCCAGCCACCAGCGACGCCGGCCGACCCCGGACCTGCACGATCTCGCCCGGCAGCACCTTGAAGTGGGAGGGGGCTCCATCCTGCGGCACGATCACCGCGCGAGCCTTGCCGGGGACGAGCGACAGGCGGCATCCCGTCGAGACATAGCAGATGGTGTCGCGCGGCAGCATGACGGTGATCCCGGTCATGACGGGGACGTCGTCTTCGCCGACGGCGAATTCGAGATAGATGAGATCGACCTGGGCTTCGACCGCTGTGCGACCAAACGCGATTCGCTGATGGGAATCGAGCGGATCACCAGCCATGATCATCAGGCCGGGGTTCATGATCTTGTTGCCGAGCAGGAGCTTGGAAACGGCAGCGACATGGGCGCGGACATGGGCGGTCTGGTCGGGGTTCATGGTCTGTCTTCCTTGTTTCATCCCCACCACGGGGATCACATCGACTTGCCCATCCCCCTCATCTTCTCCCCTCCACCGCGATCGCGCCGTCGATCTGCCCGCAGGGCGGGCGGCTTGTCCGGGACCGAGCACCCCGGTCCCATGTGAAGCTGCGCCGCGATCCGCCGCAGGACAGCACGGTCGAGCGCGTGCGCCCCGTCAGCGACGTGCACCGCCCGGACCTGCTCGAGGGCCGCCGGACAGATGACGGCGGCGACCGCCATCACACCTCGCGTACCCGGCCCCGCCGCCGCATCCTGCCAGCGCTGGCCGGCCAGCACGAGCAGCGGAAAGGCTAAGACGAGCGCCCAGCACGCCTGCCGCAGCAGGCGGGGCATCGGTACCGTCATGACCGATCCTCCCCGTCCGCAGGGCCAGATGCTGGGCCGCGCTCGCCGTGCACCAACAGGCGGATGGCCCGGACCAAGCCATCGGCGCGTTCGTGCGCCGTTCGCCATGGCACCTCTTCGACACGAAGATGGCGCGCCGTCAGCCGGAACCCCGAAGCAGCCGTGCCATCCCGCTTATCCGGTGTCGGCACGAGCCACAGGCCAGCGTCGACATCAACCCAAAGCGTTAGCATCCAGTGCCAGGTGACCCGCCCGCTGTGCCACATGCCCAAGGCAAAGCCCGGCATCGCGTCCGCCGGCGGTGTCCTCACGATCAGCGCATCGGACCGCGTCGCGACCAGCGCGCTGTCCATCGCGGCGATGGACGCAGCAAGATTGCCAACTGTTGTCGTGACCAGCAGATGGTTCGCCTCGCTATACAAGCAGCCGGCCAGCGGCAGGCCGAGGTCGGCCGGCATGTCGGTCAGCTGCCACCCAGCCGCCTGCGCCAGTGCCCGCACGACGTGCGAGTTTATCGCCTGGCCGATCCGTGGCCAGGGTTCGTTATCGTTCATGCTGTTTCCTGATGATGGTGTTGGTTCGCCGACGCGCATCGGCGCGGTCAGACTTGCCGCCAGTCGGCCTGGAACTGGCGAAACGCGTTGCCGACCAGGGCATGCGCCTTGTCGGTGGCAAGCGGCGTCACCCATTCGCCAAAGCCCAGCGGCGTCAGTCGCCTGGGTCCAGCAAGGATAGCATGAACGTGCGGCGGGCTGGCACTCCCGGCGCGGTGGGGGGCATGCTGCACCAGCAGCGCGGCCACCTCGAACGGATCGACGAGCAGTTGGCGGGTGAAGGCGCGGACCAGCTCATACTGCTCGTGCAGTCGCGCTGTCGGGAAAGTGAAGGTCAGATAGGCGAGCAGCGCCTTGGCCTTGACCGGCAGTTCTGCGTCGACCGTCTCCATCAGGATACGCGGGTCGGACAGCCGGTCATCGGCCCCCGGCGGCAGCAACACCTCGGCGCGTGCGGCGGTCAGCGTCCATGGCGGCGTGTCGGGTGGCGCACCAACGGTCAGTTTGGCAGCGGCAAAAGCCGCCGCGCTGTTCAGGTGGCCGCGAAAGCTGGGGCGCAGGCAGCCATACATGACACGGGTCGCATCGCGATCGGCGTCATCGCCGGTCAGCACGAGCCAGCTATGCGGGTTCGCCGGATCCGGCAGGCAGCCCGGGTTGACCTCGACGCTGGGTGTTGCCGCTGCGCGCTTGGCCTTGGTCCCCATCAGAACGTACCTTGCGGGTAGAGGCGTTCCGCCAGATCGGATGCGGCGCGGTAGATGCCGTCGGCGCGTTCGGCGAGCGTTGCATAGGGTGGCACCAGATAGAGTTCGAGGCCATGGGCCTCCAGCCGGATCGCCCCGCCGAACGCGGCCGGCACCAGCCACAGGCCGCCATCATCGTGGCGGTAGAGCGCCAAATCCTCCAGCTTGAAGGGCGCGAGCCCGCCGCCCGCCAGCACGACATCGATCGACACCGGCAGCAGGTCACCGCCGGTCAGACAACAGCGCACCAGCATCACGTCGATCGACTGCGCGGCCGCGAGCCGTTCGATCTTGGCGCGGAACATGGGTGCGGCGACGCAGGTGAACGACAGGATCACCGACTGGGCGTCGAACAGCAGGGTATCGGCGGGCATGCCGCCGCCGGAAACCAGGACAGGCACCTCGGGCTTACCGAAGCCGGCGGCGAGATAGTGGAGAAGCACATGCGGCAGCGAGTGCACAGGGGTAGTCAGAAAATCCATTGCAGTACCGAAGCTTAAGGGTCGCGGACCGAGCGATCCGGACAAGCGCTTCAGATCTATTTTCATCGATCTTCAGCGGCTCAAAAGCCCAGCTTCCCCCTTACTGCAGCGCCTACCTTTCCTGTCCTTTCTTAGTCGTCTGGCTTGTCACGCCAACGGCAGGGCCTCTGCTTCCAGTATGTCGTTTTCCACCCGACATACCGGATTGAGGGTGAGCCGCCTGCCGGTCGCCAACGGCTGCGACCGCCTGGCCGAGCAAGCCGGTCGACTTGCCTTTCGACGCACGATTGGCGGGCGATGGCTCCGGAACGTCTATGGGCGACGTGGCGGCGGGCTCATCAGGGCCAGTGGGCGGCGCAACCGTCGCTTTGCGTCGGCGCCTGGCCTGGATTGTCGACAGCGTCTGGAGCAGCTCGACATCCTGCAGACTGTCGATATCCGCCAGCGTGCGCGATTGTCCGCCATCGGCAGCACGATCCGCGACGGTGAGCGCGTGCCCGACGTCCTCGCCGGGCAGGATCGACCTGCCGCCATCATCCTGTTCCATCAGGTCGTGGGCCACAGCCGCCGATGCCGCCGCGATCTTGCGACGCTCGCGCTCGGCCAACAGCAACTTCTGGATTTCAGGTTCGTCGCCGAGCAGGCGGAACAACCGGTGGATCGCCGGCGGGACCGTCTTGTCGATAGCATACCCGCCCGGGACGAAGCGCAGGTGTTTGGAGCTTCGGCGATGCTTGATCAGCCATGCGTGCAGGCGCTTTTCGACTTGCGGTCGATAGGCCGGCGAGATCGGATTAAGGGGCGCCAGCTTGGCGTGATCAGCTGGGACGTATCGCAACCGTTCACGCCCATTGCCCGTGACCGCGACGACCTCAGCCCACGCCTTCTCAACCTTGCCGTCGAGGTCCTCCAGCCGCGATGCCGCGCGGGCATGCTGAGTGGTCGGTGCTACGATGGCGTCGATTTCGCCCAGCCACGCGCGCGCTTCTTCCTGGATTTCCAGACTGGCGGTGCCGACACGCAGCACGGTCTCAGCCCGTGAGCGCACCATCCGCTCGACGATGGCGACCAGCCCCGCCTGGCACCGTCGCGTCACGGCGGCGTTTGCGAGCTCCTGCCAGTGCGCAGTCGCCTTCAGGGAAGCCGCCGAAGCCCGTCGACCGAGCTGGATCGCGGCCCTGAGACGATTCTCGAGCCGGTCGCGATCGGCCTGCTCTAGAAGCAGTCGCATCTCATCATCGTACCGGATATGAGCGTTTCGCGTACCGGCAGCCGTGACCACGCCCCTGGCCTCGCTGGCGGTGATGGCGGGGCCGAGATGCTCCATCGGCGTCAGCCGGATCCTGGCGTCCTTAAACGTCCCCGTCGCGTAGACGGGGCTGCCCGCCCGGCCATTCACGACCTTGTTGACGATGTCGACATAGCGTTTGCGCAACGCTTTGACGTAGCGTTGACCAGCCACAAAATGGGAAACGGCCTTTTCGCCGTCCTTCGGCACGTCCCGGGTCGGCTCTGCGATCTTGTCCTGGCGATAAGGGTAACAGAACTTGCCGTTCCGCTTGCGCTCGGAATATTCGAAATCCCAGCAACCCTCGCCTTCGAACGGCTTGCGGGGGTTACGCTCGTCATTGATCTGCTTCGCCGTCAGCCAGCGTGCTGGCCGATCATAGCCATCGATGTGGAAGTGGAAGTTGTCGGGGTCGTTCGTCGCATCAGGGCGATGGATCGCCGCGACATACATCCAGCCTTCCGCGTCCAGCGCCCCACAAAAACGTTCGAGCACCAGGCGCCGCTCGGCCGGCTTCAGTCCGCGTGGAAACTCGCCGACGAAGCGGGTCTGGGTGCGCCCGCATGGTCCCGCCTTCCAGTTCGGTCGCGCAGCCGCGGGCAAGCCAGGCTGGTCATCACACCAGACCAGTCGGTCATAGGCCTCTTCCAAGTTGACCTTGGCGATGTCGACGATGGTGTCGACAAAGGCCTTGCCTTCGGCTTTCGCCTTCGCCTCCTGGGCGAGCCGCTTCTGCTGCAGCGTCACTGCCGCCTTGCGCACCCATCCCGGTGCATCATGCCGGGTGGCCAGCAGCATCCAGTCATCGGCATATTGCGTCGAGACGTGCAGCGTCCCGCCCTTCGCCTGCCGCTCGCAACGCTCGGCTGACTCGAACAGGCTGCGTTCCCGCTCGCGCCCGCCGGGGATGTTGCTGATGATGGCGAGGTGGTTCTGCAGCCGGCGATCTTCGTCCATGTCGAGCATGTCGATCAGCAGCGCGGTGTCATTCTTCTCCACGGCGGTGGTACGGGTGATATAGTCGAGATGGGTTTCGAAGTCGGCGACACCGCCGCGGGTGACATAGCTGTGGTGAGCAGCAGCGATGCCGCTTCGGTTGGGATAGCGCGGGTGGGTACGCCCATCCTTCGCGCGGGGGACGACGGTGCGACTGATCCGCACCATGTCGAAATGCGGGATGCGCACAGGCCCGGTCTGGCGCGGGCTCGCCGAAAGCGGGCTGGCCCGTGAGAAGTCGACCGAGGTCGCTCGTCCGCCACCGCTGCCAGTATTAGCGACGCGCTGGCGCGTGAGGGCGCCTTTAGAAAAGGGCGAAAGAATATCGAAAGCGGCGTCGGATGTTACCCGCACGCGACCGCGCACGACACTTCGCTTGGGCTCGATCTCCCGCTTGCCGAAGCCACCGCGTCGCAAGTTCGCGCCGATCGCCTCGCGATCCTCACGCGCCAGCCGCCGCATCAGCGCCAGGAGCTGATGCGCATATTGCGGATAGGCAGGCAGAGGGTCAGCGCTGCAGGTCATGACATATAGTGTCCCGCGGCGCCGCCCCATTCTCAAGGGGGCGCCCCGGCCCTCGAACAAAAATGCCTTCCGGAGCCGAAGGCGGAGGACATGGGGAATGTCGCCGAAACAACGGTCGGTCAGTCCCCCGCAAAAAGGTGGTCACCACCTTTTTGCGCTGTTACGCCTTAAATCTTGCCCGGGCTTCTTCTATTTCCTCCTACTGGATCCGAAAGGCATCCGAAGCTCGCCGATCCTCATCGGCTGGGGTCAGGATCCGCAGGTCAGGCGCCCCCGCGCGATCCATCGGCGGCCACCGTTGCGAACCTCGATGTCCGCCGCCCCCTCGTTCACCTCGGTGCCCTTCCACCTTGATGGGCCGACGGGCGTCACCGTCACGGTGATGCTGTCGCCGATCCAGCGATCATGGGTGAACGGGAACAGGTCACCAGCGCCAGCCGCAGGCCGAAGATGCACGATGCTGCTGTCGAGACGGACCACGGCGCGGTCGTCGGCTGCGGCGAAGAGCATGCGCCAGTCCTTCGCCAGCGACCACGAGCAGCCGGTCCCGGCTGCGCCCGCCTTCATGACCATGGCCATCGAGAGCGGCCGCAACGGTGCCACGGACGCAGTGGCCCCGACGCCGTTTCGCGGGACGCCTACCGGCATGTTCGCGAGCGTTGGCGCGGTGGCCAACAGCGACAACGCGGCTACAGGCGCGAGAAGCGATACCGCGGCCGTGATCATGCCCGACCTCAAAAGGCGCCGCGCGCCGCAGCCGGTGCTTCGCGCGCGGCGGCCGCCTTCACCGCCGCCTCATCGGCAAGACGCGCGTTGCTTCCCCGGGTGCCGAATATCTTGAGGGACCAGGCGTCGGACCTGACGGTGATGCGCGGATTGGGCTCCATCGTCAGATCGCCGCCGCATCGGGTGATGCACCACGATCCGTTCGCCGGCGTGCCCTCGGTCGGCCGCGAGTACTTGGCCTCGACTTGGCCGACGAGCGTGGCCGGATCGACGCGTTTGGTCGACACCGTCAGGTCGATCCGGTCGACGATCTCTCCCGCCGGCGTCTGCGCCATGAACAGGCGGAGATGCTCACCAGCAGGACCCTCGCACGTCAATTCACCAACGGCGGTTCCATCCGGGCCAAAGCCGTCGGGGATGCCTTTGCGCTTATGAACCTCTCGCTCGACGAGTTGTCGGAACGAAGCCGACTGATAGGTCGAGCAACGGTAGGTCCCTGCCAGCACTGCCTGCACCGCGGCAAGCGGCATCCCGAGGCGGACGCCAGCGACATCCATCGCCAGCGGCCCCGCCGTAGACAGCGAGGGTCGTTTAGCCCCCTGCGCCTTCTGCGCCATGACGGGAGCGGTGGCGAGCGAGAGCGCCGTTACGGCGCCGATCACGGCGGCCTTGGTCATTTTCATGATAGTGTTCCTTGGCAACCCGGCGCTCGGTGCCGGGGTCATGGTCAAAATGGATGGGATGGTGACGGTCACATCGATCGTTAGCGCGGCATGGGTCGCCAGCCGTCGCTTTGCAGCTCGAACGGCATCGTCGCTTCCTTCGGCTCGGCCATCCGCGCCTGTTCCGCCGGCGGCATGACCGGGATCGGATCGACGCCGTGATAGGTGTAGGTAACTTGGCTGACTCGATGACCGGCGATGTCGGCCGGCTCGGTCCAGCGCACCACGTCGACGACCTCGCCTTTTGCTAGGCAGAAGGACGGCACCGAAACCATGGCGTTCGTAGCCTTGCGCTCGACCGTATGAAGGTAGGGCGCACCCTTCTCGGTCGGTGCGTACGAGATCAACGGCTGGCGCACGAACGGATTATTCGAACCACTCCACCGCGCGGGCTTCTCGAACGTCGCGCGCGTGACGAGCCCGACGCCGGCCAGACCGTCCAGCATCGCGACCGCTTTCCCATCGGAGCCTGGCCCCGCCATCGTCTGCTTCGGCGAGGTGACGATCGAGAACCCCGAGCCGCCAGGCTCGCCTTCGACCTCGTACCGCATCACGTCGATCGGATGGCAGAAGACGTCGCGGACGACGGGTCCGAGCGCGGCGGCGAACGCCTCCTTGCTCGGGGCCTTGGAATTGCCACACCCGCTCAAGCCGCTGGCAGTGGCGAGGAGCAGGACAGCGGCGGACATGGACGTGGATCTGGACATGGATTTTCCCTGCGGTTCAGCGGACGACGAGGTTGAAGAAAGCGG
Organism: Sphingomonas sp.; assembly: GCF_039594485.1. Lineage (GTDB taxonomy): Bacteria > Pseudomonadota > Alphaproteobacteria > Sphingomonadales > Sphingomonadaceae > Sphingomonas. Next base: position 18,399 of record NZ_JBCNNI010000022.1, on the reverse strand, counting down.
CGACGTCGGAGGCACCGCGGACATGGCCGGCATCGAAGGCGCGGGCGACGCCGATCCGCAGCGTCGAGGTGGGCGCGAGCGCAGTCGACCAGCCGAACTCCAGATCGAGTTCCCGCGCGGTCGGCGACAGATCGAAGGTCCGGCGCTCTTCGGCGAGTGCACCCGACATCAGGTCATAGGCGACCGGCACCAGCAGCGACGCCCGCGCATGCTCGACTCGCAACGGCGACGACAGCCCGAGCGTCGCCAGCCCGCCGAGCAGTGGATGCGCGCCCTGGACCGCGAAGGCGGTGCTGACAATGCGGCCATCGAAACGGACGCCTGCGACCGCGTCGGCGGCACCAGTGCTGCCGACCGTGGCGCGACCAGTCAGCTGTACGCCCGCGACGTTCTGGCGCAGCGTCGTGGTCGCCAGGATGGTCCGGGTACCGGCCGCACCGGCCCCCGCATCGTCCCGCAACCCCAGCACCTGACCCCGTTCGATGATTTCCGATACCTCCAGGCCGACACCGAACGGGGTGGAGATCGCGACGGTGTGCAGGCCGGACTCGCGGCTCCGCGATCCGCGCCGGAATGACGAGGGCGTCGCTGCGATGGAGGAACCCGACGCGAACGACGCCGACCAGCCGCCGATGGACCATTCGGACAACATGCCGATCGGCTGCCCGATGGCGCCGCGCAGATACGAACTGGCGAGCGAGGAGCTGCCACCCGGACCCACGGCGACGTTCGCGCCCAGCGTGACCGTCTGACCTGCAGCCGGCGAGAAGGCCACCACCGCCGGTCGACGGGACGCAGCGGCCTGCCAGGGTCCTGTCGTCGTCGACGTCGCGATGCCAAGTCTTGCGTCCGACCACGACGAGGAACGAAGGGGATAGGCAGATGCGGAAGCTGTGAGCCCTCCCGCGAGCAGACCGGAAGACCGCGCACGGATGCCGCTGGGCGCCGTCATCAGGTAATTCCGGCCGTAGCGGTCGAACACGGTCATCGTCGACGTACGCGAACCGAGATCGGCCGCACCTGCCGCAGCGCCGAACGGCGCGGACACGATTAGCGACGAATAACGGGCCAGCTCTGTCCGTGCTGCGGCGAACGACGCCGCCGGTGCCTGCGCCTGCATTGCCTTCTCGACGTTCAGCAGACCGACGCCGTAGACCTGATCAACCCCGGGCGCACCGAGGTCGGTCGCCGTGTCGAGCATGATGCGGCTGATCTCCTTGCCGCCGAGTTGTGGCCAGTACTGCTTCAGCAGGGCTGCGGCGCCCGCGATCCCCGGTGCCGCGAAGCTGTTGCCCGTCACGACGACCTGCTGACCGTTCTGGTCCACGGTGGCGACGTTGCTCGCGACGACCGACAGGGTGCGGTCCGCCAATGCGCCGGGCGTGCCGTTGCCGCTGGGCGGCTGAAGGTTCGCATCGACGCGGATGCCGAACAGGAACCAGTCCTTGTTCGACAGGTCCTTGCCGACGAGGTTCTCCGCGACCTTGCCCGAGAAGCTATCCTCGCCGACGTTGTTCGTCACCGATTCGACGAACAGCCGGTTGCCGCCGCGTACCTGATCCATCGCCGACTTCAGATCAGCGGCCATCTGCTTGCCGCCACCCGAGCCGTTGATGCTCATGGAGATCACGAAGGCGCCCTTGTCGATCGCGTACCTGATCGCCGGAGTGATCAGAGCGACGTTCGGGGCCTCCGATTCTGGTATCGGGCCGGTTGAACCCGCGGTGATGCCCTCGAGGTTCGGGCCGCTGATCTTCAGCGCCAGGATGGTGGCGTCGTAGGCGACGCCGTGCATGCCGTTCCCGTCGCGCGCGCCGGCTGCGACCGCAGCGGTCTTGCTGCCGTGGCCGTCCTTGTCGTCGAGCTCGAACCGGATCGTCTCACTTGGGCAGGTCGCGCAACGGGCGATCTTCTGGTCGAACGCGGTACTGTCGGCCGAGATGCGGCCCGCGAACTCCGGGCCGTCACGGTCGATGCCGGTGTCGACGATTGCGATCGTCACGCCCTTGCCAGTGATGCCCCGCGCATAGGCGTAGTCGGCCTTCATGCCGATGGCAGCCGCGCTCTTCGCATCCTCGGCGGTCGGCGCAGGCGTCGGGGCGGGAGTAGGACTAGGAGCCGGGGTTGGCGCAGGCGTCGGACTGGGCGTCGGGGTGACGACCGGCGTCGTTCCGGGGGAGTTGACGCTCCCGCCGCCGCCGCAGGCGCCGAGCATCATGGCTCCTGCGACTGCCGTCGAGTTCTTGATAATGGCGAGCCGCCTGTTGCGGCAATCGTGATATGCACCCACGCCCGAACCCCCGTTCGCGTCGGTGCCGTCAGGCTGATCCCAGCCGGCGGCACCGCCCCTGTTAAAACGAGGCGGTGCCGGCCCGTGAGCCGGAAGTTGAGAACCCGCTGTTAGACGAGCGCGAACGCCTTTAGGCCCGAGGACCCTGGACATACGCGTCCGCCTCCCGGCCGAAACTGGTTCGGGCCGGGCATTCGGCTACTAACAGCAAGGTTCTCACGCCTCGGTCCGCCTGCTGGCGAACAGTCCACCTCTACGCCGGGCGGGTTAATAATCTCAAGCGCTGAACTGCGGCTTTGACGCTGCGGGGCGTAACACGCTGGTAAAATTATGCATAATCCGGCGAGGCGGCATGGCGGGGTAATGTCCCGCCCATAGAAGATGAGGCCCACCTGCTGAGCCTCTTCGGCGAACAAGCAGGAACAGCATCCCTCAATCCATAAAGCGGACGACCAAGAAAATTCGGACAATCGCAGCAATTTTTTCATCCTCCCTGTCCGAATATGCCGGCCGGTCCGCTTTTATGATTGAGAGGCATCGCCATTTTGCCCAGCCTTCCTTCAGCCGCTGAGGACCGTGCCGCCGACAGTCACTATACGCCGGCCGAGATCGGCGTGATGCTGGGCACGCTTTCCAACGCCGACCGGCAGCGGCTTGTCGCCTCGTCTCGCTATCTGGCACGCGACAGGCATATTCTCGCCGCAGACCTGCGGCAGGAAGCCTTCGTCCGGGCGCTCGACGGGCGGCGCAAATGCGAGCGCAGTTGGAATGTCACCGACTTTCTCGTTGGAATCATGCGCAGCCTGACCTCGGCTGACCGTGAAGCTGACATCGCGGGCCACCGCCCCGTTTTGATCGGCACATTCGGTGAAGGTGGCATCGATCTGGTTTCACCCGCGCCCTCGCCAGAGCAGGTCGGCCATGACGCCATACATTACCGTCGCACGATCACTGCAATCCGCGAGGCGATTGACCGCGACCCGCGCCTCGTAGCGCTGGTCGATGCTCTGCTGGATGGGGCAAAGGGTGCCGAGCTTCAGCGGCGGTTGGGGGTCGATGCAACCGAACTCGCGTCCCGCCGCAGGCAGCTCAAGCGCGTGTTGATGAACGCCACGAAAGACAGGAGCCTGCCGTGACGCAAAAGGATGCGGATCTCGAGCAATTGCGGCTAATTGACGATTTCCTCGAAGAAGAAATCATCGACCCGTCCGACAGTGACGCGTTTAACGCCGAAATTAGGCAGGCGATCACAGCGTTCGGGGAGGCGGTGTTGCCGGATAGCAAATCCGTCTTTGAGAATGAACGAGACGACGCATGGGGAGCATTATTTGACGCCCCCTGACTGTGGGCCGGATTTGGGACATCACGATGCTTCCACACCTTCTGGCTCCAGCCCTCGACCTGAACCGGCACCAACACGCCCTCATCCGCCAGATCGGCGATGGTGTGATCGGCCTCGGCGGGCTTCAACCGGAAATAGTCGCCCAGCGAGGAAAGCCGACACAGCCGTGCCGACCGGCTGTTCGCGGCCCTGCGGGTTGGGAAGATCACCGTGCCCGCGATCACGGCCCTCCCGCTTAGCGTGGGGGCCGCTGCCCATCGCTGGCTGGAAGATCGCAGCTTCGCGGGCAAGATTGTCCTGATCCCCGGTGGCCAACGGTAACGGCAATTGCTGGTGGGCGTCCGGCGTGCATGGTGTTTGGAGAAAGTGCCTGCCAATGCTGCCGCGTATCAACCAAGGGGGAAGTTTTTAAGATCGGGGTCATTGCCGACGCACATGGAAATCTTGCTGCGTTGGAGGCTGTCCGCGACGCAATGACTGCCGCCGCGCCCGACATGGTGGTCAATCTGGGCGACCTTGTGTCTGGCCCGTTCGATCCTGCGGCAAGCGCCGAACTTCAGATGCGCTCTGGCTATCTCACCATCGCCGGCAATCACGAGCGCCAGTTGCAGGATGACAGCCAAGGGGTCTTGGACGTTCTGGCGCGGCCGCTCCTGAACCAAGAGCATTGGGCATGGATCGAGGGGCTGCCTGCAACGCTCACCCCTTGCGATGGCGACGTCTTCGCCTGCCATGGCAGCCCGGCCGGCGGGGATCTGGAATATCTGCTCGAGGACGTGACCTCCGGCCGCGCGACACTGGATGCCGACACCGCCATCCGGCCGCGCCTGAAGGGCATCGGGTCGGCCAGTCTGGTGCTGTGCGGACATACGCACACGCCGCGCATCGTGGCGGTCGATGGCGTGCTGATCGTCAACCCCGGCAGCGTCGGGATGCCGTGCTACCGGGATCGGGGCGCGACCCCGCACGTCATGGAAGCGGGCAGCCCGCTGGCGCGCTATGCCATTATCGAACGTCGTAGCACGGGATGGGCAGCCCAACTGCACGGTGTGCCCTATGGCTATGAGATCGCGGCGCGTCAGGCGGAGGCATTCGGCTTTCCGGCCTTTGCCCATGCCGCCCGGACCGGTCGTATCCCGCCCGGCTGATCCCCTGTTCCTCTGGACGGACGGTCGGAGCGGTGGGACGGTCGAGTAACCATCCCACCGAACCTGCGACGGTCAGGCGCGATAGCCGCCCTGACGCTCCAGCATCCAGCCTGGATATTCCGCTGGCAGCTTGGTCACCGCATCGAGCGCGGCAAGGTCTTCCGCGTCGAGCGACACCTCGGTCGCGGCGATATTGTCGGTGAGCTGATCGACCCGCTTGGCCCCGACGATCACGCTGGTCACCACCGGCTGGTGGAGCAGCCAGGCAAGCGCGACCTGCGCGACGGTGCAGCCCTTCGCCTCGGCGATGCGGCGCATCTCGGGGATCACCACTGAACCGCGCGTCCGGTCGACCGGCGGAAAGTCGAAATTCGCGCGCCGCCCGTCCGCCGCCTGGCCCTCGCCATCGTACTTGCCCGACAGATAGCCGCCCGCCAGCGGGCTCCACACCATCAGCCCGATCTTCTCGGACCGCAGCATCGGCACGATCTCGCGTTCCAGGTCGCGGCCGACCAGCGTGTAATAGGCCTGGAGCGACAGGATCGGCGCGAGCCGCCGCGCCGCCGCGATGCCGACCGCCTTCACCACCTGCCACGCCGCCCAGTTGGACAAGCCGAGATAGCGGACGTGACCATGACGGACGAGCGTGTCGAGCGCCTCCAGCGTCTCCTCGATCGGCGTGGCGGGATCGAAACCGTGGATCTGGTAGAGGTCGATATGGTCGAGGCCGAGCCGCTGGAGGCTCTGCTTGCACTGGCTGAGGATATGACCGCGGGACGCGCCGCGCGCATTGGGACCGTCGCCCATCGGACCCAGCACCTTGGTCGCGATCACGACATCGTCGCGGGCGACGCCGATGTTCTTGAGCGATTGGCCGAGGATACGCTCGCTCTCGCCGCCGGCATAGACATTGGCGGTGTCGATGAAGTTGATGCCGGCATCGAGCGCGGTCTGGACCAGCGCATCGGCTTCGTCCTGGCGAAGCTGGCCGATCTGGCCCCAGATGCCCTCGCTGCCGCCGAAGGTCATGGTGCCGAGGCAGAGTTCGGACACAAACAGGCCGCTATGGCCGAGCTGGCGCATACGCATGGGATAATACTCCTGTGGGAACGGATGAGCCGGAGATACGCCGCGAACGCTCGGCGCCGCGACGTCGATCCGATCAAAGTCCTGCCCGATCCTATCAAAGTCATTCGTAGACGGGTGCTTTCGGTGTGCGGTGAAGCTACGATCTCTGCCATGACGATGTTGTCCGACCTTGCCCGGCTGATCGAGCGCCATTGGTTCGTCCATGGTCGCGAAACGCCAATCCCTGGCCTGCTCATCACCCGCGCGGAGGAGCCGACCGGCATCATCCGCACGGTCTATCGGCCGTCCTTCTGCCTCGTCGTGCAGGGCGCAAAGATGTCGATGCTGGGGCCGACGCCCTATCATTATGGCGAGGGCCAATGCCTGCTCGCCTCGGTCGACCTGCCGGTCACGTCACGCATCGTGCTGGCGAGCGCGGACGCGCCTTATCTGGCGCTGTCGCTGGCGATCGAGCCCATAACCGTGGCCGAACTGATGGCGGAGCAGGTGAGCGCGCCGGGCCCGGTCGCCGCCTTCAATGCGCTGGCGACCAGCGACCATGACCCGGCGTTGCGTGATCCTCTCAGGCGTCTGCTCGATCTGCTCGACCATCCGGCCGACCGGGCTGTGCTCGCCCCGCTGATCCGGCGCGAGATCGTCTGGCGACTGCTCGGCGGCACGCTGGGACCGGCGCTGCGCCAGATGGGTTTGGTCGACACCCATGCCGCGCGGATCGGCCGCGCGACGGCGTTCATCCGCGACCATTATGCCGAGACGCTGCGCGTGGCCGACCTCGCCGCGCTGGCGGGCATGAGCGTCCCCGGCTTCCACCGCCACTTCAAGGCGGTGACGACGATGACGCCGGTGCAGTTCCAGAAACAGGTCCGCCTGCAGGAAGCGCGTCGCCGCCTCGTTGCCGCCGAGGAGGTCGCGCGGGTGGGCTTCGCGATCGGTTACGAAAGCCTGTCGCAGTTCAGCCGCGACTATCGCCGCCTGTTCGGCGCTCCGCCGGGGCGTGATGCGGCAGCGATGCGCGCGCAACTGGCGCCGGAGCCTGCACTGCCCTGATACTTGACTCAGTCAAGTAAGTTGATCCAGCATGGCGGACATGGAAGACGCAGACGTCACCGCCATCCGCCGGTTCAACCGCTTCTACACCCAGACGATCGGCGCGCTTGATGCACGGTTCCTCGGCACCGAGGCGAGCCTGCCCGAAGCCCGCTTGCTGTTCGAAATCGCCACGCGCGAGCCGGTTACCGCCAGCGTGTTGCAGGACGCGCTGGGCATGGACGCGGGTTATCTTAGCCGCCTGGTCGCGCGGTTCGAGAAGCGCGGCTGGATCGTGCGGGTGCGTCGCGACAATGACGCCCGCGCGCGCGACCTGCGGCTGACCGACGCGGGACGTGAGGCCTTCGGCACGCTCGACCATCGCCAGAGCCATGCCGTCGGCGATCTGCTCACGGCGGTCGACGGACAAGCGCGGCGCGATCTGGTCGAAGCCCTGACGCGGGCGCGGCTGCTGCTGGATCCGGCCTCGGGTGGGCCGTTCGTGATCCGGCCCTTCCGTACCGGCGAGCCCGCGCTGATCGCCGCGCGCCAGTCGCTCCTCTATGCCGAAAGCCATGGCTGGGGTCGCGAACTGGAGGTGATCGAAAGCGAGGTCACCGCGGCGTTCCTGCGCGACTTCGATCCCAAGCGCGAGCAATGCTGGGTCGCCGAAATCGACGGGGTCATGGCGGGCGCAGTATTTGTGACCGACGAGGGCGACGGCATCGCCCGGCTGCGGCTGCTGCATGTCGAGCCCTTCGCCCGCCGCCGGGGCATCGGCGATGCGCTTGTCGGCGCTTGCGTCACCTTCGCACGGGACACGGGCTATCACGCGTTGACGCTGTGGACCCACACCGTGCTGGAGTCCGCGCGGCGCCTCTATGCCGCGCATGGCTTCGCATGTATCGAGACGGCGATGCACGAGCGGTTCGGCATTCCACTTCAGGGCGAAACCTGGCGGCTGGAGCTGGCGGCATGACCGGCAGCCTCACGATCCGCCTCGCGACCGAAGCCGACCTCGGGACGCTGCGCGACCAGATGACGCTGTCGATCGATCGCGGCCAGGCCGCGGTGCTAACCCCAGCGCAGGTCATCGCCAGCCGGGCGGTGATGGGACTCGACACCCAATTGGTGCGCGAAGGCACCTACTTCGTCGTCGAGGACCATCGCGTGCCGGTCGGCTGCGGCGGATGGAGCCGGCGCGCGACGCTCTATGGCGGCGACCATAGCGCCGAATTGCGCGACCCGGCACTGCTCGATCCGGCGAAGGACGCCGCCCGTATCCGCGCTATGTACACCCACCCGGACCATGTCCGGCGCGGGATCGGCCGGATGATCCTCGACCGCTGCGAACAGGCAGCGCGGATGGAAGGCTTCGCAGCGGCCGAACTGATGGGCACGGCGGGCGGCGTACCGCTCTACGCGGCCTGCGGTTACGAGCAGGTTGATCGCGCCGATACCCACGTTGATGGTGTCGTCGTGCCGTTGACCCGGATGCGGAAGCGGCTGTGACTCAAGGCTAATGTCGTCGCCCGTCAGGCCGGGCAGGCCTTGGCGTTCGGCCGACGCCGGAACGCCAGCAGCATCGCCAGCGCCACCGCCGCCATCATTGCCCCCGCGAGCGGCACGGCCGGCAGTCCGAACCCAGCCCCGATCACGCCGCCGCCCAGCGCCGCGCCGATCGCATTGCCAAGGTTGAAGGCACCGATATTCATCGCGGAGGCGAAATTCGGCGCGTCGGAGGCTGCATCCATCACCCGCATCTGCAAGGGCGGGACGATCGCAAAGCTGGCGATGCCCCAGATCAGGATGGCGATGGCGGCGGTCACCGGCCATTGCATGAGAACCGTGAAGGCGAGCAGCGTCAGCGCCATGATCGCCAGCATGGTCAAGAGCGCCCGGTCGACCGAACTGTCGGCCAGCCGCCCGCCGACGCCGTTGCCGATCGTCGCGCCGACGCCGAACAGCATCAGCATCGCGGTGACATAGGCGGTCGAGCCATGCGTCACATCCCGCAGGATCGGCACGATATAAGTGAACACGGTGAAGACGCCGCCAAAGCCGATCGTGGTCAGCGCCAGCGCCATCACCACCGGTCCGCTCGTCAACACGCGCAGTTCGGCGCGCATGTCGCCGCCCTCAGCAGCCGGCAGCGGCGGCAGTGCGAGGCGCAGCGACAGCATCGCGATCGCGCCGACGCCCGCGATTCCGGCAAAGGCGGTGCGCCAGCCAACCGCCTCGCTGACCCAGGTCGCCGCCGGCACACCGCCGATCGTGGCGACGGTCAGCCCGGTGAACATCGCCGCCACCGCGCCGGCGCGCTTGTCCGGCGGCACGAGGCTGGCGGCGACCACCGATCCGACGCCGAAGAACGCGCCATGGTTGAACGAGGTGACGACCCGCGCCGCCATCAGCATCCAATAGCCGCCCGCCACCGCCGACAGCGCGTTTCCGAGCGTGAAGATGCCCATCAGCGCGATCAACAGCGTCCGCCGGCCGATCCGTCCGGTGGTGAGCGTCATCAGCGGTGCGCCGATCAGCACGCCCATCGCATAGGCGCTGACCAACAATCCGGCGGCGGGGATCGACACATGCAGGTCGCCCGCGATCACCGGCAACATACCCATCGGCGCGAACTCGGTCACGCCGATGCCGAAGGCACCGACCGCCAGCGCGAGCAATCCGAGGTTGAACTTCATGATCTTCTCCTCAAACCATCGGTGGCGAGAGGCGTGCGAAACCCTCCTGCTGCCGATAGGGGGTGTGCGGATAGGGCGGCAGCACGTCACTTGCGGCGTCGAGCAACGACACCTGCTCGGGCGTCAGCGCCCAGCCGACCGCGCCCAGATTGTCGCGCAACTGCGCCTCGTCGCGTGCGCCGATGATGACCGACGACACGGTTGGTCGCCGCAGCAGCCAGTTGATCGCGACCTGAGGCACGGTCTTGCCCGTCTCGGCCGCCACCGCCTCCAGCGCATCGACGACGCGGTAGAGATGCTCGTCCCCGACCGGCGGCGCGAACTGGGCGGTTTCGTGCAGGCGACTGCCCGCCGGGATCGGCCGTCCGCGCCCGATCTTGCCGGTCAGCCGGCCCCAGCCGAGCGGGCTCCAGACCAGCGCGCCGACACCCTGGTCCGCCGCCAGCGGCATCAGGTCCCATTCATAGGCGCGGCCGATCAGCGAGTAATAGACCTGATGCGCGACGAGGCGCGGCCAGCCATGACGATCGGCCAGCGCTTGCGCCTTCATGATCTGCCAGCCGGGGTAGTTGGAGACGCCGGCATAACGCACCTTGCCGTCCGCGATCAGCCGGTCGAGCGTGCCCATCACCTCCTCGGTCGGCGTCGAGGCGTCGAAGGCGTGAAACTGGAGCAGGTCGATCCGGTCGGTGCCGAGCCGCCGCAACGCCGCCTCGACCGCGCCGATCAGCCGCGCCCGCGACGCGCCCCAGTCCTGCGGACCGTCACCCATCGGGAGGCCGGTCTTGGTCGAGATGAGGACGGCGTCGCGCCGCCCCTTGATCGCCTCGCCCAGCACCTGTTCCGACGCGCCATCCGAATAGACGTCGGCGGTGTCGAACAGGGTCACCCCTACGTCGAGACAGATGTCGACCAGCCGTCGCGCCTCGCGGGCGTCGCTTTTGCCCCAGGCGCTGAACAGCGGTCCCTTGCCGCCAAAGGTCCCCGCGCCGAACGACAGGGCCGGAACGCGAAGGCCGGACGATCCCAATTGCCGATATTCCATGACACCTCCTTTGCGAATGTCATTTTCAGGCGCATAGATGGACGGTGAAGCAGCGCGGCGGAACCGCCTGCGGGTGCAAAGGATCTATGCCTTGGACGCAAAGGTAGCTGGCAATGACGATCGCGCCCGGTCGCTCGCCTTGTTCGCGAGCGTGGTGGAGGAAGGCAGCTTCTCGGCGGCCGGTCGCACGCTCGGGCTGACGCCATCAGCCGTGGCGCGCGCGATCGACCGGATCGAGGCGCGGTTGGGCGTCCGGCTGCTGCTCCGCTCCACCCGCGCGTTAACGCTGACCGCCGAGGGGCAAGCCTATCTGCTCGCCGCCCGGCGCATCCTCGCCGATCTCGACGATGCCGAACAGCAGATCGCCGACCAAGGCGCGCCACGCGGACGGCTGCGGATCAGCGCAGCGCTGGCCCATGGCCGGTTATGCGTCGTGCCGCTGCTCGGCGACTTCGCGCGCGCTTATCCGCACATCCTGATCGATATCGCGCTGACCGACACGCTGGTCGACATCGCTGGCGGACAGGCCGATGTCGCGATCCGCTTCGGTCCGCTTGCCGACAGCGGACTCACCGCCCGCAAATTGTCCGAGGCGCGGCGGGTCATCGTGGCGTCGCCCGACTATCTGGCGCGGGCGGGCACGCCTAAGGTCCCGGAGGATTTGCACGCCCACAACTGCCTCAACTTCAACTTTCGCCGCGCCGAGCCGATCTGGCCGTTCCGCCGCGACGGGAAGGATTTCGCATTGTCCGTGGACGGCGGCATCGTCGCCAACAATGGCGAGACGCTGGGGCATCTCGCCGCTGCCGGGGTTGGCATCACCCGGGTCGGCCGCTTCAGCGTCGCGGCCGAGATCGCGGACGGGCGGCTCGTGCCATTGCTGGAGGAATACAATCCAGGCGACGTCGAACTGATCCACGCCGTCTTCGTCGGCGGCTCCGCCACCCCTGCACGGGTGCGGGTGTTCGTCGACTTCCTGGTCGAGCGCTTAGCCAGCCGGTTCGAGTAGCGGGCACGACACGGTCTTTTCCAGAAAGGTGTACAGCCGATCATCGTCGCTCATGGCGACGTTGAAGCGCATGTGATCCCGCCAGCCTCCATTGGTGCTGAACACCGGGCCCGGCGCCAGGACGATACCTGCGTCGATCGCCCTGCGCGCGAGGTCGACTGCATCGACCCCATCCGGCAATCGCGCCCACAGGAAGATGCCCGCCGCCGGATCGGTCCATGGCTCGATACCAAAGGCCCTAAGGCGTTTCACCACACGGGCCGTCGCTCGGGCCAGCCGGGTACGAACGCCGTCGACGTGACGCCGATAGCTGCCGTCGGTCAGCACCGCGTGCAGCAGGTTGGCGGCGAGCGGACTGCCCGCCATCGAGGTCGCAATGCGCAGGTCGGCCAGCCCTTCGATCCAGTCGGGTCGCGCCGCGATATGGCCACAGCGCACCGCCGCTGACAGCGACTTGGAGAAGCTGCCGATGCGGATCGTCCGGTCGAGCCCGTCGAAGGCCGCCAGCCGTGGCGACGGCGTGTGCTCGAAGTCGGCGAAGATGTCGTCCTCGACGACGACCACGTCATGCGCCTCGGCGATCTTGAGCAACCGGTGCGCAGCGGCGGCGGCGAGCGTCGCGCCGGTCGGGTTATGGACGCCCGAGTTGGTCAGATAGAAGCGCGGCCGATGCGTCGCGGCGGCCTCGGCGAAGGCGGCGACGTCCGGCCCCGTCGATGTCATCGGCACGCCGACCACCTTGGTGCGGTGTGCCCGCAGAAGCGCCAGGAAGTTGAAGTAGCACGGATCGTCGACCAGCACGGTATCGCCCGGCTGAAGCAGGAAGCGACACACCAGATCAAGGGCGTGGGTACCGCTGTCGGTCAGCAGGATTTGGTCGGAGCCGGCTTCGATCCCCTGATCCGCCATCCGCCTCGCCAACAACGCCCTGAGCGGAGGCGAGCCCAAGGGGGATGCATAACCCGCCAGGGTGCCGTTCTCTTCGGATCGCGCCGCCCCGCGCATCGCCTTGCGGAGCGCGTCGCCCGCCAGCCAGTCATCGGGCAGCCAGCCGCATCCCGGCATCAATTCATGGCGCCGCTCGCCCAGCGACTGGCGCAGCATCCAGAGTGGATCGACCTCGCGCTCCTTCGTGCTGGCCAGCCGATCCAGCGTCAGCGGGGCCAAAGGCGCCGCGACATAGAACCCTGATCCCGGTCGCGAGCGAATGACGCCCTCGGCGGCGAGGCGATCATAGGCCTCGACCACCGTCGAGCGCGCGACGCCGCTCGTCTCGGCCATCGCGCGGATCGACGGCAGCCGTGCGCCCGGCGTCAGCGCGCGGGCGTCGATCCGGTCACGGATTGCCCGGACCACCATGCCGGTGCGGGTTTCGTCAGGGGCGCTCGCCATCGTACTGCCATTTTCACCCATACAGTTCGGCATGATCGTACCGATGTGTATCTGTCGGCGCCAGTCTTCGCGCGATAGGACGAGCCAACATCAACAGGAGATAACCGTGACCCGCCCCTTTCGCCTCGTCGACGTATTCGGCACCGATCCGCTGACCGGCAATCCGCTGGCCGTCATCGCCGATGCCGATGGCCTGACGACGGACGAGATGCAGGCGATCGCGAGCTGGCTGAATTTTTCGGAGACGACCTTCCTGCTGCCACCGACCGATCCATCGGCCGATTATCGCGTGCGCATCTTCACCATGGCGCATGAACTGCCCTTCGCCGGCCACCCGACCTTGGGGAGCGCCCACGCTTGGCTCGAAGCGGGCGGGCAGCCGAAGCAGGACGGCGTGATCGTGCAAGAATGCGGCGTGGGGCTGGTGACGATCCGGCGCGGTGGCGACCAGCTTGCCTTTGCCGCCCCGCCATTGCTGCGCGGGGGCGCGCCGACCGAAGCCGAGATCGCACAGGTCGCCGAGCTGTTGCGGATCGACCGTGCGGCAATCGTCGATGCTGCCTGGGCGGACAATGGCCCCGGCTGGATCGCGGTCATGCTGGAGTCGGCGGAGGCCGTGCTGGCGGTAGAACCGGCGCGGCACCACCCCGAGCATATCGACATCGGCATCGTCGGACCACATGCGCCCGGCAGCGAGGTCGCGTTCGAACTGCGCGCGCTCTTCACCGACGCGCATGGCGGGCTGATCGAGGACCCGGTGACCGGCAGCCTCAACGCCTCGGTCGGCCAGTGGCTGTTCGCCAGCGGTCGGGCAAGCGGCAGCTATGTCGCCGCGCAGGGCACGCGCCTCGGGCGGAGCGGGCGTATCCATGTCTCGCAGGACGATACCGGGCAGGTCTGGGTCGCCGGAGCGACGCGGACTTTGTTCTCCGGGCGGACGCAAGGGTGATGCAGGTCGCGGTCCTGACCTTCGACGGCTTTAACGAACTGGATTCGTTCGTCGCCGCCGCGATCATCAACCGGCTGCGCCCGCATGGCTGGGCTGCGCATATTACCGCCCCGACCGAAACGGTAACGTCGTTGAACGGCGTCACCGTCCATCGCCAACGGCCGCTCGCATTCCTCGAGGAGGCGGATGCGGTGCTGATCGGCAGTGGGGTTCGAACGCGCGACATTGCCGCCGATCCGGCGATGCTGGCCCGGCTTCGCCTCGATCCGACGCGGCAGTTGATCGCGGCGCAATGTTCAGGAACGCTGCTGCTGGCCAGGCTCGGCCTGATCGGTGATTTGCCCGCGTGCACCGACCTCACCACCAAGCCATGGGTGGTGGAGGCCGGTGTAACGGTCATCGACGCACCGTTCGCCGCTCATGGCAATGTCGCGACGGCGGGCGGTTGTCTTGCCGCGCCCTATCTCGCCGCATGGCTGATCGCCCGCGGAGGCGAGCCCGAACTGGCGCGCGAGGCACTTCGTTATGTCGCGCCGGTCGGCGAGAAGGCGCACTTCGTCGACCATGCCATGGCGATCGTCGCGGGCGAGTTGGCATTCGCCTGACCCGCCCGCGCGCGCATTTCGTAGGAACCCGTGTCGAGCTTACGCCTGCGGGCTGTCCCAGCCTTCCAGGACGATCTTGCCCCGCGTGGTGGCGCTCTCGATCCGGCGGTGCGCCTCGATCAGATTGGCGGCATTGATCGGGGAGAGCGTGTCGGTGGCCGTGGTGCGAATGCGCCCTTCGTCCACCAGTTCAGCCACCGCGTCCAACAGTCGACCCTGCTCGCCGACGTCCGGTGTGTCGAAGAGCGACCGGGTGAACATCAATTCCCAATGGACCGACACCGCCTTGCGCTTGAAGGCGACGATGTCGAGGCTGGCGGGATCGTCGATCAGCGCGAAGCGCCCCTGCGGCGCGATCAGCTCGGCGATATCCGTCAGATGGCGATCGGTATGGGTGGTCGAGAAGACGAAGGCGGGCGCGCCGATCTCCAGCGCGGCGATCTGCGGTGCCATCGGCCGGGAATGATCGATGACATGATGCGCGCCTAGGTCACGCACCCAGCCTTGCGTCTCGGCGCGCGAGGCGGTGGCGATCACGGTCAGGTCGGTGCGGTCCCGCGCGATCTGGATCGCCGCGGAACCGACGCCGCCCGCGCCGCCGATGATCAGGACGGCGCGGGCACCGCCGGCCGGCTGGTCGTCGACCTTCAACCGGTCGAACAGGGTTTCCCAGGCCGTGATCGCCGTCAGCGGCAACGCCGCCGCCTCCGCGAAGCCGATGCTGCGGGGGCGATGGCCCACGATCCGCTCGTCTACCAGCTGATATTCCGCATTGCTGCCGTCGCGCATCAGGTCGCCCGCATAGAAGACCTCGTCACCCACCTTGAAGCGGCGAGCCTCCGGGCCGACCGCCTCGACCACGCCCGCCGCATCCCAGCCGAGGACGCGCTCGTCACGCCCGTCGAATGGCGCGGCGCCGGTGCGAACCTTCGCATCGACCGGGTTCACGGAGATCGCCCGGACCGCGACCAGAATGTCGCGCCCGGTCGGAACGGGTCGTGGCATTTCGACCTCGACAAGGGCTTCGTCCCGGTCAATCGGGCCGGGCTGGCGATAGGCTATGGCGCGCATGGGTCTTGCTCCTTTTGCTGACGCACGCGAGATAGGGACGGTGTCAGCCTGTGTCGTAGGCACAAAAAACGCTCATAGTGTCGAAAAGGATACCGCACCGATGGCGAAAGCCCGTCATTCCCGCCTCGATTGTACCCCGGGCTGCGCCGTCGAGGCGGCGGTGAGCCTGATCGACGGCAAGTGGAAGGCGGTGATCCTCTACCATCTGCAGGACGGACGCACGCGCTTCAACGAATTGCGCCGCCGTGCCGGGGACGTGACGCCGCGCATGCTGACCAACCAGCTGCGCGAGTTGGAAGCCGATGGCCTGATCGAGCGCGAGGTCTTCGCCCAGGTGCCGCCGCGCGTCGAATACAGCCTGTCCGATCGCGGCCGATCCCTGTCGCCGATCATCGCGGCGCTGAAGGCTTGGGGCGATGCGAATATGGACCTCTTCGCACGGCGGTGATCATCCGGCTGATGCGTCGGCGACGTTCGCAGCATCGCTCGAACGGCGTCGCGCTCGGATGTATGCCAAGAGATGGGCATGTGAGATAAGCGACGGGTTTCCGACGTTTTTGCATAATATGTTCACATCCTGTTCTGCATGCGTTAAAAGGTGCGCATGGCGGTGCGTAAGATCATTCACGTCGACATGGACGCCTTCTTCGCGTCGGTGGAGCAGCGTGACGATCCGTCGCTGCGCGGCAAGCCGGTTGCGGTCGGCCATGCCGCCGCGCGAGGCGTGGTGGCGGCGGCCAGCTACGAGGCGCGCACGTTCGGCGTTCGCTCCGCTTTGCCCTCGGTCACCGCGCTGCGCCGCTGTCCCGACCTGATCTTCGTGCCGCCCCGCTTCGAAGTGTACCGCGGCGTCTCGCGCCAAATCCATGACGTGTTCGCGCGCTATACCGACCTGATCCAGCCCTTGTCGCTCGACGAGGCCTATCTCGACGTCACCGCGAACAAGCGCGGCCTGGAAACCGCATGGCTGACCGCCAAGGCGATCCGCGCCGACATTCTTGCGGAGACCGGCCTGACCGCATCGGCGGGCATCTCGTACAATAAGTTCCTGGCCAAGCTTGCCTCGGATCACCGCAAGCCCAACGGCCAGTTCGCCGTCACGCCGGACATGGGCGCCGCCTGGGTCGAGGCGCTGCCCGTCAGCCGCTTCCACGGCGTCGGACCGGTGACGGCGGAGAAGATGAAGCGGCTGGGGATCGAGACCGGGGCTGATCTACGCGCCAAATCGCTGGCGTTCCTGCAGCAGCATTTCGGCAGTTCGGCCGAATGGTATTACGCCATCGCGCGCGGGGAAGATGACCGTCCGGTCAATCCAAACCGCGTGCGCAAGTCCTCGGGGTCGGAAACGACGTTCAACCGCGACCTGACCGAACCGGGGGAGATCGAGGCGGGCGTGCTTCGCATGGCCGATGACGTCTGGGACTGGTGCGAGGCACGGCAGGTGTTCGGCCGGACCGTAACGGTCAAGGTCAAGTACGCCGATTTCCATCAGATCACCCGACGCCGCAGCCAGCCCGTGGCGGTCACCAATCGCGAAGGCCTGCGCCGCGCGGCGCTCGACCTGATCCGGTCGGTTCTGCCGACCCAGAAGGGGATACGACTGGTCGGCGTAACGGTATCGAACTTTGTCGAGGCCGGGGCAGCGGCACCGACCGAATTGCCGATCTTCGCGGAGGCGGCGGCGTGATGCTTGACCTCTTTGACGCGCCGCTCCTGCCGGGGCTCGCCACGCGGGCGAACCTGATCGCCGCGGACGAGGAGCGCATGCTGATTGACCGTATCGACGCGACCAACCTCGAGCCGTTCCGCTTTCAGGGTTGGACGGGTAAGCGCCTGACGGCGTCCTTCGGATGGAGTTACGACTTCGAGGTCGGGCGCCCGAAGGAGGCGCCACCGATGCCGGACTGGCTTGTCCCCATTCGCGACAGGGCCGCCAATTTCGCCGGGCTCGCGCCCGAGGCGCTGATTCAGGCGCTGCTCATCCGCTACGACCCAGGCGCCGGGATCGGCTGGCATCGCGACCGGCCCATCTACGGCCATGTCCTCGGCATCTCCCTCTGCGAACCGGCAACGATGCGCTTCCGGCGTCGGCGCGCCGGCGGCTTCGACCGCGCGTCGTTGCCGCTCGAACCGCGGGGCGGCTATCACATGAGCGGACCTGCTCGGCATGAATGGGAGCATAGCATCGCTCCAGTGGAACGGCCGCGATGGTCGATTACGTTTCGCAGTCTCGCGGAGCGGCGGTGACCACTTAGACGGGTTTCACCATTCCAATTGTGTATACCCCAGCCTGTTTGATGCTGTGCATCCCTTCGACGGGATTAGTCTGTGTCCTCTCATCCATGCTTCAGCTTCAGATCGACGATATGATTGCGTCGCGCTTCGCTTCGCCCAAAACATTAGCGCTGAGGGCGACGTCCATGTCGCCATGGAAGAGAATAGACTATCGGAGCGATGGGTTATGCGGTGGAGAGGAGCTGTACGCCGCATCCTTCGACGGATTTATTCTCTCGATGGGCAGCGCCCAGTGTGTCCGCCAAACCGGGGGATCATCAGTTTGCTTCAGTTGAGAGGCGGTTAGCTAGAGCACCGAGCGTTTAATCGGATGCATATCCGGCAGCGGCGAAGTAGTTGCGGCACTCGTGGGGGTCGTACAGGTCGCAGATGGATCCGACGGTTTTCCAGAGGTCATCGATGGTCCTGGCACCGATCCGGCGGAGATGGGCCTTGAGTT
>NZ_JBCNNI010000021.1:0-72225 GCF_039594485.1 Sphingomonas sp. | reverse complement strand
TCTTGGGGAAAAAAGGCCGAAGCCGTTCCATCTGATCGTCCGTCAGCCAGTACAGGTCGCTCATTCCAGTCTCCTCTCGAAGCCTGAATCAGATCGCGCGCCTCATATCAATGGGTCCTGACCCTAGCGTGTGGATCTTGGTCGTCCAGCCACCGGGCGCCGAGCTGGTTCCTGGGCAGATGCGGCTCGATCGCCGCCCACGCTTCATCCGACAACCAGAACGGCGCCATGCCCCACTCCTCCCAATCTACATGCCAGCGAATCAGGAAAACCAGCATCCCTGAAGATGCTGATGGGGTTTAGGTCCTAGTTTAATGGAAATGGGAGATGCGGAAATACGCCACGCACGAATTCACTGACATCGCCGAGCGGAGCGAGCGAAGCCGAGTGGGAGACCATGCGGCTCCAGAGGGACTGGTTCGATCCAAGCGATGCCATCGCTTTCGCCCAGCCGTCTCGATCATTGGCCTCGAGGATAAAAGCATTTTGATCCTGAGCGGCCAGCAAGTCGATTGCCCCTACATTCTCGGCCAGAATTAAAGGCAATGAGAAGGCGAGGGCTTCGTTCACGACCAGTCCCCATTGTTCCTCGACACTGGGCAACAACAGACACAGCGCGCCCGCAAGATGCCGTGCAACATCAGCCTGCGGTACAAACCCTGTGAAGTCAACCCAGTCGGAAACACCGAACTGCTGCGCGGTATCACGTAGCTGGTTCTCCAGTGGTCCTCCGCCGCACAATATCAATCGCCGCTGTGAAGCGGGATCAATATCGCGAAAACGCGCATAGGCCTTGAGAAGGAAAGCCAGGTTCTTTTTGGTCACGTAGCGGGCAACGGCCAAGAAAGGTCGTTCCGACCATGGCTTTGGCTGGATATCGCTGGCCAGCGCCCGAATGCGATGAATTGAGACGGTATCGTAACCAAGAGTAATCGGACGTCGACCTAGCCCCAGTAAGCGCAGATAGTCGGCAGAGCGTCGACCTGCGGCAAATCCGCCGCTGTAAGGCACCATCATGAGCCTTTTTACAGCTTCGAGAATGGTTCGGCGGGGCTTGTCGTCGTATTTGGAGTCGAGCATCACAATAACGCGTCGCCCGAACGCCCGCGCGACAAGCGCCGTGATGAAGTGGGAAGGCCGCTCATAGCCGGCTATGTATACGGCCTTAACATTGGGTCGAGTTATCTCGTACACTAGTGCACGGGCGACCCTAAGAGCGGACAAGGTTTCAGCCGGTTTTGATCCAAACAGCGTATGCCGTTCAAAATAAAGCCCTTCGCCGCTCGCATCCCATGCATATGTCATGCTGGCTGACGACAGTTCGATCCCCACCACCTTTGCACGACCTACTAGAGCCTTACCGACTGCCTCGCATCGATCCACATGATAGGGACCGAACTGGTCCCAAACGAACAATATCCGCGGTAGTACTTCCGGACTCATCAGCACAACTCTACCGTGTTTGGAGTAAATCTATTCAGGACAAGGATGGCGGTTGCGATATGCAAGCGTTGCCGCCGTCCGGCGCAATGGCAGCCACGGTTTCGATCCCTTTGAAGGGGGAATGGTGTGACGTTACGCCCATGCCTCCCTCCTTGGCTATGCAATACTCGCCGTAGAAGGAAAAGGGTCGATCGCCAAGCGCCATGGCAAAATGTCTGATGGCGCTCCACGGCCCGTGATCAGCGACCGCCTCTGCCAAGGGCAAAAGAGGGACTGCCTTCATATCGGGCATATGTCACGGATAATCGTGGCGAGTTGTACGATCCTCCGCGAAGGCCTAGAGCGTTCAGGGATCGCATCGTGATCCCGGAGCCTGTTGGTGAACCACACTATTATGTCGCGTATGTCGACCCATTCGGAGACGGCAGGGCTTGAAGCTGCCAAAACCTTTTCGTCGGAACAGGTTAAACCTCATTCCATGACCGCAAATTGGCACACGCGTAGTGGCACGCTGCATAATCGCGCCATCATGCTTTTGGGCGGTAGCGATCTGCTTATCATCGGCCTGATATTCACCCTTGCCGCGATAACCTGTGGCGCAAGTGGATATGGTTGGATGATATTTACGGCAGCGCTGCTCCCGACCTATTGCGTGATTGCGATGGGGAACCATGCATTTCATTCCTATGCGCTTAGCAATCCGTTCATCGCAATCGTCAAGGGTTGTCGATCTCTGATCATGGCGGTCGGACTGTTGATTCTGATGGCGTTCTACCTGAAGAGCGCGGACTTTTTCCCCCGACTGACAATAACGGTGGGTTCGGTCGGAGGATTGCTGGGGCTGGCAATGGCTCGGTACCTCATCGTCCCTGCCCTGCCTCGACTGATAGGTGGAAATCCCTTCAACGCAATTTTGATATGCGACGGATCGGAAGAGATTCCGCCCGGTGAATTTTCCGTCGTCATTATGGCGGAATCCTTCTTTGACCCCGATGTACATGATCCGCATAATTATGATCGGCTGGCAAGTTCGCTGGCCATGGCGGATCGGGTCGTGATTGCCTGTCCCCTGGAGCGCCGGGCAAGCTGGACGCAGGCGATGCAGGGCGCTCATATCCAAGCAGAAATCATTGTAAACGAATTGCGGCCGCTTTCTCCGCTGGGGCTGGGCCCGGATCGGGACGCGCCATCGGTGATCGTGGCGACGGGCCCGCTCAGCTTGCCCAATCGTGCGGTCAAGAGGTTATTCGACCTCGTCGTCGCAACGCTGGCCCTGATCATACTTCTGCCCCTGTTGCTGATCGTCGCCCTGCTTATCAAACTAGACAGCCCGGGGCCGGTTCTTTTCAAGCAGATGCGCATCGGACGCGGGAATCGACTGTTCAGCGTCTACAAGTTCCGCAGCATGCGGACGGAGGTCTGCGATACCAATGCGGATCGGCTGACAGCGCGCAATGACGATCGGGTAACGCGCATCGGGAAAATCCTTCGCAAGACGAGCATCGACGAACTGCCTCAACTCATCCAGGTCCTGACCGGACGGATGAGCTTGGTGGGGCCCCGCCCCCATGCGACAGGAGCGCGTGCTGCGTCTAAACTCTACTGGGAGGTCGATGACCGCTATTGGAGCCGACACGCGGCCAAACCGGGTCTGACCGGATTGGCGCAGGTCAGGGGCTATCGGGGCAATACGGAAGTCGAGGACGATTTGCTCAACCGGCTCAGCTCAGACCTTGAATATCTCCAATCTTGGTCATTCTGGCGCGATATCAAAATTCTCTTCCTGACGTTTCGCGTCCTGTTTCACCGAAACGCTTTCTGATCGTTCGCGATGCCGAGGGCCCGCTCGAACATCGGCAGCAAGGTCGATGCATCGAGGGCCTTCGTGCATTCCATGCGCAGCGATGCGCTGGTATCAGGTGCGTCGATCATCCTTTGAAGTGCCTGCACGATTCCGTCGACTTCATCTGGCGGCGTGAAGGTTGCGGCATCACCTAGGAAATTGGCGAGCTCGCTGTCCATGTCAGCCGTAATGAGAATGCGTTTGCCGCTGGCAAGCATTCCGCCGAGTTTTGACGGCAGCACAAGCTCGCTGACGCCCTTTTCTTGCGGCAGGATATGACAGTCGGCCAGATTGAGGAATTCCCCCAGCCGTTCGGTTGGCTGCAGCGGCAGTAAGCGGATGTTGCGAAAGCGGGCCGCCGCCTCTTCCAGTTCTGCTCGCATCGGGCCGTTGCCAGCGAGTACGAAAAGGAAGCGCTTGTCATCGACCAAGCGTTCTGCCGCTTGGACGATGACGTGCAGCGCCTGCTTGCGGCCCATCTGCCCCGAATATTGGATCACAAACGTGTCCGCCGCGATGCCGAGCTCGTTCCGGTACTCGCTGCAGCGATTCAAGGGTTTCACCAGATTGGTATCGACCCAGTTGCGTACGATCTCCACGCGATCCGGCGATACGCCTTTGGCTATCAGGCGCGCGCGCATCTGTGATGAGATCGTGATCACCCGCTCAAACCGGCGCATGATCCATTGCTCCATGGCGTGGACGAAACGAATGGCGTGCCTGCTGGCTCGGACATGTCCGACCGCGAGCGCCGTATCGATCTCGAGATCCTGAACGTGCTGGATCGGTTTGGCGCCGGACAAGAAAGAGGCGAGGATCACGGATGGAGCATTAGTGATTGTCGGCTGGACCGAAATGATGATCGCAGGCCGTTTTGACAGCGCCCGCCACAGCAGGATTGGCGTCGCCATGATCGACCAACTCAGCGGCATCAGCAATCGGGACAATCCGGCTGCCGATGCGTTAAGGTACATCGGCGCTCGCCAAACTTTTACGCCATGCAATCTTTCGGACGTGAAGCGCCAAGCGCTATAACCAGGAAAGCTTTTCCATCCCGGGTAATGTGGGGTCGTGGTAATAACCTCTACGTCATGGCCCATTCTTGCAAGATATTCGCAGAGTTCATATGCGTACTTTCCTGTCGATATGATCTCTGGTCGGTAGTTCATGCAACATAGAATAACTTTGGCCATAACTTAACACTTGTTCCACTTGCCAACTGTGTCGATAAAAATCCAACTTCAGGCGAAGATGATATTAAAGAGGTAATTCTATTGCCCCGAGATGTCCGATGTCTCGTTTTCGGGCGCTCCAAAGGTACCAGGCCCACTTATCGGAACGCGCTGTCTGGTCTGCGAAAGCGATCCGACACCTGTATCGACCGGGTTCGCGTGGGTGCCGTCATCCCGCGACATTGTGAAAGCGGCGCCGGGATCGGCCGCCACCGTGGGCGCATAACGCTCGATACGTAGGCTTATACGATTGTCCAGCCTATTGCTGAGACGGTTGTTAACACGATGGCGATTGACGGGCACGGTCGCCGCATCCGCCGTCAGGCGCGCGCCATATGCCATAGCGGTGTCGCGCGTGGACCGCGTCTGGGCGTCAGCCGAACCAACCGCGATCAGCGCAAGGAATATCGCCGCCAATGCGCCCACGGCTTGCCGAACATTCATGGGATTCATCCTCTTCGATCCACTCACGTCATACAATCATTCTGTGGAACATGCTCTTCCTTCGTTCCGTACCAAGCAGAACGGCCACCGGACGGATATTGGTCATCCGCCGTTATTGTTCCTCCCTAGACGCAAAGACGAGCTACCACCATATGTCGGATCGTGCCGATCGGGATTGGGATCGATTGATATGGGGCTGGTGATCCTGGCAATTATACGGTGACCGCGTTTCAGGGCAAAGGTTGCGGTTCCGGCGCTCGCCGGTACGCGGATCGTTTGTAATCCCGCACCTGCCATTTTACGAACGGTGCTGTCACCCGATTTCAAAACCAGTTCGCCTGGTTTTGTCAGCAAAGCCACGACTTCAATGTCGTTGGACCAGGGCGGATTTCCGGCCAGCGACCAGCGTGCACCTTGTATCAGCTTGTCGGGCCGGAAAATTTGCCGGCGCTGAACGAAGTAGAACGCGTCGCGTGACAGGGGCGGAGGCGAACCCGCTTTGATCCAGGCGGTGTAGTAGGCAGTAAGATCGTAGAACGCGAATTTTGTAAAGCTCGATGGCGAAATTTCCGACGTTTCAGAATAATCGTTCCACGTGACAATCTGTACCTGCTTCGCGCCCAGCGCTATGGCGGCATCCCATTGGTTTTTGTATGAGCGAGAATTGCCGGCTTCAAACGAGAGCAAGTCTTTCGGTCTGGAATCCTGAGGCGAAACGGGTATCATCCAGTGAGAATAGCCCAGCTTCTTTATCTCTGCGATGACTTCAGCTGCGTTGTTACCAGCCGAGGGACCACGAGTCCCCCAGAAAGCGGCGCCCCAGCTGATATTCCGGTATTTGGCCATCGTATTGATGGCCGGATCATAATAACAGGGCATCAGGGCAATGGGATATCCTCGTTGACTCATGATGGTCGTGAATTGCTGCCAGAAAGCTACGGGATATTTTTCCGCCGCAATCGGCATCACTAACAGCTTGCCATCGATGCGTAATGCCCCCGGATGGGTTGCGAATAGCATAAGCGTGTCGGCCAGCCCTAACGGCGTAAGCCCTGATAGCGTGGTCATATCAGGTTCCGGAAAAATCTTGAATCCGGTGCTTGACGCTACAGCTGCATCAAGCAATTTTCGCGCGGCTGGCATGAACGTCTTGTCGGTAAGGCTGAGAAGGTTAACGCCAAAACCGTCTATACCGATACGGGCTGCGCGTTCCACATCAATAGCAAAGTTGGCGTCATAGAATTGTGGCGTTGATTGAAAGGGTGTCGGAAGGGGGCGTTCGCGGAGGAAACCACCTTGTCGAGCATGTTTGCCATTTTCACCGGATACACTTAGAAATTCCTTGGCATAATAGTCCTTGTCCGGGGGCAACCCTTCATAGGATATCGGAAAAAACGGGAAATAGTGGGCGATAACTAGGGCCTTTCCCAGTCCAGCTTTTGCAGTCTTAAAGGGGAAGACGCTCGAAGGAGATTCTATTGCAACAAATCTTTTCGCTGTTTTTGCAAAATCTGTCCAGTCTGGGGGTTGGTCGGTGGCGAGGGCGATCGCTGGAGAGGTAAACACCGTCGGTATCAATGCCGATATTACCGAAAGAAACAGTCTTGCTTGTCTGTGAATCTTCGTCACCGCTCAACTCCACGAACGTATCTACAGACCAAATTTGCGGACACCCATGGCTGCGTCACTCATATTGAGGGCAAGGGCAGGCCACTTCCAATTTGCCCGGTCGGGGGTCCCGATATGCATGGAATGTAAGGGATTAACGGTGGCTGTCGATGGTTTTGAGGCGGATAGAAACCTCGTATGGCTGGTAATGCCCGCAAACGAGTGGCGGATCCAATTGGTCCTGTGCTAGCGTCGCGGCACCTGCGCCAGACTGCGCCTAGTCGACACGGCGATGGGCTAGAAGGTGTGGACATTTACCGCAGCCATAGGATCGTTGCGGCGAATGTGACCATGGCGAGGTAGTTTCGTGCGGTTTTCTCGAAGCGTGTGGCGACACGGTGGAATTGCTTGAGGCGGGAGAAGCTGAACCGCGCTGGGTTTACCGGAGGCTCCAACTCCTGAGAGGAAGGAGCTATTACAAACAGGACAACCAACAAATTTTCGCCCATCGCGGCGAAGATCGGATGTGCGGGTCAGACACCGCACGAGTGGGTGAAGAGGCCGAGGTCGAGAGCGGCCTGCGTGCTGATCGTCGTCGCCGACCGGATGAGGGCGCTGGAGCGGGAGAACCGCGAGCTGCGCTAGGCCAACGAGATCCTGCGCAAGGCATCTGCATATTTTGCGATGGCGGAGCTCGACCGCCGAGCGAGGTGATGGTGTCGTTCATTGACGCACATCGTAAGGTTTATGGGTTCGAGCCGATATGCCGGGTTCTGCCGATCGCCCTTCCGCCTACCATGGCCCACACTGCCACAAGGGTTGAGCCGGCTAAGAGGTCGGCTCGCGCTCTGTGCGACGATGCGCTCCGACCGGAGGTGGGGCGCGTGTTCGAGGAGAACTCCGCGTCTACGGCGTCCGCAAGATCTGGCGGCAGCTACGGCGGGAAGGGTTCGACGTCGCCCGCTACTCCGTTGCCCGCCTGATGAGAGCAATGGGGTTGGCCGGCGTGATCTGCGGCAAAGCTCTCCTGAGCTTGTCGCAGGGCCGGTACGTACCACCATCAATAACAGAGCAGCGCCGTGCTCGCTTGACCGGGCGAACCGGCAGTTCCGTGCGCCGGCACCGAACATCCTGTGGGTGTCGGACTTACTTACGTCGCGACCTGCGCGGGGTTCGTCTACGTGGCATTCGTCATCCACGCCTATGCTCGCCGGATCGTTGGCTAGCGCGCCAGTTGGAGCGCACATGCCGGCTTCGTCCCGGATGCGCTTGAGCAGGCGCTGCACGACCGACGACCAATACGGGGTGGCGGTCTCGTCCACCACTCCGACCGCGGCAGCTAATATGTGTCGATCAAATTACACCGAACGCCTAGCCGAAGCCAGCGTCGAGCCGTCGGTCGGCAGCGTCGGTGATAGCTATGACGACGCTTTGCCCGAAACCGTCAACGGCCTCTACAAGGCTGGGGTAATCTACCGCCGTGGGCCGTGGCACAGCTTCGAGGGAGTCGGGTATGCCATGCTCGAGTGGGTCGACTGGTTCAATTATTGCCGGCTGCTCGAGCCCATCGGCAACGTCCCGCCCGTTGAAGCCGAACAGCAATACTATGCTGCCGCGGACATCATCGATATGATGGCGTGAATCACATCCAACTGCCCCCGGCAAACCCGGCGCGGTTCAGACAGCCGGCGGGTAGGAGGGGGCGGAATGGTTCTCGCCAGCCACCGAGAACAGGTCGGGCGCGGTAAAGATGGAAATCCTGTCCTACCTCCTCACCGCGCTCGATCCTCCCGCCCATCAGGCTCCAATGTATAGCACTATATCCTTGGCATAATTGGTCGCCACGCTCTTGGTCGAGGGGCGAACCTCGATCGCGACATAGCCGTGCTTATAGGTCAGCGGGTTCTTCCAGGCGGTCTTGCTGAATATGGAAAAAAAAGGCCATCAGGGATCGTTCGCCGCAGATCTCATCGGTCAAAGGGCTATCCAAGTAAAACAGGTCGGGCGAAAAGATCACCAAGCGGACAGGCCAGGAAGCGATTGCAATGGCGACGTCGCCGATGTTTCCTCGCATCGTGGCGCATGTGACAGGCTTGGCACAGCGCCGCCAAATTATGGGGCCGGTTGTCGCCAGGGTTATGATTAAGATGCGCGCTGGCCAAGATCACCCGGGTTCTGCGGAATGATAGAGGCGGGGCGATACCCGTCAAGCCGGGCTGTGCACGGATCATCTCGGCCGGGCTGCGGAGACGTCCTACCCCCCTACCCTGCCCGTCGCGCCAGCGCGCTGCCTCATCGTGCCACCATACTCCATTGCCCAGATGCACGATGGCGCGGCCATGGGGGCGTCCGCAATGCTCGCACCGTCCTTTGGCGCGGCCAAAGCGGATCAGTGCCGACAATTCCCGCCAGTCGATCGGGTAGAGCCAGCGATGTTCGCGCGCGATGGGCATATCCTTTTGTGAATCGGTTGGATCCTCAACGAAAGCGGAAAGACGCGGTGATCCAGAAAACTCATCAGACCTGGTAAATCGCTCCTCTTCACCCTTTCAAGAAAAGCCATCTCTGGGGTTAGAGCGTTATAGGGAAGTTAAGGGGTTAAGAGTGGCAAATTGGCTCGTAACCCATGGGATTTACGCGGTTTTCAGCCTCTTCGCGTTCCTGACATATCGTGGATCCGTTCCTGGAATATCGTCTCCAGCGTTCCCGATGTGTCGTGCAACCGTTCCGGGAGTATCGAATGGCGTTCCGGATATATCGAAAAGCCGGATCAGAGGGTGAAATTTGCGCACCGATTGAATCAGTTTTTGGCGCGTCGTGCGTGGCGACGTTCAAACTTGCGGATGACTTTAGTTGCGCGTCGCGAACGCAACCATACAACCGATATATCAGGAACGCGCCCCTGCCTTTCTTCCTGACTAGAGGGGGCTAGGCCAAACATGATGGGCCGTGTCCCGGCTTGTCAGGTGCTGTATGAGCAGCAGTGACGCCCCTTGGCCACGGCTTCACCCTGGCACCTTCCAGGGGAGAAAAGTAGGGGACGATCCGTCCCACTTATGTTCGATCTGTTTTAGCGGCTAAAATTCCGCGTCCGGGGCATTCCGACAGAGCCCCCTTCCCTATTGTCAGCGTAGCAGATGCCGGTTCTTGGCATCGAAGCGGCGGACATAGCCGATAAAGGCGTTCTGATAGCTGACCGGCGTCCGGGCCGGATCGCCCTCCACCCAGGCTTTGAATTCGGCGTGAAGCGTCTGGTAATCCCAACCGGGACATTCCGACCGGAGCAGGGCGAGCGTGGCGTCGGTGACCTCGCCGAAGGTCGCGCGGCTCGACAGGCTCTTGACGCTGCGGCGGATCATCGAGGCGGCGTCGATCTCCGGCTCGGCCGGGGCAGAAGTCGGGGCGGGATCGGGCTTCGCAGGCATGGGTCGGGCTGCGCTCAAAGAGTGAGTAGGTGCCCCCCCCTCCCCTTCCGCGCGCCGGCGCATCCGCAAACTGGGTTCGCGCTTCCCCTCGGCCTGTTCAATCTCCAGGGCATAGCCGGGCAGCGTGTTGCGCTCGGCGATCTTGGCGATCTCGAACTTGAAGCGGCGATACTGGCCTTCCGCGCCCGATTTCTCGAACAGGGTCGGCATGGAGATGGCGAAGCCCGCCTCCCCTGCCCCGCCGGCATGTTTGCGCGCGACCTTGTACAGCCAGCGCTCGCGACCGCCCGAAATGTCGAAATAAGCGCGGTCGATCGACAGGACGCCGCCCGTCATTAGCACGCCCTCATAGAACCAGCTCGACAGCTCGATCGTCATGCCGCGCGAGCGTTCGGTCTTTTCATCCACCAGCTGCGTCCAGCCGTCGAGCCAGCTGAACGTCGCCTCGCGTCGGTTTTCTGCGCGGATATTGGTCTTGACCGTGGTCGACACCAGCCGGTCCAGCGCCTGGCCAAGCAGCTCATAGGCCCTGCCGGTCGGCTGGCGCCCGATCGCGCGGAGCAGGTCATAGGGCATCAGGTGCAGCTTGCGCGGCACGTCGTTGATCCCCCGCCGCGCCATGTCGGCCAGCATCGACGCGCAATAGATCAGGATGTCGGCATCCCAGATCGTCGCCATGCCATAATCGGGATTGCCCGACACATGCACCCACAGCTTGCCATCGGGCGAGCGATAATCGATCGGCTTGACCCGTTTCGACTTGGCCAGACTGAAAAACGGCCGCTCCATCATCTCGCGCTGATCGCGCAGCGGCAGGTCGGCGAGATAAGGCAGGAACAGCTCAAACTGTTCGGCCGATCCATCCTTGGGTTTCGTGCTCATGCGCCACGCCCCATGCGCCTGTTTCCCCGGGGAAACAGGCGGGATGGTAGGACGGAGGCGGTGTTTCCCCGGGGAAACATCAGGGTTGAAGCCCCCTGCCCTGTTGCTCGAGATGCGCCAAGGCACCGCGCAGTGCCTTCACGATTTCCTCGACATCCGCGCCCGAACCGGCATGAAGCCGCACCGTCACGCCCTGGCGGTTCGCGGACTGGACCGACAGCACCGGGCGGCCATAGCGATTGTGATAGCTATAGCGTTGCGGCTCCCCGTCCTCGCCCATCATCATCTTACGTGCGGTCAACAGGCGGTGGAGCACCTCGTTGGCCGGGATGGGAGGCAGGCCGTCCTCGCGCCGTTCGGCCTGTTGGCGCGTGATATATTGGGCGACCCCGATGATTGCCGGCGCTTCCATCGGGTCCTGCATCGCCTGCGCCAACGCATAGCCGGGCTTGAGCTGCACGTCATAGGGCGAGGCGAAGGCGGCGATCACCTCGTCGGGGATCGCGGCGACCTTCAGCATCTTAGACAGCCAGCCCTTGGACAGCTTGAGCCGTTCGGCCATGCGGGTCTGATGGTTGCCATAATGGGTGGTCAGCGCGGACAGGTAATTGCGCGCCCGCTCCAGGTCCGACACATCGGCACGCGCGCGATTCTCCAGATCGGCGAGGCGAAATGCCGCCTCGTCGTCCAGTTGCGCGACCTGCGCTACGAACATCATGTCGGGATAGTTGTTCGCGCGCAGCCAGCGGATCGACCAGAGGCGTCGGGTCCCTGCGATTACCTCATAATCGTGATCGGGATCGCCCTCAATCCGACGGACCACGGCGGGCACCTTCTGCCCGCCCTCGGCGATGATCGAGTCGATCAGCTCGCGGCAATTCTCCTCGGTCAGATGGCTGTGGATGCGGGCATTGCCCGGCCAGACCTTTACCCGCGCTGGATCGAGCAGCAGTTGCGTGACCTGTCGCACCTCGCCGCTGGCGATGCGGGCGAGTGCGGACTCGCGGCCGAGCAAGGTGGTGGTCCGGCTACGTTCCACGGGGACCTCGCGCGCGGGAGTTGGGGAGGGGGCTTCGCCCTCTTCCTCCGCCAGAAGGGCAGCCAGATAATCGGATTGTTTACGCGCCATGATAAGCCTCCCGCCCGGAACATAGGCAGAACATTAGTCTGTAGGAAAGGGGGTGGACGCCCTCACGCGGCGGCATGGATCACCGCCTCCTCGCTCGCCGGTTCGACCCGTCCCCAGCTCTGGCGGACCAGCTGCTCGACCTGGCGCAACGCCTCGTCCAGATTGGCGCGACAGCGCTTGTGCGTCTTGGGCGTGCCGATCGGCTTTTCCAACTCATAGACCGTCATCATCCGCATCGCGGCATGGCTGATCTCGGCGGATTCCAGGATCGGCACGGGCAGCAGGGCAGGGCCGAAGCTCTGTTCCATGATGGCGCGCACCATCGCGTGGCTGGGGTCGTTGCCGTCGAACTTCGAGCAGATCAGTCGGACGAACTGGTAATCCACCTCGATGCCCGCGCCCGTCAGCTGGTGGAGCACCTGGTCCATCATCGACAGGAACTGCACCGTCGAGCAGAAATCGGGCGTCGTCGCGGCCAGCGGCACCAGCAGCGCATTGGCCGCCTGCATCACCGCCAGGCTGATCGTGCCCAGGGCAGGGGGCGGGTCGAGCAGCACGACATCATAGTTGCGCGCCAGATCGGCCAACCCACGCTTCAGCTTGCGGAACCGCGCGGCCAGCACCGAGCCGCCATCGCTGCCAGCGGCCGCCAGCTCATATTCCACGTCAAAGAGTTCGAGGTTCGACGGGATCAGATCGACATTGGGCCAGGGCGTCGGTTTGACCGCATAGGCGAGGTCGGTCTGGGTCGGGTCGATCGACAGATAGGGGTAGAGCGTCTCTTCGCGGGTGACGTTGAAATGCGGGTTGAAGCCGAACAGGGTCGTCGTCGTCGCTTGGCTGTCGCAATCGACGACCAGCACGCGGTAACCCTGGACCGCGAAATAATGCGCCAGGTGGGTAGTGACGGTCGATTTGCCGACGCCGCCCTTGAAGTTCTGCACCGCGATGATCGCCGGTATGTCGAGCGGCGCGCGGGCGGGCGAAGCGCCCAGCACCTCGCGCATGTGCAGCAGTTCCTCGACGGTGTAACCCAGTCGACGCCCGTTTTCGGAGGCCGGGGCAGAGGGAAGGCGGCCATCCTCCTCGGCCATGCGGATGCGGTTGGTCGAACAACCAAGCAGCTGCGCCGCCTCGGCGATACCGAAACGGACATTCAGGCCTTTGCGGCTTTCCGGCAGGAACGCCTTGCGCCGCAACCGCTCGATCATCCGTTCGCCGGCGCTCGCCAGATCGCCGATCTGGGATATGATTGCATGATCTTCCGCCACTCGCACGCCCCCTGAAGCATTTAGGGTTGGTTAATGGCAAAATTCATTCAATTCGGCAAGATGGGCGGGAAGGCGGTCATGTTTCCCCGGGGAAACGTAATTCCCGTCGATTTGGGGAGGTCGTACCATGCAGCGCTGACGGAAGGAGGCTTCCACAAGGATGTCCCTCGCCGCACGCCCCCTCCACCACCGCTTCGCGGCGGTCCCCATCCCTGTGCCGGGGAGGATCAAGACACCACCATCCAAACCGCCATCGCGATCATCATCAGATTCTCGGTCAGTGACAGGAAGCCCAGCGGCACGTTGCTCGATCCGCCCACACAGGCGCATTTGAGGTCGCGCCGGTCGATATAGACCGCCTTGACCACCGACACCGCGCCGACACTTCCGATGAACAAGGCAACCGGCACCGACACCCAGGTCAGGACGCCGGCGATCATCAGCACGCCCGCCAGCCCCTCGGCGAAGGGATAGATATAGGAATAGGGGACCCAGCGCTTGGCGAGCAGGTCGTAGTTCAGGAACATCGTCGCGAAGCTCTCGACATTCTGGAGCTTCAGCAGCGCCAGCACCGCCATGCTGAACGCGATGAACCATTCGGCCGCGCGTAAGGTGAAGGGCGTCGCATATACCGCCAGGGATGCCGCCAGCGCCATCAGCGCGGTCATGACGAACAACGCAATGACCGGACGATAGGTCGTCGCCTTGGGATCGGCGACGCGTTTGCCGAAGAAGCGGCGCAGATCGTCATAACCGCCCACCCGCTCGCCCCCGATAAAGACCTGCGGCGTGGTCTTCACGCCATGCTCGGCCTTGAAGGCGTCGGTCTCCTCGCGGGTGCGAAGCCAATGGTCGTCGACTTCGTAACCCTGTCGGCGGAGCAGGTCCTTCGCCTTCAAGCCGTACGGGCAGGTATGGGTCGGCATGACCATGCGGTACAGGGTGGCAGTCTTGGGGGCGGCGCTGGCCATCATCCTTCTCCGATCGAGGTACCTGTCCCATATGGCATCCGTACCATGGTACGGAGTCAAGACATGACCGAGTGGACGATCGCGGGATTGGCGCGAGAAGGAGGCGTCGGGGTGGAGACGATCCGCTATTATCAGCGGCGCGGCCTGCTGGGCACGCCGGAGCGGCCGCAAGGATCCGGTAGGGCGGGGCGCATCCGGCGTTATGGCGAGGGCGATGTGCGGCGGTTGCGCTTCATCCGTTCGGCGCAGAATGCCGGCTTCACGCTGGAGCAGATCGGCGAGTTGCTGGCGCTCGACGCGACCGATGATCGGGCGCGGGTGCGCGAACTGGCGCAGGTGCGGATCGCCGCGCTCGATGCGCAGATCGCCGCGTTGCAGAAGGCGCGGGCCTCGCTCGATCATCTCGCGCACGAATGCGGCAGCGGGGCGGACGGGCCATGTCCGATCCTAGTGTCGTTCGAGCAGACGTCATGATCCTTCCCGGTACGGGGAGGATCAGTGGGGCAGATAGCCCGCTCGGATCAGAAACGCGTGGAGCGACGCGGGGAAACTCTTGAAATGCGGTCCCTTGTCAGGCTGCCAGAGATCCCCGCCCCGCTCATAATGCGCCAGCATCTTTGCCCAAGCACCCTTGAACCGTCCCGCCCGCGCGGCATCGGCGACATAGGCCGCGCATGCCCCGTTCCGATATCGTTCTTTCGACAGACAGCGCGGCGCCAGACGCGCCATGTCGGCGACGAAGACGGCGCGCAAAGCCGGGTCGCGGCTTTCGTCGACGATCCGGCCGTGCTCCACCGCGAATAGCCGGGGCGGGCGGGGGGTGCAGGCGTTGCAGCCGAAGGCGCTGTCAAAGGCGCCGTCCGACAGTTTCAGGTCGGTATACCCATCGCCCGACAGGTCGCGCGGTTCGTCGGCGATCTCGCCTTGCAAAAGCCCGCCCTGCAACGACCCCAGGGCAAGGACGCGATAGCCCGCCCCGCTCGGCACCAGGAACTGCACGCTCAGGTTGCCGCCCGATCCGCCCGACTGGCTTTCGACGATGACGCCGGGACGGGGGTCGCTGCGCCCGAAGCGGACGACCGCGATCCGGGCATAGCCGCTCTGCCGATCGGTCGTCACCGATAACGGCGTCACCCCGCCGGCGCGCACCATGACCCGCGCCTGGTTGTTATAGCCATCGCCGCTGCACCCGCCGTCACCGTTGGGATGCGCGGGGCAGGGGAGGGGCGCGACCTCCACCGTCACACCGTCCGAAGTGAAGGCGAGCGGGGCCTGGCTCGACGGCAGCCAGGTCTGGAAATGGCCGATCGGCACGGTGGGGACCGGCGTGGCCCCACTCAGAAGAAGCGCAGGCATAATCAGAAAACGCATGGGAATCACCCGAGGGGACAGGACCGTCCCGCCACGATGATGCGGGGCGTCGGGGCGTTCCGCAAGGCGACCTGGCGCGATCAGCTCGTCGGAGTGGAGGCCGGGGCCTTGGCGCGCTGCTGGGCGATATAGCCGAGTTCGTTCTGCGCCTTGGCATCATTCGGATTGATCGCCAGCGCGTCGCGGTACCGCTGCTCCGCCTCGGCATAACGGTGCAGCTCGGTCAGCGCATAGCCTTGGCAGCGTAGCGCCGCACCTTGTTGCATCGGCTTGATCGCGGGATCGGCGATCGCTGCGGCCTCGCTCGCCTTGGTGCAGATCGCGAGCATCCGCGGCCAATCCTTTTCCAGGCGGAGCAGCTGGCCATATTCGGTCTGGTACTGCGCATACATCGGCGCCAGCGTGAGCAGCCGTTCATAGATCGGCTTGGCCTCCGCGATTCGGCCGAGATCGACCAGCGCATAGCCCTTCAGGTAGAGCGCGGTGCAATAGCCGGGGGGCAGCATGACCGCGCCGACCTTGTCCTTCGCCGCCATCATACCATAGAGCAGCGTCTCCTGCAGCGACATGCCGCAATAGATCCGCCGGGTCTCCTGCGCATGGTCGGCCTCATAGGCGGCAAGGACGGGTGCCAGTATGTCGAGTGCCGCCTGGGGCTGGTGCATGCGCACCGCCTGGGCGGCCGCCTGGAGCTGCGGCGTCATCCGTTCGTCGAGCGACGGTGGTTTGGTGACGGGAGGCGGTGGGGCGGGGGCCGCCTGAACGGCTAGCACCAGCGCCGCGATCGAAGACAACAGGCTCATCGACACCCCGCTTTGGACATGCAGACCCCGCATGGTTCGGGACAAGCCTATACCATCGGCATCGGCGGATTCCTGACGGCATCATGACGAAGATGAAACAGGCGACGGGCATCCGATGTCTCGACCAATCGCGATGGCGGACATAGGATCGACCCATGGCGTGATAAGGACATTGTCTATGGGGGCATGGGGCGCATTGATCATGAGCTTCTTCGGTGCGGTGTTCGCCTCGATGACGCTGTATTGGGAATGGCACCTTCACGGCGTCGCTCTGGCTCTGCCCTTTTTGGGATTCATCCTAACCGGTATCGCCGCGAGCCGCGTGATCCGCACGCCGGGCGAGGGCATCAAGCCATCGCCGAGTGAAGAACGGGTCATCATGTGGAGCAGCATCGGCGAAGGCGTCGGTCTTTTCCTGGTCGCCAACATCGTCATGAACCTGCATCGGCCCGATCTTCTTTTGCCGTCGATGGCGCTGGTGGTCGGGCTGCATTTCCTGCCGATCGCCTTCGCCGCAGGCTTTCGTCCGTTCTATGGGCTGGGAACGGCGCTGATCGTCGCTGCGATCATGGGCTGCGTCGTCAAGGCCCCGACGGGCGGTGAAGTGGCGGGGTTCATGGCCGCCGGTGTGCTCTGGCTGGCATCCGGCATGGCCCTGCGTCGCGACGGATTGGCAAAGGCGCGTACGGCCTGACCGTTTTCCGGTCCGCCATCCCCATCGCAATGGTCGAGGGACGCTGACCAGGCGGAAGGCAAGCGCCTACGGAACCAACCCGCACCCCCGCCGCTATGTCGACATGGCAAATGGCGACGACCAGTCCGGCAGCGTGACCCACCGTGCCGTCCCCAGCGGCCGCTTTGCCCGGGCAGGCGCGTTCGGGCGGCTGGCGGGCGGGGTAGCGGGCGGGATGCTGGCCGAGGGCGCGCGCAGGCTGGCCAGCGGCGAGCGACCGAAGCTTGGCGATCTGATCCTGACCCCCGGCAATGCTGCGCGGGTCGCCGACCGGCTGTCGCATTTGCGTGGGGCGGCGATGAAGCTGGGGCAGATGATCTCGATGGATGCGGGCGACCTGTTGCCGCCCGAGCTCCAGACCATCCTCGCGCGGTTGCGCGACCAGGCATACCGGATGCCGCCCGCGCAGCTGGACAAGGTGCTGAAGGCGCAGT
Organism: Sphingomonas sp.; assembly: GCF_039594485.1. Taxonomy (GTDB): domain Bacteria; phylum Pseudomonadota; class Alphaproteobacteria; order Sphingomonadales; family Sphingomonadaceae; genus Sphingomonas. The sequence goes on along the minus strand of NZ_JBCNNI010000021.1, from coordinate 54,636 downwards.
GGGGGCCCGACTGGCGACGCCGCTTTCGCCATTTCGAGGCGGCACCGATGGCGGCCGCCTCGATCGGGCAGGTCCACCGCGCGACGCTGCCCGATGGCCGGGTGCTGGCGATCAAGGTGCAATATCCCGGCGTGCGGGACAGCATCGGATCGGACGTCGACAATGTCGCGACGCTGTTGCGCGTCTCCAACCTGATCCCGCCCTCAATCGACCTGAAGCCGCTGCTCGAAGAGGCCAAGCGCCAACTCGCCGAAGAGGCCGATTATATCCGCGAGGCGGAGCGGATGCGCGCCTATGGCGAGCGGCTGGCGGGCGATCCGCGCTATGTCGTGCCGGTGCCCGAGGCTGCGCTGACCACGCCGCTGGTGCTGGCGATGGACTATATCCCCGGCCAGCCGATCGAGACCCTGACCGAGGCGGATCAGCCGACGCGCGACGGCGCGATGACCGCGCTGATCGCACTGGTGCTGCGCGAGCTGTTCGACTTTGGCATGATGCAGACCGATCCCAATTTCGCCAATTACCGCTGGCAACCGGACACGAAGAGGCTTGTGCTGCTCGACTTCGGTGCGACCCGCGACGTGCCGGCCGAGACCGCCGCCTCCTATCGTCGGCTGATCGCGGCGGGGCTGGCGCATGACCGCGACCGTATCCGTGAGATCGCGGTGGAGACGGGGTTCCTGGGCGAAAAGGCCGTCGCCGCGCACCGCCCGGCGGTCGACCGGATCATCGCCGCGATCGACGATACGATGGCGCGGCCCGGCCCCTTCGACTTTGGCGACCGCGCCTTCGTGCCGGTCGTGCGCGAGGAGACGAGGGCCATGATCGCCGACCGCGACACCTGGCATGTGCCGCATATCGAGACGCTGTTCGTCCAGCGCAAGATCAGCGGCACCGCGCTGCTCTGCGCCCGGCTGAAGGCGCGGGTGGATGTGCGTGGGCTGGCGGCCGAAGCGATCGGCGTGAAGGCGCCCGTCTGAGCGAACCTACAGGCTATAGGTCTTTTGGACGATCCTGTCCGACGAACGATAGGTCTGGAATCCCATCGCCTCATAATAGCGCAGGCCCGACGGATTATCCGCCCCGATAGAGGCGTCGATCTTCGCCAGTCCCGCATGGCGCGCGGCGCGGAGCGTTTCGGCGAACAGCCGCTTTCCGACGCCCTGCCTGTGGACATGCGGGCTGATATGCGTGCCGATGATGCCCCAGCCTTCGGGCGTATCATAAGGATTGCCGGCCATCGCCGTCTTCAGCGATTGAAACCCGATGATCCGCCCCGACGCATCGACGGCGACCGTGCAGCGAAGGCTGGTGGGATCTGCGAGATACCGCGCGATGACGAAGTCCGTATCGTGCGGGCGTTGCCGCCCCGTATGCGCGATGATGGCCTGAAGAACCCGGCTCATCCCCTCGGCATCATCGATGGACGCCGCCCGCATTTCCATTAGGCCACCCCCCCGGTTCGATACCCCATGATGAAATGGTCCGGGATGACCTGCAAGCGGTCCCCGCCCTCTTGCAATCCAGGGGAGGGGGCGGGGCTGTCCCCTGTCTCATCCGTGAGACGATGGCATTTGCCGCATGGGCACAGGGAACCCCTTGATCTAAAATTGTCTTCGTCGGGGCGAGGGCGTTGTGCCCAACCACCTCTCCTTCGCCCCGCGCCCCTTATCGGTAAAAGTCGACCATCGTGATCCTGCGCTTCCCCAAGATGTCGCTGGCCGGTCCGCTCGTGCGGACGCGCGGCTGGCAGAGGATGTTCGTCCTGTTCCGGGTCGTGACGCTGCAGGATGATCATCGCCGCCACATCCTGTTCTGCCGGACGGTCCGGTGTCGCTATTCGATGACCCAGCGCCGGTGGCTCTGGACCCGGGTCCGGTGATCATCGGACCGCATCCCATGGGCGATATCAAGCCCCCCGCCACGGACCGTGCGGCGCTGGGCCGGACGGCGGAGGATCTGTGCCGCAGCTTCGCCGCCACCCGGACCGGGCAAGGGTCCTGGGGAAGCTGGTCGCGGCTTCACGATCTGCGCGCGGGCCATCCCGCCTTCGTCCTGCGCCGGGGGGCCGAGGGACTGGGCCTCGATACGCAGCGCTGGGACATCAGCGGGGGCGAGGCCTGCTGGCCGACTACCCAGATTCTCAGCCTGTCGCTGCCCTGGTGGCGGCGCCTCGCCGAGCGCCCGGCCCAGCGTTGCCTGATCCCGGTGACCGCCGCCTGTGTCGCGTTGTCACCCTCGGGCGAGCGGGGCGGGCGGGCTGCCTGGTTCACGCTGCCGGGCGAGCCGCTGTTCACCGTGGCGGGGTTGTGGCGCGATCATACCGGCGGGCGCTGCTTTGCGATGCTGGGCTGCGTGAGTGGTCATGGCGCCTGGTCGAGCGCGCCGATGATCATCGCTTCGGAGGACCGGACGCGCTGGCTGGAAGGGGGCTGGGACGACATCTTGGCGTTGCAGACCGCCCCGCCCGCCGAACAGATCCGCATCGGGCTTTCCGACGCGCCGATCCCTGCCTATGACGGCAGAGGCCATGCCGGCGCCTGGAATCAGCGCCGCACCATGGCTGGGCGCTGACACGACAGGACGGGGCAGGATTTGACGCGAACGGCGCCACGAAAGGGTTATGGCGTCGCACTGCTGATGGCGTTGGTCCATATGCTGGCGGTGGGCGACCGTTTCCTGCTGTCCATCCTGATTGAACCGATCAAGAGCGCGCTGCGGCTGGGCGATGGGGCAATCGGTTTCGTCCAGGGTCCGGCCTTCGCCCTGGTCCATGGCATGGCGGTGATCCCGATGATCCTGGCCGCGCGCCGCTGGTCGCTGGCGCGGCTGCTCGCGCTGGCGCTGCTGGGGTCGAGCGTGGCGACGCTGGCCTGCGGGCTGGCGGGATCGGTCGAGGCGCTGGTCGCCGCCCGGATGCTGATGGGCCTGGCCCAGGCCGCGATCGGGCCCGCCGCGATCGGCCTGATCGTCCTCACCATGGCGCCGGCGCATCGCGGGCGCGGCATCGCCTTTTTCACCGCCGGTGCCTCGCTGGGGCGGGGACTGGCGATGATCGGGGGCGGCGGGTTGCTCGCTCTGTTCGCGGCACTGGCGCCAAGGATCGGGGTCGCACCCTGGCGACTGGTGCTGATCGCGGCAGGCCTGCTGGCACTGCCCTTCGTCCCGATCCTGTACCGACGGAAGGGAGCCCCGCGCGCCGGCCAGGCGACCGCGCGCATGGGGCAGGCGTTGCGGGCGATGATCGCCGATCGCGCCATGCTCGCCCCGCATATCCTGGCCGCCTTGTGCGCCGTGCTCGCGCTGCAATCGCTGACGAGCTGGTCCGCCAGCCTCTTGATCCGGCAGCATGGCCTGACCCCGCCTCAGGCGGGCATGCAGGTGGGGCTGGCGTTGATGCTGGCCGGGATAGCGGGGCACGGACTGGGCGGAGGACTGGCCGACCGGTTGGGGCAGGGGATGCGGGGCGGCGTCGCGCCGGGTTTGATGCTGCTGGGGCTGGGACTGTGCGGGTTGGCGCTCTGGCCGCTGACGCACAGCCCGTCGGTGGCCATGGCGCTGGCCGCGTTGGCGGTCGCGGTCGTCGGGCTGTCGATCACGCTGGCCAACGCCATGATCGGGCTGCAGGCGCGCACCGATCCCGATCTGCGGGTGGAGGCGACGGCGATCTTCCTGACCTTCGTCACCCTGCTCGGCACGGCGCTCGGCCCCTGGTTCGTCGGTCTGGCGAGCCAGGCGCTGGCGGGGCTGGCCAATGCGGTCGGCCGGGTGCTGGGCGCGACCTGTGTGCTGGGCTGCGGTGCCGCCTGGGTCGCGGCCCGCCGCGCCCGCTAGTCGAGTTCGCGCATCCAGCCATTCCAGCGCCGCGTGCCGGTCTCCACCCGGTCTCCCTGCGTCTGGCGCATGGTCCGGCGATAGCCGTCTGGATCGATCCCACGATCGGCGCGAAAGGCGCGGGTCAGCGCCCCGGCATCGCCCAGCCCGTAACGCCGCGCCAGTTCGTCCAGCGCGACCGCCTCCTCGCCCTCCAGCGCGCGGCGCACCGCGTCCACCCGGCGCCGGCGGACATGCTGCGCGATCCCGCCATTGCGCTGATAGAGGCGATAGAGCGTCGCGCGCGAGACGCCGACCCGCTCGGCGATGACCGCGCCAGTCAGATTGGGATTGTCGATCTCGCGCTCGATCAACTGCTCGACCGCCTCGCGCCGCAGATGATCCTGCCGCCGCGCCTCCACCGCCACATCGCGCGGCCCCCCCAGCGCGGTGGGCAGCAGTTCGATCAGCGCGCGGGCAAGCGCCCCGTCGTGCCGATCGTCGAGCGTCGGGGCATGGCGGACCAGCGATTGCAGGAAATCGCTCAGCATCGCCGTCTCGGGCGCGTGCACGACTAGCCCGTGCAGCGCGCCCAGGCTGCCCAGCGCCGCCAGCACCAGATCCCGTGCGATGCTGGCGGTGATCATGTGCAGGCCCTGCGCCTCGGTCCGGTGGCCGCGCCGCGTGTCGAGAAAGACGATATCGCCCGGCCCCGCCTGCTCGAACCCGCTGCGCGCATGGCCGGTCAGTGTCCCCGACAGGACATGGTGGAGCACGATATGGTCGAACCCATCGGCCTGGACCCGCTCCTCGCGCGCGTGCGCCATGCCCGACAGATGCCGGTCGAACAGCAGCATATGGCGAAACCGCCAGCCGGTGACGCGCGCGTGGAAGGGACCGTCCAGCCGCATGACATCGGCCCCTTGGGCATAGAGCTGCCGATACCCTGCAAAGGCGGTGTCCTCATTCATGCCTTCGCTGGAAAAACCGATGGTTTCCTTCACGCGGCTCCACCTGCGCCCATGGCCGTCCTCTCCTGACAGAATGAGGTAGAATAGGGGTTCTTTCGGGCCGATGCCACTCACGCACCGCCCTTGAAGCGAGGGCGCAGAACAGGCATATAACAGGCAAGGAGTTTGCACATGCTTGCCGCCTTTCTGGACGATATCCGCGACCACGACATGATCGCCCCCCGGCGCATGGCGGAGCGGCTGCGGCTGCCGCTGACCCGGCTGGCCAAGCTGGCGCAGATCAATCGCAACACCATGGCGGCCAAACCGGGCAGTCCCGCGGTGCAGGCCCGGCTGGGCGAGATCGCGCAGATCATCGCGCGCGCGGCCGAGCTGTCGGGCGACGAAGGCCGCGCGATCATCTGGTTCCGGCACCAGCCGCTGCCCGGCTTCGGCAAGACGCCCGAGCAACTGGTCGAGGAAGGCCATGCCGCGCTCGTCCTGCGCGACCTCGATCGCATGGCCGAGGGGGTGTATTCGTGAGCCTGGCGCACCGACGGCGGTAAGGCGCCGGTCCGTCGCGTCATAACTTCTCGGCCATGACCTATCCCCTCCGCCCCCTCCGCTGCCCGCTCTGGCGGATGCTGACCATCCGCTATCAGCGCGAACCCTGGTCGGGGGAGGGGGCGCGGCTCCATGGCGGACGCTGGAATCCGCGAGGCGTGGCGGCGCTCTATCTGGGCGCCGACCACGCCACCGCCATCGCCGAATTCTACCAGGGCCTCGCCAAGCCCGGTACGCTCGCTCCCTATCGGCTGGACGCCACCGCGATCGCGGACCTGACCGATGGGCAGGGCGGTGCGTGTGACGATAGGGTCACCCAGGCCATGGCCGCTCCCTGGAAACAGATCGCCGAGATCGAAGGCAATACCCCGCCGAGCTGGGCCCTGGCCACCAAGCTGATCGCGGACGGCGCGCAAGGTGCGCTGGTCCCGTCCGCCCAAAATCCCGGCGGGACCGCGCTGGTCCTTTGGCATTGGTACCGCGCGGGGGAGACGGGGGAGGGGGCAAAGCTGGAATTACTCGACCCCGATGGCGCGTTACTCTCTAGTCATTAGTTAAACCATGGAAAATCAACGACCTCCTCGATCAACAGACGATGTCTTGGAGTTCGTAAAATCTGGCATGTGCCCGATGGGATGAATGATGTCTTTCGGTAATTGATGAGGTATCGTTGAAGTCGAAAATCCTCCACATTGGATAATCCAGGCGCAATTGTCTTTATTTGGTCATACCCGCCAAGTCTGATTTCCCCATGGACATGACAGCGCCTTCATCCTAGGAAATGTCCGTCAATTGGGGGTTTCAAACATGATGAAGGCAATGCCGCGCGTTCGGCAGGTGAAGGCGCGCGCTCTGGAGTCGAGCGCGATTCTGCTCGCGGTGATGGTGGCCGGCCCAGCCTTCGCCCAATGTTCCCCCGATCCGACGCAAAGCAATGCCACCACGACCTGCACCGGCACCGACAGCAACGGGTTGAAGGTCACCACCTCGGGCACGACGGTCGATGTGGCGGCAGGTGCGGTTGTATTTAACACCGGCGCGCCCGCGATCGCGATCGAGATTCCTGTCACCAACTCCAGCTATGCCTATTCGACGCTGACCATTGGCGGAAAGATCGATGGCGGCAACCAGGCGGGCGTCCAGCTGACCCGCCAGTCGTCCAACAACAATTATTCCAGCGCGAACCTGACCATGACGGTTGCGGCAGGCGGCAGCGTCAGCGGCGCGAACGGCGTCGTAATCGGCCAGACCGGTACCGGCTATGGCAGCACGACCGCCACGATCGACAATAGCGGCACGATCAGTGGCACGGGCACCGGCACGAACGGCTATGCGCTGCTGTCGACGAACCCCTCCTATTCGGGCTTCTCGACGATCACCAACCGCACGGGCGGGACGATCGGCGCGATCAGCGGGCCCGTCGGTACACTTACCAATGCGGGCACTATCGATGGCGGTTCGCGTAGCGCGGTGGATACGGGCGCGACCTACAGCTCGGCGGTCTATGGTTTCAACTGGACCAACAGCGGCACGATCCGGAGTGCCAGCACCACCGCGACGCTGGCCAATGTTCGTACCTCTAGGCTGACCAATAGCGGCACGATCGCCAATACGGGCACCGGCGCGGCCATCACCGGCATCGGCGTGTCGCTGGTCAACCAGGCCGGTGGTCGGATCACCACCGCTGGCGCCACTGCCATTCAGGGCGGTGGCGGGGTCGACCTGGTCAACAACGGCACGATCGTCGGTGGCATTGCGACGATCGTCAACCAATATGGCTATGACACCAGCAATATCGACAATAGTATCGGCACGATCACCGGCGATGTTCGCCTGGGCTCGGGCAACGACACGCTGACTGTCGGCTATGCGGGCGGGGCGATCCGCACCGGGGTCAGCGGCACCATCGATGGCGGAGCGGGGACCGACACGCTGCGCGTCCGCCTGACCAGCGACACGACCCTGTCTTCCGCCCTGACGCTGCCGACCAATTTCGAACAGCTGACCCTGGTCACCGATGCCAAGATGATCGCCACGCTGGCGAACGGCTTTGCGACGACGGGGACCTTGCGCATTGGCGGCGACGGCACGCTCGTCAACAATACCGCGCTGAGCGGTGCCGGCACCGTCCTGGCCGACGAATATGCCTCATACCGCGCGGCCATCGTCAAGAATGTCGGCAGCATCACCGGCACGGGATCGCAAGTCGACACCTTTGCCGTATCGCTGGGTTCGGTGAAAAGCTTCGAGAATAGCGGCACGATCACCGCGACCGTGGGCGGCCTTTCGTTCACCTCGCAAGGCGGGGCCGTCAATTCGGGTACCATCACGGCGGGCGGGACCGCCGTGTCGCTGATCGGGAGCTTCGCCAATTCGGGCACGATCCGCTCGACTGGCGGGATCGGGGCGATATTGTCGGCGTCGTCGGGGGCCACCCAGACCAATAGCGGCCGGATCGAAGGCTCGACCGCCGGGGTTCAGCTGTCGAGCAGCCTGAACAACGGCGGCACGATCACCGCGACCGGGACCGGCCTGTTCATCAATTCCTATGGGCGGCTCAACAACAAGGCGGGCGGTGTCGTCACCGGGGGCACGCGCGGCATCGCGTCGAACGGCAATTTCACCGTGTTCAATGCCGAGATCGCCAATGCGGGTACGATCAACGGCAATGTGAGCTTCGGCGGGGCGTCGTCGGACTATTTCTACGGCAACAACATCTATTATGCGCTGCCCGGCGGTGTCCTGAACGGCAATCTGTCACTATCGAACAGCGACCTGCTGGTCGCCGAATTGGCGGGGACCAGCGGCGACCGCTTCGCCGGGATCAACGGCACGGTATCGGGTTCGGGGGCGGGGCTGCGCCTGCGTGTCCGCAGCGATGTCAGCACAACGCTGCCGACAAGCGCCACATTCGCCAAGATCGGCTATGAGCTGTTCGACAAGGCGACGCTGACCCTGAGCGGCACGCCCTCAGCCCGGGCGATGACCCTGGCCGGACAGGGCACGGTGGACCTGACCGCCGATATCGCCACCACCATGGGGGCGGCGATCTCCACCCTCTCACGCACGACGGCACCCGGCGAGGATTATGCCGCCAACGCCCTGACCATCATCAGCCACGGTACGTTGTCGCTGGTTCCGGCCAACACCAACCTCTATCTAGGCGGCGTCGTTCTGCTCGGCGATGGCGATATCTTCACCAACGCTGGCACCATCGCGGCGAGCGGGCGGAACACCAACGGCTATAACCCGATTGCGGCGATCTCGGGCGGCAAGACCGTGACCAACGAGGGCACGATCACGCTCGACGGCGCGGTCGGTGTCCAGGGCGCGAGCAGCTTTACGAACAGCGGGCGCATCGTCCAGGCTGCGAATGGTCGTGCGGCAACCGGCGTCACCAGGGTCGGCCTGCTCACCAACAGCGGCACTATCGAGGTGGGCGGCTCCGCCATCCTGTTCGACTATGATTTCAACAGCTATTCGACGACGATCGAGAATAGCGGCCGTATCGCCAGCAAGGGCGGCATCGCGATCACCCAGAATTATAATTCGGGCTATAGCAACATCATCCGCAACCTGGCCGGGGGCACGATCGCAGGCGCGACAGGCCAACTCGCCATCAGGACCAGTGGCGGTCAGGTCGTCAATGCCGGTACGATCACCGGCGACGTTGATCTGGGGTACAGCACCTATGGCGGTCGTTCCTACGTCAGTGCGGTCTATACCAACAATGGCGGGACGCTGACCGGCAATCTGCGCTTCGGCGATGGCAACGACCTGTTCGTTGAGACCGATGGTCAGTCAGGCGTCACCGGCACGATTGACGGGGGCAGTGGGACCGATACGTACCGCCATGCCTTCACCAGCTCGGCGACCGCAGCACTGGGCAAGCTGACCGCCATCAATTTCGAGCGCGAGGACGTCCAGGCGATCGGTGCCGATACTGTCGTTACCATTGGAGCCGATGCCGCGCTGGCGTCGCTCGGCATCCGCGGCGATGGCCAGATCGTCAACACCGCCAATGTCGATGGCGGCATCACCATCGGTGACGTCGACTATTCCTATTATTATCCGCGCTCGGAACAGCAGACCATCCTGGCGGCGCTGACCAATCAGGCTATCGTCAAGGGCGCCATCATCGGCCAGGTGTCGCGCTTCACGAACGGCGGCACCGTCGGTGACGCGTCGCTGCGACGGGCGGCCCTGTCGATCAACGCCGTCGGCGACATGACCTTCGCCAATTCGGGCGCCATTCTGAACGACGGCAATAATCATAGCGTCAACCTGTCGGTCACCGAAGGGACGATCACCGCGACCAACAGCGGCACGATCGCCCAAGGGATCAACGCGTCTGCCGGGAATTACAGCGTTTACAGCACGACAGCACCTGAGGCGCCACAGCCGCTGAAGATCGCGCTGACCAACACCGGCACCATCGCAGCCACGCTTTCCGACGGGCGACCGGCCGTCCTATTGCAGCTCAACGACTATCGGGGTGTGGGCGGGGCGATCCAGTTCGACAACAGCGGCACGGTCACGCAGGGCGTCAACGCCTATGCCAGCCGCTACTATCTGGTTGCGCCGGTGTCGGACGCCTTGCAGCCGCTCAGCATCGCGCTGACCAACAGCGGGTCGATCGCGACCACCTCGGATTACCGGACGGCTGTCGTGCTGGGCATCGACGATTATGCGAGCACAGGCGGGGCTATCCGGCTCGATAATAGCGGCACGATCCATGCCGCTGGCGTCGGTGGCTATGGCGTGCGAGCCGGATACTACACCAGCACCGCCTTGGCTGACGCCCAGACCATCGCCATCGCCATCACCAACAGCGGCACGATCCGCGCCAATGGCGGCGGCCAGACGATTGTCGATCCCTATGCGGGCGCCAGTGTCCCGCAGGATCGCGATGCGCCGAGCACCTATATCGCAGCGGCTGTATCGGCCTTTGGCAACGGTAAGGGGACCGCGACGATCACCAACGCCGCAGGCGGCACGATCGAGGCGACTGGTACCCTGTCCGTCGCGATCAGGACCAACGGTGTGGCGCTCGACCTGACCAATGCCGGGACCATCCGTGGCGGTGCGGGTACCACGCTGGCCTCGAATGACAGCCTCGTCCGCCAGATCGGCACCACCTATCTGGCGGGCGCGATCCAGACGACCGGCGCGGTCGACAACCGGATCGTCAACACCGGCACCATCATCGGTTCGATCGCGCTGGGCGGGGGCAATGACTGGATCGAGAATTACGGTCAGGTCCAGGGCGAAGTGTTCCTGGGCGCAGGCGACGACAGCTTCCTGCACCGCGCCAGCGCGACGCTGACCGGCACGGTTGATGGCGGTACGGGCACCGACAGCCTGGTCATCGATGCGACCGGGGGCGGGACCGTCAATGGCGACCAGTTCGTCAATTTCGAACGCTTCAGCCAGACCGGCCAGGGCAATGTCACCTATGCCGGGGCGTTCAACTTCGACACGCTGAGCCTGGCGGGGGGATCGGTGACGGTCGCGGCGGGGCAGACGCTTACCAGCACCGGCGCGGTCACCATCACCGGCACCGATGCGGCCGAGACGGTGACCAACAACGGCACCATCGCCGGATCGGTCGTGCTGGGTGGCGGCAATGACCGCTTTGTCAATGCCGGACTGGTCCAGGGCTCGATAAGCCTGGGCGATGGCGATGACGGCTTCGTCGAGGGTGCAGGGGCCAGCGTCGTGGGCGGCGTTGATGGCGGCGCGGGGACCAACCTCTATACTGCACTGCTCAGCGGCGACCGTGCGGGCCTCGGCCAGCGCAGCAATTTCCAGCAACTGGCGGTGACCGGCTCGGGCACGCTGTCGCTGACGCTCGACCAGAGCTTCGACACGGTCGCGCTGGCGGGCACCGGCCTGAACGTGGCGTTGGCGGGCAACCGCATCGGCGCGGTCACCGGATCGGACGCGGCCGAGCAGCTGCGCGTCGATGGCGACATCGCCAGCGTCGCGATGGGCGCAGGCAACGACCTGCTGGCGCTGGGCACGACCAACGCGGCGGGTCGCTATGAGGGCGGCACGGGCACCGACACGCTTGCCTTCACCGCCAATGCGCCGGTGGTGCTGAGCGGATTGGCGACGGGCTTCGAGAATGTCGCGCTGACCGGCAACGCGCTGATCGTCACCGGCTCGCTGGGTTCGGCGGGTGCGCCGCTCAGCTTCGGTGACGGCGATCAGTCGCTGACCATCGCGCGCGGCGCGACGCTCGCCGGGATCATCGATCTGGGCGCGGGCAATGACGCCCTGCGTCTGTCGGCGGGCTCGATCCTGCAGGGCACGGTCGCGGGCGGTGCTGGCAATGACAGCGCCACGCTGGAACTGGCGGGCAATCAGACGCTGGCGGCGGACACGCTGACCGGGTTCGAGACGCTGGCGAGCGAGGGCACCGGCACGCTTACGCTGACCGGCGCGCAAAGCTATAATCAGGTCAATGCCGCGACCGATCTGACCATCGCGGCGGGCAGCAGCCTGACGGCGGGCCAGGTCGCCTTCACCGGCGGCAATCGGCGCTTCACCATCGCCGGCACTTTCGCCGGCGCGGTCGATGGTGGAGCTGGCACCGACACGATCGCGCTGTCGGGCGGCACCGCAGCCACGCCGGTCGCCGTCACCAATGTCGCCAATATCGAGGCGCTGGCGATGACGGGCGGCTATGCCGCCGTGTCGGGCCAGGCCGCGTTCGGCTCGGTCGACATTTCGAGTGGTCGACTGGTCGGCTTGGCGGGCTCGGCGATGAGCGCGACGCAATTCCTGGTCCGCCAGGGCGCGACCTTCGGTTCGGCCGGGACGGTCAACGGCAATGTGACGGTTGCGGGCATCCTCAGCCCGGGTGCCTCGCCGGGCACGATGACGGTCAATGGCAACGTCACGCTGGCCAGCGGGTCGCTGTCGTACTTCGAGCTGACCCCGACGGTGTCGGACAAGCTGGTCGTCAATGGGGCGATGACGATCGGCAGCGGATCGACGCTGCAGATCGTGTCGAGCGGGGCGATTCGGCCCGGCACCTCCTATGACCTGATCGTCGCCAGCGGCGGGATCAGCGGCAGCTATGCGAGCGTCCAGAAGCCCAGCGATCTGTTCGGCTTCATCGTCCAGCGCGCCGACCGCATCCAGTTGCTCGGCCAGTTCCTGGGCGACGCGCGGTTCAGCCCGCAGGTCGCGCGCAGCGTCGACTATGCCAACGCCACGCTGGTGAAGCAGCCGGCGACCAGCACGCTCTTCGCCGCGCTGCCATCGCTGCTGACCGCCTCGGGCGTGTCCGATCCGCGGGGCTTCGCGCAGGTGACGCCCGAGGCCTATGCTTCGGCGACGCAGATTGGTGTCGACAATGCATTGGGCCTGACCCAGGCGGCGCGCGGACCCGCCTTCGCCACCAATCGGACCGAGGCGGGTCCGTTCACCTTCGCCCAGACGCTCGGCCAGTGGCACACGCTGGGTGCCGACCGGGCGCAGGGGACCAGCGCGGCGCAGACGCGCGGCTATGGCTTCCTGGGCGGCGTCGGTTACGGCGACCAGCAGTGGATGATCGGCGCGTTCGGTGGCTGGCTCGACACCCGCCAGTCGATCGCCCCGCTCGCCGCCTCGACCCGCGCCGATGGCGTGGTGGCCGGCGTGCATGGCCGCTATTCGATGCCGAACGGCTTCGGCTTCGGCGCATCGATCATCTATGACGGTGCGCAGGCACGGACCACTCGAGCGCTGCCGGGGGCCGCGACCCCGGCGTTCGGCCGCTATGACCTGCACAGCCTGACCAGCGACATCTCGGTCCATTACACCGCCGAGATGGCGGAGGGCTGGGCGCTGACCCCGCGTGCGGGCCTCACCTATCTGCGCACCATCCGCGCAGGCGTGGGGGAGACGGGGGGCAGCCCCTTCGCGCTGAGCGTCGCACGCGATCGCCATGTCGCGGGCTTTGCCGATGCCGGGCTCACGCTCGGCCGCAGCGACACGTCGGACGCGCCGTTCCGCCCGTTCGTGACGCTGGGCGCCCGCTACCAGATCGAGGGCACCCGCGCCCTTGCGCTGGGCGGCTATGCCGGGGGCGGGCTGGGCCTGGTCGCACTGGGCGCCCAGCGTGCGCCGCTGGTCGGCACCGCAAGCGCCGGCGTCGCCTATCGCTTTGCGAACGGCGTCGACCTGTACGCCACCGGCAGCGCCCAGACCGGGCGCGACGATCATCAGGAAACGATCGCGGCGGGCCTGCGCCTGCGCTTCTGAGGCGTGCGACCCTAAGCAGGGGCCAGGGGGGTCGGGGCGGGTATCCGCTCCGGCCCCCTTCCTTTGCCGGCAGCGGTCAAGATGATGTAAAAGTCATCAAGATTGCGGCCGACATCCTTCAAAATGTCATTACCCCGCAATGATCCGGCACCAAGGGTCCGGCCGATAATTCTTGGGGGGAATCACATCATGCTCTCGTTCAACCCGCGTTTCGCGGGACGACTTCTTGCGTCCAGCGCCTTTGCATGATGCCGCCCGGCGACCCTTCGACCCAGACCAGGGCGCAGGTGGTGACGGCGATGAGTGCGAGCTATCCGAAGCTGCTCGACCAGTTTCAGGGGCAATATACCCGCATGTTCGCCGAGCTGCTGGCGGGCCATGCCCCGCTCGCCTTCCACTGCACGGCGGGCAAGGACCGAACCGGCGTCGCGGCCGCGCTGCTGCTGACCGCACTGGGCGTGCCGAGGGCGACGATCATCGAGGATTGCCTCCTCTCCAACCGGCATATGGCCCCGATGGCCGCCCACCCGACCGGCTTCTGGGCCAAGCTGTCGCCCGAAGCCGCTCGCACCTTCGCCGGGGTCGACCGCCGCTGTATCGACGCGGTATTCGCCGTGACCGACCGCCATCCGGGCGGGACCATGGGGTATTTGAAGGACGAACTGGGCCTGGGCGCCCCCGAGATCGCGAAGCTGCGGGCGCTGTATTTGACGAAGGGGTGAAACGGAGGCTGGCGGGCGGCCGCGACCACTGCCCGCTAGCTGCATCAGACCGGATCGATCGCGGAGTCCGTCCGGTGATGCACATAGGCGGCTGTCCGGGTCGCAACGTCGCGGGCCAGCGCGATCAGCGCGTCCTCGTCCCGCAGGTATAACGCCACGTCCTCGGACGGAACGGTGATGGTGAACTCATACAGCCCCACGCCCCCGACGACCACGGTCAGATAAGCCTGCCCGTCCCGCTCGAAAAGCGTCGCGATATGATCGCGATTGCGGGCGAGGATCGTCATGTCAGTTCTGCGATCTTGTCGCGAATGAACGCCTCGAAGGACAGGGCCATGCGTCGAAACGTCGCATTGGTTGGATCGACCTCGATCACCTGCCAATCCCGGGTATCAAATCCGGTGTTGAATCCTTGCAGATCATCACCGACTAAGGCCACCATTTCGAGCCCGTCCTCGACATCGCCGTAAATATCATCGGGGCCCACCAATCCATCATAGAGTTGATAGCGGCCACCACCCAGAATCCCCGTCCCAACTTTGACAAGGAAATCGATGAAATCATTCGGTATCCCAGGATATTCTTCCCGCAACGCGACAATTCGTGTCCCGGATACGGGCATCAGGCTTTCGTAAACAGCGCCATTTTCCTTGTCGCGAACAAGATCCTGATAGCGCGCCAAACGCGGACTCCTTCCTGGAAACATGGCAGGGGCTCACGGTCGAAAAGGCGCAGGCGGTGGGACTGTGCTCAGCCATGATCCTTTTCGTAAAAAATTGGTGCTCCCAGTGTGACGGGGTCGATCGGCTCGCTTCGACATATGAGATTGGCACCTTGCCCCTGTTCGAGCAACGTCTAGAAATCCGGCGCAAGCCATGGGGCCATTGCCATCAAGGGACAGAGAGCCGGTCTATCAGGATAGTGCGTCAGGGGCGGAACCAGCCGGGGTTCGGCCGTTCCGGTTCTGGCGGGGCTTGACGCGGCAGGCCTGGATGGGGCGGGTCGAGCCGCGGCTTCTTGGCGGCATAAGGGCGCCACTCCTCGAACAAAGATGCCGTGATGTCCGTCATCCGGTTGTCAAAATCCGGCACGTGACATTCCAGCACGGGATTGGCCAATCCCGTCTGGCGGCGTTGCAGGGGGTTTGCAGAGGGCCATTCCCCCTTGAGCCGCAACGCAGCGCCGCGTGCGTGCAGGTCGTCCATGACTTCCCGTTCCTCGATCGGCAACTCGGACCAGATCGCCTGGGCATCGGCGTATAGATCGTCGATCATCGACAGGAGTAGCGGAACGTGGCGCGGCTTGATGAGGCCGATCCCCTTCATCACCAGATATAATCGGTGGAGCGGGGCCTTCACGCCCGGAATAGGATTCAATTCCCCTGATCCGACCAGATAGAAAACTGTACGCGCTGCCGCCGGTATCGGCAGGCGCTGCGCGAGGATATCCAACTTCAGCCATGCCAGCGTCAGCAGCAATCGGCCATCCGGCGTATCATTGGTCGGCACCCGCCCGGCCAGCGCCTTTTCAAGGGCCGAGATGGCCGCCAGCGCATCGGCATATTCCTCGGCGATACCGCCATCGTCATCAGGGAGTGTGCCCAACGCCGAAAAGGCTGAACAAGCTCCCGTTTCCCGATCAATCATGGCTTAGTGCGGCAAAACGCTGGCCGACCCGCATCCGTGCCTGGTACTGGATGGCGAATACGACATATTCGAGGGCCGGAATGCTAGGCGATATCGCCAGCGTGGAACGCGCTCCGCGATCCTCGATGTTTTCCAGCCGGGGCGGGCGGGCTGCCCCGTTGATCGCAAGGCCTGGCGTTTGGCCGTCCTGCGAAACCTGAGTCCGATCGATCCAATGCTCCAACCGGGGCTTATCAGCCGACGAAATTTCGTGCAGAATTGCAAGATTGTCGACACGGTCGAACGTCGCCCTGACGATCCCCAGAGCCATACGCAGGCCGGTTTCAATCATGGTCGTCCCATTCGGTGCCGGGATCGTGATACGGGCGCGGTAGTCTCCATCGTCAAACCGTGCATCGTCATATTGCACGATCATCATATGATCTCCGGGTGGTGATTGCCATGTGATGGCATAATCTTCCTCGCCGGCACCTTGCATGCTCAGGAATCGCTCAGTCCGCTTCAGGAGGTCGGCATAGAAGTCATTCAGAAAGGGCAAAATTTCAATCATATGATGATTTGTCGATCGCATCCTGCACACTGTAGCGTTCTTTTACGTCAGCCGGATCGACCAGCCAATATTGCTTGCCACCGCCCGGTTGATCGAACCAGGGAGCGATATCGGCTTCCTCGACCGGCAGATTCTTTTTGACGGTGTAGGCTCTGGGGGATCGATCTGGATTGGCTCCACGGCGTCGGCATGGTCAGTCGCGTGTTCGCTGATCCTGCGCTCAGTCATAATCCTTTTCGTAGAAAATGGGCGCTCCCAATGTTGCGGGATCAATCGGCTCGCTTCGACAGACAAGATCGGCTCCTTCCCCCTGTTCGAGCAACGCCTTCAGATCGGGCGCGAGCCAGGGGGCATCGTCGTCGAGGAACAGCGAGCCAGTATCGACCAGATATAATCCCGCGCCGCTTGGCCCATCGCCATGGATGATCAGTTCACCACCGCCATTGTCACCGATCGCGACCGCGCCAGGCAGATTGACGGATACGCCGTAAGCCTCGTTCATGCCTATTGCTTCATCCGGTCCCCACAGGCGTAATTCGCCACGCAAATTCCATAGCAGCACGATCCCCGTCGCTTTGTTCACCAACTCTACGTAGCCAGACGGCACAGGTTCATATTGCTGGACGAAGCGCGCGATATCGCTAGGCGTGGCAGGCGGGCCATAGGAAAAAATGCGATAGTTTTTGTTTATATCCATGACGCCCCTCAGTACCCCGCAACTGGAGTGTATGGAACATTCAATTTATCAAGCATCTTATATTGCCGGTCTAAAATTTTACTTATAGTCTCATCGCTATACCCGGCTGCTTTATAATCTTGAGCGGTAAATTCCAGCTCCTCATCCAAGGTAGAACTCCATTTCCCTTTCCCATCGGCTAGCCGAGCTGCCGCGCGGGCATTTTGGCGGTTCGAAATGATCGTATGCTCGAAAGGCTTGGTAGCGCCAGTTTCGATAGTCTCTGCTGGCGCAAGACGGTCATCATAGCCATATTGCCGTAGATTTTCTTTAGCCCACTTACCTTGAAGACCATGATTGGCTTGCAATCTACCTCCGCCAGGCCCTTGTCCGCGAGGCTGTGGCCGGGCATCCTTATAGGTTTTGTTGAATAGTATATAGGGGTCGTTCGGCGAAAGACCTTCAGATGGTGGAATACGCGACTTGACCGAGAATGCCCCGGCACCATTCATGCTCAGAACATTAGGGTTATATTTGATCTCATAATTCTTGTTGAACCACTGCGTGCCCTTCGTCCCAGCTACCCCGCCGACCATCCCGCCCAAGAAGCCGCCCGCCGTCTCCAGCGCGCGTTTACCCGCTTCGGACAGGCCCAGCGCTTCACCCAGCGCGCGGCCGCCCTTGGCGCCGCCATAGGCGCCGACCCCGCCCAGCACCGCACCACCGATCGTCGCGGCCACGCCGACCGTCGCGATGGCGAACGGCAAGGCCGCGATCGCGCCCGCCACGCCCAGTATCTGCAACCCCGTCACCGCCCAGGCGGGGACCTCGGGCTGAATCTCGACGCGCGGGTCCTGGGCGCTGTCTCCGCCGATGAAGACGTTGGGTGAGACCTTCGCCACCGACACCGCGCTGCACCCGACCTTTTCGCCTTCGCGGCCCGCCATGCCGGTGTTGATGAAGACGCTCGACGATCCCGTCGCCAGCGGTATCCGGCCGCTATCCTTGTCGCAGGACGCAAACGAGCCCGCCGTGAACAGCGCGGCCTTGCCGTTGATGAAGACGTTGGGCGACCCGTCGGTGAACCGGCCGCAGGGCGGCCCCATCGACGCCTCGCCGATATACATGCCGCCCAGTCCACCCGCCGACACCATGCCCGCCGCAGCGCCTGCGGCCGCCACCAGCGCCAGCCCGCCGGTCGCCACCGTCGCCGCGACCAGCACCGCGCCGACTGCCGCCCCCGCCAGCACACCCAGCAACATGCCGGTCCCGGCATTGCTGTGGGCGATCTCGTCGCCGACACGGGCCGCGGGGCTGACGGTCATGCCGGACGCGCCGTCAGTGCCTCTGCGCCGGTGCGATCACCAGATCGGCCAGCCCCTGGCGGAAGACGGGCTCATGGGCGTCATAATCCGCATCGGCCGCGGTCGCGGTGAAGGTCACGACGACGCCCTCCGGCGCGGCGATGAAGAACACGCGCTGGCGCAGCAGCCCCGCCCCCGACATCCAGTCGAATTCGATCTGGAAGGCATCGAAGTCATGGACCCGCCCGGGTCCTTCCTGGCGCCGATGGAAATGGGGCAATGCCGCCCTGAAGCCGTCGATCTGGCGATTGCAATATTCGCGGAACGTCTCGCTGGCGCCCAGGGCGTCGCGCGCGATGACGATGTTGGGCGCGATCGCCTGTCCGGGCAGAAGGGGGGCGGAGTGGACGATCATTGTCTTGTCCACCCACCCCGCAGGGCGCTGGCCCGTCACGGTCACCGGTGCTTCCATTCACTCGCTCCCTCGTCCGTCATTCGACTTTAGGCTGGAGCGGTGAGATGGTGCAATTGTTCATCGCTTTTGGCCGGGCCGACCTATGTTAGGTCACCGTGAGAGCCGTCACCCAAAATCGATTGTGACGCCACCGTCACCCAATCGTCATCGCAATCACATCGTTGCGTAACAAAGCCGCGCCACGGGGGCGGGAACGACCGGCGCCGGGGGGTGTCGGCACGACCAGCACCCAGGGGGGAAGCATCATGCACGCCATTCGTTCCGGCATCCGCGGTCTCGCGGGAGCCTCTCTGATCGCATTGGGCTTTGCCGCCCTGCCGGCGCGAGCCGCAACCGGCGATGCGACCAGCGCGGCGGGCGTGCCCGTGTCGGGGCCGATCTTGTCGGGACGCATCTATGACGCGACCGGCGTCGCGCTGCCGGGGGCGCGGGTCGTCGTCGAGGGGACGGGAGCGCAGGCCACCACCAACCTGCAGGGCGAATTCAGCGTCGTCACCCCCGATGAGGCGGGCGACGTCACCCTGTTGATCGACTATCTCGGCCGCCAGCCGGTGACCCGTGTCATCGCTGCGGCCGATCGCGGGCGTCCGGTATCGCTGACGCTGCCCGCGGCCAGCGGCGAGGATAGCGACATCGTCGTCACCGGCGCCTCGCTGCTCGACAATACCGCTCGCGCGCTCAACCAGCAGCGGACCGCCGATAATACCGTCACCATCATCTCGTCCGACGCGATCGGCCGCTTCCCCGATCCCAATATCGCCGAAGCGCTCCAGCGCGCGCCGGGTGTCGGCATCGAGCGCGACCAGGGCGAGGGCCGCTATATCAACGTGCGCGGTGCGCCCAGCGAATGGTCGGCCATCTCGGTCGACGGCATCCAGATTCCCTCGGTCGACCCGACGACGCGCGCCGTCGACCTCGACACGCTGCCCTCGGACATCGTCGCCAATCTGGAAGTGACCAAGTCGCTGCTTCCCTATCAGGATGCGGACTCGATCGCGGGCGCGGTCAATATCACCACCCGCTCGCCCTTCGATCGCAAGGGCTTCGCGCTGACCGGCATGGCGGGCGCCAGCTACAACCAATATGGCAAGGGCAGCGACTATCGCGGATCGGGCGCGGTCAGCGACACCTTCGGCCCCGATCGCCAGTTCGGCCTGCTCTTCTCGGGCAGCTATTCGCGCACCCATCGCCAACCCGACAATGTCGAAAATGGCTGGGCCGAGACACCGGCTGGGCTGCGCGTCACCGAGACGCTGTTCAAGGATTACGACACCAAGCGCCAGCGGATCGCTGGCACCGGCGCGTTCGAATGGCGTCCGTCCGACATGACCCATGCCTGGGTGCGCGGCACCTATGCCCGGTTCGAGGATGACGAATTCCGCGACCGTATCGGCATCCTCTGGAGCGAGGGCACGCTGCAGTCGGGATCGACCGACCGCGCCGCCACCTATCGCAACACCCGCATCGAAAAGCAGGTGCGCCACCGCAAACAGGTCAACGAGATCTGGTCGGCGACCGCGGGTATCGAGCAGCGGCTGGGCGAGGGGACGATCCGCGCGGATGTCGCCTATAGCGAAAGCTCGCAGACCTATCCGCGCCGGGACGAGCTGCTGTTCCGCTCCTCGCTGCGGCCGACGCTGTCCTATGATTTCGCCAATGCCGATCTGCCCAATTATTCGCTGTTCACGACGAAGGAGCATCTCCAGACCGGCACCTTCGCCTTCCGCGAGAACACCTATCGGTCGAACACCACTAAGAATGACGAACTGACGGTCGCGGTTCGCTCCGACCTGCCGGTGGGCGATCTGGTCACCTTCTCGACCGGGGGCAAATATCGCGAGCGGCATATCAGCGCCGACGAGGAACGCTTCCGCGACCGCCGCGCCTCGGCCGCGCCGACGCAGAGCTTGGCCGGGCTGCTGTCCGACGAGGATTCGCGCAATTTCGACTATGACCTCGGCAAGCGGATCGATGCCGGGCTGGCCGATGCCTATTTCGATGCGACCAAGGCCGCGTCCGAGCGTCGCCTGCCCCAGTCGCTGACCGCCGACTATACGGCGGAGGAGAAGATCCTGGGCCTGTTCGGCATGGCGAAGTACGTCAAGGACGGCACGATCCTGATCGCGGGTCTGCGCGTCGAGACCACCGATTTCGAAAGCCGCGCACCCAGCGTCTCGCGCACCGGCGCGGTCGTGACCGCACGCGGGCATAATGGCTATACCGATTTCTTCCCCAACCTGACGCTGCGCCAGGCCTTCACGCCCAACTTGATCCTGCGCGCCGCGCTCAGCCGCGCGATCAACCGCCCCAATTTCCCGCAAATCGCGCCGCGTGTGCTGGAGACGACCGAGGGCAACACGGTGCGCGTCGAGTTCGGCAATCCCGACCTGAAGCCGACTCTGTCGAACAATGTCGATGGGGGATTGGA
Organism: Sphingomonas sp.; assembly: GCF_039594485.1. Taxonomy (GTDB): domain Bacteria; phylum Pseudomonadota; class Alphaproteobacteria; order Sphingomonadales; family Sphingomonadaceae; genus Sphingomonas. The sequence goes on along the minus strand of NZ_JBCNNI010000021.1, from coordinate 33,255 downwards.
ATATTACATCCGGCCGCTGGGCGTCATCTCGGTCAACGGTTTCTACAAGGACCTGTCCGACTATCGCTACACGCTGAACAACACCGGCTTCTATAACGGCGTGGCCGGTGCGATCCTCAGCCGCCCGATCAACGCGCGCAAGGGCGAGCTCTACGGCGTCGAGCTGAACTGGCAGCAGCATTTCAGCTTCCTGCCTGGCGTTCTGAGCGGGCTCGGCGTGTTCGCCAATTACACCTATACCAAGGGGCATGCGAGTTTTGACGCCGTCTATGGCGGGCGCAGCCGCTTCGCGCTGCCGGGCCAGTCGACGCATATGTGGAATGCCAGCGTCTTCTACGAGCGCGGTCCGGTCAACCTGCGCGTCGCCTATACCAAGCGCAGCGACTATCTGGACGAGATCAACGCCGACAATCCCGCGCTCGACCTCTATTGGGAGGGGCGCGGCCAGCTCGACGTGACCGGCAGCGTTCAGCTTGCCAAGGGCATCAATCTGTTCGCGGAGGGCAAGAACCTGACCAACACGCCGGGCGTGCGCTATTTCGGCGAGCGCTTCCGCACCTATGAATATGAGAAGTTCGGCTACACGCTGTTCGGTGGCGTGCGGGTGAAGCTGTGAGGGCGGCGCTGACGGCGCTGCTCCTCGCGGGGTGCGCAAGTATCCCGGCGACCACGCCGACCACCGAGGCGCCGGTGATCGCCGCGAGCGCGGAGACCGATCCGGTCGACAGCACGTCCGATGCGGCCGATGATCCCGCCATCTGGCGCAACGCCGCCAACCCGGCCGCGAGCCTGGTCATCGGCACCGACAAGCAGGCGGGCATCCATGTCTATGACCTGAAGGGCAAGCGCCTGTCCTTCACCCCCGCCGCGCGGCTCAACAATGTCGATCTGCGCGAGACGGGAGGCCGGGTGATCGTCGCCGCCAGCGACCGGGCGGACAAGGCGAACGCGCATGTCGCGCTGTTCACCCTCGACACCGTCGCCCGCCGCTTGGTACCGATGGGCCGCTATCCGGTCGGGGCGGGGGAGGCCTATGGCATGTGCCTGTGGACCCGCGCCAGGGACAAGGCGCTGTTCGGCTTTATCGTGCTGAAGGACGGGCGGATCGATCAGGTCCGCATCGACCTGTCCGGACCCACCCCGCGCGTCGAGACGGTGCGTAGCATGAAGCTGGGCACCCAGGCCGAGGGTTGCGTCGTCGACGACCGCACCGGCCTGCTTTACGTGGCCGAGGAGGATGTCGGGCTGTGGCGCTTCGCGGCCGACCCCGCCGCGCCGACTACGGCTACCCCCATCGCGCGGGTCGACGGCCGCACCCTCGTCGCCGATGCCGAAGGGCTGGCGCTGGCGTCGAAGGGGGCCAGGGGCGGCTATCTGATCGTCTCCAGCCAGGGCGACAATGCCTATACGCTCTACCGCTTGGCCGACATGGCCTATGCCGGGCGCTTCCGGATTGGCGGGGGCGCGATCGACGGGACCAGCGACACCGACGGGATCGAACTGGCGCTGGGCGATTTCGGCCCCGATTATCCCAAGGGCCTGTTCGTCGCGCAGGACGGCGACAATGCGCCCGACACCCAGAATTTCAAATATGTCAGCTGGGCCAAGATCGTGAAGGCGCTCGGCCTGTAGGATCGTCGATACGTCGACAGTCGACCGAAATGGGACAGGGGGCGACATGCCGTCCCCTGCCTTTCGCTACAGCATTTGCGATTGCCGAACCGCTCATGCATGGCACGAAGGAGACGTCGCAACACGAGCTGACGGATCGACCGACGGTTGTCTGTCTGGGGATGTGAAGAATGAAGATCGCTGTTTTCGGCCTGGGTTATGTCGGCTTGTCCAATGCCGTGCTGCTGGCGCAGCATAATGAGGTCGTCGCGGTCGACATTTCCCCGGACCGGGTGGCGATGGTCAATGCGCGAACCTCGCCGATCATCGATGCCGAGTTGCAGGATTTTCTGGCAAGCCGCGAGCTGAACCTGTCCGCGACCACCGAGGCGCAGGTCGGGCTGTCAGGCGCCGATTACGTCATCGTCGCCACGCCGACCAATTACGATGTCGATACCAACAGCTTCAACACCGAGTCGGTCGAAGCGGTCATCAGCTTGGCCAAGACCCATGCGCCAGAGGCCACCGTGGTCATCAAGTCGACCATCCCGGTCGGCTTCGTCGACGATGTCCGCGCGCGGCTGGGCACAAGCCAAGTCATTTTCAGCCCCGAATTCCTGCGTGAGGGCCGCGCGCTCTACGACAATCTTCACCCCTCGCGGATCATCGTCGGCGAACAGTCGGAGCGGGCGCGCATCTTCGCCGATCTGCTCGCGCGAGGGGCGGCCAAGACCGACATCGATATCCTGTTCACCGGCAGTCGCGAGGCCGAGGCGATCAAGCTGTTCGCCAACACCTATCTCGCCATGCGCGTCGCCTTCTTCAACGAGCTGGACAGCTATGCCATCGCCGGCGGCATGGACACGCGCCAGATCATCGAGGGCGTCGGCCTCGATCCACGCATCGGCAGCCATTATAACAATCCGAGCTTCGGCTATGGCGGCTATTGCCTGCCCAAGGACACCAAGCAGTTGCTCGCCAACTATACCAGCGTGCCGCAAAACCTGATCCGCGCGATCGTCGATGCCAACCGCACGCGCAAGGATTTCCTGGCCGACCAGATCATCGCCAAGCGGCCCAAAAAGGTCGGCATCTTCCGCCTGACGATGAAGGCGGGGTCGGACAATTTCCGCCAATCCTCGATCCAGGGCATCATGAAGCGGATCAAGGCCAAGGGGATCGAGGTCGTGGTCTACGAACCGTCGCTGCACGAGGATGCGTTTTTCGGGTCGAAGGTCTACCGCGACCTGGGCGCCTTCAAGCAGGAGAGCGACGTCATCATCGCCAACCGTAACGACCCCGAACTGGCCGATGTCGCGGACAAGCTCTTCACGCGGGACATTTTCGGATCGGACTGATCCCCATTTCGGAGCGGGGGTTATCAGGTCAACCCATCTCCCCTTCAGTGAAGGGGAGGGGCTTGGCTTCGACCGACGCCAAGCCGCCTCGACTCAGAACAGCTTGCGCACCCCGATCCGGATGGACCGGCCGAGCGGATCGATCAAAGCGGGCTGGAAGCGGTTGGGCGTCCGGCCATCGCGATCGGTGACATTGATCCGGTCGTTGAGCAGGTTTTCGACCGTGACGTGGAGCATCAACCCCTTGGTCCAAGGTTTGTCGACGATCTTGTGCGTGTCGATAAAACTATAGAGGACGAGCCAGGTCCGCCCCGAAAAGCGCAGGTCGGACGCGGCGATGTCGCTGCGGATACGGGTCGGCCCCTGGACGCGGCCATATAATCCCAGATTGGCGAGTCCATAGCCGATAGAGCCGTTCAACTCCGTATCCCAGCGCGGGCGTCCGCCGGTGCCGCTGAGCGTCGCGCCATCCAGCAGGTCGAGGACCGGCCCGCCATCGCGCAGGCTCAGCCGGTCCTCCAGCCGGTAATTGGTCGTCGCCGACATCCGCATCCGCCATCGCGGCTTGGGCGGGCGGGGCGGGGGGGCGGTCTTGGCCGCATCGGGTGCAGGCGGCGCGGCCGGGGGCGGCGGGGCCTTGCCCAGCGTCGCCTCCAGATCGACCGTCATGCGCAGCTTGCGTTCCTGCTCGAACGCCAGATTCACGGGACGCAGATCGACGCTGATCAACTGGCCCAGCGCGTCGCGGCGGAACAGGTCGGGAAAGGCCCGCTGGAACGCCGGAGTCGCCCCGCCCAGCGAGGCGGCTTGGTTGTCGATCCACGTATCGAGATAATCGACGCTGAGGCGGATATTCTTGTCCTTGATCGGCTGGACCGCGACACCCAGGGTCATGACCCGGCGCCGCTCGGGCGCCAGATCGGGATTGCCACCCGATAGGGTGGTGACCAGCGTGCTGCGACCGGTCACATAGTCGAAAAAGGGCGTGTTGGGCGTAGTCAGCACCGGTGCGACCAGCTGGGTCACGGCGGGGGCGGCCTGCGCGACATTGACCGAGGCCTGGAGCTGGACCGGTTTGAAGGGCGACCAGACCAGCCCCAGATTGGACGTGCTGAGCCGCCCGAAATCCGACACCTGCGACACGCCCGCCATGCCGCTAAGCTGCATCTCGCCCAGAAAGGACAGCGAACCTTCGCGCGCTGAGGCGATCGGCACCGTCGCGTTGACGCTGGCCCCGCGCATCGTCCGCCCGACACCGGGATCGGCGCCCAAATTGCTCAGCGCCAGGTTGGAAGTCGCCTGGCTGTCGATACGGCTATAATCGGTGGTGACGGTTAGCTGTGCCTCGCCCGCGGGCAGGCGGGCGATGGGGCCGTTGGCGGTGGCCTTGATCCCCAGCGTGTCCGATGTCGAGCGGCTGCGGTTGACGAGGCGCTGCGCGGCGATCGCCGGATCGACCGGCGCCATCGGATCGCCACCGGCATCGATCGCGGCCTGCAGCGCGTCCAGCGGCGCCCCCGTCTCGGAGCTGTTGCGCGACACCAGCCGATCGTAATTGCCCGTCACCGCCCAGGTCCAGCGTCGGACATCGCCGGTCAGCGTGCCCCCGGCATGCAGCGCCATGCTGGTCGTCCGCTGGCGCAGGACGCTGCCCGGCAGATAGCGATAGAGCAGCGCGTCTTCGGTGAAGGGCAGCGTCCCCGATCCGCCGGGCACGCGCAAGGTCGCCGGCGCCAGGCCGTTCAGCCCGCGATTCTGGGTCGCGTCCATCGACAGGACCAGCGATCCCGACACCGCCTTGCCGAGCGGACTGGCCAGCCCGGTTTCGGCATGGATGATGTCGGTGCGCGGGATCAGCGTGCGATAGGGCCCCAGATCGGTGACGGCGACCGGCGTCGTGGCATAGGCGGCCAGCGACGCCCTTGCGGCCGGATCGACCGGCACCCCCGCCAGCGTCACCGCGCGTCCCGCTAGCCGATCGAGCGCCGGGTCGAGGCTTGCACCGCCCACCCCCGTGACATTGCCCGTGGTGGCGAACAACGTCTCCGGGTCGGACAGCACGTCACGTTCGCTCTGCAGCACCGGATTGTGCCGGAAGTGCGACAGGTTGAAGGTCAGACGGCGCGGCCCGTCGATCCGCGTCGAGGTGATTTCGGTCATGTTGGTCTGGCCGCCACCCCCGGTCGTGGTGCCGGGCAGGAGCTGAACCGTGATGGCCCGGAACTGCTTCTTGGTGATGAAGTTCATCACCCTCACCGTCGGGGGATAGCCGAAGCGCGCCGCTTCCTGTTCGGGCAGGACCTCGATCCGTTCCATCGCCTCATAGGGCAGGTTCTGGAATTCGCCGAAGCCCGATATGCGCCGCCCGTTCAGCAGCATCACCGGATCGCTCCCGCCGGCCGAGCTGCTGAGCGACTTCACCCGTTTGAGCAGCTCGGCCAGATTGGGCGCGCCCAGCGCCTCGATCGCCTGGGCATCGAGTATCGCGACCGGCTCGACCGCGCCGATGACGGATCCGGGGATGCGCTTGCCGGTGACGGTGACTTCGGATGGCGGGGGTTCGGCCAGTTGGGGTTGGGGCAGCTTGGTTTCGGGCGGGGGCGCCTCCTGCGCCCGGGCGTCCATCGGCATCGCCAGTCCCAGGACGATCGCCGTCCATGCCGCACCCGCTGGCAGGCGCGCCTTCCTCCCGTATCGCATCGTCAAGCCACTCCCATCGCCGACGTGAAGATTGGCAAATGCTGTGGCAATCATGTCACAATTATGGCTGGAGATTGGGCCGGCTGCCGTGTTTCGGCGTGGTCCATGCGCTCTGCTGACCAGCGGATGACAAGGAAGGTCCGGAGTTCAGGGGCTTATCTCGCGCCGCAACATTACGGAGCGGGTTCGATTTAATAATGGGCCGTACAGGCCGGTATGACATCGGCCCTGGCTCCGCTCCCGACCGCTTCGGTGCTTCCGCGCTCCACGTCGCTTGCGCTGCCCAAGCCTGAGGGACTGGCCACGCCTGAGGCCGAAGCGACCGAGGAGCCGCAGGCCGGCGTTGCTGGTGTCCCAACCGATGCAGTCGCTCCGGCGAAATCCGGTCATGCCTATGGCCACGCCTCTGATGCTGGCGGGGGCGGGGACGGCGGGGGTAGCCGTCACGTCGTCGACGAGCGCGTGACCGAGACCGACACTATGCGGATCACGGTGATTTCCTATAGCGACGGATCGGTCGACCGGCTGAACGCGATCAAGGACGGGGGCGGCGCTGCTATGGCCTCGATCGAACCGCGCGGTGCCAGCGGGTGGGGGAACCGGGGTGTGATGGTCGACCGCGTCGGCTGACGCCGATCACAGCGTCGGCAGCGCCTGTTCGGTGATGAGCGAGGCCGGGAGCGGCACGGATCGGGTTTCGGCGTGGCGATGCAGGACGGTGCGCATCACGCGGGCATAATGGTCCGCGCCGTGCTCGATGGTGAAGCGCCGCGCCTGGTGCAGTGTGCGGCGGGCGTCCTGCGCATCGGGACGCGCGGCGCGGATGGCGGCCGCGAAGCCGGCTTCGTCGCCCACCGGCACCAGCATGCCCAGCGCTCCCTGCTGGAGCAGCGCGGCCATCGATCGGCTGCAATCGGTGGCGATGATGCCGATATTGGCGGCCAGCGCCTCTAGGATCACCGCCGGCACCCCTTCATAATTCGAGGACAGGAGCAGCGTGTCATAGCGTGACAACAGGCCGGCGGGGTTGGTGACATAGCCTTGGAATAGGACCCGATCGGCCACTCCCAGCTCCGTCGCCAAGGCCTCGAGCATCGCCCGCTCAGGGCCCTCGCCGAAGACGGTAAGCGTGTCGGCCGGGGCAGCTCCTCGCGCGAAACCGCGCAGCATCAGCGCGAGATTCTTTTGCGGGGCCAGCCGCGCGACCGTAACGAATCGGTGCCCGTCATCCCTGCGCGACTGCACGACCGGCGCGGCCTGACGCAGCGCGGTGATCTGCGCCTCGGACAAGGCAGGGTCGGGGATGATCGCGACGCGGGCCGGCGACACGCCGACGCATTGCACGATCTCGGCGCGCATCGGCTTTTCCATGCCGACGAAATGGTCGATCGCCAGCCCTTGGATCCGCAGCCAGATGCGGTAGAAGAATCGGTAGAACCAGGACGCGTCGGCGCGGTCCAGATTGTTGCTGATCTTGGCGATGATCGGAGGACAATTCCGCCCCAGGATCAGCTTCAGCATCACCGCGACAAAGGCATAGGTATTGCCTGCGCAGAACAGCACATCCGGCCGGATCGTCCGCACCGCACGCGGCAGCGTGGCGACCATCCACAGCGTTTCCCAACCCGCGATGCCCGGCCAGCGGCGCCGGGGCGTCACGAAATCGAGGTCAGCGCCGACATCCTGCACCATCGCGCCGTCGGTCCGCCCCAGGAACAGCGGCGCGTCGACGCCGGTCGCGCGCCAGCGATGGACGAGGCGCAGCGCGATCCGCTCGACCCCGCCAGGCTCGAAGCTGTGCAGGAAGGTCAGGACGCGCACATCACCCTCCCGCCCCGATCGTCGATATGGCCCATGACCCCGCTCATAGGGCACCCGAATAGCATGGGCCACCCACCAATAGACAGCCCCCCATGACATGCCCGTCATCGCATCGCCAACACATTGCCGCTTGCCTTCGCCGGCAAAGCCACTCACCCGCTGGCGGCATGAAAGACGGGCAGGGCCAAAGCGGGTGGACGGGACGGCGCGGCTGGGGCGGGCAGGGGGGCGCGCTGCTGCTCCTGACGCTCGTCGCGCTCGCCGCGCGCGCGCAGAGTTTCGGCAATCCGGTGATCGGGTTCGACGAGCAATTCTATCTGCTGGTCGGCGACCGGATGCTCCACGGCGCGTTGCCCTATGTCGATATCTTCGATCGCAAGCCGATCGGGCTGTTCCTGCTCTATGCGGCTGCGCGGGCTTTGGGGGCCGCAGGGGGGGGCGACGGGTTCCTGGCCTATAAGCTGGTCGCGACCGGCTTCGTCATCGCCACCGCTTATGGCGTGCAGCAAGTGGCGCGGCGCTTCGCCGGCGCCGTGGGCGGGCTCGTCGCGGCGATCCTCTATATCCTCTGGCTGAACCTGATGGAGGGGGAAGGGGGCCAGTCGCCGGTCTTCTACAATGCGCTGATGCTGGTTGCCGGTGCAGCGGTGCTGCGCGCGGTTCAGGGGCGGGGGCGGCTGTTCGTCCAGGGCGCGGTGGCGATGGCGGCCGTCGGCTTGGCGTCGCAGATCAAATATTCGGTGCTGCCCGAGGGGGTGGCGTTCGGCTGTATCCTGCTCTGGCGGGGATGGCGTGCGCGGGTGCCGATGACACGGCTGGCCGGCATGGCGCTGGTATGGATCGCGCTGGCGCTGCTCCCGACGCTGGCGGCCTGGAGCGTCTATGCCGCGATGGGGCAGGGGCCCGCCTGGCTGTTCGGCAATGTCCTGTCGGTCGGGGGACAGGCGGCGCGGCCGCTGACCGATGAGCTGGAAGGGCTCGCGGCGTGCGTCGGCATCCTGTCGCCGCTGGCACTGGTGATCGCGCTCGGGCGGCCCTGGCGGCGCGTACCGGCCGAAGCGCGGGACGGTTTCGCCGTGCTGCTCATCTGGCTGGCGGTGACGGTCGCGGCGGTGCTGCTCTATGGTCGGTTTGGCAGCCCGCATTATGCCATGCCCATCATCCTGCCCGCCGTGCTCGTCGCCGCACCGGTGTTCGGCCGCTGGCGGCGGGGGTGGACCGTCGCCTTCGTCGTGACGATCGCGCTGGCAGGGCAGATCGTGCTCTACATGAGCGAACGCGCCAAGGGCGGCGCGGCCGAGGCGATGGCGGTCGCCCGCGCGGCAACCCCGGCGCGCGGCTGCCTCTATGTCTATGACGGCTATCCGGCGCTCTACATGCTGACCGGGAGCTGCCTGCCGTCGCGCTGGGTCTTTCCCGGCCATTTGAATACGCAGGACGAAGCCAGCGCAGCCGCGATCGGCACCGATCCCGTGGTCGAGATTCGCCGCATTCTGGCCGCCCGTCCAGGCGCGATCGTCGACGATTATCCGCGCTTCGCCTTTGGCAATGCCGCCACCCGCGCCGTGCTGCGCGAGGTGCTGGCGCGCGACTATCATCTGGCCGCCTGTGTGCCGACGGGGCCCAGCCGGATGCGGCTGGTCTACCGCCCGGGGCCGGGTCACGTGCCGACGCATTGCCCAACATCGGCGATGCTGGATCGCTAACCGTATACGATATCGACAAGCCCGGTTCGGTCGATCAGGATAGGGCATGATCCCGCTGATCCTCCTCGCCGCACAGCTCGCTTCTGAGACCATCCATAGCCGCGGCAATCCGATTCTCGCCGATGGCCGCGCCTACTCCACCGACCCGGCGCCGCTGGTCGATGGCGATACGCTTTGGATCCTGGCGGGACGCGACGAAGCGCCGGCCGGCGTCAACGACTTCATCATGAACGAGTGGCAGCTGCTGTCGACCAACGATCCGGCCAGCGGGCGATGGCGCCATTATCCCGCCATCGCCCGCCCCGAATCCGTCTTCGCCTGGGCCGAGCCGGGCCGCGCCTATGCCGGACAGATGGTGAAGGGACGCGATGGCCGCTTCTATCTCTACGCGCCGGTGCTCCAGCGGGGCGGCGGGGCCAAGGACCGATTCGCGATCGGTGTGGCGGTCGCCGACCGCCCGACCGGGCCGTGGCGCGACGCGCATCCGGCGGGCCCGATCATCTCGCAGGAAACGCCCGTCGCCAACGATATCCAGAATATCGACCCGACCGTCCTGATCGACGATGACGGCCGCATCTATATCTATTGGGGGACTTTCGGCCGGTTGCGTGCGATGGAACTGGCGGCGGACATGGTCACCCCCAAGGGGCCCGAGCGGACCATCACCGGCGCGGCCGGTTTCTTCGAGGCGCCCTGGCTGATGAAGCGCCGGGGCACCTATTATCTGCTCTACGCCGCCAACAATGCCGGGCCCGACAGCCCCTGCACACCGACGCTCTATCATGCGTGCCAGGCCTATGCCTCGGCGCCGTCGCCCATGGGGCCCTGGACCTATCGCGGCGTGATCCTGCGCCCCGTGTCGTCGACCACCTCCCATGCCGGCTCGGTGGAATATAAGGGGCGCTGGTATCTCGCCTATCACACGGCGGATGCGACGGGCGGCGGGCATTTCCGCCGCTCGGTCGCGATCGATCCGATGGCCTGGGACGATAGCGTCTCGCCGCCCGCCATCCGCCCGGTGCAGCCGACCAAGGCCCCGGGATCGCCGCCACGCCCCACTCGCAACCTGGCCCTGGGCGCCTGGGCCACGGCCTCCAACATGCCGGTCCCGGTGCAATATTGGATCGCCGCGCTGAACGACGGCGTGGTGCGTAGGGCGCCACTGCCGCCCGATATGTGGAGCAACTGGACGAAGCAGAATCCGGCCACCGCCTGGATCGAATATCGCTGGCCCAGACCCGTCACGCTGAACGCGACCCGCATTCGCTTCTTCGCCGACCAGCCCGCCGGATCCGCCGAGGGCATCGCCCCGCCGAAGGCCTGGCATCTGGAATATTGGGACAAGGGGTGGCGACGGATCGCTGGCCCCTACCCGACCGGGGTCGACGGGTTTCAGGAAGTCCGCTTCCGCCCCGTCACCACCGGCTGCCTGCGCGCCGTGCTCGAGGCGTCGGGGACGAAGGATCGTCATGCCGGGTTGGCGGTGGAGGAGTGGGAGGCCCTGGCGCCCGCGCAGGTTACCGTGACGCCGCGACCAACCGATAGGCCCGCCGGTTGCTCGGGCGACTGATGGCCACTCCTTGAGGGCACATGTGAGAAGGAGCGCCTGCCGCACCATCCCGCTCGCCAACCTGGCTTTGCACTTTCGCCGAGGTGGGTGCTTGGCTTTGGCGACCATCATTATCTCTATGATCTGACAATTTACCTCGGCTCTGCGGAGAGAGAAATCCCCTGGCGTCGGGAACAGGCGGCCCCTCTCAGGTATCTGGCTGCCCCTGTACGAATATGACGCATTTGTCATTTGTCTAACAATATAAAACTATACCATGCCGCTCCTAAGCCAACGAAATTGGTCCGAAAGGGGAGAGGTTATGAAAGGATATTACGCGCGCATTCTATGCGGCGCTTCGGTCGCGGCGTTGTCGATCGGTACGTGCGGCCATGCGAGCGCGCAAACCGCGAACCCGCCCGCCCAGGCGACCGGCACCGTCACCGCCGATCAGGATATCGTGGTCATCGGCGTCCGCGAGTCGCTCCGCTCGGCCCAGGCGATCAAGCGCAACGCCAATCAGATCGTCGACTCGGTCAATGCGCAGGATATCGGCAAGCTGCCTGACGCCAACACGGTCGAGGCGCTCCAGCGCATCACCGGTGTCCAAATCCAGCGGCGCTATGGCGAGGGCGCGACCGATTTCGACCATCGCACCACCCCCGCCATCACCGTGCGCGGCCTGACCCAGGTCAGCAACTTCATCGATGGGCGCGCCGCCATCTCAGCCTCGGGTGGCCGCACGCTCGACCTGGAGGCGATCCCGCCCGAACTGCTCGCTGGCATCGACGTCTATAAGAACCCGCCCGCCAGCACGATCGAGGGCGATATTGCGGGCGTGGTCAATATCCGTACCCGCCTGCCCTTCGACCAGCCGGGGCAGCTCATCAGCGCCACGCTGAAGGGCAATTATTACGACCGCGCCGACAAGTTCGGCGGATCGGGCTCGGCGCTCTACAGCAACCGCTTCCAGACTGGCATCGGCGAGATGGGCATTCTGCTCAACGCCAGCTATGCGCGCAGCTCGTACCGACAGGATGCGATCCTGATCGGCGCGTTCGGCCCCATTCCCTCAGGCATCACGATCCCCGGCGCCCCCGCCAATGCGCAGGTGCCCTATGGCGAGCAGATCTATGACGATGGCGGCGACCGGAAGCGGCTGGGCCTGGCGGGTGCATGGCAGTGGCAGGCGGCGGACAATCTGCTGGTCACCGCCCAAGCGCTCTATTCACGGTACAAGTTCTACCGCCAGGGCAAGTACTTCTATTATAACAATAATGGCAACACGGTCACGACGCCGCTGAACGGTGCGGCCTTCACCTTCGACAGCGCAGGGTACGCGACTTCGGGCTCGCTGGCCAATCAGGTGTTCGAATCCGCGCGCTTCGACCAGGACCTGACCAACACCACCGGAAACTATACGCTCAACGCCAAATGGGACGTGTCCGACCGGCTGCACGCGACCTTCGACGGCCAGTATCTGAAGTCGAGCTATAATGCCGATCGCAACGGCTTCGTCATCTCGCTCTACGACCAGACCGGGCAGACGCCGTACAATGCCAAGAACCAGAGCGTCGTCGATTTCGACCTGCGCGGATCGCGCCCCGTCTGGAACGTGCGCAACCCCGCGCTGCTGTCCGATCCGAACAATTACGCCTTCACCTATATGGCGGACGCGCTCACCCGCAACGATGCCGACCAGCTTTCGCTGAAATACGACCTGGAATATGATGTCGAGGGCGGCTTCCTCCAGAAGCTGCGCGGGGGGCTTCGCTATTCGGACAGCACGATCGACCTGCGCGGCACCTGGAACGGCTTCTGCCTGTTGCCCTCGGGGCCGAACCCAAGCTGCTCGTCGGCTGCGGGCCAGCCCTTCGTGCGGCTGTCGCAATTCCCCGAGCTGGCGCTGAAGGGGCCGACGCCCCATTTCTTCGACAACCGTACCCTGACCGGTGGGATCCTCTATCCCAATTTCGAGCCCGGCAATTCGCTCTGGGACAGCCTGACCAAGACCGAGGCGAAGTTCGGCGCGACGCCGAAGAACAGCTTCTCGCCCGGCGACCTGAACCACCAGACCGAACGCACGCTCGCCGCCTATATCGCGGCGGATTATGAAGGCGTACTGGGTGGCGTGATGATCGACGGCAATGCCGGGGTCCGGCTGGTCCGCACCGATACGGGCTCTGCGGGCACCATCTTCAACAGCGACGGGACCCAGGCGCCGATCGATGTCGAGCGCCGGTACATCAAGGCGCTGCCCAGCTTCAACATCCGCGCACACCTGACCGATACGTTCCAGACGCGCTTCGCCTTCTCGAAATCCTTCGCGCGGCCCAATTTCGACCAGATGGCGACCAACGTCTCGCTCAACAATCCGACCGAGCGGACCTTCATCGTGCGCGACAGCAACAACAATGTCATCGCGCAATATCCGACCGGGGGCTCGGGCAATCCGTTCCTGCGACCGATCACCTCGGACAATTACGACGTCACCGCGGAATGGTATTTCGCGCCGGCCGGCTCGTTCACGATCGGCGGCTTCTACAAGAAGGTCGACGGGTTCCTGGCGGGCGGCACCACCTTCCAGAATTTCAATGGCGTCACTTATGCGATCGGCACGACGGTCAACACCGGCAAGGGCACGGTCAAGGGCTTCGAGGCGGCGTACCAGCAGTTCTTCGACTTCCTGCCGGGGCTGCTTAGCGGGCTGGGGGTGCAGGCCAATTACACCTATGTCGACAGCAGCGTGACCAACCCGTTCGCGACGGCGGGGTCGAACATCCCGACGACGGTGCCGCTCGAGAAGCTGTCCAAGCACAGCTACAATCTCGTCGGCCTATACGAGAAGGGGCCGATCACTGGGCGTCTGGCCTGGAGCTGGCGGGGCAAATATTTCGACACCACCCAGGGCAGCGGCGCGAACGGCATTCCGCAGTTCCAGAAACCCTATGCCTCGCTCGACGCCTCGGTCAGTTACAATCTGAACACGCATATCGCGGTGTCGCTGGATGCGGTGAACCTGACCAACCGCATGAACCTGACCTATATCGGCACGATGAGCCAGCCGTTGCAATATACGCTGAACGACCGGCGCTTCGGCTTCTCGCTGCGCGCCACCTATTGACCGGGTCCGATGGGGTCGTGATGGCGGCTCCATCGGTAGGATTCCGATCGTTGAACACCGCTGTACGCCCCATGCCCCGGATAGCCATTCGCCATGTCGGGCAGGAACGCGAGCCGGTCGTCGTCATCGATGACGCGACCGGCTTGCTGGGGCCGTTGCGCGGCCACGCGGCGGGGGCGGGCTTCGCGCCGGCCGCCACGGTCGACAGCCATTATCCGGGCCTGCTCGCGCCCGCGCCGGTCGCCTATCTCGACGGGCTGGTCCGCTTCGCGCTCCCGCTGATCGCGGCGCATTTCGGCACCGGCCCCGTGGCGCCCGCCCGCGCGCGCGGCAATTTCTCGCTGGTGACGACTCCGCCAGCCGAACTGGCCCCCGACCAGCGCTTACCGCATGTCGATGCGGCCGACCGGATGCAGTTTGCCGGAGTTCATTATCTGTCGGATCATGCCGCAGGCACCGGCTTTTTCCGCCACCGCGCCACCGGGTTCGAGACGATCGATGCCGAGCGCCTGCCGCTCTATCGCCCTCATCTCGACGCCGAACTCGCCGCGCTGGAGCCCGGCGGTTACGTCACCGGCGACCACGCGCATTTCGCGCTGATCGACACGGTCGAGGCGCGGCCCGACCGGCTGATCCTCTACCGCGCCGCGCTGCTCCATAGCGGCCTGATCGACGCCGTCCCGCCTCATGCCGACGATCCGCGACGCGGGCGGCTGACGGGCAATCTCTTCCTGCAATGCCGGACCATCGCATGACCCCCGACGCACCCTTACGCAGCATCGCGATCATCGGCGGGGGCACGGCGGGCTGGATGGCGGCAGCCGCTTTGGCCCGCGTGCTGGGACCGCAGGGGCCGACGATCACCCTGATCGAGTCCGAGGAGATCGGCACGATCGGCGTCGGCGAGGCGACGATCCCGCCCATCCAGGCGTTCAACGCGCTGCTCGGCATCGACGAGAACGACTTTGTCCGCGCGACGGGCGGCACCTTCAAGCTGGGTATCGAATTCGTCGACTGGTGGAAGCAGGGGCGACGCTATTTCCATCCCTTCGGCGTCTATGGCCTCGATGCCGGAGCCGTGCCGTTCGAGGCGCTGTGGCGCCGCCTGCACCAAGCGGGCGAGGCCGAGCCGCTCGCCGCCTATTCGATCTGCACCGCTGCGGCGATGGCGGGGCGTTTCGGCCGTCCCCAGCCGGGCAACACGCCGCTCGCCCAGATCGGCTATGCCTTTCACTTCGACGCGACGCTCTATGCCGCCTTCCTGCGCCGCCATGCCGAGGGGGCAGGGGTTTGCCGCATCGAGGGGCGGGTGGTTGACGTCAGCCTGCACCCCGAAACCGGGTTCATCGAGGGTGTGACGCTGGCCGACGGTGCCCGCCTGTCAGCCGACCTGTTCATCGACTGCTCGGGCTTCCGCTCGCTGCTGCTGGGTGAGGCGTTGGGGACGGGGTTCGAGGATTGGGGCCACTGGCTGCCCAATGACCGCGCCGTCGCCGTGCCGAGTGCGATCACCGGCCCACCTACACCCTACACCCGATCGACCGCGAAGCCAGCGGGGTGGCAATGGCGCATCCCGCTTCAGCACCGTATCGGCAACGGCCATGTCTATGCCAGCGCGCATATCTCGGATGACGAGGCGATCGCGACCCTGCTGGAGGGGCTGGACGGTGAGGCGCTGGCCGATCCCCGCCTGCTGCGCTTTCGCGCCGGCAGGCGGGATGCGTTCTGGGCCCGCAACTGCGTCGCGCTGGGCCTGTCCAGCGGCTTCATGGAACCGCTGGAATCGACCAGCATCCACCTGGTCCAGGCGGGCATCGCCCGGCTGCTGGAAATGCTGCCAACCCGCGCCTTCGGGGCGGCCGACATCCGCCGCTACAACCGCCTGATGATCGCGGAGTTCGAGAGCATCCGCGACTTCCTGATCCTGCATTTCCACGCCAATGCGCGCGGCGAAACCGCCTATTGGCGCGACCTGGCCGTCATGCCCATCCCCGACAGCCTGGCCGAGCGCATCGCCATCTACCGCCGCACCGGCCGCGTCTACCGCGAAGCCGACGACCTGTTCACCCGCACCAGTTGGCTGGCGGTGATGGACGGACAGGGGCTGACGGCGGAGAGCTTCGACCCGATCGCACTGGGGGTCCCGCTGGAGGCCGCAAGGGCCCGATTAAACCGGATCGCCGAAGTGACGCGCGCGGCGGTACGGCATCTGCCGGCGCATGGGGACTTCATTGCGCGGAATTGCGCCGCACCGGTAATATGAGCCGTTTGAAATCACTTCAAATACTGGCCTTGACCTTCCGATTGGACACGCCTTCCGTGATGCAGAGGTCACGGTCGATGGGCTACCCAGAAGGAGGAAGCCTGAGATAAATACCAATTTTCAAACTAGGCCGATCGTCACACCCCACCCGGCATCGGATTCCCTTCGCTGGGCGCCTCAACAGACGGCATGGTGTCGGCCGCAGGATCGGGCTGAACGGCGGCCCGAATTTCGCTGGGTGCGCAGCATCGGAAGTCCTGCGTTTCGCCATTGGCGAGGAGTGTGGACATGGTGTCATTGTCCGCGTCGATAATATCAAACGCCAAGGCGTCATCCGTGCTGATCGTATTCACCCGGCGACCAACCAGCGTCCAACGCCCTTGTCCAAAACCGATGGCCTGCGAGACGGCAGGGGCGTTCCCATTGAGATCGCATTTTGGGAATGTCCGCGTTCGGTGGAGCTCCATGTCTGGTAGGTCGTAGGCAGCGGCAGTATGCTTTATAAGAGAAAAACCTATAGAAGGACAATTATGTCCACGACGCGACTGGAAGAATACATCGCCGGCTGGCGAGCACACGACGCAGCGGCAATCCTTGCAACGCTGACCCCGGATTGCGTCGTCATTGAGAGCTTCGGACCAATCTACCGCGGGCATGATTGGGTTGCACAATGGGTTTCAACATGGTTGGCTGAAGACGGACATGTAATCGAGTGGATCATCCGCGATTTACGATCCTTACCCGATGAGGAGACTGCGGAATGGACTTTCCATTACACGTGGCGTGGCGAGGAAAAGACCTTCGACGGCGCAACCATCGCAAAGCTGCATGATGGTAAAATCTCGCACCTCCGCGAGTATGCCACAACGGCTGCGCTGTACGATTGGCAGGGCGAGTTCAAGTAAGAGTGTGACAACCCGCGCTGGCGACTTTCCCGATGGGAAAGCGTAGTGGAAAGGTGGCTCTGCCGATCTCGCCGGACAGGCGTCCGGAGCGTCCGCTTTCCCAAGATCTGTTTGCGATTGCTCTTTCCCGAAATTGCCTGTCGGAGATGGGGATCGGGAAGGATTCGATTGAACGGACGACAGGTTGTCGAGAGATCGAGGGAACAGCCTGAGCGTTCAAGATCGGCGCCCTGCATAAGAAAGCGGGCCTCGTGCGCCGCCAAGGTTGTCTCAACAAAGATTGGAGCGGCTGCAGCTATCCTCGGTACTGTTGCGCGTTGCTAACCAGGAACCCACGGTACCACACCGTGTTAATCGGCGAACGCAATCAAGGAGATTTGATGATCTCGCAATACCTATATGCAAGCATGCTGTGTCTTCCCATGCTCGCCTCCTCGGGCTGCTCGCAACCTGCGAATATTGAGGATAAGACGCAGCAAAACGCAGCAAGCGCTGAGGCGTCCCCCGCGAACGCCGTTAGCTCGCGAGATTCCACGAGTTCCGTTGCAGAGGTGCCGTCTGCAAATGACGATCGCGCAGAAGCTGGCGCGCACGCAAGTGGGAAACCTGACATCCACCTCGATGCTCTGACGCCCGCTGACATCACAAAAGCAAGGCTCTCCGGCGAACTCGCCTGCAGTTTCAGCCGCGACGGTTCAACGCTGCTCCTGGCGCGAGGAAACGTTGGATCATCGGGACCCTTGCAAGGCGTGGTCAAGGTAGCCAGCTCGGTCGAGCGGGTCGACGCATCGGGGGGATATAACGCGATCATCAAGGGCGGGCAGTTTACCGGACGGGACCTGATGATCACGATCGAAGTTGCCGGCAAGCCTGAAGGTACGGGTGAATCACCGCCCCTTCCCGCTGCCCTAACTCTTGTCCGCAGCGGGAGCGGCCGCTGGACCTCGGGTGGCGACTGGACCTGCGGCCCATAAAAGGTTGATATAGACGGGCATGTGTTGGTTGAAGGCGGCACCCCTGCAGGGGTAGGTGCGAAGCACTCCTCAAGCAGGATCGTTAGCTGTCCTAGCCGATGGAATGCACGAGATCGGATCTGCGCTCAGGTCCGGAAGCTCGTAGCTTCTGGTCGCCACCAAAAATGGTCAGGCGCTGCATGTCGCGCCGGGATGGGGAGCACCTTTAAAACAAGCCACGGCATAGCGATCTCGGGACGGCGCTAAAATGCCGCCTTCAACTGGCGGGGTTTCTTGCCGTGCGCGGCCTGCACGCGACGCGAGAAGTGTGATCTCGAGGCATAGCCGGCGGCTTGAGCTGCCTGCGTAACAGAGTAGCCGGACGATCCAAGGAGTGCGCGTGCCGTCGTCATGCGCACTGATAGCAACACCTCACGAAACGACGTGCCTGCGGTTTCCAACTGCCGCCGGAGCGTAGAAGCTCCAAGCCCAAGTTTCGCTGCAACCTCACCTACCTGCCATCCATAGCCGGGATTGGCATAGATAGTCGACGCATTCACCCGCGAGGCGCTGGCGATCGACGTCGACGAGGGCATCAAGGGTGAGCAGGTTGTCGCGGCGGTGGCGCGGATCGCGTCAGTGCGTGGTGCGCCAAAGGCCATTCGGGTCGACAACGGTCCGGAGTTCATCTCAAAGGCGCTCGACCGCTGGGCCTACGAGAATGGCGTCACGCTCGACTTCAGCCGGCCCGGCAAGCCAACCGACAACGCCTTCGTTGAATCGTTCAACGGCCGCCTGCGAGACGAGTGCCTGAACAGCCACTGGTTCCTATCGCTGGCGGATGCTCGTACCAAGATCGAGGCCTGGCGGCGGGACTACAATGAGAGCCGTCCTCACACGGCCCTTGGCTGGCTAACGCCAGCCGAATATGCTGCATCCGCCGGGGTTAACCCCGGCGGATGCAGGTCGGAAACTCGCATCACGCCCGGATGAGAAACCGGGGGATCGTCAAGGCGACTATGCACTAACTATCCACCCGAACTACCCGGTGGGGGCTGCTCATAGTTCAGCCAGGGTTCGTCGATCACCCGGATGGTTGGCAGATCGATCGCTATGTGTTGGGTCAAGACCATTGGACCGAGGGGTTCATAATGGGTCCATCGAATGGCAGCTGACCACCCACGCGGGACGTTCATTCGACTAGCGCGACGGCGGAGAATGCACTGTTTCCAATATGAACGAATGACAGAAGGCGGGAAGCTAGTGAGGCACACCCAATGGCCGATCATGGGTCTATTTGCTCATCCTTCAACCGGAACATGTCACCAATGCCAGCCTCTTGGCGAAGCCTAAATGAGATCGAAACGCTCGGACGAAGAGGTCGTGATCCTAGCGGATAATTACGACCTTCGATCCGACCTCAGCGGCAACATCGCGCCAAGCCTTGTCGGCGGTATAAGCGGGAACGCCAAGGCGTTTTGCCAAAGCGAGACAGAAGCGATCGCCCAGCGACAAACCAGCTGACGCAGTCATTGCACGCATACCGCCAGCTTCCCAAGCTAATGCGTTATCCGCCGCAATAACGGTATAGGGAAGGGCACTCAGCATCGCGCGGACCTCGTCGAGCGGGGCGCCGAGATGGATGAAGTGGCTGACAACTTCGGCCTGATTGATCGCGCAGACCGAGGCATCAGCGATTACACTAGTAACCTTACTAGCCCCGCGTTCGCCTTTGAGAAGCGCGAGGATCGCCGAGGCATCAAGGACGGTCTGGGTCATTCGCCGCTGTCCTCATGCCGTCTCTCCAAAAAGTCATCCACCGACGCGCCAGGCTGGTGCGTGTAACGCTTGGCAATTGCCTGCGCTTTGGCCACGGCCTGATCGACAGTTCGAAGTATGATGCCATCAGAGGTTTCTTCAACCAACACCGCACCACCCTCTTCGAGCCCCAAGCGCTTTCTGATGCCAGCTGGAAGACTCATGCGACCATTCGGCGTGATGTTAACCTGTAACGTCATATGACCCACTCTCCAATGTATGCCATCCAGGTAGCGATATGCCACACGAATGCCTGATAGACCATGATAATAGTCCGTGACGCAGTTGGGGAAACCCGCCATAATAGCTTCTAGCCCTGTACCTTGCGTTCAATATGCCATCGTCAATTCGGGTATACCCTGGTAGAACACAGCCTGTGGAACACTAGGAGCGTTCGATCAGGGTCGTTTGCAGCGATATTGAACAGATGCCGCCGAGGGTCTAGAAGCTGATCGAACAGAAAGGGCCTTCATGACGCTTTTCGGCTATGCGCGCGTGTCGACGCTCGATCAGGACCTGGGTATCCAGGAAGCGGCGCTGC
Source organism: Sphingomonas sp. (assembly GCF_039594485.1). Taxonomy (GTDB): domain Bacteria; phylum Pseudomonadota; class Alphaproteobacteria; order Sphingomonadales; family Sphingomonadaceae; genus Sphingomonas. The sequence goes on along the minus strand of NZ_JBCNNI010000021.1, from coordinate 12,906 downwards.
GCGCAGCCGGATGCCAGACGATCCGATCGGAGAAAAAATCAGGCACGGATCGCGGCGGGCGGACCGAGTTGCAGATCCTGCTCGACTTCCTGCGCGAAGGCGACACCCTGGTCGTCACGCGTATCGACCGGCTGGCGCGCTCGATGAAGGATTTGCAGGACATCGTCCACGAGTTGAAGGGCAGGGGCGTAGCGCTCAAGGCTACCGAGCAGCCGATCGATACGGCGACGGCCGCCGGCAAGGCGTTCCTTGACATGCTGGGGGTGTTCGCAGAGTTCGAGACGAACCTGCGCAAGGAGCGCCAAGCGGAGGGCATCGCGGCAGCCAAGGCGCGAGGCGTTTATAAAGGCGGCAAGCCACGCATCGATCCGGAGGCGGTTCGCCAGCTGGCGGCCAGGGGCATGCGACCAGCGCATATTGCCCGTGAGCTCGGGATATCACGCGGAACGGTCTATCGGTTTCTGCCAGCTGCGATTGCTGGCGCGGGAAGCTCTATGACGAACGTGCCTGAGATGCCGTCGGAGTTGGCCGATGCCAATCCGGCCTGAGCATGTCTTCCTCTATCCCATAGACTGGAAGCACATCTCTCGATTTGTTCGCTTTGTGCGGGCCACGGGATGTTGTGAGCACTGCGGAAGACCGCATGGCAAAAGGGTCTTCCACCTTGGTGATGGGCGCTGGTGGGATGCACAGCGCCTCTATTGGCGAAGCGGGCAGGGGCGCCGGGTCCGCCGCCCGGCCGAAGACATACTTGCGGCCGGCAGATGGACGCCGGTCGTGCTCGCATGCGCGCACCTTCACCATGATCCGAGCGATAGCCGGTTCGAAAAGCTCGCCGCGCTTTGCCAGCGCTGCCATATGATTCACGATGCATCTGAGCATCGACGACGTCGCTGGATGAATGCTTATTATCGGCGCGCGTTGGGTGACCTCTTCTACGGGCCCTATCCGCTACGCGGTGCCGACTGGATCACGCCCACGCCTGCCAGCATGCTCGACGATCCAAGGCTACTTTAATAATCGATCCGAAACGGCACCGACAATTTGCAATCGATTATCAGAGCTGATGGCGTCGATGATCGTAACGATTAGTTATCGATAGCACAGTCCTTGCGTCCCTTTGATATGCTATACGTTCTGCCCCAGAAGCTGGTGTAAGGAGCAGGGCATTGGGTTTGATCCGGTTTTTCTCCTTTGCCGCGCGCACCTCTCGGATACGTTGGATGGCGTGGTTCGCCTTGGCGCTTGGACTGAGCATGATCGCCGCCATCATGCTCACTCACTTCGGTGATTACGCTGTTGTCGGTATCTATGCTGCGCTGGGATTGATCGCGGCGAAACTCATCACTGAAACCGTCCGGCGCGTTCATGATTGCGATCAGAACGGCTGGCTGGTGCTCGCAGTTGGTGTGGGCATCGCAGCATTGTTGACCACTGCGGGGATTCGATGGCTGGGTCATGGCGATGATGCCATTGTATGGAGTTCGCTGGGACTGGTCCTTGTCGGTGGTGCGGTCTTGGTTGGACGTCCAGGCACCCCAAGTGCCAACCGGTTCGGTCCGCCGCCTCCTCAGTTCGAGGTACATCATGTACGCGAAACTTATCCGGGGGCGCTCGTGGCCACCATTCTTGTTCTTGTCAGTATCAGCGGTGGCTTCGGAGTGCGGGCTTGGCAGGAAGCCTTGGCGGGAGAGCGTCTAGCCCGAGTTCAACGGGCAGAGCCAGTCGCTGCCAAGCCACGAGTACCGTCCGACGTACCCGACCGATCGCATGATTCCCTAGATCATAATAATGCCGTCCTATCGAACCGCATTGACGATCTCCTGAGGGAGAGAAAGCCATGATCAGTGGCAACGCAGCCCGGCTGAAGGCTGCACAAGCCTTACTCCTGCGCTTCATTGAAATCGGCCGGGCAAAAGATATCAGACGCCATGCCACGTACAACGCAGTCCTGCCGGCTGGCCGATTACCCGCGATGATTTTGCCGGTCAGATTAAAGCGCGGCTTGATGGCAAGCTGCCCGATCAACTCGAAACATCCTATTGTGGGCCTGCCGCCTTTTTATACTGCCTGATCCATGATCGGCCGGACATCTATGTCACCTATGCGATCTCATTGTGGGAACGCGGTCATTTTCGATTTGGCAATCGCAATGCGGCACTCAGCCTATCGAGCGCCGATGGCGAAATTCTGGCAGCTATCAAACTGCGCCAGGCCCGTACGGCTACACCACGCCGGCGGCATATCAACGATATCGACTGGATGACCATGTCTTGCTTGAGCGCATCGACACGGCCAATTGATGTTGGGGCAGTGACACCACGCGATGAATTTGGATCGATTACCTACCCGCGCGTCTTGCGTCGCTGGTTCGTCGCAGCCGGTGCGGCGGTACGCGCCGACACGATGGGCGCAGGCCTCTTCAAGAGCCCTTTGGCTGAAACACTGACATTGATGAAGTATTGGGGCGATAGCTGGATCATTTTGCAGATCGACTCCAGCTTGTTGCAAGGTGGCAGCACCAACATCTTTGCCAAGCGCCATTGGGTAGCAGTCGACCCGCACCGCCAGCCCATGGTCCGAAAGGGCTCAGGCGGTCCCGTGGTGCCTTTGGCCGATGTTGCACCAGACATATGGAAAATTCCGCCAGGACAAAGCGCACCAAATCTTGAAGGGCATCACATGGCGCATTGGAAAACGAACCTAGGCATCGTGACCTGGGCAAATGAGCATCACGAAATTTATAATCAAAAACTTGGCCAGACTATCGGCCGTATCTACCGCGGCTATGCGTTTTCGCGATTTAAGTGATAAACTAATTTCTACCGTATTTTTGAAACCGATCTGTTTCGGACACCTGTTAGCTATATGTCCGGAAAATAGCATTGCGCTTTTTTGGACATGCCGTATGATGCGGACACCCTATACGGACAGGCGGAACCTCTCTTGGCACGCACTTTTGCATACGTCCGGGTTTCCACCGTTGGCCAAACGGCTGAAAACCAAGTTCAGGAAATCACGTCCGCTGGTTTTGCGATCGAGCCACATCGGATCATTGCTGAAACTGTGTCCGGCAGCGTGGCCGCTTTCGCCCGAAAGGGATTCACCCGCCTATTGGACCGCCTGGAAAAGGGCGATGTCCTGGTAGTGACCAAACTCGATCGCTTGGGACGGGACGCGATCGACGTCGGCTCAACCGTGCGTCAGCTCGACGACATGGGGGTACGGGTTCACTGCCTGGCCCTTGGCGGGATCGATCTCACCAGCTCGGCCGGCCGCATGACAATGGGTGTGATCAACGCGGTCGCCCAGTTTGAGCGCGATCTCCTCATAGAGCGCACCCAAGCGGGTTTGGCCCGAGCGCGAGGGGAGGGGAGGCGGCTTGGCCGCCCCCCATCAGTAGATGACCGCAAACGCGCTGAGATACTGGAAGCTCTGGACCAGGGTGAGAGCATCAATTCACTGGCATCCAGGTTCGGCACCAGCCGTCAGACTGTCATGCGCATCCGCGAAGTTCACCGCCGTCAGCCGACCGGTATGGAGGGCGCCGATCGGGAAAGATCAACCGCATGAGCGATCATCCTGCCGCGCGCGTCACCGACACCTTCGGACATGATGCGCAGCTTGAAGGACTTGCTGTTGGGATCGCGGTAGGCGCGTTGCTGGCAGTGGGCGTGATTGCGACCGGGGGCCTTGGCGCGATTGCGGTCGCCGCAGCCGTAGCCACAGGCGGTACTGCTGCGTTTGCCGGAGCGGCAATCGGCAAGCAGCTGATGGGGCCTGCGACGGGCGAACTGACGGTGGGCTCGCCCAATGTGTTCGTCAACGCCCTGCCCTCTGCGATGGTCCACCTGGCGGGCGGCGACTGCTACAAGGATCCCGGTAGCCTGCGCCGCGTCGCGACCGGATCGTCGACGGTGTTCGTCAACGGCAGGCCTGCTGCCCGCGTTACCGAGACAATGGACTGTGGCGCGGTGATCCTGACCGGCTCGCGAAACGTCTTCATCGGCGGGCCGCGCCAGTCGCCGGTCTGCACGGCGTTGCGCGGGGAGGAAGCGACGTTCGAACGTTTCCGCATCGATGCCCAGGCCGCCAGTGCGGTTTACGATCCGCCGGAAAGCCGCAGGCCGCCGGAGGGCTATCGCAACGCGACGCTCGAGGATTTGCGCAAGCTGCGCCTGAAACCGGATATGCTGGAACACCCGATTGACCCCAATACCAAAGAACCAAGCGAATTTCGGGCAGCGGTGTTCATCAACGATCGAACCGGTGCGCCTCTTGTCGCCTATAAGGGTACGACCAGCGGCGCTGATTGGAAGACAAACATCAGTCAAGGGCTGGGTCGCCGAACATTCTACTATGATAGAGCACAGAAGATCGCCAGGAACGTCGCCAAAGCACCTGCTGGAAAAGGTGCGCGTCTGACGGGGCACTCGCTGGGCGGTGGAATGGCATCTGCGGGTTCACGCGCATCGGGATTGCCAGCCACGACCTTCAATCCTGCCGGCCTCAACGCCAGGACCGTGCCGCATCCTGTGACGAGCGATATCGACGAAGTCTACGTCAAGGGAGAACCGCTCCACGGGCTGAACACGATGCCAATCGCACCCGATGCCGCCGCGACACGAGTTTGGCCGCTCGATCCGCCAAGCCTGAGAAGCGCGGCCAGCGATCCACGCTGGAAGGTTCGCGCGGCATGGCGGCCGCTTCGCTCGTTGCACGTCGGTGCCAATATCGCCCTTAACGACGTTTTGCTTCACATGATGGACAATGTCGACGCGTCGCTTAGCCAGCACAGGCGAGAAATAGAAAAGTCTCTTGCGAAGAATGGATGCGGATGATGCGTTCTGCCGCCCTATTACTAGCCCTGTGTCTTGTCGCCACCGGATGCAACCGGAAGGACCCCAAAGTGACCAACTACCCCGACATTCCGATGACCGGCGCCGTCATGTATTCCGATACAGACAAGGTCCGCGAACTCGCGGCCAAAGGGATCGGTCTCAACGAACGCGCTCCCGAAGACCAGGCCACCCCGATGATCAATGCCGCGCAGACGGATCAATGGCCGGTGGTCGAAATCCTGATGGATCATGGGGCAGACATCTGGGCCCATGATGAGTTCGGTGACACGTTTGCGTTCTACATTCTGGATAGTCGCATCCTGCGCGGGTCGGACGAGGACAAGGCGCGGTTGCGTGTGATCGAGAAACTCAAGGCACGCGGCTATCCGTTCCCGCCTCCCGATCCAGACACCGTTCTGGCTCTGGAAAAGGCGGGCAAGTGGCCGCCAAAGGTGGCGAAGTGACCCGCGTGCAAGGTATGACCATCGACTGTCCTGAGGGATGGCAGGACAAATCGATGCTTATCCTGTCGGCTGGCCCGGCGACGCTAGGCGTCGCCCCCAGCTTCGTCGTGACGCGCGAGGTCGCGCCGGATGACTTACCCGCCGATCGTTTCGAACGGTTGGAAGCCTTCGCCGATCAGCAGGCCGAACAGATGCGTGACACGCTTCCCGCCCCGGTGGAGGTTCAGCGACGCCGAGCCGATATCCCCGGCTCAGCTCCCGAACTTCGCCTGGACTGGATATCAAACGGCATCCCGATCCGGCAGTGGATCACCTATGCCAATGCGCCAGACGGTAGCGTGATGATCGCCACCGGCACCGCCGGCCGTGCTGATTATGACACGGTGGAACCCGTATTCCGGGCCATGCTCCGAACCTTCCGTCTCACCTGACCAAAGGGCTAGTAACGATGGATCGATATGCCAGCATTGGGGGTGGCTTATAGAACGGACCCGGATATACGCTAACGAACCCCTATGTCGGCAGACTGCCATCGGGCGTCCCGATTGGAACGGCCAACGAGACAGGCAAGGCATTCCCGGAATCGATGGTGAAACGGGAATTTAGCGATTGCTCGATTGGCCTATCCGCAACTAGCCAAAGGGTATTGCAACAAGCCGACTTGCCCCGACATCAAGGATGAAATCGAATTTACCGAGAAATCCGGTTCCCAAGAGGCCGTCTGCACCTGTAGCAATACGGTCACCAACAGCAACGCCAACGCCATCGGCGCTGATCTGACCGACCTTTAGAGTGGCGTTTTGTACGGATCGGCTTGGACGTAGGACTCCATCAGCAGAACTGATCATGCCCTCATTTGTTGGCGACCCGGATGGGACCACCCTTTTCCACGCTTCTTCCTTAAGCTGTACGACACCATTGAAGCCCAAGTCGATAGCTAGAATCACGGGCTTGCCGTTGACCTCGGCCGTCAATTGAGCGCCATTTTCCAGTGGAATAATCGCAGCCCGGCCCTTCGGAGTTATGTCGCCAGTTTTTGCAAAGATGAGTGTTTTGTTACTGGACGCAACTAATACGCAAAGTTTGTCGAGATAGTCTCCTCCGATAACTGCATCAATCGGATGACCTACGGTATTCGAAAATGACTTTAGATCAACTGACATAGCCGCCCCAGACAGTATGAGCTGGCCCGGCACATCAATCCTCATGCCCTCAACAAGTCGTTCCGGAGCCGATACTGGTCCGAGATCAATATTGTTTACGACAGTTCCGATCTTTAAACCGGCAGTCTTAGCAAAACTGAGGTCTATTACGGTGTGCGCGAAACCATTGTCGAGCATGGCCCAACCGGCCCGCCCGTTTATCTTGACCTCAAGTAAAATAATGCCCTTGAAAATATGGAACGGCGTCGGTGCTCATTGCTGAACCGGCAATATGTTAACGGTATGCTCAAAATGGGAAACCGAGGGGTTTCGGGGTGAAGTGGCTTGCCGAACTGGAGCCTGCGCCTGAAGACTAGCCGCCGAGGACAGCGCTACCAATGAGGCAAGTACGTTAATACGCAAAAACTCCTCCCCTTCTGTAATCGATCGGCATATTGTTGCGCTCTCGCACTGGTGAAGCAAGGGCTGTGTAGCACGGCCTCGACAATGCTAGTCAAAGCAAGGACTTAGGTGTGAGACACTTGCCGTATGTCTGACGGCAAGTCCTTTCCCGTTTGCGAACCCGTTGTGGGAAATGCGGCTCTGCCGATCGCGCCGAGAGGCGTCCGGAGCATCGACTTTCCCAAAATCCGTTCCCGATTGCTCTTTCCCGAAATTGGCCCTCGAGGATGGGAAAACGGGAATGGTCGGGCTGACCAATGTCTGCTTTCGGAAACACAGATCGTCCGCCTGAGCGTCCGAGTGGGGTGGTTAGCGGACGTTGCCAGAGCTATCGTGCGGTTATGCCTTTCTCTCTCCTCAACGTCGATGGTCACGTCTCGCTAGAGTTCGACACATCCGACCTCGACGCGCTGCGGCTGTGCATCCAGGAGCTTTACGGAGAGGTGAGCGGCAAGGCGGTCGGGATCGTGACAGTCGTGGCATTCGGAGGTGAAAACTTCACGTTTCAGAACGAATGGGATGATCCATGTTTGATCTCACATTCAGTCAACGGCAATGATCTATTGCGGGCTATTCACGCCAAACTTTGCGCAGGCTGACGTCCGCAAGTGGGCGGAAACGGACGGTCCGCTCACGCTGCCATACGCGTCATTCCCAAGCCGACCATCATTCAGAGGCAGTGGTCAATCCATTCGTTGATCCGAGCGAAGGCGGCGTCGGAAAGTTCGAGAAAGGCCCTGCGCTGATCCGCCGGATCGGGGGTACGGTCGATCTCGCCGTTCTCGACCAGGTCTGCGATGTGGCGAAGCGCGGTCGTCGGCGGGATATTGGCCGCCACGCATAGCGACGACACCGACACCCTGGCTCCCTTGAGCCGCGCGACATACAGATCGAGCAGCATGTCCCAGCGCGGCTCGACGAACAGGTCCGGCCGCAGATAGTGGCGCCGCTTGGCTCTGGCCTGGATGACCCCCTCGATCGTGCTCAGCCGCTTGGCCGTGCATGGCGGCAGTTCGAGATAGTCCCTTACGAGGTCGCTGAGCTCATCGATGCGCTGCGTGATCGCTGCTGCCGCACTGAGACGATCAGGATCAAGAGCATTATATAGACCCACAGCTGTTCCGCCACGGCGTAGGCCATGGGCACCGTTTGTGGTTTTAGAAAACGCGCCAGGTGGGTCATCACGGCGATGTTCTGAAGGGCTGTGATCCATAACGGCCAAAATCTCGTGCTTTTTGCCATGATAACGATGAACGCGACCAGGGTCGCGACATCGACCACGAAGATCCCCACCTCTGCTTCATACCAAGCCGGCCCCTTGTTCGCTGCGAGCCCGGTGGCAAGCGAACCGATGGTGATGGCGATGATGCACGCGCGTTCCGCGCGCTCGCCTCTCACGCCGATATAGACCAGCGATGCGGCAAGAATGCAGAGGTAGAGGAGGGGGACGAAGGTCAGCACGACGGCGAGCATGGGGCAGATAGGGACCAGATCGCCGTCGCGCCATTCATCTTAGGCGGCCATCGTGATGGTTTCGGCCTGGACCGCCTCGGCCGGCGGGCAGCCGGGCAGGCTTCCGATCGCTGTTTCCTGAAGGCCGAGCTTGGCCCGCGTCAGGACGAGATCGCGGCGGGTTGCCGCCATGCTGTTGCGGACCTCGGCCAGCGCCGCCACGGTAGCGAAGGTGTTCATCATCGCGGAGTGGGTGGGGAGGGGGCCGACCTGCGCCTCGATCGTGCCTTCCGCCAGCGCGGCGAGGAAGCGGCCGGCGCGGGCGATCGCCACGTCGACGGCGGTTTCAAACGGCGCGAGATCGGACACGACGGTACGGGCGGCTTCTTGGACGATGTTCGGCATGATGTCTCCGGGGCGCGGATAGCGCTACGAATGGACCAGCCGATCAGGCCGGTCAGAATAGTTCGGAAAGGCCGCTCAAGGCTGCGATCGAACCCCCGAAAACGAGGGCGATGAGCGCGGACAGTACGAGCGAATAGATGAGTTTGCCTGCAAGCGTCAGGTCATTGATCGGCCTCCCCTGGGTCGGGAACGGCAGGGGGAAACCCGCCGTCCGGTTCAGGGTCGATGCGTCCGTCCGCTGGGGCTCGGCCAGTATGATTCCGTCATATATGACAGGATCATATATGCCTTCCTCATACTCGAAGAGGAGGCGTGCGGCTTCCTGACTCCGGCCGACACCGAGATGCTGGCGTGCGGCCGTCAGGCGCTGATGCACGGTCACGGGACTGCGCCCGATATGCTGCGCGATGTCCTTCACCGACCAGCGGGCGTGAAGGAGGCGCAGGCACTCCTTCTGGCCGTCGGTGAGAAGATCGAATCTATTGTCCCCCATATCGGACGTTTTTAGCGCCGGAATGGAGCGGGACAAACATGGCTAACGCCTTCCGCGATCGGACCGATCTCCGGTTCGTTTCAACCGGCTCGCGAAACCCACCTCGGCAGTCATCGCCGGATCAGCTGGCGACCATGCTAGGAGACTGACATGAGCTGGGACGGATAGGCGGCCAGCAGCGACAACGCCTCCTCGACGGGCGCGGTGAGCCACCGCTCCTGATCGTCCGCCAACAAGATGACCGGCATAGCCTTGGGGTGTTTGGGCGCGACCAGCGGGTTGAGGGCAAGGCGCTGGTTTGACGCTAAACAACGGCAAGGGAGAACATGTGCGAGCGGTCAGTCGGAATGACGGTCATCCGCGATATTGAGAGGCCTGCGGCGGACGGTTTCGGCTGCGCGATCCCACAGGAAGTCGCCGGAGAACGCAATATGCTCCCACCCGACCGGGGTGGTGTGAGCGAGCAGCGCGGCATCGGGTGCCTCGCCGATCGATCGCAGATTCCGGACGGCATCGGCGATATAGGTGGAGTTCCAGTAGACGATCGCGGCGATGATCAGGTTCAGCCCGGACGCGCGATATTGCAGCGTCTCGTGGGTCCGGTCGATGATCCGGCCCTGGCGGAACGTGCAGATCGCCTGCGTCAGAACGTGACGCTGCTCGCTCTTGTTCAGCCCGGCTCGGCAGCGCCGGCGAAGATCGGGATTTTCCAGCCAGTCGAGCATGAAGAAGGTCCGCTCGATCCGGCCGATTTCCTGGAGGGCGAGGTCGACCTGGTTCTGGCGTTCGTGGGCGGCCAGTTTGCGCAGCATTGCCGATGGCGCGACGTGCCCCGCCTTCAGCGAGGCAACGAGGCGCAGGACCTCGGCCCAATGTTCGCGGATCGTGTCGGTCTTCACGCGCTTGCCGAGAAGCGACCTGATTGCCCGATAGGATGCCATGGGGCCGAGGGCTGCCAGACGCCGGTCTGGAAAATCCCGCAGGCGCGGGCTGAAGCGGAATCCCAGCATCCCGCAGAGCGCGAACACTTGGTCGGTCGCGCCGCCCGTATCGGTACAATGCTCGCCGATCCTGAGCGATGAGCCGTGATGGAGGAGGCCGTCGAGGATATAGGGCGCCTCATGCGTCGCCGCGAATATGACGGTGACAAGGTAAGCGCCGTGCTCAAACTGGTCGCCGCCAGCGTGTCGCCGACCGAAGCGGCCCGCCAGCTCGGGATCGGGCGCTTGACCGTCTATCGCGAGATGAAACGGCTAGGGATTGCGCGGCCAGCGTAGATTGTGTGTGCATCGTCTTGGTGTTGTTTAGCGTAGCGCCTGCGCCGTGCCGTCTAGAAGCTTAGCTTTTTTCTCGGTACCAAAAACATTCGATGCCTTGAAAGATCGAGTATCAAATTTACGTTTCTTAGGAAACCCAATCCAAGCAAAGAATTTGTCATTGTTGGGTTTGATTTTGAATTGGTATCAATAGGTATCTCGCTGGTTATTCCTGCAACATCAATTGTCATTTTGATTGATGCCCCCATTTTTAGGGAAGAATTCGAGGATTTTACACTCAATAAATCATTATCATTGAGTTTCAGTATTCCAGCGTAGCCAGTGTCTACTAAAGCATCTATTCTGCGCGCGCCTATCCGGACGTTTATCAGCCCATCGTCGCTTATGAATGATTTTATAGCTGGATGACTAGCTTCTATATATCCTGATGGCTTAATAATTAACTCATTATCATCGAAGTTAATATAAATCGAAGATGTCATGAGTATGTCGCGGCCTATTACAATACCAACATCATTACCCACAATTTTAGATAGATCTTCTAGATTCATCAAGACGCAGTTAGTTTTAATGTTAACTTGTCTGGGTATATCTAATAATACCATGTTAGATAAGCTTGTTTTTAAGGTCTTAATATTGCCTAATTTCTTAATTAAAAGAGGATTTCCTGAGCTTCTAAGTCCTAATCTATCCGCAAGATTATTATCTATAATAGTAGCGCTTGATCCAGTATCAAGCACTGCTTTTGTATTTTTACCGTTAACCTTTATGTCTAGAATAATTTTTCCATTTTTTATCTCGATGGATGAACTTTTGTATTCACGATCTGGCGCAAAATCGGCATGAATATTGTATGATGTACTACGCGGTAACCGATCGCTAGATTCATCTGTAATTGCAATACCGTTACTTGCTACCATCTTCTGTGGTATATTTAGACTTCCGGCGGAGGGTTCGCTCATGATCTGCAGCACAACAAGCATAGATGCGATTTTCATAAGTTACCCTCAATCGCTGGAAGTGTTAATATTTCTTACGTTTATCTTTTACTGTGGAAATCTCACGGTAAATGTCACCATTAATTTATTATTCTGCTGATCCGTTTGGCCATTCGTGATTACACTGCCCCCAGAGCCAAAGTATTGCTGTCCTTGAAGGGGGGCATTCTTTTCAAATTTGAATGAAAGAGTGGATGTGCTGTCGCCGGGTACTCCGTACGGGGCGGGCCATTTCAGCTTCAATTCGACAGTATTAATGTCGAGGCTGTTGAGGTCTAAATTGAAGGAAACGTAGCCATTTGGATTTTGTGCGGTAACATCGACAGTGGCTCCACCCGGAACCGGGCGAATAATAACTGAAGAACTATCACTACTCGCAGCATCAGTATGAGATACTACAGCGTTATCATGGTCGCTTATATCCATGCCGCTGTCATGATTTACGAGCATTGTGCTGTTACTGTCTGAAGAGTAAGTGACCGGATCATCATCTCGCTTGCTTTTCATCAGGCCACCCGATACCCGGTCTAGCTCGCAGTTTGATAAGATTCTCATAGTCGACTCCCTTTTTGCTTACAAAGAAGGCAATCCTATAATACTACTATTTTTGTTTTTTGGATACACAAAACGTCTGTTTTATTTGTATATTGGTAAATACCTCTATTTATTTAGATATAACAATAGCTTACGGGCTGTAAAGTTCGCTGTATTTTTGGTACCTAGCCAGTACCCAAATAATGGGAGATCCCCCGGGTAGACTGCGCCCGGAAATACCCTTGATCTTCCGCCGTCCAGCATCACGATTGTTAAATGAACGGGTACTTGGCGGCTATCGCAATCAGCCAATGTAAATCCGCCTATCTTACATGCTTCTCCGAATGGGCAGAGCGTGTCGCACAGTATCAGGTCAATCACCCCGGTGTTCTACTGAGGAACATCATCTCGCTAGAAATCACGTTTAATCGTAGTATTTAGCCCACGCCCCCTTGCTCGCGCAAAAAATCAGAAAATGCCACGCGTCGATCCTCCGGATCAAGCGAGATGACACGATCGGCCGCAGCGATGGTTTCGGGGCGATGCGCAATGACGACACGCGTGATCGTAAGTGCCCCGAGTGCCTGCGTGATGGCGCGTTCATTGAGGATGTCCAGGTGCGCTGTCGCCTCGTCCATGACGAGGATTCGCGGCTTCCGGTACAGCACGCGTGCCATGATAATCCGTTGCTTCTGACCACCGGACAGGCTCGACCCCATATCGCCGACCAGGCTTTCATAAGCCATCGGCATCTCAAGGATTTCCTCGTGAACGAAAGCTGCGCGTGCGCAATCACGCACACGGTCCATGTCGATCCGTTCGGGAAAAAACGCGATAT
>NZ_JBCNNI010000020.1:0-72293 GCF_039594485.1 Sphingomonas sp. | reverse complement strand
GCCTTCGCTGGCAATTTCACGTTGGAGGATCTGGGCTTCATCTTCGTTCCTTCGTCACTGCGACGAAGCCCAGATCCTCCTCAACTCACAACCTCAAATCTGTGCCAGTGGTGCTGACGGGGGACACCCTCTTCCACCTTCGGCCCCGCCGCAGATCATGACGAACCGCGTCGGGGCTCCAGTCCTTTAGCCGGCCGTAGGAGCCTTGGTGTCTCCGGCCTTCAGGTCGCCCGGCTGGCACTCGCCCAGCCGCTTGCCGTCCATCTTCATATGCGTCTTGGTCGTGATCCCACCCGGCAGTCCGGTGACGGTGCTTTGCGAATCCGAGGTGAACTCGGTCGCGCTGAAGGTGCCGGTGTTGCTCCCTTCGACCTTGATCTGACCCATGGTGCAGTGCAGCTTCGCGTCGATCTTGCCGTCCTTCATCGTGAAGGAGTCATAGACGCAGTTCTTCTGCATCTGCGGTGCGCCACCGAAGATGCTCTTCGGATCGTTGACCTGGGCCTCGGTCAGGCAGATTTTGGTCGTGCTGGGGGGCATTTTGGGCATGTTGGGCAAATTGCCCGATCCACCCGTCGTCTCACTGCTGATCTGCTCCATGCGCATTTCCCATTGCCCGGGCTGGAGCTTGGCCGTCTGGACCTCGGCGACCTGCTCCATCGAGGCATTGGTCATGGACACGCTTTCGCCGCCCTTGCCGCAGGCGGCGAGCGCCATGCAGGTGGCAAGGGGAACAAGCATCATCGAACGCATGAAATACTCCTTGGTTGTGAAACCTCGATCAACATAGCAATACGCATGAGGAAAGCCAGAGATGCACGACGCAGCCGTCAAGCATCTTTGGAAGCAAGGAGCGCTTCGTCTGAAACGTCAACATCTGCTCATCGGTGTGTCGATGCTTGCGCTTGTTGCAGGAGGATCGGCGCTTTACATCGCACCGATGGCGATGGGGCCGGTCAATGCAAAGGATTGCACGACAGTTCTGCCGCCGCTTCCGCCCCTGCCACACCACCCCGCCAACGTCCCCGAACCCAATTGGTCGCAGCGCGGGGGCCATGTCAACGACGCCAGTTGCCTCAGCCGGACGCCGGTGGCGGGCGTGGTTCGGGTCAGGACCGACGCCGATGTCGCCACCGCGTTGCGCTATGCCGCCGCGCATGGGTTGACTGTATCGGCGGCCGGGGTGCGGCATTCGATGGGAGGGCAGGCCTTCCGTGCGGGCGGCGTGGTACTGGATATGCGCGGAATGGACGCGATCCGGCTCGATCCCGTTGCGCGGACCGTGACGGTGGGAGCGGGGGCGACCTGGCACGCGATCCAGCTCGCCATCCATCCCCGTTTCGCGGTCCAGGCGATGCAGTCGACCGACATCTTCTCGGTCGGTGGATCGATCAGCGTCAACGCGCATGGCATGGACCACCGGGCAGGCGCGGTGATGGGATCGTTGCGCCGCATCACGCTGATGCTCGCAGACGGGCGGATCGTGAGTGCGTCGCGAACCGAAAATGCCGAACTGTTCCGCCATGTCGTCGGCGGTTATGGCCTGTTCGGGGTGATCCTGTCGGCGACGCTCGATGTGGTGCCCAACGACGTCTACCGTTCGGGCCGCGAGCGGATCGACTATCGCGCCTTTCCCGAGACGTTTCGACGGATCGCCAGCGACCCGGCGGTGGGGCTGAGCTATGTCCATCTCTCGACCGCGCCCGACAGCCTGCTGCGCGAGGCGTTGGTCTATACCTATACCCGGCACCCGGAGGATCAGGAGCTCGATCGCGCCGCCCTGTCCGAGGTCGCCGCGACCCGGATACGGCGGCTGACCGTCAACCTCGCCAAGCGCAATGACCTGTTCAAGCGGGTGAAATGGTGGAGCGAGAAGCATCTCGAACATCGGTTCGAGCGATGCACGATCTCGCGTGCCCAGGCGCAAGGGTCGGGCGAGGCCTGTCTGGTCACACGGAACGACCCGATGCATGACTCGGTCGCCTATCTGGCCAATAATCTGCCTGGCGAGACCGACATCCTCCACGAATATTTCGTGCCGCGTGCCCGGATCATTCCGTTCATCGACGGGATGCGGACGATCCTCCAGGCTGATCGTGCCAATCTGGTCAACGCCTCGATCCGCGCGGTTGGGCGAGAGGACAATGCGCTGAGCTATGCGCCCGAACCGGCCTTTTCGGTGGTGCTGTATCTCAACCAGCCGACCACGGCCCAGGGGACGGCGGCGATGCGGCGGCTGACCAGCGACCTGATCGATCTGTGCCTGCGCGAAGGCGGGCGGTTCTTCCTGCCCTATCAGCTTCACTATAGCCCGGCCCAGCTCGCGCGTTCCTATCCCGAGATTGGCGCGTTCTTCTTGGCCAAGCGCACCTGGGATCCGCGCGGTCTGTTCAGCAATAGCTGGTATGCGCGTTATGCGCCCTTCTTCGCGAAACAGCCCGCCGCGATGCGCCCCTCGATCACGGCGGGCGCACCGCTGGCGTAAAGACGCCGCACGAAGCCGGGCGTATCGCTGCGGGCGAGGGTTGCGCCGCGCCGGACCTCCACGACCTGTCCACCCGCCTCGGCGACGATGCGCACCGCCCGGGCGCCATCGCCGACCACCGCGACCAGTCGTCCTGCCGGACCAACGAACGGCATGGCAAGCATGACGCCGATCCATAGGCCGAGGACCAGCGCCGCCTGAGCCATGAAGCGGAGGGCTCGCTCAATAATCATAGACGTGCTCGACCTCACCACCACGGAGCCGCACCTGCCGCAGCGTTGCGGTAAGTCCGCGTACCGGCACGACGATCCCGACCCGCCGGCATCCGGGCCGGTCGATGGGCATCGAAAGTCTAACCTCGTACGGCAGCGTCACATTGGCGGGCAGGAGCAGGGTCACGAAAATCTCGCCATTGCCCGCGACCTCGGCCAGATCGATCCGTGCTTCGGCGAGCTTGGCCAAGATGTCGTTGAACTGCTGGTACCGGGGAGCCTGTGCGATCGTCAGGCCGTCCGGCGTCATACCTGTCGGGATGATACGGGGGTCGAGCGAGCGCAATGCCTGCGGTCTCGCGCGGGCGACGAAGCGCAAATTCCGGTTGTCCTGTCCCATCGTCGCCCCGGTCGCGGCATCGATCGCCTTCGCATAGAGCGCCTTGACGCCATATTCAGCCGAAAGCGCGAAACGCCGTTCCCAGTGTCGCGCATGCTGGATCGGTTCCTGGGTTCGCCATTCGTCCCGCAGCGCTCGTCCGAAGGGAAAGCGGAACCACGGTGTTTCATGTAGAAATGCGGCATAATGTCGCTGGACCAGGGCGGCGTGGCGATCATCGGCGCTGGTCCATCCGCTGATCCATTCGAACAGGCGGCCGACGGTGCGTTCATAGGCCGCCTTGACGAGTAGTTCGGCGGTGTAACTGATCCCGATGGTATAGATGGTCAGTTTGTAATCGCTCGCGGTGGGGCTCCCCATGGTCAGCCGGTTGACCGCGCAATAGCTGGTCCAGAAGGATGCGATATGCCGTCCGAACGGGAAAGCGCTCGGCCGCGCGCCGCTGTCGAGATGGCGGGCATAGCTCTCCGCCTCATAGACGATGTGCCATTCGGGATAGGTAAGAAAGGTCGCCGCCAGCGGTCGCCGGTCTGTGGGCGGCAGGATCGGACGATAGGGCAGGGCGCTTGTCCGGTCGGCCGGGGGCGTACGGCAACCCCCTTCGATATACGCGACCGGCACGATCACGGCGCCTGCGACCAGCGCCGCCACCGCGATCGCCAGCGTCCAGCGCCGCTTCAACGCGCGGGTTCGGGGCGACTGGCCAGCCGATACCCGACCCAGATCGCCACGCCGCCGATCACCAGATGGGGCAGGTTCGCGAAAATATGAACGGCGACCGATTGCTTGATCGGCCCATAAAGGAAGATGCCGCCGTCCAGATAACCGCTGCCCAGGAACAGCCCCATCACGCCATCGGCAAAGTAGAGCGGGCCGAACAACCGGAAATAGCGCCGCGCCGCGCCGTAGGACCACCAGGCCGCGACGCCCGCCCACACGCCCGAAAAGAAGTGCAGGCTGTCGTCATACAGGTCGAGCTTGAACAGCCCGAACAGATTGCCATCGGCATCAAGGAATTGCGGGACATGGCCGACCGCAACCACCAGCATGAAACCGATACAATATATCGCGGCAATCGCCCGTACCCTGTTCATGGTCGACTTCCCGTAGCGGATTTGGCCAAGACGATCCCACGGTTTGATGGTGTGATCCCTTCGTTCGAATGAAAGGAAGCCATACGTCAAGTGCGGTTCACGCGCCAGCGAGCGGTAGTGGAGTGTTCCAACCTTTGGTGCTCTCGCCTGACGGCGGCGACGATCTCATTCGGATCGGCGCGCCGAATTCGACCAGCGCTTTCCTAGGCTGCTCGATACGGTCCTCGCCAACCGTGGGGCCTGATTACCGGCCGATCGCGTTGAGCTCGGCCACGGCGTCGTCGGGCAGTGTCAGCGAGGCTGCGGCGAGGTTCTCGTGGAGGTGCGCGACCGACGAGGTGCCGGGGATCAGCAGGATGTTGGGCGAGCGCTGGAGCAGCCAGGCGAGCGCCACCTGCATCGGCGTCGCGTCCAGTCGTGCCGCGACGTCGGAGAGTGCCGCCGATTGGAGCGGGCTGAACCCGCCGAGCGGGAAGAAGGGCACATAGGCGATGCCATCCGCCGCCAGCGCGTCGATAAAGGCATCGTCGTCGCGGTGGGCGAGGTTGTACTGGTTCTGGACGCAGACGATCTCGGCGATATCACGCGCTTCCCGGAATTGCGTCGGCGTCACGTTGCTGAGCCCGATATGGCGCACCAGCCCCTGGCGCTGGAGATCCGCCACCGCCTTCAGTGGCGCGGCGAGCGATCCCTCGGCGGGCCCGTGGACATCGAACATCAGGCGCAGATTGACGACGTCGAGCGTCTCCAGCCCGAGGTTCGTCAGATTGTCCTCGACCGCACGGGCCAGTTCATCGGGCGCGAACGCGGGCAGCCAAGATGCGTCGTCCCCGCGCCGCGCGCCGATCTTGGTGACGATCAGCAGGTCGTCGGGGTACGGGGACAGCGCTTCGTGAATCAGTCGGTTGGTGACGTGCGGGCCATAGAAGTCGCTCGTGTCGATATGGTTGACCCCAGCCTCGACAGCGGCGCGAAGCACGGCGAGCGCCGCGTCATGATCGCGCGGCGGGCCGAACACGCCCGGTCCAGCGAGTTGCATTGCGCCGTAGCCAAGCCGCTTCACGGCGCGTCCGGCGAAGGAATAGGTGCCTGCCTGGTCGATGGTCATCGTCTTTCTCCTGTGCTGGCCCCCAGATATGGCTTGCGGATCATCGTGATAAGCCGGAGTGATCCGCACGGGCTGTACGGAAAATCGAACAATGAAGGCCGATCTTGCCGATCTCAACGCATTCCTGACAGTCGCGCAGGCGCGGGGCTTCCGCGACGCAGCGCGCACCGTCGGATCGAGCGCCTCGACGCTAAGCGAAGCGGTGCGGCGGCTGGAGGCACGGCTGGGCGTTCGGCTGCTTCATCGCACCACCCGCAGCGTCGTGCCGACTGAGGCGGGGACGCGGCTGATCGAGCGGCTGGCACCCGCGCTGGGCGAGGTCGAGGCGGCGCTAGATGTGGTGAACCTGTTCCGCGACCGGCCTGCGGGCACGCTCAAGCTCAATGTGCCGGTCAGCGCAGCGCGGCTGGTGCTGCCGATGATCCTGCCGGGCTTCCTCGCCGCCTATCCCGATATTCAGGTCGAGATCGTCGCCGAGGACGGCTTTGTCGATATGGTCGCATCGGGCTGTGATGCGGGCATTCGCTATGACGAGCGGCTGGAGCAGGACATGATCGCGGTGCCGATCGGCCCGCGCGTCCAGCGCTTCGCGACGGCGGCGGCTCCGGCCTATCTCGACGCACGCGGACGGCCGGCACATCCGAGAGCGTTGCTGGACCATGCCTGCCTGCGAGGTCGTTTCACCAGTGGCGCGCTGACCAGTCCATGGGAGTTCGAACGCGCGGGCGAGATCGTGCGGATCGAGCCGACAGGCCCGTTGATCGCCGGTGTCGCGGGAGCGACGGATCTATTGGTCGATGTCGCGGTGGCGGGCGGTGGGATCATCCACCTGTTCGAGGATTGGCTTCGGCCTGGGCTGGCAAGTGGCGCGCTGGAGCCGGTGCTGCCCGACTGGTGGCAATCCTTCTCCGGCCCGTTCCTCTATTATTCCGGCCGTCGCCTCGTACCGCCGCCACTGCGCGCGTTCCTCGACTTCATCCGCCATTGGGGTGTTTGATCCCGGGATCAAACATCTAAGGCGTCGGCGCCCGCCTCAATTGCCATATTCGCTTCTTCCGTCGAAGCGATGCAGCGCATCTTAATTCGCGTCCTCACAGGGCTGTGCTCCCGACATGGGTTCCATGGCCTTGCAAAGATGCTGGCCAACGGCCTTCGATTGGCGAGATGGTCTTTTCAATACCATCATTGAATCTGACCGTATGGCTTGCAAACAACAGCGGGCGTGAACGTAGCGTCCGCAGGGGCACCGCCAGCAAGATGCGCCATCTCGGAGGAAGCGTAACCCTCATTTCTGCAAAACTTCTTTCTAGAAAAGAAAGTATTGAAGTGCGTCGCAGCCCCCTGCTATGCGAGGGACGAGCAGCGAGGAATGGCTATGGCCGCACAGCGGACGATCACCAAGCGTACCAACAAGGAACGGCGTGAGGAATCGATGAGAAACATCCTTGATCACGCCGAGAAGGAATTTGCATATAAGGGCTACAACGGCACAACGTTGAACGACGTTGCGGCAACGGCAGGCGTCGATACTTCACTCATGCGATACTATTTTTCTGACAAAGAGAATCTTTTTGCTGAAGTGTTTCGTCGTCGCGGCCCGCTTATCAACGAAGCCCGAATGCGTGCACTGGATGAGTACCGCGAGCAACATGGAAAATATGGTACGCTCGAAGGGGTGATCGATGCCTTCGTGCGACCCGGTTTCGAATTTGCGAAAAATGATGCGGGATATCGCCACTACGCGGCAATTGTTGCATATGTAAATAGCTCAAGGGGGGCGATGCACTCCCTAATGTCTGAAGTATTCGATGAGGTATCTAACATTTTCATCGAGGACATGGGCCGGATCTTGCCAGACGCTCCGCGGGAAGCGTTATACTGGGGATATCATTTTCTGACCGGCGCGTTCACCTTCTCGCTAGGGCAAACCGGGCGGATTGATCGCCTGTCGCATGGAGTGGTGAGTTCGGAGGATTTCGCTGCGCTGGCGGATCGCCTGCCGGTCTTTGCAGCCTCGGGAATCCGCGCACTTTGCGAATTTGGCATGAATCCGACTACGAAACAGTAGCTTAAGGGTAACAATGTAACAGGTGTTGCCCGCGCCCGACGACCGCGATTATTTTATCAGCGGCGAGGGGTCCGATAGCCCGGGTTCGTCGCGTCTTCTCGATAACGGGGACGCGATCGCCCGCTAAAAGCACGATCTCGGCGGGCGCTGCGTGCTTCTCCGATGCGTTACCCCCATAATCCGATCAAGACTAACTGTCTCTGACGGGGTAAGGTGGATCGACATACCAGCGCCTACCCCGTATGACTCGCGTAAATGATAAATACTTGAAATACTGAGCGAATGTAATCTGCGGCCTCATTCTTCGCTAAAAAGTTTCTTTCTTAAGAAAGAAGTATTGACTTTCCATCTGCCATAGCCGACCCTGGTCGCCTTGGAGAGGTGGGACGGATGGCGCACAGCGTTGACGTCCGATGCGGAAAGGGTGGCAAATGGCCGCAAAAATCTGCTTTTTATGCACATGTGCCAGCGTGGCACTGAGCGCTCCGGCTTTGGCGCAGAACGCGCCGATTGACGGCAAATCGGTAGCGGAAAGTGCGGAGAGATCTGAAACTCCCGACATCGTCGTCACCGGGTCACGCGTCATCCGCGACGGTTCGCAGGCTCCGACGCCCGTTACAGTGATTTCGGCGGACACGCTGAGCAAGGCGCAGCCTGGGCTCATTGCCGAAGGACTCAATCAGTTTCCGGTTTTCCGCGGCTCGACGCGGCCGGCGGTGGGGTTTACGGGTGCTACAGGTCCCGGCACCGGGAGCTATCTGAACCTTCGGAACCTCGGTCCTCAGCGAACGCTCGTCCTCGTCGACGGACGTCGCGCCGCGCCGTCAGCACGCGACGGCTCGACCGACATCAATCTGTTGCCCGAGCAACTCATCAAGCGCGTCGATGTCGTGACCGGGGGCGCATCGGCTGCTTATGGATCGGATGCCGTGGCGGGGGTCGTCAACTTCGTCCTCGATACCGGCTTCACCGGAATGAAGTTGACGGCGCAGTCGGGGATTTCGGGGCAGGGCGATGTTCCGTCGCACAAGGTGAACCTGACCGTCGGGCAGGGGTTTGCAGACGGCCGCGGCCGGATCGTGGCGAGCGCATCTTATTTCGATGTCGGTGGTCTCCAAAGCGTGGCAGACCGGGACTGGGGGCGGCGGGGTACCGGCTTTCTGAGCAATCCGGCCGTGCGCGGGCAACTCATCTTTCGCGACGACGTGCGCGCGGCGACCGGCTCGCCCGGCGGACTGATCCTGAGCGGTCCGCTGGCACTCCAGCAGTTCGCCCCGGGTGGTACCCTGGTGCCGTTCTCCCGAGGATCGATCCAGTCCGGCCTGGTACAGGTCGGGGGTGACGGCGCGCAGATATTCAGCAATCTGTCTGCCGCCATTCGTACGCATAGCTATTACATGCATGCGGAATACGACCTTGCGCCGTCCTTCACCATATTCGCGGAAGGGAGCCTGGCGCTGGCTCGTAACCATTATAATCAGGTGCAGCAGTTCAATCTGGTCGGCTTCAACGGCTTCACCATCTACAGCGGCAACGCCTTTCTCAATCCGGCCGTCCAGGAGGTCCTCACCAACACCAACACGCCGGCCTTTGCCATGGGGCGCGTGAATTTTGATTTTGGTGACCCGGCTAACGCGACGGCGAACGCCCGAACCACCGACATCAAGGCAGGCTTCCGCTACTCCGGCGGAAAGGCGTTGGGAGTAGAGGGCTATTTCAGTCGCGGCCGGAACCGTACCAATATCCGGACCGATAACAATATCATACTCGAGCGACTATATGCCGCGGTCGATGCGGTTCGGGATCCCTCGACAAATGCCATAGTCTGCCGGGCAACGCTGACCAATCCCGGACTCTATCCCGGCTGTATTCCGATCAATCTCTTCGGACAGGGCGCCCCCTCGCGCGAGGCGATCAACTATGTCGAAGGGAGCGCGGCGTTTCAGACTGTCTTCCAGCAGGACGTCGCGGATCTCACGATCCGTAGCCAGCCGTTCGCGACGTGGGCGGGTGACGTCTCTCTCGCAGCCGGTGGCCAGTATCGACGGATCAAGCTCGATCAAACGTCCGACGACATCGCAACGGGCGTCAACGACGCGACCGGCTTGCGCGGTTTCCCCGCCGCCTATCAGAACCAGCGGGGTGGATATCTGCTGACGAACGTCTCTCCGGTCTCCGGCGGCTATCATCTATGGGAGGTGTTTGGAGAGGCTGCGGTTCCACTCGCTCGGGACCTGCCGTTCTTGCACGCGCTCGATCTGAACGCCGCCGTCCGCTATACCGATTACAGCACGAGCGGCGGCGTGACGACATGGAAGGCAGGCCTGGTGTGGCAGCCGATCGAGGATGTCCGGCTTCGCGGAACGGTCTCCCAAGACATTCGCGCGCCAAACGTACCGGAATTGTTCGCCGGTACGGTGCAGAATACCGGGTCCGTGGTCGAGAACGGCATAACGGTGCCGATCATTCAGGTGACGCGAGGCAATGCGGCGCTGAAACCGGAGCGGGCAAAGACCTACACCGCCGGCATCGTCGTCACCCCGCGCGCGGTTCCCGGGCTGACGATGTCGGTCGACTATTATCAGATCGATCTGAAAGGGGTGATTTCGTCGCTGACCCCGCAGATCACGCTCGATCAGTGTCTCGCTGGAGCGACCAGCCTGTGTACCAATATCCTGCGCAATTCAGCCGGGCAGATCACGCGGATCGAGTCGCCGACGCTCAACCTCAATCGTCTCAAGACCGCGGGTATCGATTTCGAGGTCAGCTATCGTCCGCCGTCGCCAATACTCGGCGGCAGGATGGCGGTTCGCGGGGTGGCGAGCTATCTCGAGGAGCAGCGGCAGGATATCAGCGGCGGTACATCGATTGATCGAGCGGGTGAGGTGGGGCTGACCGCGAACCCGCGTTGGTCGGCAACGGTCAACATCAACTGGGCGAGCGGCCCGTTCGAACTCTTTGCGCAGGAACGCTTTATCAGCGCCGGTACGTATGACGTGACTCGTATCCAGCCTGTGACGATCGAGAACAACAGGGTTAGACCGGTGTTCTATACGGACGCAACCATGTCATTCCGCGTGGAAAAGTCTTTCCGACTGTTCCTTACCGTCAACAATGTTTTTGACCGCGACCCGCCGCTGGCTCCCAATGGTGTGCTCTCGACGTTCACGCCAACAAATCCAGCGCTTTACGATGTCGTCGGTCGTCAGTTCACTGCAGGCGTAGATCTCAGTTTTTAACTCGCAATAGGTTTTGCTCGGAGATATCCCATGTCCGCTCCCTCCATCCTGTCGCGTCGATCCGCCTTGCTGATGGCGGCGATTTCCGCGACTGCCCTCAGTTCGGCCGGGCGGGCGTTCGTCCCGGTGTCGCGTGCGCCCGTACCTCTGCCATCGCCGGACCAGATCAGGCGAGATTACCAGGCAATGGTCGATTTCGGCCCGCGGTTGCCCGGGAGCAGGAACCATCTCCGCTTTGTCGATTGGCTCGCGCGGGAGTTCCGCGCGGCCGGGCTCTCAACGGGCCCGTGCGAAAGCTATGCCTACAAGCGCTGGGAGCCGAAGTGTTGGGGGCTCGACATCCTCGAAACTGGTGGCGCGCGGAGCGTTCGCGACGTGGCTTATTTTGTCCGTTCGAAGCCGACCGGGCCGGCAGGGGTCGAGGGGCCTTTGGTCTATGCTGGGGATCTCAATCCACAAGGCCCCGTGCAAATGCTGGACTTTGCCAAGGGCAGCATCCTCGTCTTCAACGCCCGCCTGCCTCAGAAGACGTTGCATGACATCGTCCGTCCGCACTTCATTCATTTGCGTGACGAACGCGAAAGCGATGTACTCGACGTTCCCTATCATCGGCTATGGACGATGCCGTCCTTTCAGATGGACGAATTGGCGGCACGGGGGGCGGCCGGGGCGGTCATCATAATCGATGCATCCTCGGCGATGATCGCTGGAAATTTCTCGCCGCACGCCTCTCCATATAAATCGCAATTGCCAGCTCTCTTCGTTGGCGAAGATCAGGGGGATTGGGTCCGATCGGCGGCGAGGTCTGGACGGACGGCGCGTTTCACGCTTGACGCACAATGGATCGACGGAGTGGTGCCGCAGATCACCGCCGTGTTACCGGGCGAAACCGATGAGGTCGTGATCATCGACAGCCATACGGACGGCCAGAATTTCATCGAGGAGAATGGCGCGATCGCCATGCTCGAGTTGGCGCGGCATTTCGCGAGCTTGCCAGCCGGGCAGCGTCTTCGCCGAACGCTCGTATTTGGGGCTTGGCCCGGCCACATGAGCGGATCACTCCCGGAAGCACCGGGATGGGCGCGGGCGCACCCCGAACTGATGCGGCGGGCGGCGGCGGCATTCACCATCGAGCATTTGGGTGCGAGTGAATGGGCCGATATCCCGGGTAAGGGGTATGCCGCGACGGGCCACAACGAGTACATGAACTGGCCGGCCACCGCGGGGCCGCTCAACGACCTGCTGATCGACGGGATCAAACGGCACGATCTGCTCCGTCATGCAGTCGAAGCTGCACCCGGATACACGACTGGCCGCGTCTTTCACGAAAGCGGCATCCCGATGATCGCCTGCATCGCCGGCCCCAATTATCTTCTGAGTGTGGCGCCGAACGGTCATATGGACAAGCTCGACGCGGGGCTCGCATCGCGCCAAACCGCGATGATAGCGGAGATCATCAAGGCGATCGATACGATCTCGATAGCGGAACTCAGACGGGCAGACACCAGCTTGGGTGCCAATCCCGTCTCCGGTCCAAGCGGCACCCGCTCGGCATCCTGCATGAAAATCGGGTGATTGCATGACCATGTCTACCGCCAATGGGACATCTGCGGCGTTACCGCGTTTCGTTGATGCACCGGCCGCCCAGGCTTACTCCTATCCATTGTTGATCCGCCACCTCCTTGCCAATGCCCGTGGTAGCGATGCGGTGATCGTCAGCGGCGCTCACCGATTGACCTACCAGGACCTGGAAGACCGAATTGCTCGGCTGGCGTCGCTGCTGGCGGGCAGGGGGATCAAGCCAGGGGATACCGTGGCGGTGATGGACTGGGACAGCCATCGCTATCTCGAGTGCTATTTTGCGATCCCGATGATGGGAGCCGTGCTGCAGACGGTAAATGTGCGCCTCCCGCCCGAGCAGGTCGTCTTCACGTTGCAGCAGTCAGAAGCGTCGCTGCTGCTGTACAATTGCGACTTTGATGAACTCTGCGCCGATCTCCTGCCCGCGCTGCCAACCATTCGTGACACGATCCGGATGACGGACGCGGGTGGCGAGGACGATTACGAAGCGGGCCTCGCCGAAGCGTCCAACCAATTCCAGTTTCCCGATTTCGACGAGAATGCGGTCGCGACCACCTTTCATACCACCGGTACGACCGGCGATCCCAAGCAGGTGTTTTTCACCCACCGGCAGTTGGTCTTGCACACGCTGGCGCTATCCTCTGCACTGGCCAACCAGCCTGACGGGCAGGGGATGCGTCGATCAGACGTCTACATGCCGATGACGCCGATGTTCCACGTCCATGCCTGGGGCATGCCATATGTGGCGACGATGCTGGGGCTCAAGCAGGTGTATCCGGGGCGCTACGATCCACGCCGATTGCTGGCGTTGCGCCATCGCGAGGGCGTAACTCTGTCGCATTGCGTGCCGACGATTCTCCGCATGCTGCTTGATGCGAACCCGGGCGAACAACTGTCGCCCTGGACGATCATCATTGGCGGTGCCGCGCTTCCCGAAGGTCTCGCACGCGACGCCGCTAAGGTCGGCATCGTCACGGTCGCGGGATATGGCATGTCGGAAACCGGACCGGTCATCGCGCTCGCGCGTGCCGGCGACAGCAGGGGTGGGAAAGGTGGCACGACCGCACAACTCTCCCGCGCCGGCTTTCCCATTCCCCTCACTTATGCGCGCGTTGACCCGGGCAACGGCAACGAACTGCTCGTACGGGCGCCATGGTTAACTCAGGGCTATTCGGATCCCGTCGCGTCGGACGGTCTTTGGGCAGGCGGCTGGCTGCACACCGGGGACGTCGCCTCAACCGACGCCGAAGGCGCATTGCATATCGTCGATAGGCTGAAGGATGTCATCAAAAGCGGAGGGGAATGGGTATCCTCGGTCGCGCTGGAGACCCTGCTGGCGACACAGGATGAGATCAGCGAGGCTGCAGTGATCGGTGTGCCAGACCAGAAATGGGGCGAGAGGCCGTTCGCCTTCGTGGTTGCGACGGATGCCTTTGATCCCGTCCGAACGAGTGAGGCGTTGCGCCGGGAAGCCGCAGAGGGGCGGCTAAGCCGCTACGCTATCCCGGAACATATCGTTCGCCTCGACGCAATGCCGCGGACGAGCGTCGGCAAAGTCGACAAGAAGCTTCTGCGCCTCCGAGCGGGTGCCGGATCGCTATGACGCGCGAGACGTCAGGCACTGGGATCGGCCGCCGGACCTTGCTGTGTGGCGGGCTAACCGGTGTCGCCGCGCTTGGTGGATGCCACCTGATCCAGAATCGCCGTCTCGCGCCGCTTCCGTCGGTGGACACTTCCTATCCTGTGCCCGAGGCGGCCAAGCTATGGCAGCACATCGAGCGGCTGAACGCCTTCGGACCGCGTCTTACCGCCAGCCCAGCGCATCAGCGTGCGGTGGATTACATCGCCACGGAACTGGAAGCGCTCGGACTTTCCGCACAGCGCCAAACCCATCGCATCCAGCGCTGGACGCCGAAGCGGACCAGCCTGACCCTGGATAACGGGACGGCCATTCCCGTCGCCGCGGCTTATCCCTATTCGGGCCGGACATCGTCCGCAGGGATCAGCGGAGAGCTTGTCTGGTTCGATGAACCGCCAAAGGATTTTTCAAAAGCCCGCGATCGGATTGCGGTACTTCCCGTGAAACCCTTCGATCTCACACGATTCAAAGCGTGGATGATGTTCGAGCGGAAATCGCGCCTGCCCGATGAGAAGTCCGATTTCGCTGAAGGCGAGGCACTACCCCTTCTGGGGCCATTGACAACGATCTTCCTGCCTCGCGCTCGCGCGGCGGGCATTCGCGGCGTGATTTGTCTGTTCGATGGAATGTCGGAAGAACTGGCTCGAGGTCAGGTGCTCCCGTTCACCACGCCCTATGCGGATATTCCCGCCTTGTGGGTGGCAAGCGATCAGGAGGCCCGGTTGCGGGATGCAGGACAGGGGGGAAGATCGGCAACGCTGGTACTCGAGGCAGCGGTTGAGATCGCAGAAACCGATAGCATCCACGCTGTCCTGCCCGGGCGCGTTCGGGACGAGACGATCATTGTCAACACCCACACCGATGGGCCGAATGCGTGCGAGGAGAATGGCGCAGCCGGATTGCTTGCCTTGGCCCAGGCCCATCTGCAGCGGCGGGAGAGACGGCGCTCTGTCGTCTTCGTGTTTTCGACCGGACATTTTCAGATTCCCCAGATCGTAAAAGGACACGGGCAGGCGACGCTGGCCTGGCTGCAGCGCCATCGAGAATTGTGGGACGGAAAGGCGGGGCACGCGCGCGCCGTTGCCGGGCTGACGCTCGAGCATCTGGGATGCCTCGAATGGAAGGACCAGGGTCAAGTGCGGCAACCGCAACCGACTGGACGGTTGGAGCGCGAGATCGTCTATACGACCAACCCGGTCATGGAGCAGATTTACCGGGCGTCGGTGCAGGGGCGCTCTAAGTTGCGCAGCTTGACGGTTGCGCCGCGGCTGAGCAGCGTCTTTCTGGGGGAAGGCGCCCCGCTGTATCAGTGCGGCATACCCTCGATCTCGCTGGTCCCGGGGCCGGACTATCTGTGCCAGGAATTGCCGAATGGCGGCATCAACCGGATCGATCCCGATTTTGCATTTCAGCAAGTGAGCGGTTTTTCGAAGGCCCTGACGATCCTCGATGCCCTTACGACGGAGCAGATCGGCAACATCTCTCCCTCGGTCAATCAGATTGGAAGAAAGGTGCGCGGCCTGCTGGGCCTATGAGCATAGCCGGTTCGCGCTCGATCGGAGCGTGGCGACGACGGCGGGTGCCGTTTGGCTCCAGAGAGGTGCCCCGTCGTCGGTCCTCACGCGCCGGGCAACGATATCGCGTTCGAGGTCCGCGCCTTTTTCAGCGACGCGCATGGTCGGCTGGTCGAGGACCCGATCACCGGCAGCCTCAACGCCTCGATCGGCCAGTGGCTCTTCGACAGCGGTCGGGTGCAGGGCGCCTATATCGCGGCGCAGGGCACGCGACTGGGGCGGATCGGGCGTATCCATGTGTCTCGGGACGAAGAAGGGCAGGTGTGGGTCGCGGGCAACGCACGCACGCTATTTTCCGGCCGAAGCGGCGGGTGATGCAGGCCGTGATCCAGACTTTTGAGGGGTTCAACACATGGGGCTCGTTTGTCGGCGCGACGATCTCCTACGGTCTGTGCCTACAGAGCGGGGCGGCGAAGGCCACCGCGCCCAAGAGAGGTTTCGCCGACGAACGGGGTAATCGTGCGGCGCTGGCGGCCGCTTGATTTCCGGGGGGCGGTCGAGCCTATGCCGATCGGCACAGGCACCCTGGCCCGCAGGGTAGCCGCCGGTGCCACGCTGCTCGCGAGCTTGGACCCGATAGACGAGTCTCCCGCCTGTGCCGAACTTGCGACCATATCCTGGGTTATCGAGGGCGGTGTCACCATGCTCAAGCTGCCCGTCGTGGCCCATGGCAATGTCGTCACGGCGGGCGGTTGGCTTGCAGGTGGATTTTAATCGTCTCGACTTCGCATGTGACGCGTCGATCGCCAAAGTGCAGGAGGTGGGGCATGACGTCGCGCCGGTCGGGTAGAAGGTGGTTCATGGCGGCCACGCGCTTAGCGTGATCGTCGCCCACGCCCTGATCGGACTTGGTCAAGAAAAAGCGGCATGACCCCGTCTGATCATTCGGGCTCATGTCACTGCGGCAGCGTGCGTTTCACCCTGGCCTGCCCCATTGAGGAACTCACCACCTGCGATTGCTCGCTCTGCGTCCAGCGGAATGCAGTGGTGGTAAAGATACCAGAAGCAGCGTTGCTCATCTGTCAGGGGCAAAAGCTGCTGACCCTCTACGAATGGAACAGTCGCCGGGCGAAACACTATTTCTGCCGGTGTTGCGGCATCTATGTCTTCCACCGCAAGCGGGCCGTACCGGATCATTTCGGCGTCAACATTTTCTGCCTCGACGAATTCGATCTCAGTCTTCTTCCGGTCCGTGCGACCGAAGGCGCGAGCTGACCATCGTATGCGACGATGCGCAAGCGGAGTGGCCGGGACCTCGCGCGTAATTCACCGGCGGCGGCTGGCGGAGCGGCCTCTTACCGCCTCGCCAGCCGCTTGACTGCTCACTGCGCTGGCGCGCTTCGCGACGCCGCGTCCATAGGCACGGATTGCCATCCTCCTCCCAGTGCCTTGAACAGATCAACGCGCGCAGAGCCGAGCGTTTGGATCGCCTCGCTCCGCGCACTCTCGTTGCTCACGAGCTGGCGCTGGCTGTCGAGCAGTTCGAGGAAGGAAATCGCCCCGGCCCGATAACGCCGGTCGGCGAGCTGGTAGGCGCTGTCAGCGCGGCGCACGGCTTCGCCCAATGCCTCGGAGCGCTGCCCGGCGGCGGCATAGGCGGCAAGCGCCTGGTCGACCTCCTTGAGCGCGGTCAGCACGACACCATCGAATCGAGCCAGCGAGCTATGCGTCTGCGCCTCCGCTTGCGCGATGCGTGCGCGTGCTACCGCCATATTGGGGAAGCTCCATGAAAGTAGCGGGCCGATGAAGAAGCTGAACGAGTCGCTGCCCTTCACCTGATCGTTACGGAAAAACCCGCCCGATCCACCAAGCGAGATGCGCGGGTACAGATCGGCACTGGCTACCCCGATCCGCGCGGTGTCGGCCGCTAGTTGCCGCTCGGCCTCGCGTACGTCCGGCCGGCGTGCGAGCAGTGCCGCGCCATCACCCACTGGGATGGCGGCGACCGGCGCAGGTGGTGCAACGCACCGCCTCGCATCCTCAGGCACCTGCGCCGGCGGCAGCCCGAGCAGCGCCGCGAGTTCGAACAGACGTATTTGCCGCCTGCCCGTGAGGGCGGGTAGGGTTGCCCGCGCCTCGGCCAGTGCGGTTGCCGATCGCTCGACATCGAACTGGGTCGCGGCACCCGCTCCTTTGCGCGTTTGTGTCAGGTCCAGCCCCTGTTGCGCGATGCCGATCGAACGGCGCGCCACCGCCTCCGCCTGGGCGAGCGCGCAGGCATCGGCATAGGCGCGCGTTGTCTCTGCCGCGATCGTCACCGCGACCCGGTCGCGTGCTGCCTCGCTCGCCTGTGCGTCGCCGCGGGCGGCCTCGATCGAGCGACGGAGACGGCCGGACAGATCGACTTCCCATGCGACGTTCAGCGTCGCATTATACGACCATTGGGCATCGCCACCGCCGCCCTGTCCGGGAACAACATTGCCATGGGAGATGCCCCCGCCCAGGCTTGTAGAGGGAAGGCGGCCAGCTGCCGCTTCTCGCAGAACCGCTTGCGCGCGCGCCAGATTGGCGGCGGCGACCCGCAAGTCGGTATTGGCGGCGAACGCCTGTCCGACCAGGCGGTCGAGTGCCGGATCGTCATAGAGCCGCCACCACCGATCCTGTGCCGGATGGGAATCCGTACCGGATGGGGCCGAGACAAAATTTCCTCCGGCGGAAGCTGTCGGAATGGCGGGCGGGCGATAGTCCGGTCCCACCGCGCAGGCGGCGAGCAACAGCGGCAGGGTCGCCGCGCACGGATTGGCCTTACGCATGTGCGATCCCTCCCTCTTCGATCTGGCCTTCTTCGTTTCGGCGTGCCTGTTCTTCCTCGGTCGCCGCGCCGTGGTCTCGCGCGACGAAGCTGTAGATGGTCGGCAATACGAACAGGGTGAACAGTGTGCCGATCAGCATTCCTATGACCACGACGATGCCGATCGCGAAGCGGCTTGCCGCCCCCGCACCGCTGGCGAACAGCAGAGGCACCAGGCCGGCCACCATCGCCGCAGTGGTCATCAGCACCGGCCGCATACGGATCGCGGCTGCCTTGCGGATCGCGGCGATGCGTTCCAGCCCCTCATGGTGCTGAATCTCGTTGGCGAACGACACCATCAATATGCCGTGTTTCGAGATCAGGCCGATCAGCGTCACCAGTCCGATCTGCGTATAGATGTTGAGGGTCGCATAACCGAGATAGAGGGGCAGCAGCGCACCGCAGATAGCGAGCGGGACCGTCACCAGGATGACCAGCGGATCCCGGAAACTCTCGAACTGCGCGGCCAGCACGAGAAAGATCACGACTAGCGCGAAACCGAAGCTGATCGTCAGCCGGTTGCCCTCGTGAACATATTGCCGACTGTCCGAAAGCCAGTCGATCGTCATACCGGGCGGCAGCGGCTGCGCCTGGAGGAAGGCCACCGCCTCACCCATGGTGACGCCCGGCGCAAGCACCGCCGACAGCGTTGCTGCGTTCATCTGGTTGAACTGCGGCAGCCGGTTGGCCTGCGGGCGCATGTCGATGCTGACCAATGTGGCGAGCGGCACCTGCGCACCGGAAGCGGCCTTCACATAGAAGCGCCCCAGATTGTCGGGCGTCACTCGCCGGTTGCGCGGGACCTGCGCGATTACATCATAGGACCGGTCGTGCCAGTTGAAGCGGTTGACGTAATTCTCTCCGACAAGGGTTGCGAGCGTGTCGGCGATCGCCGCCATGGAGACTCCCATCTGGCCTGCCTTGGCACGGTCGATCGCGATATGCGCCTCCGGGCTGTCGAAGGCGAGGTCGCTGTCGACGAAGACGAACAGGCCGCTGCCCCAAGCCGCGCCCTTGATTCCCTCCAGCGCGCGATAGAGCGCCGGGAAATCGTCTGGTGAGCGGATCACCATCTGCACCGGGAGCCCGCCGCTGCCGGCGGGCAGGGGCGCGGGCTGGAACGCGGTGGCATAGACGCCGGTGATACCGCCGCCCTTTCCATTGAGTTCGGCCTGAATGGCGTCGGCGTTGCGTGCGCGCTTTCCCCACTCCTTCAGGATGACGCCGCCGAACCCGTTGTTCAGCCCGTCCATGCCGTTGCCGAAGAAGGAGCCGGTATATTCGGGCAACGACCGGAACATCGCTTCCACGGCGCGGGCATAGCGCGCCGTATATTCGATGTTGGCATATTGCGGGCCCTTGGTCTGGACATAGACATAGCCCTGATCCTCCTGCGGTGCGAGTTCGCGCCGCGCGCCCGCGAACAACAGGACGATCCCAGCCAGCACCGCCACACCCAGCAGTAAGACCGCGCCGCGCGCCGCGAGGGTACGCCCAAGTAATCGGTCGTAACCCGCTGTGATCCGCGCCATATTGTGCTCGATCGCTTGGGACATCCGCCCTTCGGTCAGTTTAGCGTTGAGCAGATACCGGCTCATCATCGGCGACAGGGTGAGCGCGATCACACCCGAGACGATCACCGATCCCGCCAGCGTGAAGGCGAACTCGCGGAACAATGCCCCGGTGAGCCCGCCCATCAGGCCGATCGGCGTATAGACCGCCGCCAGCGTGATCGTCATTGCGATCACCGGCCCGACGATCTCTCGCGCACCCTGTATCGCCGCCCGGAACGGCGACAGCCCTTCCTCGATATGGCGATGGATATTCTCGACCACGACGATCGCGTCGTCGACGACCAGCCCGATCGCCAGCACCATCGCCAGCAGGGTAAGCAGGTTGAGCGAGAAGCCGAAGGCCAGCATCAGAGCCGCCGTGCCGATCAGCGACAGCGGTATGGTCACGACCGGAATGATGACCGCGCGCAGCGACCCAAGGAACAGGAAGATCACGATCACGACGATGACGATCGCCTCGACCAGCGTGTGGATCACCTCCTCGATCGAGGCGTTGACGAAGTGCGCAACATCGAACTGGTTTACGACAGTGACGCCTGGCGGGGCGACACGCTGGATACGCGGCAGCAAATCGTTCACCGCCTTCACGATCGTCAGCGGGTTGCCGTCCGGTGTCGGAGCGATTGCGACATAGACGGTGGTATGGCCGTTGCGCAGGGCGCTGGCGTCGTAATTCTGGCCGCCCAGTTCCACCGTCGCGACATCCCGCAGTCGGACGATACCGTCGGCGGCGGACTTCAGCACCATGTCGCGGAATTCGTCGACACTTCGCAGATCGCTCGCCGCGGTAATGTTGATGGCGGTGTCACTGCCCTTCAACTGGCCCGGCGCTGACTGCACATTGTTGCTGCGCAACGCCTGCGCCACATCGGCGGCGGACAGGCCGCGCGCGGCGAGCTTGTCGGGATCGAGCCAGATGCGCATCGCCAGCGTCTGGCCGCCCATTATGTTCACCGATGCGACACCGGGTACAGCCGTGATCAGTGGCTGCGCGACACGGGACACGAAATCGGTGATCTGCGGGATTGACAGCGTGTCGCTCGTGAAGGCGACATACTGGATTTCCGAGGCGCCGTCGGTGATCTTGGTGATAACGGGATCTGTGGCGCCGGGCGGCAGGCGGAACTTCACCTGCTGCACCTTGGCCAGCACTTCGGTCATCGATCGGTCGGCATCGGCATTGAGCACCAGCTTGGCCTTGATCTGGCTGCGTCCCTGGGTGGAGGTCGAGGTGAGATATTCGATGCCACTGGCCGTCGCGATCGCCTGCGCGATCGGCGTGGTGACGAAGCCTTGCATCACGTCCTGCGTCGCGCCCGGATAGGCCGTGTCGACGACGATCGTTGCACTCTGCATCTCGGGATACTCGCGCACCTGAAGCAGGACCAGCGAGGCCCCGCCGACCAGCAGGATCAGCAGACTGACGACGGTCGACAGAATCGGGCGGCGGATGAAGAGATCGGTAAAGCGCATGGCAGTTACTCTTCCGTCGCCGGAATCATCGCCGGGACCAGCCGGACGACGCGCACCTGGGCACCTGGCTGCACGCGCAATTGTCCCTCGGTTACAACCACGTCGCCTGGCCTGATGCCTTTGGTCACAATGACGGAATTGCCGATCCTGCGTCCGGTCAAGACCGGTACGATTTCCGCCTTGCCGGCCCTGCTTGGTTCACGGCCCCGGATCACGGTCACGCTGTCACCGGATGCCGATGTCTGGATCGCGGTCGCGGGAACCACGAGCGCATTGGGCTGTGGCGGAAGTTCGAGCGCTGAGGTCACATACATTCCCGGGCGCAGTGTCCCGTCGGCGTTGGTGACGAGCGCCTGCACTAGGACGTTGCGGCTGTCCTCACCGATGCGCGGTTCGATCGTCGTTACCCGACCGGAAAAGGTGCGGCCTGGCCAAGCGTCGGAGGCAAGGCGCACGGTCGCGCCGACTCTGAGCTTGCCCAGGTCCTGCTGGGGAACGGTGAAATCGGCGTGGAGCTGATCGATCGCGGTCAGCGTGGCGACGGGATCGCCGGGGTTGAGATACTGCCCCAGATTGATCCTGCGGACACCGAGCTGCCCACTCAAAGGCGCGATGATGCGCTTTTGCGCGATCCGCGCGTCGAGTTGGCGCACGGCGGCGGCGGCCTGGTCATGCTCGGCTTGACGCTGTTGCAGCACCTCCTGCGATTCCGCGCCGCCGGGTACCAGGAAGCGGGTGCGGGCAAGCTGGGCGGCGGCAAGCCTCACCCGCGCGAGCGCGGCGGCGCGGTCGGCCTGCTCCGGCGCATCGTAGAGCTGTACTAGCGCAGTGCCGCGCGATACGTGCGCACCGGGTCGAAAGGCGATGGCCGTGACGCGACCGGCAACTTCCGGGGCAAGCGTCACTTCCTGCACCGCGCGGAGCGAGCCGATTGCTTCGAGGGCGATTGGCACCTCACGGGGGGTCACCGCCGTAGCGACAACCGCGACCGCCGGTGGTGCCGCCTGGGACGGAATGCTCTCGCGTAGCGAACGCCATCCGAAGAAAAGCCCGAATATCAGGCCGACGATTGCCAGTGCGATCAACGCCTGACGCCATGACAAGAACGGGCTGTCGCCCGTCCTTTCCGTCGCATCGTTCAAGAAACTGCTCCCCGTTATAAATCTGGAAAGCCCCCCCTATAGAACCTCAACCATTGTTGAGGTAAAGGGGTTTTTGAGATTGGTTCTCAAAAAATTTGACGAGGCGGACATGGTCGATCAGCAGCATAGGGAACTGAGCGTGGGGGAAGTGGCGCTACGCGCTGGCGTACCCGTGTCGACGCTGCATTTTTATGAGGCGGAAGGGCTGATCGAAAGCCGTCGCACAAAGGGTAACCAGCGGCGCTATACTCGTTCGGTATTGCGCTTGGTTGCGATTATCCGCGTTGCGCAGCGCGCGGGTATTCCGCTTGCCCGTATTCGTGAACGGCTCAATCAATTGCCGCGGGGACGGCCGGTTACCGGCGCCGACTGGTCGCTGCTGTCGGCAGACTGGCGAGCCGAACTCGACGAGCGGATTAAACTGCTTTCGCGATTACGCGATCAGATGGACTCGTGCATCGGTTGCGGCTGCCTTTCCATCTCGGAGTGCCCTTTACGCAATCCCGAGGATATCGCCGGAGACTATGGGGCCGGCGCAAGGGCATTTGACCTTGGTCAGCCGGTTTGATCAAGTGAGATCCGTCAAGGAACGGCTGCATCTGTATTGCATTGAGACGTCAATTAGGTGTTGTTGGATTCAACTGGTCGTCGGAACACCGGGATTTTCCATTTGTGCGAGGCATTGGGCAAGCGCCTCGATCGGTGTTCTCCAACCAAGCGTCTTGCGCGGCCGACCATTGAGGGTTGCGGCAACGGCCGCGAGTGTGTCGGCGCCATGCGCGCTGAGGTCGGTGCCCTTGTTCGCCCACCGGCGCCATGTCGTAGACCTGCTCGTCGAAGCGGTCGGCAATGCCCTTCTCGTGCAGGAAGATGCGCCGGCGTTGAGGGTTTGGGAAGGCGGAGGGGGATGTGAACAGGCGGAACTTCGGGGACTGCGGGGGTATCTGCCGGCTTAGCTGCTGCCCGGGGTTGCTGGTCGGCAATGGAGATATGGTTGGGGCTGGAACCCGGATTTGCGTCTGCATGGATTTGCTGTGCTAGAAGCCCGGCCATGTCGAAATCCCACACGAATGCCGGAACCGTCAGGGTCGATGGCGTCGCCTATGACTGGCACCTGCACAGCGAACCCCACCAGTCGGATGACGAGGGGTGGAAGGGCATGACGATTGCGCTTCTCCAGCAGGATGCCAAGCGCGAAGCCCTGGTCGAATTTCCCCCGCCCAAGCGGCTGTTGAAGGGATTGCCGCGCGGTCGGCTTCAGCTTGACGAGGCGACGATCGCGCGCTGCGTGCGTTCCGCGCTGTCAGCCGGGTGGGAACCCATGTCGCGCGGCAGGCCGGTCGTGGTCATGGTCGACGCCGAGGGTAATTGAGCCGCGGGGATTTGGCTTGTCAGAAACTGTGGAGCGGTCCAATTTCGTCTTCAGATGAGGAATCCACCAGTTTCCGACGACTATGCACGCGGACGGCGCGATGGATTGCGCCTGGCGCTGTCGATCCTCGAGGCGGAGGAGGCCAAGTGGGAAGCGCTGCTCGGCGAAAGCCCATCCTGGCGGACGAATGCAATGCGGGTCATCCGCCACAAGGCGTATCAGGTTGCGCGCAAACGCGTGCAGACGGCGCTTCATCGGCTGCTGCCCAAGTCGGAGGACACATTGCCGAGCGAAGTCGCGCAAAGGATCGATCAGGCCGGCTTGTAGGCCGATCCGCCACGGTCTTGCGCCGGAATGGAGATGGGGGATGCAGTTATACGGAATGCCGGGCTGGGGATCGGCGATTGTCGAGGTGATGCTGGCCCTGGTCGGCGAGCCCTATGACTTTGTCGATGTCGAAGGCTTTGATCGTCCGGGTGAGGCCCAGGACAGGCTTGCGGCGGTCAATCCGCTGCGGCAGGTCCCGACACTGGTGCTGGACGATGGCGAGGTCCTGACCGAGACCGCCGCGATCGCGTTATGGCTGGCCGATCGACATGCCGGGCTTGCGCCACGACCGGGAACGATCGAACACCGTCGCTTCCTGCGCCTGCTGATCTGGATCGTGGCGAATGTCTATCCGTCCTTCACCTATGGCGATTACCCGGCGCGCTGGGCTCCCTCGGCACCGGACGAACTCGTCGCCGCGACCGGCGCCTATCGCGAACGCCTCTACCGGTGGCTCGAGGATCAGGTCGTCGGACCCTATCTGCTCGGCGAGCAGCCATGTGCCCTGGATTGCTACATGGCGGTGATGATCGACTGGCGTCCGGGCTGCGAATGGTTTGCCCGGAATGCACCACGGCTATTGGTCGCCGCCCGACTGATGCGGCGCGATCCGAAGCTGGCGGCCGTGATGGCGCGCAACAGGCTGGCCGTCGACTGACGCCTGGTCTTGGCCGCTGTTCCGCGCCAGCCCGTCGTCGCGGTCGGACACAACTACCGGCCAATGACGATTGCGGATTGTGCCAATGCACGGCGTGAACCATCCCGGGCAATGGCTTAACCCTGCCGCCAAACTGGGCAGAAAGGCGGGGCCACCCCTGGCACCCGCACAATCCTCCCCATCTCAAAATCGATAGTTCAATCCGATTTTGAGCGTATGGAGTTCGAGATTGTTCAAAGCTCTGCGCCCATTGATGATGCTGGACGTGCCCGCCATGGTTGTTTCCTTGTAGATCGGCGTCGGCTCGCACATGAAGGCGGCCCCGGGTTCGCTGCAAATGGGATCGCCCGGTGGCAGGAGCGGTTCGTCATAGCCTTCCAGTTCCCGCCGGATGTAATCACGGCCGACGCCGGATCCCGCCTCGCGGAACGCGTAGCTCTGTTTGCCAAACCTGTCATAGGCATATTCGACCTTGACCGAAAGCCGCCGGGCCAGCGCGTATTCGGCGCCGGCGCCCAGGGTGAAGCCGGTCCGGGTCGCCGACACCTTCTCCTGGGAAAAGGCGATGGTGGTCGGTCCGTATTGCTCCTCGTCCGACAATGTGATCGCCCGATATTGATCGCGGCGCTGGGTTTCCCGCGCCAGCGCAAGTCCACCGGTCACATATGGCAGAAAGCGGCTGCCGGCAGCGTAGCCGAGGCGGCCCCTGAGACTGGAGGTCCATTTCACGTCATAGGCCGTGCGAGCCGCCAATGCGCTGCCGCCGGCAAAGGGGCCTTCGATGGCTGTTGCGTCCTGTGTGCCGCGAAAGAACGTCTTGGCCCAGTCGACTTCCGCGCCGACCACGACGCCCGAGGCAAGCTGGTGATTCCATCCGACCTGAAG
Organism: Sphingomonas sp.; assembly: GCF_039594485.1. GTDB lineage: Bacteria > Pseudomonadota > Alphaproteobacteria > Sphingomonadales > Sphingomonadaceae > Sphingomonas. The sequence goes on along the minus strand of NZ_JBCNNI010000020.1, from coordinate 46,671 downwards.
GCCGGGAAGCGGACTGGAGAAACCGCGATCGGCTGCTTCGGACCCGGCAATCGCATCCGGGGTTCCGTCGAGCGCCGTCGTCGTGCCCTTCGTCCGCCCGACGCCCGCCCCGGCGTGTATGCCGGCATAGACGCCGGTCCAATCAAGCGGGCCTTGTGCGGACTCGAAAACGAAGGGGCGGGAAACAAGGTGGGGGCCCGGCTCAGCACCGCCGAACTGGTGGCGCATCCCCAGCACGATGTTCCGCCCGCGCAGTGGCGACTGGTTCTTCACGAATGATGTATGCACGAAGGCAAGCTCGTCGAGCAGGTTGCTGGCGCGGGCGTAAAGCTCCACCGACTTGCCGCTGCCAATGTCGAAACGATATGCCAGCGTCGCGTTGAGCATGTCGTACCCCGGGGTCGTCGTTTCGAAGGCCGCGATCCGATCCTGACCAAAGGTGCGATAATATTCGAGGTCGGCGGAGAACGCGTCCCAATTGCCCTCGTAGCGCGCGCCCAGACGCCCTGGCGGAATGCGCGGCAGGTTGTTGTTTCCCCCCGTGCAGTCATATTTGCGGGTGCCGACCCTGACACATAGATCGGCGACACCGCGCCCCTTCATGCGTGCACGGACATAGTCACCGAAGATGGTGATGCGCGATGCCGCATCGAACTGATGGCTGATCTGGCCATCGATGCCGGTAAAGACCGAGTCGGCGGGCGTGTAGGCCAGATAGCGGAAGACCGCGCCACTGCCGAGTTCGGTGCCCACGATGTCGCGCGCGAAGATGTAGTTGTCGATGTCCTGGTGGAACAGTCCGATCTCGAACTGCGTCGCTCCCCTGGTCTTTCGCAAGGTGAGATTGACGGCCTTGGCGGTTTCGATCGTATCGGGGAAGGTGGGCAGCCCCCGCAAGCCGACGATCAAGCCCACTTCGCGGCTTCCGGTCGCGACATTGTTGGCACTGTTGTAGATTTCCCTCACCGTCGGCGCGCGTTCCGAGCGACTGAGCTGAAGCGTTGCGGAATAGGCGTCATTGATGTTCCAGGCCGCCGAGATCGAGGCGGAGAAGGGATTGACCGCGGTGCTCGGAAACCTCCTGGCATGGGCTGCCCGGTTGTATCGCTCCGACCGATCCAGATCTTCCTGCGAGAGCATTCCTGCCGCCAGCCAGGCTAGGTCGCGAGCGGAACTCTCTCGGCCCTTATAGGCAAAATGGTCGTAGGGGACATGCGTGCGGCGCCAGTCCTTGCGCGCTGCGATCTCCAATTCGACCGCGCCGAATGATCTGCGTTCGTTCAGGAACATGCCAGCCATGGTCGTGAGGAACCTGTTGGGCGCGCGCGGATAACTCGGAGCATAGCCGTCAAGCCCGGTAAAATCGCTTCGCGAATATTGACCGCCCCACGTTCCGGTGAAACCGAAAACGGGTGCGTGGGTCAGTTCCAGGCGGCCATCATACACCTCGTTCGTGAACCGCGCGAAGATCGTCCCGCCATCGATCTCGTCGTGCAGATAATCCGTGTAGGACAATCGCAGCCGCGCATGGGCGAGGCCGGAAAGCAGATCGTCATAATCGCCTCGAATATCCGCGCGCGTGCTGCCGAGCCGGATCGATGCCGTGTCGGTGCGATCCCGATCGGGATCGTAACCGACCACCGGGCAGTCCAGATATCCCTTGCCGTCCGGGCCGCCGGGATGGGTGTGGCAACCCAGTCCCTCATGCGAATGGCCGGGCAGGCCATAATCGGCATCGAAACGGCTATAGGCCGCGCCGAGATATCCCTTTGACGAAATCCACGACGCGCCGAAGCTGTAGCTGGACGTACTGGCGAAGGAATCGCGCAATATGTCGGTGCCGAAGGAGTCCGGCACATGATAGTCACCGCTCCGACGCCGGGCGCCCTCGGCATGGACGGCGAAAGACCCCAGTCCGGCGGTAACCCGGCCGACCATCGTCTTTTCCTCGTCGCCGGTGCCGAAGCGGACCTCGGTCGCGCCGGCCAGGCTGCCGTTGGGGAGAGCCTTGGGCACCTTGCTGTCGATCAGATTGATCGCGCCGTTCATGGCGTTGCCGCCATAACGGGTCGCGGCCGGTCCACGCAGCACCTCGATCCCGTCGAGGAGGAGCGGGTCGGTCGTGATCGCATGGTCGGGCGAAAGCGATGACACGTCGAACACATTGGCGCCGTCGGACAGGATCTCGATCCGCGGCACCGTCTGCCCGCGTATGACGGGGCGCGACGCGCCGCCGCCGAAATTGTCGAGATGGACCCCCGGAAGTCCGGCCAGGGTTTCGCCGAGCCCGCCCTGACGGCGGTGCACAAGCTCATCCCCCGCCAGAACCTGTACTGGCGTCGCGGTCGGTACGTCGGGTGTGCTCAGCGAGCGTGAGCCGGTAACGATGATGTCGTCATCGCCGTGGCGACTGCCTGTTCCGCGCTCCTGGGCCATTGCCGCAGCAGACGATAGCACAAGGGTTGAAGCTGCCGAAAAGAGGACAGCCCCCCTCTTGGCGTGATTTCCTATGATATGAACCATGTTCGATCCCCCTGTGCGGCAAGTATGATATAACATAACATTACGCAAGTGCTGGCGGACGAGCGGTTTGATCGCGGACAGGTCGTCGAACCCTCTGCTTCGCATGGCAAAGGGGAGGCAATACGGCGTCGAAAGCTTTGCCGATCAGGAACGGTCATCGAGACGGCCCGGGTTTTCCTGTCAGGATCCAGAAATGACGCAGGACATCAAAGGCAAAGCTCATCCTGCTCTTGGAAAGGCCATTGGCTATGTCGACTTGCCGATCGCCCGTGCTGCGCCTTCGTTTTAGCTGGCTCGGCAATAGGCGAGCACGGTGGCCACTACCTGTTCGCGTCGGCGGGCGGCGGCGTCCTCGCTGGCGGTGTCGGCCTTGAAGATCGCCGCAAAGGTATAGCGATTGGACACATAGTAGAATGCCAGCGCGCTGATCGTCATGTGCAGGTCGACAGCGTCGATACCCTTGCGAAAGCTGCCATCGGCCTCGCCCCGCGCGATCAGCGCACGGGTGTTGGGCAGCACCATGTCGTTGTGCGCCTCCACCACCTCGCCGACATGCGGGGCGTGGCGCATGTTCTCGTCCATCACCAGGCGCACGAGTTCGGGATGGTGGAAGTGGTAGTCGAAGGTCAGAGCCGTCAGTCGCTCAAGAGCGGCGAGGGGAGGCATGGCGTCCAGCCCCGCATCGAGTTCGGCCGAGCGAATACCCTTGTACGCCTCGGTGAGCACCGCCCGATAGAGTGCGTCCTTGCTGCCGAAATGATAATAGATCATCCGCTTCGACGTGGCCGTCGCCGCTGCGATCTCGTCGACCCGCGCGCCGGCAAAGCCCTTGTCGGCGAAATGGGCGGTGGCGATCGCGATGATCTCGCGGCGGTTGCGTTCGGTGAAGCCTTCGTCCTGCATCGTCCGCCTATGGCCATCCGGGAAGCGCGGATGCAATCCCGCTAGAACTGCACCTTGACCTGGACGCCCAACGCCAGGGCATCGTCGACCTTCCGGTTACTGAACGCACCGGGGTCGGCGATATACTGTACGTCGGGGCGGATGTTCAGCCATCGGTTCAACTGCAAGCCATAGGCCATCTCGATCGCGGTCTCGCCTTCGGGCAGCGCCGTATAGCCGTCGATCAGGCCCTGCGCTTCGGCGTGCAGGGCGCGAAGCCGCTCATTCACCTGAGCATGGATGACGCCGATCGCCAGCGTATCGGCATCGCGACCCTTGAAGGTGCCGGTCTTGAGCAGGCCCGCCGCATACCAGCGGGTGATCTGGGCCGACTGCTCTGGATTCGCCGTGAAATGGCCGAAGACCGACAGACCGCGCGTGCTGCTTGCTCCACCGTCGCGAAGGATCATCTGGTCACCCAGTATGTAGCCGCCGTACCGGCCGCCTACCCGGCCACTGCTTCCCTGCCGGGGGGCGTTGGCGGTATCGGAGTAAAAGCCGATCTTGTAGTGGCCGGGAAGCACTTGGCTACCCGGCGTCGTTCCGGGATCATATTCCAGCTCGACGGGCAGCAGCAGCCCGGTGGTATGCCCTGCAAAGGGCCGGAACGCGTTCCTTTCCAGGCCGAGGTCCGGGTTCACCTGATAGACCCCGGTGCGCAGGATCAAATCCGGCCGCAGCTTGTAGCGTACCGCGAGACCCCAGCGCGCGTTCGGATAGTTGTACCAGCCCGTGTTGCCGCTTTCGGAGAGTGGATGCGCGCAGAAGGCCGCGTTGACGAGGTTGCAGCCGATCGCAAGGCCGCCCAGGTCATTGCCCATCGCGAAGAAGCCCACGCGCAGGTTCAGCTTGCCGCCATCGACGTTCTGTTCCCAGGTCAATTCGCTGAGGCGCGTGTAAGGACCGCCTGCCGCTTCCTGGATCGGCAGGCGGTTGCCCACATTTACGGCAGAGATGCCGTCACCCCGGCGATCGTTGACGGTGAGGTGTACGACGCCGCCGGCAAGCCCGGCAATCTTGCCCATGTCGAGGTCGACGCCTGCGCGCACCTGCTGAACATAGGTGCCGCCCCGGCGCTGCCCGCCGTCGACCGCAGAGAAGGTCTCCGAGACATAGTCCGCGCGCACGCTGATGCCCGCGTCCTTGAGGTGCGTTCGAAGACCGCCCCAGTCGCCGCTCAGCGTCTCGCGCGGGTGTGGTGCGGGAAGCGGCGTGGCGGTGGACGCGCCCTGGGTGGCGCCCGGATGAACCCTTGAGGCATCCGCAGCCTGCTGGGCCTGGGCGGGCCGTGCGACGACGAGCGGGCCGCCTGCGGCAAGGGTGGCAAATATGAGAGCGCGGAGGCTCATGGCCCCTCCTTTTGCGCGCGGTGCGCCGGTACGCTGACGCCGCAGCGGCTATGGTTTTCGGAAGCGGAAGGAAAGGGGAGGGGCAGACTACGGCCCCTCCCGGTCATCTCACGGCAGCTTGTAGGCGATCACATAGTCGCCGCGCTGCGGAGACTGGCGGGCTCCCCCGGCGGTGACGATCACATACTGCTTGCCGGTGCGTGGCGACTTGTAGCTCATCGGTCCGCCCTGGCTGCCAACGGGGAGGCGTGCCTTCCACAGTTCCTTGCCGGTGCCCGAGTTGAAGGCGCGCAGATAGAAATCCTGCGTGCCGGCGATGAACACCAGGCCGCCCTGTGTGGCCAGGGTTCCGCCCAGCGTCGGCATGCCGATCGGGATGGGCATGCCCATGCGGATACCGAGCGGGCCGGTATCCTCGACGGTGCCGACCGGAACCTGCCACTTCACCTTGCGGGTGTTCATGTCGATCGCGGTCAGCGTGCCGAAGGGCGGCGCCTGACAGGGGATGCCCAAGGCCGAAAGGAAGCGGTCCTTGGTCACCGAATAGGGCGTACCCTTCAGCGGAACCGCGCCCATGCCGGTATTGACCGCCTCGCCGCCCGAGGTGGCGAGCGCCTTTTTCTCGTGCGTCTGCGGGAACATCGTCACCCACAGGCCGAGGCGCATGTCGTTGGCGAAGATGGTGTTCGTGGTGGGATCGACCGAGAGGCCGCCCCAGTTCATCCCACCCAGCGAACCGGGGAAGCTCAGCGACTTGTCCAAGCCCGGCGCGGTGTAGAGCCCGTCATAGCGCATACCCTTGAAGGCGATACGGCACAGAAGCTGATCGAACGGCGTGGCGCCCCACATATCCGCTTCCGTCAGCGTCTGCGCGCCGATCTGCGGCATGCCCACCGACCTGGGCTGGGTGCGCGCATAGGGTTCGTTCGGGATGTCGGCGGCCTTCACGGGTGTCTCCACGACCTTGGTCAGCGGCCTGCCGGTCTGGCGGTCGAGCACATAGAGTTGGCCCGCCTTGGTGCCGACGACCAGTGCCGCCACGTTGCCGCGGCCCTTCACCGGGACCGTGATGAAGCTCGGCTGCATCGGTACGTCGAAGTCCCACAGGTCGTTGTGGACGGTCTGGAAGTGCCACTTCTCCTTGCCGGTCGTGGCGTCGAGCGCCAGGATCGAGGCGCCGTATTTGTGGTCGAGCGGGGTGCGCGTCACGCCGAACAGATCGACCGAGGAACTGCCCACCGGCATGAACACGGTGTTGGAGGCGGGATCATAGGACATGGCCGACCACACGTTCGGCGTCGAACGGGTATAGGACTGGCCCTTGGGGGGCATTCCGGTGATCGCCGGATTGCCGGGGTCGAACGCCCAGCGCAGCTTGCCGGTGGCGACATCGAAGCCACGCATCACGCCGCCGGGCATGTCGACCTGGACGTTGTCGGCAACGCGCCCGCCGACGACGATGGTGGTGCCCGCCAGTGTCGGCGCGGCGGTCAACTGGTATTGGGGGTCCGGCGCATCGCCCAGGCCCGCCTTGAGGTCGACGACGCCATTGCTGCCGAAGCCAGGGCAGAATTGGCCGGTATCGGCGTCCATCGCGATCAGGCGCGCGTCGATGGTGTTCATCAGGATGCGGCGCTGGCACGACGCGCCCTCAGGAACCGACACGGCCGTCACCGGGGTCGAGCCGGGCAGGCTGGGCTGCTGCAGCGGAGCCCTGGCGTCGAAATAGGCGAGACCGCGGCAGCGCATCCAGACCGAGGCGTGGGCGTTCACCAGCGTCTTCCACTTCTCCTTGCCGGTATCGGCGTCGAGAGCGATGACGTTGTTGTGCGGGGTGCAGATATAGACCGTGTCGCCCACTTGGAGCGGGGTGTCCTGGTCCTCGGCGCCGTTGCCGTCGCTGGTCGCGATGTCGCCGGTGCGGTAGGTCCAGGCGACCGCAAGATTCTTCACATTGTCGCGGTTGATCTGGTCCAGGGCAACGAAGCGGCTCCCCCCGGTCGTATTGCCATAGGCTTCCCAGTTCTTCTGCTCATGCGCCGGGTCGACCGCGAGCAGGGGCGCCTCGGTGCCGGTGAAGGGGACGGTGGGATGCGGTACGAACATGGCGGCGAAACCGGCGGCCGTTGCAAGCCCGACCACGGCCGCACCGCCAAGGGCGGGGCGCCAGGCCGGTGCCAGACCCTGGGCGCGGCGTAGCAAGGGCCACGACAGGGCGACCACCGTCATGCCGACGCCAAGCGCAAGCAGACGCGAAACCAGCGGCCAGAACGCGATCCCCACGTCCCATAGCGACCACAAGATGGTGGCCGCGAACGTCGCCGCGAATATCGCCGCACCACTGGGCCGTCGCCGCGCGACGAGCACGCCGGACGCCACCAACGCCAGGCCAGCGAGCAGGAAGTAGAAGCTGCCCCCCAGGCTCACGAGTCGGGCGCCGCCGATGACGAAGAACAGGCCTGCGGCCAAGATCACGATGCCAAGCAGCGCCAGCCATATCCGGGCCGGCAGCGTACCCTTTCCAATGGAGCCGGACATGCGGCTTCTCCTTGTTTTCGCACAGGAGCGTAAGTCCATCTCATCGACGGAGAACCCACCGCCATCCTGCAGCGCTGATCAATGCGGGCCGTAACAGGGCGGCCCAATGTATGTACTATCTAGTACATAAGTAGTGTTGCGGCAAGATGCGGCGGGTGAAGGTGTTTGAGACGGAGAATGTCGGGTTCAGCGGCGGGTGGCCGGCCCGACCCTGAGCCGCGGCGCTGGGTTCATCTCGACGGATTACGATCCATGGGCGTGTCGGCATGATCTGGTACCGCCCGCCGCCCAGCGGATAGCGCCATCGAACATATGGCGACCATCCTCGGTCATCGCGCCGAACGTGTTGTTTTCCAGGCCGATGAACACGCGCCGGGCGGGGGCGACGAAGTCATAATCCATGGTCGATCCCGTCTCATAGCCGAACAGCATCGCCTGGTCGGGCTCGCCCGGCCGCACCATGACGATGTCCGCGCCGAGCCCAGGCTTGCCCCAACCAGCCGGTTGCCGTGCTTGTGTCCATGTCGTCATGCCCGCGGGCACGCCGCCGGCCATGGGATGCGACGCACGCACCACCCAGGCATAATGGCCCGTCTCCGCCTCGCCGAAATCGCTGCCGATCCGGCGGCCGGTGAGGCGGAGATCGTCGAGCAGGTCGTTCTCCCAGGTGAGCAATGGCACCCCCATATCCCGCCAGCGGGCGATGGCGGCACGGTCGGCGGTGAAGCGGTTGGACTGGACGGTCGACGACATCACCACCAGATCGAAACCGCATGGATCGGGCACGTTCGTCAGACCATCGCTGGATGTCACCTTGTAGCCCATCTCCTCCAGATGCGTGACGATGGCGGGATCGGCCGATCCGCCGGGGGGATTGGGGCGATGGAGAAACAGGATCTTTCCCGTCTCGATCGATGCGATCGCCGGGGCACCGAGGATGGACGACATGGCGAGCATGGCAACGGCCAGACGTGGGAACAGCATCAGAAATTCCCGGCAAGTCCGATCAGGAAGGTCCGTCCCGCCGCCGGCGTGATCTGGGCGCGCGAGACCGAAGAATCGCTATAATGGTCGTCGTTCAGGTTCTTGACGTTCAGCGTCAGCCGCAACCGCTGATCGACCATGTACCAGAGGCTGGCGTCGACCCGCGTATAGCCGCCCAAGGAAAAGGAATTCTGCAGGTCGCCCTGGCGATCGCTTGCCGCATAGACGCCGCTGCCCAGGCCAAAGCCCTTGAGCGGCCCGGCCACCGGCTCGACGGTCATCCACAGGCTCCCGCTCCAGCGCGGTACGCCGATCAGCCGATTGCCCGCGACATATTCGGTGGATTGGGTGACTTGGGCGTCGGTATAGGTGCCGCTGGCGATCAGTTTGACGCCGGGGCGGATCGCGCCCGCGATATCCGCCTCCACCCCGCGCGATCGCTGCCGCCCCGCATTGAGGTTGAACCCGACATTGTTCGGATCCTGCTGGGTCACGTTGTTCCGTGTCAGTTGATAGACCGCGAGCGTGGCCGACAGCCGGTCTTCGAACGCGCTGGCCTTGACCCCAGCCTCATATTGCGCGCCCGTTTCGGGCGGTAGCGGTCGGCCCGTCAGGGTCGGTTCGGGCTTGGACTGGAAGGATTTGGTGTAGTCGGCGAACAGCGACAGCGTAGACGATGGCTTCAGGACGATCCCGACACGCGGCGACCAGGCCTTGTCGTTCGAGGCATATTGGGTGACGCCCTGATCCGATTGCCGCGCATGGTCGAAACGGATCCCGGCAAGCAGATCGACATGATCGCCGACCGAAATCTGATCCTGCAGATAGGCCGAGTTGGACCGGGCGCGCACGGTCCGATCGGCGCGCGGTACGAATGTTCCGGGACGCGCACCATAGACGGGCCGGTCGATGTCGATCCCCGCCAGCGACGCCTGCCCGAAAGTCCGAAAGCGGAAGGACGTGACCCGCTCACCCCCGAAGACCAGGGTATGGGCAAGCGGCCCGGTTGCGAAACGCGCGACCAGATCGGCCTGGAAATCCCAATTGTGGTTGCGCTCGTCCTGCCGAACGGCAGTGCGGGTGACGGTCCGTCGCCCGGTCGTACGATTGACCGTGACGCTGCTGCCGTAGTTGACGCCGAAGAGGTCGAGCAACCCGCGGTCATGATGCCCGATCTGGCGGATGGTCAGCCAATCGGTCAGTTGGTGTTCGAATCGATAGTTGAACTCGGCCCGGTGCGAGTCCGTCCGGGCGAAGGCCTCGCCCAGAAAGCGCTCGCGGGGCAGATCGATGCGCAGGCCGCCCCGACCATCGGGCGTCGCGACGATCCCGCGATCGGTCTGGTTGTTCTGGTGCGCATAGGTCGCGCTGGCGATCAGGCGCGTGCGGTCGCTGGGCTGCCACAGGAACGCGGCCGAGGCGAACTGCCGCTTGTACGGCACGAAGATGTCGCGGAACGTGTCGCCATATTGCGCGGCGCCGATCACGCGGAACGCCAGGGTATGCGCGGCGTCGATCGGCCCGGTGACGTCCGCCTGTCCGCGCACGAAGCCATCGCTGCCCCCTTGCATCGAGACATTGGCGGCGCGTGTGAACTTCGGCTGCTTGGTGACGATGTTGATGAGGCCGCCGGGGTCGCCGCGCCCGTAGAGCACCGATGCCGGACCTTTCAGGACCTCGATCCGCTCGACATTGGCCAGGTCGCGGAAACTGTCATTGGTCTCGATCGCCGGGCTCAGCATGATGCTGTCGATGGCGTAATAGGAGGAACGGAAACCGCGGATGACGAAGCTTTCGGAGCGATTGCCTGCGGTCGTGCCGGGCTGGATACCGCTGACGTTGAGCAACGCGCCGGTCAGGTCGATCCTCTGCTGGTCGTCGATGACGTCGCGCGTCACGACCTGGATCGATTGCGGCACGTCCATCAGGTCAGTGCCGGTGCGCGTCGCGGTGGTCAGTTCGTCGACCTTATAGCCCTTGCTGCGGGTGCCCAGCACGACGATCTCGGACGACTTGGTGTCCTGGGCCTCGTCCTCAGCGGCGGGCGTCATTGCCGTGGCCGGTGCGGCCAGCGCGGTGAAGAAAGCCGTCAGTCCGGTTGAGACGGCCTTGAACTGATGCACGGTAATGATCCCCCTGGCTGATGCGCAGTCGCGCCGCGGCGGGGACGGTTGTCCTCTTCCCGCGCGGTTTTCCCCACGGGCCTATCCAGCGTCCCGTCACACCGCAGGCGACTAGCGACAATAGCTATTGCTAGTCAATCGCAATTAGGCGTGGATGCTCGTTTGCTCCAGAAGGGCACGATGGCACGGGCGCTAGCCAACCTTGTCGGCGCGCCTGAGTGACGGGAAGGGGGCAGGCATGGCTTGTGCGGCGGATCACGCCTGACAGACGCGGTCCGGCAGCGAGAGGCGCAGGATCGTACCCGACGAAGAACCGCTTTCGATACGAATTTGGGCACCCATCTGCTTGGCCAGGCTTCGCACGAGCTTCAGGCCGAGACTGTCCGAACGTTCGAGGTCGAACCCTGGCGGCAAGCCCGCCCCATTGTCGATCACACACAGCTCGATGACATTGTCTTTCAGGGTCAGGGTGACAACAATCTCGCCAAATTCCCGATCGGCAAAGCCGTGCTCCATCGCATTGGCAATACCTTCGGCCATGATCAGGGCAAGCGGGATCGCCGAATCGGGCGAGAGACGGATCCCGGGAACGGCCTCGATCCGGTGCATGATCCCCGGCTTGTTGTCGGCGGCAAAAAGGTCTGCCATCAAATCCTTGAGGAAGATGTCCAGCGGCATCTGCTCGCCCGTCGTCGAGTAGAGTTGTCGCTGAATGCGGCCGATAAGCTGAAGCTTCGTCGAAGCATCCGCCAGAACCATGTGAGCGATCGGATCGGTGACCTGCCGCTTCTGCAGGGACAGCATGCCGCCGACCATCTGGATATTGTTGGATACCCGGTGCTGCAGTTCGCTGAAAAGCAGCTCCGTTCGTTCGGCGAGCTGCCGTTGCTCGGCCGCCAGACGCGACGAGCGCCGATTGGCGCGCTGCATGGCATCGACCAGGACGATATCGACGGCCACGACTCCGGCGTAGAAACCGATAGCGACGAGGGTGCGCGCGTCGACGCTGAAGCTGTGGGTCGGAGGTATGAAAAAATACCAGGCGAGAAGACCGCAGACGACAGCCGACAGCGTGCCCGGACCGCGTCCGAACAAGAAGGAGGAGATGATGACGGCGGGAAAGAATGTCAGATAGGGAAATCCCGGCGGGAAGGCCGGGTCGAGCGCCCACCGTATCCACCAGGCGACGGCAGAGAGCAGAAGTGCGGCCGAATAGGCCAGGGCTCTGCGCTCACGAAGCAGCGGTAGCTGCTCGAAGACCCGCTGCTGTGCCCGCATGTTCCGTCTAACGCCCCCTTTGTGGCGCCCCCCTTGCGCGATCATGCGAGCGGTTGCAAATCCAGGTTAAGTCTTTCCCGCATTAATATTATTTTGCGGCCCATCAAAGGGATGGTCCGGCGTTGGGCATCGGGGACGGGCCCCGGAATGACTGGTCTGGCGCAAGCGGGTCAAGGCTGAGCATGACAGGCTGTCAGACGTCGGCCGGCTTCCGGTTGGAAAGACCGTGCGCAGGTAGACCGTGCTACGGTGTGCAGGTCGTCCCGTCCTTGCCTCGGCGGCTCGTCATGAGCGGTTGGATGCGCGTCCCGAATGCTTCGACGCCCTCCAGGAAATCGTCGAAGGTCAGCAGGACGCCGCCGGTGTTGGGCACTTCGGCCATTTCATCGAGCATTCGCGCAATGCTGGCATAGCTGCCGACCAGTGTCCCCATGTTGATGTTCACGGCACCCTCCGGCGCGGCGAGCTGGCGGACATTGGTGGTGGCGTTCACCTTGTCGGCGGCGCCCTGGTCCTTCAGCCAGGCGATCGCGTCATGATCGACGCCGGCATTATAGTGCCGCCACTTGGCCATCGCCTCTTCGTCGGTTTCGGCGGCGATGATCATGACCAGCACGAACACCGACACGTCGCGACCCGTTTTGGCCGTGGCGGCAGCGAGGCGTTCGTTGTTGAAGGCGAAGGCGGTCGGCGTGTTGACACCCTTGCCCAGGCAAAAGGCATAGTCCGCCCATTTGGCGGAGAAGGCCAGCCCCTCGTCCGAACTGCCCGCGCAGATGATCTTCATTTCGCCCGCCGGCTGAGGGCGGACGAGGCAATCGTCCATCTGGTAATAGTCGCCCTTGAAATCGGAGCGTCCCGTCTCCCACAGGTCGCGCAGGATATGGGCATATTCGTCGAGCATCTTGTAGCGGTTGCGGAAATGCTCCTCGCCCGGCCACAGCCCCATCTGGCTGTATTCGGGCTTCTGCCAGCCGGTGATGAGGTTCAGCCCGAAGCGCCCATGGCTGATCGAGTCGATGGTGTTGCACATCCGCGCGGCAAAGGCGGGCGGAATGATTAGCGTCGGGCAGGTCGCATAAATCTTGATCCGCTCGGTCACCGCCGCGAGGCCGGCCATCAGCGTGAAGCTCTCCAGGCCATATTCCCAGAATTCGGTCTTGCCGCCGAACCCGCGCAGCTTGATCATCGACAGCAGGAAATCGAGCCCGTGCTCCTCGGCCTTCCGGGCGATGGCCTTGTTGAGGTCGAACGACGGTTTGTATTGCGGAGCGTTCTCGCTGATCAGCCAGCCATTGTTGTTGATGGGGACGAAGACGCCGACCTGCATGGCTTAGCTCCTCAGGAATTCGAGCACGAGATGGTTGAAAAGCTCGGGCTCGGTGACGTTGCAGGCATGGCCGCCGCGGGGCATCGATTTCATCCAGCGGCCCGCCAGTTCCGCATGAAGCCGGTCGCCAGCCGAGGACGGGACCAGCATGTCGTCGTCCGCCACGACTATGAAGACCTTCTCCGAAAGCGCGCCCAGGCGTCCGGTGACGTCGAACGCGGCGAGCGCGGCGATGCGTTTCTCCATCGTCGCAGCGCCCGGAAAGCCCGCGATCTGGTGCGGTAGCTCGGCGTCGAGTTCGGCGGTGTGCGCGCTGACCCAGTCGGCGGGATAGAGGAAGATGGGCTGCGCCCGCAGGAACGGCTCGACGCCGCTGTGTCGGAGCAGGTTCAGCCGTGCCTCGAAACAGCGCAGGAAGTGCGGGTCGGCCTTGGCCCAGCCATTGACGACGACCAGCCTGTCGAGCCGCTCGGGCGCTTTGAGCCCGAGGGCCAGTCCGGCGACGCCGCCCGCCGCATGGCCGATGATATGCGCACGCCGCCAGCCCATCGCGTCCATCAGCGCCAGCATGTCGTCGGCGAAGTCGTCGACCGTGACGATGTCGGGCAGTGCTCTGTCGCTCCGTCCCGTGCCGCGATGATCGTAGACGAGGATGCGGTGGTGCACCGCGAGAGCGGGCAGGTTTGGCCCCCAGTAGCTCGCCGAGCCGCCCAGCCCGCTCGACAGGATCAGGGGCGGGGCATCCTCCGGCCCGTGCAGTTCGTAGTAAAGCCCCGCGGCCTCAGCCAAGGTGCGCGACCGAGGCGATCTCGACCAGGCAATCGGGCTTCACCAGCTCGCATTTTATGCAGTAGCGCGCGGGTTTGTCCCCGGGGAAATATTCGGCATAAATCTGGTTGAAGACCGGATAATCGGCAAGGTCCTTCAGGAAGATATGGTTCATCGCGACATCGGCCATGGTGGCGCCGGCGGCGGCGAGGGTGGTCTTGATGACCTCCAGCACATGGCGCGTCTGCGCCGCCGCGTCGCCGACGTGCAGCACCACGCCGCCCTCGCCGAGCGCGAGCACGCCCGAGACATAGACGGTATCGCCCGCCTTGGCGCCCGCCGAATAGGGGGCGATCGGGGTCGGGAATTCGGGCGGGTTGATCGGTTCGAAGGGCATCAGGCCTCCTTGGTCGCCAGTTGGCCCAGCGCGCCGCAGAAATCGGCCACGGTGGACACCCAGCCGAAGAATTTTTCGACGTTGTAGACGGTCGCCTGCTGGATGAAGTCAGGGCCGAGATGGTGGGTCGCGTCCTCCAGCATCACCCCGAAATATTCGAGATGGAAGCCATCGCGCAGCGTCGATTCGACGCACACGTTGCTGGCGATCCCGACGAAGACGATCGTCCTGATCCCGCGCGCGCGCAGGATGCTGTCGAGTTGCGAGTTGAAGAAGGCGGAGTAGCGGGTCTTGTGGACGCGTATGTCACCCGGTTCGGGCTTCAACCCATCGACCAGCTCATAATCCCAGCCGCCCCGCGCCAGCAACTGGCCGGCAAGGTCGGGGCGGGCCCGCATCGTCTTCAGCGCATTCGACTTGTGCCAATTGGGGGAGGCGGGCGTCCCCGCCTCGACATAATCCGCGTCCCAACCGTTCTGGAGGTAGATCACCGGCATGTTCGCTGCGCGCGCGGTCTTCAGCACCTGGGCTATCCGCCCGATCACGCTGGCCGCCCCGGTGATGTCGAAGCCCGCGAGATCGACATAGCCGCCCTCACTCGCATAGGCGTTCTGCATGTCGATCACGACGACGGCGGTATCGGCAGGAGAGAGGCGGATCGCTTCGGGCCGGGCGCTCAGCACGACCGTGTCGGTGGCTTCCGGGCTACGATGATCAACGATCGGTGAAGCGCTCATGACGCATCGTTGCGCATCCTGATCGCCAGGGCAAGCGATCATGGCAAGAGTCGCATCAAAGGAAATGCAGCGGTTCCAGGCGGGGCGGGGCGGGGCGGGGCGGGGGCGTCCCGCGCCTCGCTATCGCCCTTGTCAGCGCTCGGGCCGCACGACGACCTCGCCACCCTTCATGATGAAGGGCACATGTTCCAGAACGCGCACATCCGTCAGTGGATCGCCGTCAACCGCAATGATATCGCCATAGCGGCCGACCGCGATCGCACCGACGTCTGCGGTGC
The DNA here is from genome assembly GCF_039594485.1 of Sphingomonas sp. Lineage (GTDB taxonomy): Bacteria > Pseudomonadota > Alphaproteobacteria > Sphingomonadales > Sphingomonadaceae > Sphingomonas. The sequence continues at coordinate 31,424 of NZ_JBCNNI010000020.1, read as the reverse complement.
GGTCCAGCGCCTGCGCCGCGCTACTGGTGGCCGACTGGATGGCCTCGATCGGGGTCATGCCCCATTCGACCATCTTGGCGAATTGCCGGGCATTGTCGCCATTGGGATAGACGCCGCCATCGGTGCCGAACAGCATCTTGACGCCCGCGGCATGCGCGGCGCGGAAGGTTTCCCGCTGCTTGCGGCCGATCTGACGTTCCTTCTCCAGGCTCTCGGCAAAGACGCCGTTCTTCGCGCCCTCCGAAAGGATATAGTCGTCATTGTAGATATCCATGTCGAACCAGGCGCCATGCTCCTTGGCGAGCTTGAACGACGTCTCGTCCGCGAGGCTGGCGTGTTCGATCGTGTCGACGCCCGCGCGCAGGCCGGTGTTGATCCCGTCCGTGCCGTGCGCATGGATGGCGACGCGCATGCCGAGCATATGGGCTTCGTCGACGATCGCCTTGATCTCGTCATAGCTGAGCTGCTGGGCACCGACCGAATCGGTCTTGGACAGCACGCCGCCGGTCATGCACACCTTGATGACCTCCGCGCCATATTTGCGCACGGTGCGCACCGCCGCGCGAAAGCCTTCGGGGGAGTTGGCGATCTGGGGGTGGGGGACGCTGATCGATGGCGGAAACTCGGTCGCGTCGCAATGTCCGCCGGTGACCCCCAGCGCATAGGTCGCGGGCACGATGCGCGGCCCCGGAATGTCGCCGTGCTCGATCCCCTGCTTCAACCCGACATCGGCATAGTCGCTCGATCCCACGTTGCGCACCGTCGTAAATCCGGCGTCGAGCGTCCTGCGCGCATTGGCCACGCCGACGACGGTCCAGAAACTGTCGGTGAATTCAAGTGCCTTGTACCCGCTGAGCGTCGGGTCGCTGGTCAGATGGACGTGCATGTCGATCAGGCCGGGCAGCAAGGTGCGGTTGCCCACATCGACCTGTTCCGCGCCCGCCGGCACCCGATCGCCGCGGCGGCCGATCGCGGTGATCCGCCCGTCGACGATCGTCACCTGCGGATTGTCGATGCGTTTGCCCGAGAGGACGTCGACCATATGTGCTCCGGTGACGACGACGGTTTTCGCTTCCGCCGGTGCCGCGGACAGCATGAGCGCCAGCGACAGAAAGGACAGCATGCGCATGAACGAACTTTCGGAAGAGATCAGAAACGAGCGCCGGCACGGATGCCGATCGTTCGCGGTGTGTTCGTAACGGCAAATGGCCGCTGGTCGCAACTGCCATGTTCCTGATCGCATCTCCGTCTTGTCGGTCGAGCGTTATCCATGATCAGAAGGCTCGACCTCGCGGGTGCGAAGATATTGCAACAAGTCGGACTCAGGCACAGGGCGCGCCAGGTAATAGCCCTGGAACAGGTGTCCGCCCAGTCCCTGTATCATGACATAGTCCTCGAAGGTCTCGATGCCTTCGATCACGACCTCGATATCGAATTTGCGACCGTAATCGATGATGGCGCTGACCAGATGCTGGTCTTCGGGGGACCGGGTGATGTTGGATACGAAGCTTCGGTCGATCTTGATGCGATTGACGCGGCGATGGCGCAAAGCTTCAAGCGATGAATAGCCCACGCCGAAATCATCCAGGCTGATCGTCACGCCCGCCCTGGCGAGGGATTGGATCTTGTGCTGGATGGCCTTGGCTTCAAAGGCGGTTTCTTCGGTGATTTCGACATCCAGCGAGGGGGGCGCGAGGCCAAGCGCCTCGAAATGGTCCAGAATGATGGTGTCGACCGACAATTGCGCCATTTCCCGCGGCGATATGTTGATCGCGACCTTGATCGCTTTCAAGTCGGCGCGGACCAAGGCTTCCAGAAGTCGGCTTACCCGTTGCAGAACGAAACGGAGAAGGGGTTCGGCATGACCGTTGATCGCGGCCAGGCGGACAAGGTTTTCGGGCGAGATCCAGCCATGCTGTGGGTGCTTCCAGCGTAGCAGGGCCTCGATCGTGTCCGGCATGCTGTGGCCAAGCGCGAAGATCGGCTGGAACCAGACATCAAGGCACCCGTCTTCGAGATGGCGCGGAAGATCACGTTCAAGATCGCGACGTATCTCCAGTCGTTCGCGCAGCGCGTTGTCGAAGACGTGATAGCGGTTCCGGCCCCCATTCTTGGCGGCGTAAAGGGCTTCGTCGGCATAGGCCAGGATATCGGTCAGGTCGGCCTGAAGGTTCATGACGATCCCGATGCTGGCCCCCAGCGCGCCTGTATCAACGCCGTCCATGTGGATCGATATGGCACCAATAATGGCCTGTGCGAGGTCGGTGGCCTCTTGGAATGCTGTCACGGGGAAGAAGATGGCGAATTCATCGCCCCCCATGCGAGCCAGAAGGCTTTCGCCGCTGATCTCCGCCTGAAGACGCTTCGCCGCTTCGATCAGCACCTGGTCGCCCTTGCGGTGACCATAGACGTCGTTGACAGCCTTGAAGCCATCAAGGTCGATGAACATCAGGCAATAGGCGTCCTGCCCCGCCTTCATGCGCGCTTCAACCTCGGTGAGAAAACCCGATCGGTTGAGCAGGCCCGTCAGGTCGTCATGGGTTGCGCGGTAACGCATGATGTCGATGACCTCGAGCGAATGCGCATGCGCTGCGGAAAGGGCATTGGCGTTCGTGGTGGCTTCGTTCTTGGCGCGGCTAAGCGCTTTGAACGTTCGTTCGGCGCGAATGGCGCTGCGGGAGAGCGCGGCCATGTAAACGATTGTGGTGAAGGCTATGCAAGCCCGCTCGAACCCTCCTGCCACGGACAGGCAGATGACGACGGATGCCAAAGCTGGCAGCATGAAGCACAAGGGCGTGCGGGCGTCGGGCGTGCCATGGGTGACGGCGCCCGCAGTGACGCCGCATACGACCGTCAGATAGAAGAGCGCCTGCGGCGCGGTATAGCCGGCGCACAGGATCGGAACCCAGGCCCACACTATTCCAGACAGCAGCGCGCCGGTCCAGATCAGATATCTCTGCACGGCGATCGATCGCAGCGGTGATCGGCGGGAGGACGCGTGTCCCATGTCCGGGGCCGGGAGATAGCAAAGATAGAGGCGGCCGAGATTCACGGTGAGCGATGCGACGAACCAGCCGATGCCAAGGATCGCGATGTCGCTCTGGATCGCGACCAGAAGGTTGACCGCCCCGAGCACCATGTTGACAGGTATGGCGACACGGACGCAGCTTTTGATTTCGGCAATCTGGTCCAGAACGATATGCGCAGAAAGCCCGTCTGGAAGCTCCGCGACGGATAGGTCACAGGGCGCGCGGGATGGGGAGGGCATGGGCAATCACCGTGACGAACTCGTAATAGGTCCGTCCTCTTGCACTGGCCAAGGTATATGCCGTGCTAATGGGCGTCGAGCCTGGGCAGAATATTCGTAGTTACCTTCTTTGCTTAACGGGTTTTGGTTGGGAGTGGCGAGCTGCATCCTGCCTCTTCCCGGGGATGGATGGCGATCTCGTCACCATAGGAGCCGAAGGCGCGATGGGCATAGGCGAACGGCCCGCCCGCCTGCGGAATGGCCGTCATCGGTTCGGTGAAGGAGAAGATGACGGCGATGTACATCGCCGCGACGATCGCGGTGACGACGAGGAAACCCAGCGTGCCCGTCGTCCCCCAGCCATAGCTCCACCCGAAATACTGGCCTGAAATGACGAGGCCGACCGCGATCCCCCAGAGGTGGAAGGGGTTGGGCGATTTCTTGAGATGCGGCTCCGAACCCTGCGTCATGTGCCCCCTTGTGATGGTCGCCCCGCGATCGACGACACGGTCATCGGGGCTTCGAGGACGGTGGTGCCCCGTTCTTCCTTCAGCGCGACGCCCGACAGCGACCGACGCAGCGCCTCCCGCACGAGCCAGGTCAGCGTTTGCGCCGCCTGCTCATAGCTCTGGCCGCCATGGTCATGGACGTTGGAGATGCAGTTGCGCTCGGAATCCCGCCGCCCGGGACGCGGATCATGGGTCAGGTACAGGCCCAGGCTGTCCGATACGGTAAGGCCCGGCCGCTCGCCGATCAGGATGACGCTGATCCGCGCGCCGAGCGCTGCGCCGATCGGGTCGGCGATGGCGACGCGGGCCTGTCGCGCAATAACGATCGGCGCGATCGACAGGTCTGGCAGGGTCCGGTGGCAGGCGTGGAGGACCGGAGCGGCATGGTGCAGCACCGCCGTCGCGGACAGTCCGTCGCCGACGACGAACACGATATCGAAAGGGCCGCCGACCGCCTTGAGGCGATCCGCATCGCCCGGCGTCAGCAGGCGGCCCATGTCCGGCCGCCGCAGATAGGTCGCCCGTTCCGGCGCCATGCTGGACACCGTGATGGTGGCGAGGGGGGCCAATGCCTGCTCCAGTATCGTCACGTCGAGCCCGGCATGGACCGCGTCGCGCGCCAGGGCGTGTGCGGCCTGGAACCGCAGGACTTCGTCCATCGGAATGGCGTTGCCCGCGCGACCGAGGCCGACACGTGCCCTCGTCGCCTGGCGGAGCACCGCCCAGGGATCGGATGGGTTGGGATCGGAGAGACTGGGATCGGAGAGAATGGGATCGACCGGCTGCTCCGGGCGCCCGGTCAGGTCGCGATCGTCGCTCATGGACGCATCGTCCCCGCGTCCGCCAGCGACAGAAGCCGGGACGTCTCCGGGCGAAGGGCGCGGACGGTGCCATCCGGTGCGAGCATGTCCATGCGATCGAGCCATGCCTCGAACTCCGGGGCCGCGCGCACGCCCAGCACCGAGCGGAGGTACAGAAGGTCGTGATAGGCCAGGCTCTGGTAATTGAGCATGATGTCGTCGGCACCGGGCACCATGATGAGGAAGGTGCAGCCCGCGTTGGTCAGCACCGTCATCAGAATGTCCATATCATCCTGATCCGCCTCGGCATGGTTGGTGTAGCACACGTCACACCCCATCGGCAGGCCGAGCAGCTTGCCGCAGAAATGATCCTCCAGCCCGGCGCGGACGATCTGCTTGCCGTCGTACAGATATTCCGGGCCGATGAAGCCGACGACGCTATTGACCAGCAGGGGATCGAATGCGCGGGCCACCGCATAGGCGCGCACCTCCATCGTCTGCTGGTCGACGCCGTGATGCGCATCCGCCGACAAGGCGGCCCCCTGGCCGGTTTCGAAATACATCACATGATCGCCGATGGTCCCGCGCCGGAGCGAACGCGCGGCATCATGCGCCTCGCGCAGGACGGCCAGATCGATGCCGAAGCCGCGATTGGCCGCCTCGCTGCCCGCAACGGACTGAAAGACGAGATCGACAGGAGCGCCCCGCGCGATGATGTCGATCGCGTTGGTGACATGGGTCAGGACGCAGGTCTGTGTCGGGATGTCGTAGCGCAGGCGCAGATCGTCGAGCATCTTCATCAGCTCGATCGCATTGGGTATGTTGTCGGTCGCCGGGTTGATGCCGATCGTCGCGTCGCCGACCCCGAACAGCAAGCCGTCGAGCACGCTGGCGGCGATACCGCGGGGATCGTCCGTCGGATGGTTGGGCTGCAAACGCGTCGAGAGCCGCCCCGGCAACCCGATGGTGGTGCGGAACGCCGTGACGACCCGGATCTTGCGCGCCACCGCGATCAGGTCCTGATTGCGCATCAGCTTGGATACCGCGGCGACCATTTCCGGGGTCAGGCCGGGGGCGATGGCGGCCAGCGCGGCTTCGTCCGCCTGTTCGGACAGCAGCCAGTCCCGGAAGCCTCCGACGGTCAGATGCGCGATGGGCGCGAAGGCCGATCGATCATGGCCATCGATGATGAGGCGCGTCACCTCATCCTCCTCATATGGCACCAACGCTTCGTGGAGGAAGCGGCCGAGCGGCAGATCGGCCAGGACATGCCGCGCCGCGATGCGTTGGGCGGCGCTCTCCGCGGCCAGACCGGCCAGTTCATCGCCCGAACGCAGCGGGGACGCACAGGACAGGACCTGTTTCAGGTCACGAAAGACGAAGCGCTGGCCGCCGACCTGGGACGCATATGCCAAATTCCACCTCTTGATCGCCGTGCCCCATGGCGCGCCGGTGTGGAGAGCCCGCCATTGACCTGCTGCCAGGAAGGTCGCGGGCGTGGCCCTTCATCCCGCCGCTCCCGGATCATGCGACGTGATCCCGGTCCAGTCCACCGACCAATCATGGCTGCGGCGGATCGATGCCACGGCAGGCCGCCTATTCCATCGGTCGCAGCGTGAACCGCGTGATCTCGGACGGTACGCCAAGCCTGAGGGCGAAGCCCGGCCACAGGCCGGTGCCGTTGCTGACATAGAGCGTCATGCTGCCGACCGCGTACCGTCCCGATACGAACCCGGCATTGCCGCGCGCGACGAGGCCATCGAGCCCGCGGATCATGCCGCCATGGGTGTGCCCGGACAATTGCAGCGCGACGCCGCGCGCGGCGGCATCGCCCGCCTTGCGGGGCTGATGGTCGAGAAGGATGATTGGTGCGCCGGCAGGCGCGCCACGCAGTGCAAGGGGAAGATCGGGCCCGGCCTCGCCGACGCTCGGCGCCGACAGGTCGGTGACCCCGGCGACGACCAGCCGGTCACCGCCGCGTTCGATCACCGCATGCGCGTTGGTCAGCATGTGGAAACCCATGCCCGACAGGTGTCGCATCCATGCCCCGTAATCGAAGAAATACTCGTGATTGCCCGGAATGGCATAGACCCCGTCCGGCGCGCGCAAATGCTGCAAAGGCGCCACGTCGTTGCGTCGCATCTCGACCGACCCGTCGATGAAGTCGCCGGTCACGACGATCAGGTCGGCACCGGCCGCGTTCGTGCGATCGACCACCGCCTGCGCCCATTCGGGCGTGAAGAGCCGGCTGATATGCAGGTCCGTGAGCTGAACGATACGGTATCCGTCGAAGGACGGTGGCAGGTCACGGATCGCCACCGTCACGTCCTTGACCGGCGGGACGCGCAGGGCGTTGGCGACGCCGATCCCGGCGAGCAGCGCCGCCAGCCCGGCGATCGCGTAGCGAAGCGCGGCCGGTTCCCGGATCATCTCGCGGCGAACGGCCATCGTCAGCAGCGCACCCAGGTCGACGACGAGCTGGAAGACAGCGAGCAGCAGCAGCGCGCCGAACGCCCAGTTGAAGAGGATCACGACCGGCTGCGGGAATTCGGGCGCGAAGACCGAACCCGACGAGAGGCGGCTCCACAGGTGAAACTGCGACGCGACGAGCATCAGCAGCCCGACCGGCATCTTGAGCCAGAGCGGCAGCGGCAAGGGCCATAGCCAGCGGCTCACGACGATCAGCGCGGGCACGGCGAAGAAGAGGTTCAAGATGGCCGGACTCCGGTTTTCGCGGGCGATACCGCCTGTGAACGAGGCGCGGGCGGCAAATGTCCACCGAATGGCACGCGCCATTGCCGAAAGGAACCCGGCGGACAACCGGGGGCGAGATACGCTCGACCCTCGACTTCGCGTGACGACGATGCCACCGGCCCGCCGCGGGAGCCGAGGGGTCTTGCGAAATCAGGAATGCGGGGCTTGCGTGGGAAGGCGGAAAGGGTGGCGGGGGGAGGTGACGTGCCTTTCTCCGGTCCTCAGGACTCCAGGCCCAATGCCGCGCGGTCGGCGGTGGCCGCCGCCAGTTCGGCGCGGGCCGCCGCGATCCGGGCCTGGGCATCGATCAGGCGTACTCGGGCGTCGTTCGCCGTCTCCTCGCGTTGGTTGACCAGAAAGAAGTCGCTGGATCCCAACTCGAACCGACGCCTTTCGGCTGCGGCAAGCCGCTCGGCAAGCAGGCGCTCCTGCTCTGCGATCATCGCCAGCTTTTCGGCCGCCTCGACGCCGATGGCGATGCCCTCCACTTCGACCGTGATCTGATCCCGCAGGAAGCGGCTGCGCGCGCCCAGCGCATCGATTTCGGCGCGCGCCTCGACGATACGTCCCTTCGCCGCGCGGTTCTGAAGCGGCACGGAGAAGCGGAAGCCGACCGCGGCTTCGAGCGGCGTGCGGGACGGCCCGCCCAGGCCCACGGGGCCGATATCCTTCCCGACCTCGCCACGCAGGTCGAGCCGGGGGCGGAGTTCATTCTCCGCCAGTGCCAGACGCGCCGCCCCCTGATCGATCCGCGCCAGCAGCATTTGCAGGTCGGGACGCCGCCTTGCGAAATCGTCGCGGGCCCTGGCGGCGACACCCGCCAGCGCATCGGTATCGCTGGGCAGCCGCTCCGGTCCCACCGTCATGGGATCCCCCGCCGCGTCGCGGAAATAGAGCGAGAGGCTATTGGCCGCCGCCTGAAAATCGCCTTCGGCCCGCACGACCAGGGCGCGGCGGCGGACCAGATTCTGGTCGTTCTCGGCCAGCAATATGTCTGGCCGCGCTCCGAGCTGCACCTGACGGGCAAGGCCGCCACGCCGACTTTCCGATAGGGCCAGAAGGTCGCGATAGGCACGCAGCCGCAACCCCGCCGCGACCCAGTTCTGATAGGCGTCGATCGCGCGCCGCTGCACCCCGATCGCGACCGCCTGCCGCTCGAATTGCGCGATGTCGATATCGCCGGAGGCCAGCGTGCGGCGCGTGCGGCGCTCATCCACCAATCGGTCGCGCAACAGCGCATAGAGCGCGCCGACCTTCACCTCGCCCAGACGGTTGGTATAATTCTGATTTTCATAGACCGGAAAGTCGCCCCGGCTGACGCGGTAGCCGCCATAGACATAGCCGCCATTGTCGCCGAGCGGGCGGGTCGCACCCGCCGAGGCGACGGTTCCGTCATAATAGCCCAAGGCGCGCGACCGGCCTTCCGCCTCGAACACCGTATCGAAGGCGCCGCTGGCGGTCAGGGCGCGGCCCTCGGCGGCGCGGACCTTGGCCAGCGCCTCGACGATCTGCGGCGCGGCGCGGGCGGACGCGCGCAGCACCTCATCCAGGGTCAGCGGCGCGGCATCGGGCGTCGCTGCGGGTGCCGGGTTCGCCCGGATGCGCTGCGCCGCGGCGGGCGTGAACGCGACGGGCGCGGCGATCAGCGTCGAGAGGAGCAGAAAGGACCGGATCATTTCGGCTTGCCCGCCTTGGCCGCGATCTTCTTGTCATCCTCCTTGTCCGCATTCTTGTCGGTCGCGCTCTGCCCGAATTCCAGCGGGAAGTCGTTGAGCTGGCGCCAGAGTTCATAGCCGACCGTGACGGTCTCCCCCTGGACCCAGCCTTGTACCTTGCCGCCCAGACGGACGAAGCGGCGTTCCGGCCAGGCGGGCTTGCCGGGCGTCGGCTCGACCAGGATGCGAAACAGGCCCTGGGCATTCGCGTTCGGATCGATGGTGCGGACGCGACCGTCGAAGAAGCCATAGGCGACCGATGGCCAGCCGCTGAACTGGATGGCGGGCCAGCCCTCGAACTCCAGCCGCACCGGGCGACCAGGGCGCAACAGCGGCACGTCGCGGCCATCGATCATCAGCTCGACCGCGCGTTCGACCTGCTCTGGCGCGACCACGGCGAGCGCGGTACCGGCGGATACCAGCGCGCCGCCGGCCGCCCCATTGAGGTTCTGGATGCGGCCGTCACGCGGTGCGCGGACCAGCTGCGCCGACTGGCGGTTGAGCTGGACCTCGATCCGGTTGAGCTTGGCGCGCGACTCCGCGAGCTTGGCCCCCGAATCCGCAACCTTGATCTGCGCCTGTTCATAATCGCGCCGCGAGGCGAGGCCCTCGGTGAACAACTGGCGGGTGCGGTTGACGTCGAGCTGGGCGACGGCCTGGGACTGGCGGACGGATGCGATCTCGGCCTCGACCTGCGCGCGCTCGGCGGCCAGGCGGGACAGGAGGTTGGGATCGAGATCGACGATGCGCGCGATCGGGTCGCCGCGGTTCACATGCTGGCCGTCCTGGACGTACCAGCGCTCGACGCGTCCCGGCACCAGCGCCGTCACGTCCTGCGCACGGTCCTGCGGATCCAGCGAGACGACCTGTCCGCGCCCTTGCGCGGTCTGCAGCCATGGCACGCAGAACAGGATGACCAAGGTCGCCGCGATACCCGCAGTCAGGATCCAGGCGATGGCGACGATGACCCGTGGCGGGCGCAGCGAGGCGAGGGTGCGGAAATGGGCGAGATGTTCAGGCGGATGCGACATCGGTGTCCTCCCGGCTGATCGCGCGCTGAAGGTCGGCGAGGCGCTCGAAACGGCGCTGCTCGGTCAGGCCCAGATGGAGATATCCATCCAGTTCCAGGTCTTCCGGGCGTCCGGTGCACAGAAGGACGGTGGTGCCGTAGACCTTGAGACGGCGCAGGGCCGCCAGCAACCGTTCGGGTGGCAACAGGTCGTATAGCTGCCCCAGGAGCAGGAGCTTGGGCCGGACCAGCAGCGCATTGGCGAGCTTGAGCGCCATGGTCTCACCGACACTGAGCGGATGGCCGGTCGAGCCCAGCAGGGTATCCAGCCCCTGCGGCAGGCTCGCCAGTCGGCGTTCCAGCCCGACGATCGCCAGTGCCTCCATCGCGTCCTCGGCAAGCTCCCCGGATGCCAGGCGGAGATATTCGCGGATCGTGACCTCGACGATCGTCGAGCGGTCCAGCACGGTGACATCCGAGCGGAGATGATACATGTCGAACGAGCCCAGATCGGCCCCGCCGATCCGTACCAGACCGCGGCTCGGCAAGGCGTGCCGCTTCAGCAACATGGCCAGGCGACGCTCGGCACCCGGTTCGGCGACGGTGACGAGCTGCTCTCCGGCGGCGAGGGCCAGCGTATAGCGGGCATCGTCGAACACGACGTCGGTGAGCTTGACCGATCCGTCGCCGGGGCCTTTCTCCCCGCGAACCTTCGGCTCCTGCGGAATGGCGAACAGCAGCGACAGCTCCTCGGAACTGGCGACCAGATCGTAGAAGGTGTCGAGATACCAGCCGAATTGCGAGATGCCGTAGAAGACCCCCGACAGGATCAGCTCGGCCGCGACAAGCTGCCCCAGCGACAATTGCCCCCGCAGGATCAGCATGCCGCCCAGCAGCAGCAGTCCGGCGCTGGCAAAGGCGTAGATCAGCAGGAACGCGACCGTCTGCGCGAACTGGTAGCGGAAATAGCGCCGATGGGTATCGACATAGCTGGCCGTCATCGCCTCCGACCGGGTCATGGCGAAGTCGAGATGGCGCAGGGACTTGTAGAAGCCGTTCGACCCGCCGACGCTTTCCAGCCAGCGGGCGGCATTGTGCTTGGCGTGGCTCAGCGCCACGGCGCCGCTTATCGCACCGCGCCGCCATAACAGCCACACGAACAACACCGCGGCGACCAGGACGACGTTGAAGGCCAGGAAGACCGGGTGATAGAAGCTGGTGATGGTCAGGCCGATCACCGCCTGCAGGACGATCGTGAAGGCGCCGATGACCAGGCTGGGCACCGACTTCTGAACGACCACCAGATCGAAATAGCGATTGAACAGATCGCCGCGATTGCCGTCTGCGAAGAACGGGTCCTGCGCGTGCACCGCGCGCAGCGTGACCTCTGCCACGACGCGCGAGAACAGGCGTCGCTCGAACCCGGCCATGATCCAGACGCGAAGCGCACTGAGGCCCGCGACCATGAGCAGCAGCATCAACAGCACGCCCGCCAACGCCCATAGCGGTGCGGGCATGGCCGTGTTCGCCACGCTGTTGATCAGCAACTGCACCGAGATGGGCGTCGCCAGTGCCAGCAGGCTGATCGCGATGGTATAGACGATGCCGAGCCGCACATAGGCGGCATCCGGGCCGATGATCTGCACCAGCCAGCCCACCGCGTCCCGAAATCCCAATCGCTCGGATGCCAAGATTGTCCCCCTTTAGACTTGGGGCGAGGCGATACTGGCCGATTTTTGCTGGATCTTTGCTGGACGTTTATAAAATGTGATAGGAAGATTGATCCATGTGATGCTGTCGTGGCGACATATCATTGCTGTGCCCGATCGCAATTCCAGTGTTCGGGCAATCGTCAGCAGCTCTGGAGGCGTTGGCCAGAGGCGTGCGGGCTTCCATCTGGCAAGCGCAGCCGAAAGGTGGCGGGGGTCAGGGCCAGCAGATTCAGCGTTCCTCCATGCGCCTGCGCGATCTGGCGGGCGAGGCTGAGGCCGATGCCGGTGCCGCTGGCCTTGGTCGTGGCGAAGGGGCGGAATATGACGCTTGCCTGCTCGGGCGGCACGCCTGGTCCGTTGTCGGTGATGTCGATCGACAGGGCGCCCTCTTGGCGCATTACCGATAGGTCGACAAGGGCAGCGGCGCCGGCGGCTTCGACCGCGTTCTGCAGCAACGCCCAGATCGCCTGATTGAGCTGGTCGCGGTCAATCATCCCCGTCAGTCCGCGGGGTATCGCGACGGTCAGCACCGCTTCGGGCCATCGGACTGCGAACAGTCGCTCCAGATCGGCGATCAGCGCGCCCATGTCGACTGGCTGCTTCATCGGAGGCGGCAAGCGCGCGAGCGATCGATAGGCCTCGGTGAAACGCTGCAACCCCTCGGCACGGCGGGCCAGCGTCGTCAGGATTTCCGCGAGCAACTCGGGGTCGCCATCCTTCGCCTCGGCGGCGGCGAGGCCGCATTCGGCAAGTGAGACTATGGGGACGAGGCCGTTCAGCATCTCGTGCCCGAGCACCTGGATCATCTCCGCGCTGGCTCGCGCTTCCGCCGTCCGCTCCTCGCCTTCGACGTCGATCAGCGCGATGACGACCCGTGCGCCGACATCGACGCGATCCGCGCGCCAGCTTCGCCCGGCATGGCGAAGATGCGTGGCGTCGTGGTCGAGGAGCGTGGTAGGGGCGGGCAACACCCGGTCGTCGGTGGCGAACAGGCGTCGCGCGGCACGGTTCAACGCTCGAACCACCGTGCCATCGACCAACAGCAGCGGCGTGGGCGACGCATCCAGTAGCATCCGGTGGATCGCTTCCTCCCGTTCGGCGGTGATCGTCGGGGCGGCGGACATGGCGATCGGACGTCCTGCCGTCTCCAGGTTGCTGAGGATGAGCCACGCGATGGCCAGCAACGCTCCGGCCAGCGCGAGCCAGAGCCCATATGACGAGGCCAGCCCAGCCGCGCCACCCGCCACGGCCAGGCTCAGGCCGATCATGACGGCGTGACGGCGCGGGCTAGAGGCCATGCTGCGCCATGCGCCGATACAACGTGCCCCGGCTGATCCCCAGGGCTGCGGCGGCGCGTGAGATGTTGTGGCGATGCTCCTTCAGCGCAGCCTCGATCATCAGGCGTTCGGCATCATCGAGCCTGAAGGGGAGGGCATCGGACCCGCTCGGGAGCGGCGTGGTGGTATAGGGCCGGATCGCCGCCGCATCGATCACTCCATCATCGGACAACAGGACCGCCCGCTCGATCGCCGCGGCCAGCCCGCGCACCTCGTCCGGCCAGTCGGTCGCGGTGACGATCGCTTCGGCTGCCGGCGTCAGCCGGACCGACGCGCGGCCATAGGTCTCGCCCGCGATCTGGGCGAAGTGGCGGGCGAGGGGGACGGCATCCTCTCGCCGCGCAGCCAAGGGCGGCATGGCGATTTCCAGCGTGCAGAGACGGCGGCGCAGCGCGGGCGACAGCGGCTCGACGCTTTCCGCCACGCTGATGCAGCGAAGACCCGGTAGCAATCGGTCGAGCAGCCGGGCCTGTGATATGGTGTCCAGCCGGTCGGGATAGCGCAACATGATGGTTCCGTGCGCCGCGTCGAGCAACCGCCATTGCTCGCTATCGCGCAGGTCGATCCGTGACGGAGATATGTCCGTGTTGCCCGATGCGGCATGGACTGCCCCCGCCGCCAGGCTCCGTCCCGATCCCGAACGCCCGGTGATGCAGATATTGGCGACCGTCGGGCCGACCCGGTGGATCAGCGCCCGGACCTCCGCCATGGCGCGCGAGTCGCCCAGCAGCATGGGGACGCCACTCGGTCGGCGCGACGACGCGCGGCGCTCGCCCGGTGGTGCGATCACGGCCGCGCATTTGGCGAGCAGATCGTCCTTGCGCCAAGGCTTCATCACGAAGTCGCGCGCGCCCGCCTGCATCGCGGTGACGGCGATGCGGATGCCGCTATGCGCGGTGATGACGATCACCGGGGTCGCGGGATGGTCCGCCATGATGCGCGCGATACAGGCCAACCCCTCTTCCCCGTTCGACCGACCAGGGGTGAAGTTCATGTCGAGCAGGATCGCGTCGTAATGCCGCCGGGCCAGCAGGGAATAGGCCGTCCCCGGATCGGTGGCGATGTCGAGCCGGTGTCCGGCCAGCCGGAACAGGATTTCCGTCGTCCGCGCCACTGCCGGATCGTCCTCGATCAACAGGATATCCCAGGTGCTTGACACGTCCTGCGACTGTTCGGGGATGGACACACTGTTCCATCCCGCTCCGCCCTCCGCTGGCATCGGCAGAGATAAGTCTTTGTTCATAGCGTGTTGGCGTTTCCGGCGCTGGACAGTGACACTATGACCATGATGACCGAACAGCCGAACCGTGCAAGTACCGAGCCCTGTCCTGCGTCGAGCGGGCCAGCCAGAGCCTCGTCGGGCTGGGGCCCGGATTGCGAAAAGAGGGCATGATGATGAACAGCTTCGCCCTGACCACGCTCTATCGCTCGCTGACCCGTCACAAGCTGCATGCCGCACTCAACATCGGCGGGTTGGCGGTCGGCATCGCGGTGTTCTTCGTCCTGTCGCTCTATGTCCGGTTCGAGACGAGCTTCGAACAATGGCTGCCGCATTATGATCAGGTCTATCTGGTCCAGACGCACTGGAAACGCAGCGACGGTCCCTATGTCGGTCGCTGGTCCCAGACGATGGGCGGCCTGCTCGACGAGATGCGGCAGGACTTTCCCGGTCTGGTCGGCACACGGTTCATGGGCGGCAGGAATGGCGGCAGCGTCATTCGCGGCGGCATCGCGACCTTCGACGATATCGCTCAGGTCGATTCCGATTTCTTCAAGGTCTTCGACCTGCCGATGACGGCAGGGGACAAGGCGACCGCGCTGTCCGATCCGACGAGCGTGGTCATCAGCCGTTCGGCGGCGCGCCGCTATTTCGGCGATAGCGATCCGATCGGCCAGACCCTGACTCTGGTCCTCGACGAGAAGTCGACCCGGCGCGTGACCGGCGTGTTCGAGGATTTGCCCGAGACCACCGATTTCCAGTTTTCCATCCTGACCCGCCTGTCGACCAACCATCCAGAACCGTGGTGGCGCAATTGGGGCAGCAGTTCGCTCGTCACCTATCTGCGATTTCCCGACAAGGGAGCGGCCCAGGCTTTCGAGGGCCGGATGCCCAGCTTTATCCAGCGACACGGCGCGCGCGATCTGGGCAGCGACGCCGCCCAGAAGATGGGGCTGCCGCTGTTGCCGATCGACCGTGCGCATCTGGAGCCCGTCGGTGGGGAGAGCGCGGGCCGCAAGACGACCGTCGTGACGCTCGGGCTGGTCGGGGCGCTGACCCTGCTGATCGCCATCGTGAACTACGTCAACCTGGCGAGCGCACGGGCGGGGCTTCGCGCGCGCGAGGTCGCGATGCGCAAGGTGCTCGGCGCCAGCCGGAGCGCGCTGATCCGCCAGTTCCTGGGCGAGGCGATCCTGGCGGTCGCGCTGGCGGCGCTGCTGGGGCTGATCCTGGCGGAGATCGGATTGCCGTTGATCAATGCCGCGGGCGGGTTGTCGCTGACCATGCCCTATGCGCTCGTCATCCCCGTGCTGGTGGTGGTGTCGGTGGTCGTCGGTACGGCCGCAGGCTTTTATCCGGCGGTCCTGCTGTCGGGCTTCCCGGCGGCCTCGGTGCTGGCGTCGGCACGTGCACCGGGTGGCGGCCGGGCGGGTGCGCGGGCGCGCGAGGCGCTGGTCGTGCTCCAGTTCTCGCTCGTCATCGCCTTTCTGATCGGAACGTCGGTGCTGGTGGCGCAGACGCATCATGTTCGGACCGCCGATCTCGGATTCCGGCGCGATGGCCTGATGGTCGTGCCCTGGCTGGGCTATGTCGACCAGCCCAGGCGGCCGGCGCTGATGGCCGCCTTCAAGGCCGTGCCAGGCGTCGCGATGGCCGCCACGGCCGACACCGCGGTGGGCGGGCAGGGGAACAACAATGCATACAACATCCCCGTCCCGGGGCGGCCCGGCGCGGGCCCTTCGGTGCGGTTCATCAATGTCGGCACCGACTTCTTCCGCCTCTATGAGCCCCGGCTGCTGGCGGGCCGCCTGTTCGACGACGCGCACCGGGCGGATGACACGACCGCGCAACTGCCGGGCGATGCCCGCAACATCGTCATCAACCGAAAGGCGGTGACGGCGCTGGGCTTCGGATCACCGGAACAGGCGATCGGCAGGATCGTCGGGGTGGAGCGGCCGATGACCATCATCGGCGTGATCGACCAACTGCGCTTCTTCTCGCCCCGCTCACCGGCCGAGCCGACCCTCTATTTCTACACGCGGGGCATCGTGCCCTATCCGTCGGTGACGATCCGCTTCACCGGCGATCCGCGCCAGGTGATGGCCGGCGTGCGCGCGGCGTGGCAGCGGGTCGCCCCCGAAGCGCCTTTCAAGGGCGATGTCGGCGTGCAACTGCTCCAGGGCTTTTACGAAGACGATGACCGCGCCACGCGGTTGTTCGCGATCGGCGCGGGACTGGCCGTGGTGATCGGCTGCATCGGCCTATGGGGTCTGGCCTCGTTCAACACCGCGCGGCGGGTGAAGGAGATCGGCATCCGCAAGACGCTGGGCGCGTCATCGACTGATATCGTCAAGCTGCTGGTCGGCCAGTTCCTGCGGCCGGTGCTGATCGCGAACCTGATCGCCTGGCCGCTGGCATTCGTCGCCATGCGGACCTGGCTGGCGGGGTTTGAGGATCGCGTCACCCTGTCGCCGCTCTATTTCGCGGGCGCGGGGCTGCTCGCGGTGCTGATCGCCGTGCTGACCGTGCTGGGTCAGGCCCTGCGCGCCAGTCGTGCCGCCCCCGCCTGGGCGCTGCGCCATGATTAGGCGAGCGCTTCGGCGGGCTTCGATACAGTGTCGGCCGTCCCTCGCCGAGCTCCCCACCGCTTCGCCGATCAGCAGCAGGGCAGGGTCCCTGTCACCGATGGTACGGGTCAGGAAGCCCAGCGCGTCGAGGCGGCCGGTGATCAGTCGCTCGTTGGGAAGCGAGACGTTGACCGCGATCATCACCGGCGTTTGCGGCGGCATGCCCGCCGCCATCAGTTCACGGGCGATGACGGGGGCGGCGGCGCGGCCCATATAGACCGCCAGCGTTCCCTCCGGCGTCGCGAGCGCCGGCCAGTCGAGTGCGAGCGTCTCGCCCTCGCGCCAGTGCGCGGTGACCAGCGTCAACCGGCGCGACAGGCCGCGCAGGGTCAGCGAGATCGTTCCCGAAGCTGCCGCCGCGCTCGCCGCGGTGATGCCGGGGCAGATGCGGACGGCGATCCCGGCGGCGCGGCAGGCGTCGATCTCCTCGGTCGAACGGCCGAAGATCGACGGGTCGCCGCCCTTCAGGCGGACCACGCGCCGCCCGGACAGCGCCGCCTCCACGATCAGGCTGTCGATCGTGCCCTGGTCCTTGGAGTGACGGCCCGAGCGTTTGCCGACGCTCAGCCTCTCGGTGGCGGCGGGGACGAGCGCGAGCACCTCGGGGCCGACCAGGGCGTCGTAGAAGACGATATCGGCGGTGGCGATCAGTCGCTCGGCCTTGCGGGTCAGCAGTTCGGGGTCGCCCGGACCCGCACCGACCAGCCAGACCGATCCAGCGGGGAAATCATCCATGGGCATGGGCAGGCTCCTGGGTCTCGGCGATCAGGCGGGCAAGGGCAGGGCGGCACGATCCGCAGTTCGTGCCCGCGCCGATCGCCGCGCCGATCGCGGCGACGTCGGCGAGTTGCTGGTCGCGGATCGCCGCGACGATGGTCCGAACGCCGATGTCGAAACAGGCGCAGACGATCGCGCCGCGCTCCACCTGCGCGCCCGGCGCACGCCCGGCAAGGACGGTGGGGGCGACCTCCGATGCGCTCAGTTGCGCGATCAGCCAGTCGCGGCCCGGCAGTTCGCCGCGCTCGGTCACGAACAGGACGGCCGCGAGCCGATCGTCCGCGATGACCGCGACACGGCGCGATCCCCGCGCGGGATCGCTGGCCTCGATCCGCTGACCCTTGGGCAACATCGCCTCCAGTGCCGCCGGATCGCCATCGCCCGCCACTTCCCACAGCCAGCCGCCGGGAATGGCGACCCGCGTAGCCCAGAGGCAATCGGGTGCAGGGCTCGCGTCACCCGACAGGATGACAAAGCCGCGCCAGCGGGTCGCGACGGCGGCGATGCTGGCCGGGGTGCGCTTGAAGCCGGGCTGGCCCGAATGGGGATCGGTCAGCGGGCGTGGGAGCAGGCCGGTGCGCCCGCCGGTCGCGGTCCGGTCGGTCCAGTGGATGGGGACGAACAACTCGCCCGGCCGCTGGCCGGTGCTGACCGAAACGCGGTAGAGGCTCGATCCCTGCGGCGTATCGACCCGTGCCAACCCGCCATCGGTCAGGCCGAGGCGACTTGCGTCTTCGGGGTGCACCTCGACCAGCGGTTCCTCGCGGTGGCGCGCCAGCTTCGGGGCCAGGCCGGTACGGGTCATCGTATGCCAGTGGTCGCGATAGCGGCCGGTGTTCAGCGTCATCGGCCAGTCACGCAAGGGCGCGGGAAGCGTCTTCTGCACGACCGTCACCAGCCGCGCTCGGCCATCCGGCGTCGGGAAACGGCCATCCGCGAAGGGCGCGCCGCCCCAGCGGAACGGCTGCATCGCGTCATAATCGGCATTGCCGCTGCTCGACTGGCCGGGCAGCGTGAAAATACGCGAACCGTCGTTTTCATAATAGGATAGGCGGCAATGCTCGCGCCAGATCTCGGCCGCGCGATCATAGGCGAAGGCGGTCTTCCAGCCCATGCGGCGACCGACCTCCTTGACGATCCACCAGTCGGGTTTCGCCTCACCGGGCAGCGGGAAGAGCGCGCGCTGGCGGCTGATCGTGCGGTCGCTGTTGGTGACGGTGCCGTCCTTCTCGCCCCATGCGGCGGCGGGCAGGCGGACATGGGCGTGGGTCGAACTGTCGGTTTCGGCGATCACGTCGCTGACTACCACGAAGGGGCAGGCGGCCAGGGCCTCGCGCACCGATCCCGCGTCGGGCATCGAGACGGCGGGGTTGGTCGCCATGATCCACAGCGCCTTGATGCGGCCCTGGCCCAGTTCGCGGAACAGGTCGACCGCCTTCAGCCCCGGCTTGGGCGCGATGCTGGGGGAGGCCCAGAAGCGCTGCACGCGGGCGCGGTTTTCGGGCGCGAAGTCCATATGCGCGGCCAGGGTGGAGGCGAGGCCACCGACCTCGCGCCCTCCCATCGCATTGGGCTGGCCGGTGATCGAGAAGGGGGCCGCACCCGGCTTGCCGATCCGTCCCGTCGCGAGGTGCAGGTTGAGGATCGCATTGACCTGATCGGTGCCGGTGGTCGACTGGTTGATACCCTGGCTGAATAGCGTGACAGTACGTGGTGTTGCGGCGAATAGCTCATAGAACTGGCGAAGATCGGCGGGGGCGATGTCGCACGTCTTGGCGACCGACCAGAGGTCGTTGCCGTCCTCCAGTGCTGTCCAGAAATCCTCCGGCACCGAGATCGATGCGGCGAGGAAGTCGTCGTCCACCACGCCTGCCGCGCGCGCCCAGGCCAGCGCCCCGTTCATCAGCGCCACGTCGCTGCCCGGTCGGATGGCGAGGTGGAGGTCGGCCTGTTCCGCCGTCTCGGTGCGGCGCGGGTCGATGACGACCAGCTTGGCGCCCGCATCGCATCGCGCCCGGATGCGCTGATAGACGATCGGGTGGCACCAGGCGGTGTTGCTGCCGACCAGCACGATCAGGTCGGCGGCGTCGATGTCTTCATAGGTGGCGGGGACGATATCCTCGCCGAATGCGCGATTGTGGCCAGCGACCGCGCTCGACATGCAGAGGCGCGAATTGGTGTCGATATTGGCCGAGCCGATGAACCCCTTCATCAGCTTGTTGGCGACATAATAATCCTCGGTCAGCAACTGGCCGGAGACGTAGAAGGCGACGCTGTCGGGGCCATATTGGGCGATGGTGTCGCGGAAGCGCTTGGCGACGAGGTCGAGCGCCTTGTCCCACGACGCGCGGCGCTTGCCGATCATGGGGTGGAGCAGGCGTCCCTCCAGGCCGACCGTCTCGCCCAGATGCGTGCCCTTCGAACACAGCCTGCCGCGATTGGCGGGGTGGTCGGGATCGCCCTCGATACGGACCGCGCGCTCGCCGGTGACGGTCGCGCGGATGCCGCAGCCGACACCGCAATAGGCGCAGGTGGTGCGGATCATAAGCCCTCTCCCCCTCGGGGAGAGGGTGGGGTGAGGGGGCCGGGTCTCGCAGAGACGGCGTTCTTGGTGAGACACCTGCCCCTCCCCCCGACCCGTACCCCGGTGGGGAGATGGAGGTGGCTGCTCCTCACGCCGCCGCCTTCAGGGTCGAGGCGCGGCAGATCAGTACGCGGCCGCCGCTGATCTTCACCGGCACGGTGGGAGTGCAGCCCTTGTCCTCACCCAGCGCCTCGCCAGTGCTAAGCGAAATCCGCCAGTTGTGCAGCGGGCAGGCCACCGCACCGCCATGGACGATGCCCTGGCTCAGCCGCCCATGCTTGTGCGGGCAGCGGTCGAGCAGCGCGAAGACGCTATTCTCGCCGGTGCGGAAGACGGCGATGTCGTCGCCGCCCTCGACCTGCACCGTGCGGCTGCCGCGCAGCGGGATTTCCTCGACCCAGCCGATATCGAGCCATTCGCCGATCATGCCATCTCTCCGACAGGTTGGAAGCGCGCCATCGGCGCATGGATTTCGCGCTCTGCCCCGGCGACGCGCTCCGCCCAGGGATCGTCCTGCGAGAATTGCTGCGAGAAGAAGAAGCGGCGTGCGAGTTCGGCCCGCTCCTCCTCGTCCGGCAGGAGGCGCGACTGGATATAGGCCAGCCCGACCCGCTCGATCCACGGCGCGGTCCGCTCCAGATAGCGGGCCTCCTCGCGATAGAGCTGGATGAAGGCGGCGCACATCTCCATCGCCTCGGCTTCGGTCGCGACCTTGCAGAGCAGGTCGGTGGCGCGGACCTTGATCCCGCCATTGCCGCCGACATGGAGTTCATAGCCGCTGTCGACGCAGACGACGCCGAAATCCTTGATCGTCGCCTCGGCACAGTTGCGCGGACAGCCCGACACCGCGATCTTGAACTTGTGCGGCATCCACGACCCCCAGGTCGCGCGCTCCAGCTTGACGCCCAGGCCGGTCGAATCCTGCGTGCCGAAGCGACACCATTCGGAGCCGACACAGGTCTTTACGGTGCGCAGCGACTTGCCATAGGCGTGGCCCGAAACCATGCCCGCCGCGTTCAGATCGGCCCAGACGGCGGGCAGGTCCTCCTTCCTGATGCCGAAGATGTCGAGCCGCTGGCCACCCGTCACCTTGACCATCGGGGCGTTGAACTTCTCGACCACATCGGCGATCGCGCGCAGTTCCTTCGGGCTGGTGATCCCGCCCCACATGCGCGGCACGACCGAATAGGTGCCGTCCTTCTGGATGTTGGCGTGCATCCGCTCGTTGACGAAGCGGCTCTGCTGGTCGTCGACATATTCGCCGGGCAGCGCGCAGAGCAGATAGTAATTGAGCGCCGGGCGGCAGGACGAACAGCCGTCGGGGGTCGACCAGTGCAGCTTCTGCATCACCTCGGGGATCGAACGCATATTCTGCGCGACGATCTCGCGGCGGACATCGTCGTGACCGAAGCTGGTGCATTTGCACATCGTCTTCGGCCCCGCCTCGACCTCGCCGCCCAGGCGGATCGCCAACAGGCTCTCGACGATGCCGGTGCACGAGCCGCAGCTCGCCGACGCCTTGCAGCCCGCGCGGACCGCGTCCAGGCTGTGCGCGCCGCCGTCGATGCAGGCGAAGACCTTGCCCTTGGACACGCCGTTGCAGCCGCAGATTTCCGCATCGTCGGAAAGCGCCGCAACGGCCGCCTTAGGGTCCGCGGAGGCGCCCCCCTGGGCAAAGGCCTGTCCGAAGATCAGGGCGTCGCGAATATCGCCGACGCTCTCGCCCTTTTTGAGCAGGTCGAAATACCAATTGCCATCGGCGGTATCGCCATAGAGCACCGCGCCGACGATCCGGTCCTCCTTGACCACGACGCGCTTGTAGATGCCGCGGCTTGCGTCGCGCAGCACGATGTCCTCCGCACCGTCGCCGCCGCCGAAATCGCCCGCCGAGAAGACGTCGAGCCCGGCGACCTTCAGCTTGGTCGCGGTGGCGGTGGGGCGATAGCCCGAGGGCGCGCCGGTCAGTGCATCGGCAAGGCTGCGGCACATGTCCCAGAGCGGCGCGACCAGGCCGTAAACCTGCCCGTCATGCTCGACGCACTCGCCGACCGCCAGGATGCGCGGGTCGGAGGTGACCATATGGTCGTCCACCTTGATCCCGCGCCCGACCTCAAGGCCCGCCGCACGGGCGAGCGCGACCGAGGGGCGGATGCCCACCGCCATCACCACCAGATCGGCGGGGATCTCGCGGCCGTCCTTCAGGCGGATCGCCTCCACCTTGCCGTCGCCGACGATCGCGGCGGTGTCGGCACCGCACAACACGGTCTGGCCACGGGCTTCGAGCGCCTGCTTCAATAGCCAGCCCGCCGCCTCGTCGAGCTGCCGCTCCATCAGCGTCGGCATCAGGTGGAGGACCGTGACCTTCATCCCCCGAAGCGACAGGCCATGCGCCGCCTCCAGCCCGAGCAGGCCGCCGCCGATCACCACCGCGCTGCCGCCCCGCTCGGCCGCGGCGAGCATATGCTCGACATCCTTCATGTCGCGGAAGCTGATGACGCCGGGCAGGTCATGGCCGGGCACCGGGATGATGAAGGGATCGGAGCCGGTCGCGATCAGCAGCCGGTCATAGTCCAGCACCATGCCGCTCCTGGCGGTCACCGTCCGCGTTTCGCGGTCGATCGCGGTGACGGGATCGCCGCTGACCAGCGTGATGCCGTTGTCGGCATACCAGTCGAGGCCGTTGATGACGATCTCGTCGAACGTCTTTTCCCCCGCCAGCACCGGCGACAGCATGATCCGGTTATAGTTCACCAGCGGCTCGGCGCCGAAGATGGTGATACGATAACGGCCGGGATCACGGGCCAGAAGTTCCTCGATCGCGCGACAACCGGCCATGCCGTTGCCGATGACGATCAGGTGCTCGCGGGTATCGGTCGCCGCGATGACGGGGGTGAGTTCCATCAGATGGTCCAGTCCAATTGCAGCCAGAGTTTTTGGGTGTCCGCGCCGAAGCGATCGGCCTGATAATCGGCGTAGCGCAGCGAGGCGGTGGTGCGGCCGACTTTCCCTTGCGCCAGCAAGTCGATCTCGTTGCCATAGTGACGGATCAGCCGGTCGCTCTCGAACCGGTGCCAGATGGCGGACAGGCTGACCGCCTTGACCGCGCCAATCTGCTTCCAGCCCCAGCCGGTGCTGGCATACAGGTCGCGAATGCCGTCGGGCGGCGTGGTGGTGAATTTGTCGGCCCAGCCCTGGAACTTGAAGATCGAGGACAGCGGCGTCTGGAAGCTGGTCAGGGCCTGGCCCTTATCCGCGCCGAGCACTTCGTAACCGCCGCCCAAGCGTGGACCGTTCAGGTCGAGCGCGACATCGGCCAGCCAGTAATCGACCGCATAGCGGTTGGGATTGCGGTGATAGTCGGACTGGCGCGCCCAACTGGCCTGATAGGCGAGCTTGGCCTTGCCGATCGGCTTCGCGCCCGCCAGCCGCGTGCCATAGGTCTGGCTCGACAGGCGGAAGCCCTGAAGCGCGGCCTCGTCCTCGTCGATCAGATAGGCGAAACCGCTCAGCGTGCCGATCGGCGAGGCCCAGCCCAGATTGGCGAGTACCGTATTCCCGCCGATCGAGCGGGGGCGGATGCCGTTGCCGTCGATGCCCCAGACGGTGCGGATGCCCCAGACATAGCTGACATCCGCCTTCAGGCCCTTTACGGGGACCAGCTCGGCGCGCACCGCGTCGAAGGTCTGGGCGTTGTTACGGAACTGGGCGCCCCCCACGAAACGCTCGTCGTCCAATATGATACGCTGCCGCCCGATGGTCAGGGTCAGGGGAGCCGACCGGTACTGCAACTGTGCGCGGTACAGGCCGATGCTCTGCGGATCGGCGATCAGCGGCCGGTTGGGATCGGGGTGAGCGCCGTCGAAATAGTCGGGGACGATGGCCAGGTTGCCCTGCGCCTCCGCCAGGGCAGACCAGTGGCCGGAGGTCGCGACCATCCCGGTTCGGATGCGGGCGGTGACCGCATCCGATTTTTGGGGAAGGCCGTCCTGATCGACCTGCTCCCAGCGCAGCCGGGCTTCGGCCAGGGGCTTCAGCGTCACCGTCTGCGCGGCGGCGGGCGTCACCACCAGAGCGGAGGCCGACACGAGCAGGAAGGAGGAGAGGGCGCGCATAATTCAGATCCGTACCGTTCCGGCGGTCGCCCAATCGCGACGCCAACGGGCCTTCACTAGCGTCAGTCCGGTTACCGCCAGGATACCGAGCGCCGCGAAGATCAGGAAACCGGGCGAGAAGCTGCCGGTCCACTGCTTGGCGAAGCCAAGCGAGGAGGCGAGGTAGAAACCGCCGATCCCGCCCGCCATGCCGACCAATCCGGTCATCACGCCGATCTCGGCGGCGAAACGCTGCGGCACCAGTTGGAAGACCGCTCCGTTGCCGACACCCAGCGCCAGCATCGACAGCACGAACAGCGCGAGCGAGGGGGCAAAGCCATCGACCAGCGCCACGCCGGTCAGCGTCAGGGCGGCGGCCAGGAAAACGCCGGTCAGCGCCTTCACGCCGCCGATCGCGTCGGCCAGCGCCCCGCCCATCGGCCGCACCAGCGACCCCGCAAAGACGCAGGCGGCGGTGGCGTAGCCCGCCTGGATCGGGGTCAGGCCGAACCGATCGGTGAAATAGATGGGCAGGCTGGCGGCAAGACCCACGAACCCGCCAAAGGTGACGGCATAGAAGCCCATCAGCCACCATGCATCCGCCTGGCGCAGCGGCGCCAGATACTCGACGAAGCGGCGCGGCGGCGGCGCGCCGGGCGCGTCCTTGGCCATGACCATATAGGCGATGAAGACGATGCTAAGCGGAAGGCAGGCCAGGCCCAGCACCGCATTCCAGCCGAACAGCTTGGCGAGCGCAGGGGCGAAGAGCGCGGCCAGCACCGTGCCCGAATTGCCCATGCCCGCCAGACCCATGGCCTTGCCCTGATGCTCGGGCGGATACCAGCGGCTGGCGAGCGGCAGCGCAATGGCGAAGCTGGCCCCGGCAAAGCCGAGAATGACACCCAGCGCGAGCGTACCGCCAAAGCTGGTCACGCCGAGCATCCAGGCGGAGAAAAGCCCGGCGATCACGATGATCTGGCTGATCGCGCCGGCCCGCTTCGGCCCTATCCGGTCGACCAGCAGGCCGTTGACGACGCGCAGGACCGCGCCCGCCAGCGTCGGCACCGCGACCATCACGCCCTTTTGCGCCGGGGTGAGGGCGAGGGTGGTCGCGATCTGCGGGGCGAGCGGGCCCAGCAATACCCAGACCATGAAGGCGAGGTCGAAATACAGAAATGCCGCGATCAGGGTCGGCACATGGCCGCTCGACCAGAAGCCGCCGTCATCGGTCGCCTTCCGCTTTTTGGTGTCATCCCAGAATGCCGTCGCCATCGTGCCTCCCCGAGGGCCAATCGCCCAAACAGAAAAAGCCGCCAGGACGTGGACCCGTGGGTCACATCCTGGCGGCTTCGTTGCCTCCAAGCAGAATGCGAGAGTGATCCCGCTTCCGCCAGCGTGCTACCCCGTCGTTGGAGCGGCGTTCGCTGCTATCTCGTGTCCGACGCCATTGCCGAACGATTCGAAAATTGCCTTAAATATGGCGATCGCACAAGCCCCTTTCGCAATCGCAGCAAAATGACAGGTATTCCGTCTGTCAGGGGAGATCGGCCAGATAGCCCGCAATGTCATCGGGGTCGAAGGCGCGCCCGTCGAAGAAGCGGTCGCTTCCCAACACCAGTCTGCCCTGGGTCGATCCCGCACCGATCGGTTCGACCAGCGCCCCCTCCAGCTTGGAGCTTGCGCCCGGCAGCGGCGCGCCCGAGCCCGCCAGTGCGGCGCGGTAGAGGTCGGGGCGGAACACCGCCTGCGCGGTCGCGGCATCGTCGGGGGAGAAGGGCAGCCCCTCCCACCGCACCATTTGCGCATAGAGCCACCCCGCCTGGCTGCGCCACGGGAAGTTCGCCGCCTCGCGATACTGGAACATGAAATCAGGATAATGGACCGGCTCCCCGCCAGGGACGAGGCGGATGCGATCGGTGATCGCGCGCAGAACCGCATCGACCGGCGCATCGAGATATTCGGGACGCGCCAGAATGGCCGCGCTGTCCTCCACGGTCGCGGGATCGACGAAATGCGCCGCCGCCGCATGCAGCGCCCGGATCAGCCGCAGCACGCCGTCGCGGCGCTCCTCGACCCGGTCGCCGCGCAGGGCCAGCACCTTCTCCACGCCACGCCGCCAGATCTGCGCGGTGGCGAGCGCGATCCGGCCGACGCCGCGATCGACCGCGATCGAGTTCCACGGCTCGCCGACGCAGATCCCGTCCACCTCCCCGGCGGCGAGCGCATCGGCCGCAAAAGGCGGGCTGGTCACGACGATCTCGATATCGCTGTCGGGACGGATGCCGACTCCGGCCAGCCAGTAGCGAAGCATGTAATTATGGCTGGAATGGCGATGCACCACGCCGAAACGCAGCGGCCGTCCGGCCTGTCGTCGTTCCTCCGCCACCTGCTTCAGGGCGATGCCGATCTCCACGGGATCGCCCAGCGTCTCGCCCAGTCCCACCGCCTCGCCCAGCGCGGTCGAGAAGGTGATCGCGTTGCCGTTCAGTCCCAGTACGAAGGGCACGGCCATCGGTACGGCAGGACGATCGCGGCCCAGCGCGGTTGAGATGGCGAGCGGTGCGACCAGATGCGCGGCATCGGTATGCCCATAGAGCAGCCTGTCGCGCACCGCCGCCCAGGTCATGTCGCGAACCAGCTCGATCGCGACGCCCGCTTCCTCGGCAAAACCCCGTTCACGCGCCAGAATGGGCAGCGCGGCGTCGACCAGCGGCAGGAAGCCGATGCGGAAGGTGTCCTGGCTCATGGCAGATCTCCCATCAGCTGCTCGCTGGTCACGATCGCCTCCGCCACGTCGGCGATACGGCGGTTGCTGGTCATGGCGTGGCTGCGCAGCAGGCCATAGGCGGCGGGTTCGTCCAGCCCGCGTCGCCGCATGAGGATCGCCTTGGCCCGGTCGATCACCTGCCGGTCGGCCAGCGCCGTCTTCGCCTCGGCCAGTTCGGTCTGGAGCCGCGAGAAGGCCTGGAAACGCCGAACGGCGAGGTCGAGTATCGGCTTGATCCGCTGCTTGGCGAGGCCGTCGACCACATAGGCCGAAACGCCCGCATCGACCGCCGCCATGGTCGCCTCGGCATCCGACTGGTCGACGAACATCGCGATCGGCCGGTCCAGCGCGCGCGACATGGCGAAGAAATCCTCCAGCACGTCGCGACTGGGATTCTCCAGATTGATCAGCACGACTTCGGGCGCGGCGCGTTCGACCTGCGCGGCGAGCGGCCCGGCGGGATCGATCACCACCAGGTCGGTCAGCCCCGCCTCGCGCAGGCCGTCCGAAATGATCGCCGCGCGCGTGCTGCTGGTATCGATGATCGCGATCCGCATGGCGGCCTGATGCCGCGTCATTCGCCCGCCGACAAGGGGAAGCATTTCGCGACCGCGATACCCCGGTCGATGGCGGCGCATTGCCAGGCGGTCATGGTCCGGCGCATGGTCCGGCGCATGGAAAGGAACAGGCCGTGACGAACAACGAGATGACCCGGCGCATGTTGATGGTCGGCGGTGCCGCGTTCGCCGTCGCCCCCGGACTGGCGCGGACCGCACTGACGGCGGCGGGGCGTCGCGAGCAGGCGGCCAATCCCCTGATCCGCCAGCGCGCCGATCCGCAGATCGCGCTTCAGGAGGACGGGCTCTATACCTTCATGGCCTCGGTCCCCGAATATGACCGGGTGGTGCTGCGCCGGGCGAGGAGTATCGCTGAGCTTGCGAGCGCGCCGGAGGTGGTGTTGTGGCGGCGGCCCGCGTCGGGAACGATGGCGGGGCACATCTGGGCACCCGAGATTCACCGCATTGACGGACGCTGGTATGTCTATGTCGCCGCCGGGGACGGTGGCGACGTGTTCCATATCCGCACCTATGTCCTCCAATGCGACGGTGCCGACCCGCTGACCGGGCGCTGGTCGGTGCTGGGGCAACTGGAGACGCCGTGGGACACATTCACGCTCGATTCGACCAGCTTCGTCCATCGCGGCATCCGCTATCTTGCCTGGGCTCAGAAGGAGCCGGGGATCGACACCAACTCAAACCTCTATCTCGCGCCGCTGGCGACGCCGACGACGCTGGCGGCGCGGCCGACGCGGTTGACCGTGCCGACGCTGCCCTGGGAGGTGCAGGGCTTCAAGGTCGCGGAAGGGCCGGCGCCGCTGATCCGCAACGGCCGCGTCTTCATGACCTATTCGGCCAGCGCCACCGATGCGCGCTATTGCATGGGAATGCTGACCGCGCGCGACGATGCCGACCTGATGGACCCCGCCGCCTGGACCAAATCGCCCGAGCCGGTTTTCCGAACCGATGCCGCGCGGCATATCTACGGCCCTGGACATAACAGCTTCACCGTCGACCGGGCGGGCCGCGACGTCCTGGTCTATCATGCCCGCGACTATGAGAAGATCACGGGCGATCCGCTTTACGATCCCAATCGCGATACCCGCGTCCAGCGTTTCGGCTATCGCGCCGATGGGACGCCCGATTTCGGGCGGCCACCGCCCAATAGCCCGACCCTGATCTGAGTCCGTCGTCTAATCGCGCTGGTTGCAAGACAAATCTGAGGTATCGTTGCCGGAAGCATGGTCGTCTTCGCGGTCGGCATGGGCCGCCGCATGATGGGGCTTCGCGGATGACCCTTCCTATGTTTTCGACGCACTGGACCGCCGGCAGGCGACTGGTGCAACGAACGGCACGGAATGGGTCAGCCTACGTCCCGGCAGGACGCCTCGTAAGCGCCTTGCAGCGCCAGCGAGCTCTTGGTCAGGCGGGAGCGGTCGTGCTGCGGAAGGGTTCGCCGGTGGTCAGCATGGTGTGCATGATGACGGCGAGCTTGCGGGCGACGGCCACTGCGGCGCGCTTGAAGCCGAGTCGCTCCCGCAGCGTCAGACCCCAGCTACGCAGATCGGACTCTGTCCGGCTGCGGGTCAGCAACGATGTCGCGGCCTCATAGAGCAGCCCGCGCAGGTGACTGTCACCCCGACGGGAGATGTGCCCGTCATAGTCGACCTCACCGGACTGGTAGCGGCGGGTCGTCAAGCCGAGCCACGCTCCTACCGATCGCGAGCGCCTGAAGTTGCCAGGCTCCTCGATCGCCGCGAGAAAGGACGTGGCGGTCACGACGCCAACGCCCGGAATGGACATTAGGAGTTGGCAGGCATCGCTGCGTCGGGCGTCCGCCAACAGCGTGCGGCTCAACTCCGCTGCGCGCAGGCGAACGGCCCGCCAGGCTTCCATCAGCGGGCGGACGATCCGGCCCAGGTCCGCATTGTCGATCAGCAGCGCCTCGACCTGGCGCTCGAACTTGCCACCGGTGACCAGCGGCACGACGAGGCCGAACGTCTTCATCAGGCCGCGGATCTGGTTCGACAGCTCCGTCCCGATGCGCACCAGCCGGGTCCGCGCCGCCACCAATGTGCGCGTCAGCATGCTGTCGAAGCTCTTGACCCGCACCACCTTGTAGAAGCCGACCTCGGCAAGGTGAGCCAGGCCATCGGCGTCGTTGGCGTCGGTCTTGTTCGCCGCCATGTCGAGCGCCGCCTTGGCATGGCGCGCGTCGATGCAGATCGCCGGTACTCCTTGCGCGGTGAGCGCGTGGAAGAACCAGACGGACAGGGGTCCGGTTTCGAACACCACTCGTTTGGCCGCGGGCGCACGCTCGCGGACCAGCGCCGCAATCGCCTGCGGATCCGACGGGCACTTGCCGCGCCAGACCCGCTTGCCGCCGCGCCGAATGGATACCGCCGTCTCTTTCAGCGAAACGTCGAGCCCGATATACTCGTCCATGGCTGTTCTCCATCAGATGCCTGGGCCCGGCTTCCTGTCGTGAGCCCGTTCTTCCATCTTATCGGGGAACAGCCACCAGCATCTATCTCGTGACAGACCGGAGTACCGCTCCCGCGATTACCCCATGTTTTCGGAGGATCCGTCGTCGCGTGGGCGTCCGATCCAGCCTATTAGACGGACAAATCGGTGTCATGTCGGTGCGCGCGCGCCCTGGCAGGGGCGGTGGATAGCTTGTCGCAAGAATAAGCGATTATCCAAATGTTTGCGCTAACAATCGAGAAGCTGGGCAGCATCCTGGTGTTGTAGAAAATCAACATATGAAGACGTTATACATCTTTCTGTCATCCACGGATTGACGGCCGTATGAGATAGTCAGACAAATAACCCGCACATGGCACTGAAAATTCAGGTCGGGTCAGGGGAGTGGTTATGAAGCATCGCATTCTGTTGCTGTCGGTTGCACCATGGGCATTGATGGCGGGATCCGCCCATGCGCAGATGGGGACGACCCCGCAAAAAGGTTAGGCGGCCGATCCCAATGCTCCGATCGAAACGCAGACAACGGCAGGAATCCAGCAGGATATCGCCGAGGTTCCGGGCCGTAGTCCTGTTCAGGCATCGACCACCGGCCTGGAGGAGGAACAGGGTGATCCGCGCGACATTGTCGTCACCGGCTATCGCGCCAGCCTGGGGAGTGCGCAATCGATCAAGCGCAATTCGGATGCGATCCTGGAGGCGATCGTCGCGCAGGACATCGGAAAATTGCCCGACAATACGGCGGCGGAGTCGCTGGCGCGCGTGACGGGTATTCAGGTCACCCGATATAGCGACGAAGTGACCGGGGTATTGGTGCGCGGCCTGCCCGATGTTGCCACCACCTTCAACGGCCGGGACATCTTCACCGCCGAGAACCGCCGCGCCGCGCTTCAGGATTTTCCGGCCGGCGCGCTGGCCGGGCTGGAGGTCTATAAGTCGGGCACGGCCGACCTGCTGGAGCCCGGTCTGGCGGGGCTCATCAACGTCCGGTCGCGCCGGCCCTTCGACTTCGAAAAGGGCTTTACGGTCGCCGGCGGCGTACGCGGCACCTATAACGACCAGAGCAAAAAGTTCGACCCGCTCGGCAATCTGCTCATCAGCCAGCGGGCCGAGACTGAGAGCCCGACTCATAATTCGATCTTGGCGATGCGGCGTGTCATTCGCCTGATGGAGGCGATGAGGAGCCATGCTTCGGCGGATGCGATGGAGGCCTCCCAGTCCTTGGCGAGGCGGCGGCA
>NZ_JBCNNI010000002.1:0-170769 GCF_039594485.1 Sphingomonas sp. | reverse complement strand
GCCTTCGCTGGCAATTTCACGTTGGAGGATCTGGGCTTCATCTTCGTTCCTTCGTCACTGCGACGAAGCCCAGATCCTCCTCAACTCACAACCTCAAATCTGTGCCAGTGGTGCTGACGGGGGACAGGCGGCGTGACCTGTCGCCGTGGAGCATCAGGACGCGCGGACGATCCTCTGACGCAGTTCGCCGAAGATCGTGCGCCCTTGGCGCCCGGTAACGTTGAGAGACACCTCGTCGCCGAACGAGAGGAAGGGTGTCCTCGGCGATCCGATGGCGACCATCTCGATCGCCCGCCTTTCCGAGAGGCAGGCGGATCCGACGACGTCGGCGTTGCTGTTCGACACGGTTCCCGAGCCGATGATCGTGCCGGCGGGAAGGCTGCGCGTGCGAGCCGCATGGGCGATCAGTTCGTCGAAGCCGAAGGCCATCTCGCGGCCGTTCGGGTTGCCGAACCACGCACCGTTCACTTCGACCCGCAGATCCAGATGGACGCGCGCATCAGACCATGCATCGCCCAGCGAGTCAGGCGTGACGGCGAAGGGCGCGACGCTGCAGGCCGGTTTCGCTTGCACCCAGCCAAAGCCGGTCTTCATTTCGATGGGAGCGAGCGTGCGCAGCGACCAGTCGTTGATCAGGACCACGAGCTTCACATGGGCCAGGGCATCCGCGACCGAGCAGCCCATCGGCACGTCGTCGACGATGACCCCGAATTCCCCCTCGAAGTCGATGCCATCATCTTCCGAGGGCAGGGGGACGTCCTCGCACGGTCCGAGAAACTGGTGCGACAGGCCTTGATACATCAGGGGCCGCGCGGGATCGCTCGGCGGCGAGCCGAACGCGCGCTGCATCAGAACACCGTGATGGGCGAAGGCCGAACCGTCCAGCCACTGCCACGCTCTGGGCAACGGCGCTGCGAAGTCCTTCGCGGTCACCGCCGCGCCGTCTCCCCTCGCGAGGCGGTCGGCCGCCGCCAGGAGGGCGGGGTGGGCCGCGGGCCAGTCCTCCAGCGCCGTCTGCAGCGTCGGCCAATCCTCGACCGCGAGCACGCGTTGGCCATCGTCGGCGACGACCACCAGCGTTCCGTCACGCCCCCCGGCGCGCGTCGTTGCAAGTCGCATGATCAGTCCTCCAGGATCGCGACGGCGCGCGTCCAGCCCGCCGAGGCGCGCTTCATCTTGTAGGGGAAGCAACTGACGATGAAGCCGGTCGGCGGCAGCAGATCGAGGTTCGTCAGCTTTTCCATGTGGCAATAGCCGATCTCGCGTCCGGCCTTGTGCCCCTCCCAGATGAGGGAAAGGTCGCCGGTTTCGGAGACACGCTTCGCGGTGTACGTGAACGGTGCGTCCCAGCTCCAGGCGTCGGTCCCCGTGACGCGCACGCCGCGGGAGGTGAGATACAGGGTCGCCTCATACCCCATGCCGCAACCCGAGCCGAGAAAGGCGGGGGTGCCATAGGCCGCGCCCGCGCGCGTGTTGACGAGCACGATGTCGAGCGGGCGGAGATCGTGGCCGATACGCGCGAGTTCGGTTTCGACATCGGCCGCCGTCGCGACATAGCCATCGTCAAAGTGGCGAAAGTCCAGCCGGACGCCGGGGCGGAAGCACCAGTCCAGCGGCACCTCGTCGATCGTCATCGCAGGCTGCCCGCCGTCCTGCGTCGGGTGGTAGTGCCAGGGGGCATCGAGATGCGTGCCGTTGTGCGTGGTCAGCCAGACATTCTCCGCCGCGGCGAAGCCCGCGCCATCGGGCAGGTCGGCGGCGGTCACGCCGGGGAAGAAGGTCTGTATCTCGGGGACGGTTTCGAGATGCGTCTGGTACTCGATCCTGGGCCGCATGAACGGCGGATCGGCGACCGTCTCGTTGTCCAGCGTGACCGACAGGTCGATGAAGCGTCGGGGCATTAGCGGGCAACCTCCGGCAGGCGGTGGAGCATCGCGGGCGTGACCACCAGCGACAGCGCCACGGAATAGACGATCTTGATGGCCAGCCCCGGCATGAACCCGATCCATGCCGCACCGCTGGCCCAAAGCACGAGCAGCCAGGCCCCGCTGCCCAGCACCAGTGCCGCCACGGCGAATGCCAGCACACGGGCGAGGACGGCGACGACCAAGGGCCTGGCGAGCGCGCCGGCGCGACGCCGGCTCCAGATCATGCCGGGAATGGCCGTCCCCATCAGCGTGACCATGAAGCTCTGCGGCAGGAAATCATAGGCGAAGCCGCCGATCCCCCACACCGGCACGGCGGCAAGTCCGTGGAACATCCCGAAATAGAAGCCGAGCGTGATGACCGCGTTGATCGTGGCGCTGATCGCGGCCTCCTTCGCGAGCTCGCCACGGGTCAGCGCCCGGACGGTCATGCGGTGTGCCCGCCCAGCGTATCGGCGAACCAGTCGGCGATATAGTCGCGACCATAGGACATGTTGTCCGCGCCGACATGCTCCACCCCGCCTTCGCGCGGCGTGAAGATCTTGAGCTCGCGACGCGGACTATTGGTCAGTTGGTCATAGGCCTGGTGGGCATAGTCCAGACTGATCTGGCGATCCTTCTCGCCGTGCGTGACGAGGAAGGGCACCCTGATGCGCTCCATCAGACCGTCCATCGTCATGTCGGCGGACCGGCGATGGAAATCCTCCATGTCGTCGGCGCCGAAAGCCCACATGACATGCGCCCAATAGTGCGGCACCGGGTTCTCGCCCTCGCGCTTGAGCCGCTTCTGCTGGACCTCCGCCCAGTTGTGATTGGCGCCCCACACCGCGCCGCTCGCGAAACGCGGCTCGAAGGCCACCGCGCGCGGCGAGAAATGCCCACCCAGCGAGATACCGGCCATCCCGATGCGCGCGGCGTCGACGTCGTCGCGACCTTCCAGCCAGTCGACCGCGGCGGACGCCCAGTTCTCGCTGTGCGGATCGACGGGCAGCTTCTGAAGCCGCAGCGCCTCGCCGCTGCCAGGCTGGTCGACGCAGAGCGTGGAGATGCCGCGACGGGCCAGCGCCTCGGGGAGGCGGGACCAGAAGAGCAGTTCCTTGCAGCTGTCCAGCCCGTTGCAATAGACGACCGTCGGCTTCGGTCCGTCACCGGGCGCACGCACCCACAGCGCCGGCATCGTCCCCTTGGCCAGTGGCACTTCGACCCGCTCGCGGTTGAGGCGACCCAGCGCCGTCGAGCGGTCGAACACCGCGCGCGCCTTCGCATAGGTTTCCTGGCGCCCCGGATGGCCATGGCCCTGCATCCGCTCGGCGGTGAAGAGGTAGAGCGAGGCGCGTTCCATCTTGTCGGAGGCGGAGAAGGCGCGACCCGCCGCGATGTCCTCCTCTGCCAGGCCGATCAGCCGGTCGGCGACCTCCACCCACCGCTCCATGAACTGCCGGGTGTTGGCGTCCGCGCCGTTCGCCGCCGCATCGCGGATCGGCTGGCACATGTCGATCAGCTCACCGATCCGGCCGCCGCTCTCCATCGCCATCGCGACGGAGAGGTTCCAGATATAATTGGGGAAATACTCGAACAACGCCATGTCAAATCACCGCTGGCTGGAAGAGGCCCGCATCGGGCTTGGGGTGGGGCATCGTCTGCGGGCCGCCGACGCCGATGCCCCACTGGTCCATCGTGGTGGGTGTCGGCTGATGCACCTGTGCCTCGTGCGTCTCGAAGTCGACATGCTCGAGTTCCGAGGTGTACTCGACCGCGAAGCCGTTGGGCGTCGTGAAGTAGCTGAACGTGTTGTTGCCCGCGGTGTGCCGGCCCGGACCCCAGCGGATGTCGGTCCCCGCCTTCTTCAGCCGGGCGATGCCCGCCATCATGTCGTCGATCGTCGGCACGTCATAGGCGACGTGGTTGAGGCACGGCGGTCCGGGCAGGAAGGCGATCCGGTGATGCGCGGTGTTGCAGCGCAGAAAGGCCATGAAGTCGCCAAGCCAGTCCGACAGGCGGAAGCCCAGCACGTCGATGAAGAACTGCACCGCCGCCTTGTGGTCGGGCGAATGAAGGACGATGTGGCTGATCTTCTGCGGCACGCCTTCGAGCCGGCCGAGCTGTCGCGGCTCGCGCGGGGCGACGTCGCTCGACACCTCGATCGGCAGCCCGTCGGGGGAGAAGAAGCGGAAGCCATAGCCCCCGCCCAGCGTCTCGAGCGCGCGCGGGGCGTGGATGACCTTGCAGCCGGCCTGAACCACCTTGTCGTGCAGCGCGTCCACGTCGGCGGCCGTGTCGGCGGCCAGCGCGATCACGTCGATGCGGTTCGACGCGTCCTCGCGCAGCCGCACGACGAAGCGTTCCTCATCGCCCGCCGCCGCGAAGTAGATCAGGCCGTCCTGCTCGCCCGCCTCGACGAGTTTCCAGTCGTCCCGGTAGAAGTCCCGTTCGGCCGCCACGTCGGCGACCCCGTAACCCACATATCGAATGTCGGTGACCCGTGCCATGATCCGTTTCTCCTCGCCGCCGATCAGATCGGCTCTGCAACCCTGATGGACATTTCCCGCGTGGCCGCGGCGTTATCGACCGCCGGACCCAGGCCCAACTGACCGAGGCAGATCGCGCGCGACGCCTCGACGATGTAGCGGCATCGGTCGTAGCGGCGGTCATGGAAGGCGCGCAGCGCCGCCTCGAGGTCGTCATGTGCCGAGAGTTCCTCGGCCAGTACGATCGCGTCCTCGATCGCCATGCCGGCTCCCTGACCCAGATGCGGCGTCGTCGTGTGCACGGCGTCGCCGATCAGGACGGTCCGTCCTCGGTGCCACGCGCCCTCGACGAACAGAGTCTCGAGCGGGCGATAGACGACGGCCGCGTCGTCGGTGATCTGCTCCGCCAGCGCGCGGATGCGGGGTGCCGGCACCCCGGCGAGCCGTTCGCGCATCTGCGCGGCGAGCATTTCGCGGGGAAAGCGTGGGTTGCCCGGCTCGGGCGTCGTGACGAACATGTACATCTGCTCGTTCGACAGCGGCACGAGCCCCAGTCCCGTCGGCCCCTGGAAGGCGCACAGTCCGGTCACATCCTCGTCGCGCGGCAGGTTGTAGCGCCATACGGATTGCCCGGTGAACTCGGGCTCCGGCGCGTCGGGAAGCACCATGCGCCGTGTCGCGGAATACAGACCATCCGCTCCCACGACCAAATCATAGGAACCCTCCGACCCGTCGCTGAAGCGGACGCGGACCCTGTCGCCCTCGTCCTCCATCGCCTGCACGGTGATGCCGAGCCGAACCTCGACGCCCGCGCTGATCGCCTTCTCCCCGAGCACCTTGTGCAATGCCGGACGCCCGATGCCGATATTGGCCGGATAGCCATCGACCAGGCTCATATTGGGAATGCGCGCAACCTGCGTGCCGTCTGGCAGGAAGACCGAGACGTGATCGAAGCCATAGCCTGCGCAGATGTAATCATCGATGATGTCGAGCGCCTTCATCGCGCGCAGGACGTTCGACTGCTGAATGATGCCGACGCCATAGACGGACCAGGACGGGTCCTTTTCGATCATATCGACCGCAAAGCCTGCCCGCCGCAACGCGATGGCGGCCGTGCAGCCGCCGATGCCGGCTCCGATGACGAGGATGTGCAGATCACGCATGGGGGGTGACGGCGAAATGGGTCGCCGCTTCTCCAACGGGGGACAAGAAACACCGCAGCATGCTCCACCACCTCTCCTCATGGCGGACGATTGTTCGTCAGCCTTGCGGAATGTTTGCCATTGGGAATGTATAAATAAAAATACATATTAATGATGAAGATGCATAGGCTTTGGTTATTCGAGGGGTCAGTCAACAGGGGCTATCTGCACCTCAAGAGCGACGGGGCCT
The DNA here is from genome assembly GCF_039594485.1 of Sphingomonas sp. Classification (GTDB taxonomy): domain Bacteria; phylum Pseudomonadota; class Alphaproteobacteria; order Sphingomonadales; family Sphingomonadaceae; genus Sphingomonas. Next base: position 164,984 of record NZ_JBCNNI010000002.1, on the reverse strand, counting down.
TGGGGAACGACCAGCTGACAGGCGAGGCGGGAGCGCAACGTGCGATGCGGCATGTCCTCCAGCATGGAGCGTTCGTCGGCCTCGGCCGGCGGCAAGAGCGGCGCCGAACCGTCCGAAACATAGAGATGGCAGGTGCCGCAAAGCCCTATACCCCCGCAAATGCCGAGGAGGTCGCCGCATCCCGCAAGACGCACGGCTTCGAGCAGCGTCATCCCCGGCGTGACGCACGCTTCATGTCGAACGCCATCGCGGGCGGTGACGCGGACGCGTGGTTGAGCCTCTTCGGTCATGTGCTGACGATTCCTTCATATCCATGATGGATTACGGATACGTGAAACGATAGGATGGTGCGAGAACGAAGTCGGGAGAAAGATCGATGATAGCCACCACCCATGTCGGCAGCCTCCCGCGAGGGGACGAGTTGACGCCTCTTCTACTGGCGCGCGACCGGGGAGAGGCCTATCCGGCCGATACCTTCGACACCCTGGTACGCCGCGCGATCGACGATGCGGTTTCGCGCCAGCGTGCGGCGGGGGTGACGATCATCAGCGACGGGGAACTCGGCAAGGTCGGCTATTCGACCTATATGATCGAACGGCTCGAGGGCTTTGGCGGCCATGTCGAGCGGCGGCCGGCGGCCGATCTCGCCGAGCATCCCGGACTCGCGCGCAAGCTGTCGGCGATGATGGGCAGCCAGGAGTTCACGCGCGCCTCGTGCATCGGCCCGGTCCGTCTGCGCACGCTCGACCCGCTCCACGACGACATCCGCCGGTTCCGTGCCGCGCTCGACGGGGTGGGCGGCGAGGTCCGCGCATTCATGAACGCCGCCTCACCGGGGCTGATCACGGCGTTCCAGGTCAATCGCCACTACCCCTCGCACGACGCGTATCTTGCCGATCTGGTCGACGCCATGCGGCCGGAATATGAGGCGATCGTCGCCGCGGGCTTCGACCTCCAGCTCGACTGCCCGGACCTCGCCATGTCGCGTCATACCGGCTATCAGGATCAGAGCGAGGCCGAGTTCCTGCGCACCGCCGCCGCCAATGTCGAGGCGCTCAACGCGGCGACCGCGGGAATCGCGCCCGAGCGGATGCGGATGCACGTCTGCTGGGGCAATTACGAAGGACCGCACGATCACGACATCGCGCTGGAGAAGGTCATCGACCTCATCATCGCGGCGCGCCCTTCGACCATTTTGTTCGAGGGGGCCAATCCGCGCCACGAGCATGAATGGACGGTGTGGCGCGACGCGACGCTCCCCGAGGACAAGATCCTGGCGCCGGGGTTGATCGATAGCTGTTCGAACTATGTCGAGCATCCCGAGCTGATTGCGCAGCGTATCGAGCGGTTCGCCCGCTTCGTCGGCAAGGACCGGGTGATCGCGAGCACCGACTGCGGCTTCGGGACCTTCGCCGGCTATGGAAAAATCGATCCCGACGTGACATGGAAGAAGCTGAAAGCCCTGCGGGAGGGTGCCGACCTTGCGGACGCGCGACTGTGACCAACGACGAACGCCGGAACATCGAGCATGACTGCGCGCGGCTGGTCGCTGCCTATGCCAATCGCAACGACGCGGCGGATTGGGAGGGGGTGGCCGCCCTGTTCGATGAAGCGGGGCGGTTCGCACGGCCTGCCGCTCCCGACGTCTGGATCGAAGGGCGTGAAGCCATATTGGCCGCCTATCGCTCGCGGCCCGCTCGCGCGACGCGCCACCTGTGCACCAATATCGTGATCGATGTGCTGTCGGCTGACGAGGCGACGGGTGAAAGCGCGATGGCCCTGTATCTCTCCCCTGCCGACGTCAAGCTCGGCACCTTCCACGATCGCTTCGTCCGCACGGTCGAAGGCTGGCGCTTCGCGGAGCGGCGGGGATCGCTGATCTTCTGAGTATTGCCATGTCCACCGCACCGTCCTCCTCCACCGTCAAGTCCGCGATGCGGACTCTCGACCTGCTGGAATATGTCGTGGCCCGACCGGGCGGGGTGGTGGCCCAGGAAATCTCGGCGGCGCTGGCGATCCCGGTCAGCAGCCTGTCCTACCTGCTCGCCACCATGGTCGAGCGCGAGTATCTGCGGCGCGAGGGGCGGAAATACCTGGCCGGCGTCCGGCTTGACCGGCTGCGCGGCCCGCGCCCCGACGAGACGCTGGTCGAGCGTGCGCATCCCTTCGTGACCGCCCTGCGTAACCGGCTGAACGAGACCGCGTCGCTCTTCGAACGCCGGGAGTGGAAGATGGTCGCCATGGTCACCGAGACGGGGGACCAGACGCTGCGCTACTCGATCGAGGTCGGGACGTTCATCCCGCTGCATTGCGTGGCGGCGGGCAAGGCGCTGCTCGCGGAGATGCCGCCGGAGGAGTTCGACCGCTACCTCGCCGAGACCGAGCGGGAGCGCTTCACCCCCCACACGATCACCGATCGCGCGGCGCTGAGCGACGAGATCGCGTCTATCCGGGAAACCGGCATCGCGACGACGCGGGACGAGATGACCCTCGGCATTTCGGGCATCGGCGTCGCCATCGGCGGCTTTGGCGGGACATCGGCGACCATTGGCGTCGCCATCCCCACCCCAAGGCTGTCCGACGCGGTGCTGCAGGACGCCATGGAGCAGGTGATGCGTACGGCGCAGTCGCTTCGCCGCGCGCTCGCGCAGGACTGACCGGACACCGTCGGCGGGCGTGCCGCCGACGGTGCGCCTTGCCGATTACACGCTCTTGGAGCGCCAGCCCTCCGCATAGGAGTCGCGGGCGACCTCCGAATAGGGAACGGGTGCGATCGTCGCCTTGATCTCGGTCTGGACGTGGCGCTCGACGGTCGGCTTGCTGGTGCCGCCATCCGGCTCGCCCCACAGCAGGGACACTTGCGTACCGGGTTCGGCAACATCCTCGTCGACCATCGCGAGCGCCAGGAACCGGCCAGCGTTGACGGTGTAGCCGATCCAGGTGGAGAGGCCGACGGTCTTGCCGTCCTTCAGCACCGCGTCATAGGGGTGCATGGCATAGACCGAACTCGGGAAATCCATGAACTTCGCCCGGTCGCCGGACTGGAGCAGCGAGCTCATCACGCGCAGCACGTCCTCATTGTCGAGCGCCAGCGTCACCTTGCGACGATGCGGCTGGTCCTTCATCCGCTCCAGCGCCTCGCGTCCCACGAAGTCATGATCGAACTTGACCATGATGCCGTAGCCAAGCTCCCAGGGAGTCAGATAGTAATCCTCGATATTGTCGGACACGAAGCTGCCGCCCACCGAAGCCATGCCCGGATAGGCAGTGTCGGGCAGCCACTCGCGGAACGCCTTGGTGCCCTCGCCGGTATAGACGGCGGGGAGCGGGGAGGGGATCCAGCCCGATTCGAGCGTGTTGGAGCTGTAGGTGCGTCCGCCCGACAGCTTGAGGTCGAAGTCCTTGCCAGCCTCGATCAGGGCGTTGCGTACCGTGTCATAATCCTTCCACGGGCCGAACAGTTCATAGCCCGGCTGGCCGGCCATGCCGTGGCGCAGCGCGCGCACGTCGACCCCGGCGATGGCCACCGTCGCCATGTGGAAGAATTTGAGGTCGGGCGGAGTCGCGCCCATCGCCCGCTCGAGCACCTTCATCGCGTTCGGGCCCTGGAGCTGGAAGCGATAATTGCGGCGCGTGTTCTTCTCCGCCTCGGGCCTTGCGGCGGTACGCTCGTCGCGCTCGACCTTGACGTCCCAGCGGCCGGTCGAGGCCCAATACTCGACCCATTCGATCGTCGGCGCGCGGCCGACGAGTTCGAACGTCTCCTCGCCCAGGTAGAAGAGGATCACGTCGCCGATCACATAGCCCTCCGGCGTGACCGGTGCGAACTGCTTGGCGCGATCGGGCACGAAGCCCTTGAAGCTGTTCGGCGCCAGATAGGCGAGCATGTCGAACGCCCCGGGCCCGGTCACCAGCAGGTCGACCATGTGGAAGCTCTGGTTGAACAGGATGGCGGTTTCTGCCCAGGCGCGCTGCTCGTCGCGCCAGTTGGTGTATTCGGCCGGAACGCCCGGATAGACGTTGGGCCCGACCTGCTGGTTGCGGAGGAAGGTGACGACGTCGCCCTGGGCGTCGAGCTTCTGCTGTAGAGAACTCATTATTTCCTCATCCTTTCTGTGCTTCTGCTTCTGTTTCACCGGAGCGCGCCGGCCAGGACAGCCAGTCGCGAACGATCTCGTTGAAGGCTTCGGGCCGTTCGGCCGGCGCCATATGGCCCGCGCCGGCGATGACCCGCAGGTGCCCGTCGGGCAGTAACCGCGTGATCGCCTCATGCTGTTCGGGAGGCGACCACATATCCTCGCTGCCGACCGCAACCAGCGTGGGACCGGCGATCGTCGGCAGCAACTGCTCCACCGCGGGCCGGTGCAGCAGCGCCTCGATCTGCCGGGCGAAGACGGTCGGGCCAGCCGCGATCACCATCTCGCGCAGCGTGTCCATGAGCGCGCCGTCGCGGCGCGAATCCTCGGCCAGCATCGGCGGCAGCCAGGCGTCGGCCAGTGCTGCGGCACCTTGGGCAAAGCCCAGGTCTCGCAGTCGGTAGCGACCGATCTCTTCTCCCGCCCGCACGGGATGGATCCCAGTATCGACCAGCGCGAGCCGCGTCAGGCGATGCGGTGCGCGCCGCACGATCTCCAGCGCCACGCGGGCCCCCATGGAGTGGCCGAGAATGGCGGCGGTGGGCGGCATCCTCGCAAGTGCATAGTCGGCCATGGATTCCAGCCGATCGGCCTTGCCGTAGAAGCCGTCGATCACCGACGCGCCCAGGCGAACCTGTGCGGCGAACATGCGCGAGTCGCACATCAGGCCGGGCAGGATGACCAGCGGGGTCCCGAACGGCTCTGTCACGTACCAGCACCATTTATGTTCACACTCATGATTTATTCGTCTATATGATATTCATAAGAAGCGCTAGGGGGCGCGATAAACATTGGAGAGGTGGCATGAAGAGCGTTCTGCACCCGAACTGGAGTCGGCCGCCGCTTCACATGGTGGACGGCTTTTCCCTGGAGATCACCGCCAAGGATGCCGACGCACTGCGCGCGGCGGCGCCGTTGCTGCCCCCTGACACGCCGGTCGCGGTGACGTTCCTTCCGGGGGAAACGGTGGACCAGCGCCTTGCCGCGACCCGGCTGGTGCGGGACCTCGGCTTCGAGCCGATGCCGCACTTCTCGGCACGGCGAATCGAGTCCCGCTCGGCGTTCCAGGATTATCTGGACCAGGCCGTCGAACAGGCGCGGGTGCGGCGCTGCTTCGTGATCGCGGGCGATCCCGCCGAGGCGGAGGGACCGTTCGCCGACAGTGCGGCCCTGATCGGGACAGGAGCATTCGAACGCGCCGGTATCATGGCGATCGGAGTCGGGGGGCACCCCGAAGGGCATCCCGCGATGTCGCGCGAGGACACATGGCGCGTGCTGGCCGCGAAGTGCGACGACATCGTGGCGCGCGGGATGGCCCCGTTGATCGTGACGCAGTTCGCGTTCGACGCCGACCCGCTGCTCGCCTGGGTGAAGGAGGCGCGTAGGCGGGGCATCGACGCGCCGGTGCGGCTCGGCGTTCCCGGGCCCGCCGGCATCAAGACGCTGGTCCGCTTCGCGGCACGTTGCGGCGTCGGTGCCTCGAGTGCGGTGCTGAGCAAATACGGCATCTCCATCGGCAAGCTGCTGGGCCAGGCCGGACCGGACCGGCTGGTGGAGAATCTCGGGCGTGGCCTGACGCCGGAACACGGCGCGGTGCGCCTCCACTTCTATCCCTTCGGCGGCCTCGAAAAGACGGCCGCATGGATCAACCAATATGCAGCGACGCGGAACTGACGCGCGCCAAGGGGAGACTATTGTGACGGACACTTGCACGCTTCGCCTGCATTGCACCGACAGGCCCGGACTTGTCGCGGCGGTCGCCTCTTTCCTGGCCAAACGCGGCGCCAACATTGTCGAGGCGCAGCAGTTCGACGATGGCGCATCCGGCGAATTCTTCATGCGCGTCGTCTTCCGCCCGTCGCCCGATGACGACCCCGCCGCCCTTCGTGCGGAGTTCGCGCCGGTTGCCGACGCCATCGCCATGACCTGGTCGCTGCGCGAGGCGCGCGTGCCGCAGCGCGTCCTGCTGATGGTTTCCAAATGGGACCATTGCCTCGGCGATCTCCTGTACCGGCATCGGCTGGGGGAACTGCCGATGAAGATCGTGGGGATCGCGTCCAATCACCCGCGCGAGGTGCTTCATACGTCCCTGATCGGCGACATCCCCTATCATTATCTGCCCGTCACGCGGGAGACGAAGGCGACCCAGGAGGCGCAGATCAAGCAGCTGGTAACGGAGACGGGCGCCGATCTCGTCGTGCTCGCGCGCTACATGCAAATCCTGTCGGACGATCTTGCCGGCTTCCTGTCGGGGCGTTGCATCAACATCCACCACAGCTTCCTGCCCGGGTTCAAGGGCGCCAAGCCCTATCATCAGGCGCATGCGCGCGGGGTGAAGATGATCGGCGCCACCGGACACTATGTCACCGCCGACCTCGACGAAGGGCCGATCATCCATCAGGACGTCGAAGCGGTGACACATGCGGACACACCCGATGATCTGGTCCGCAAGGGGCGGGACATCGAGCGGCGCGTGCTGGCGGAGGCGGTGCGGCTGCATCTTGAGGACCGCGTTTTCCAGCATGGCGCCCGAACCGTCGTCTTCAGGAGTTGAACGGCCATGGCACGGATCATCTCTGGCGACGCGATCGCCGCGGATCTGGGACGGCGCACGGCCGAGCGCCGCGCGGCCCGCTGCAAAACACCGTCAAGGCCGCGGAGAACGCCGATGCGAGCATGTGAATCGACGCTGACGATCGGGATAACGGCGCTCGAGGTTCTCGCCGATATCGGTATCGAGCCTGACGAGATCGGCCGACGACAGCCGCTGCGTCTGGACGTTTCGCTGGGCCTGGCGTCGGAGGCGGGGGCGACCCTTGCCAACACCATCGACTATCGCCGCATCGCGGCCCTGGCGGACGAACTTGCGGAGGAACGCGTCGAGCTGATCGAGACGTTCGCCCGCCGTCTGGCGGAAGGCTGCCTCGCCTGGCCGTTCGTCGTCACCGCCACCGTCATGGTGGAAAAGCCTCGCGCCCTGCATCGCGGGATCGCCCGCGCCGAGGTGTCGCTCGTCGCGCGCTGACCGCGCGTCAGCCGGAAAGCATCGTCTCGATCTCGGCGAGCGTCCGGTAGCAGGGCATCACCTCGGCGACCGACGCGATCGGCTGTCGCCCATCCCGGATCGCGTTCAGGAACTCGCGGTCCTGCGCCTCCACCCCGTCCATCGCCCCGTCGACCGGGGCCAGTGCGACCGGGTCGCCCGCGCCGGTCACCAGTTCGTCGTAGCGGGCTATCCATGTCCCCGTGTCGCAGATGTACCGGAAGAAGCTGCCAAGCGGGCCGTCATTGTTGAAGGACAGGCTCAGCGTGCACAGCGCGCCGCTCTCCGCCTTGAGCTGGATCGACATGTCCATCGCGATGCCGAGGTGCGGATCGACGGGGCCGGACATTGCGTGGGCGGTGACGATCGGGCCCGCCTGCCACGCGAACAGGTCCACCGTGTGCGCCGCGTGATGCCATAGGAGATGGTCGGTCCATGACCGGGGCTCACCCTTGGCGTTCGTGTTGGTGCGGCGCAGGAAATGGGTCTGCACGTCGAGCTGCTGGATCCGCGCCGCGCCACTGGCGAACAAGCGGTGCAGGTGGCGGTGGCTGGGATTGAACCGTCGCGTGTGACCGACCATCGCCACGCGCCCCGTCTCGCGCTGGCGACGCAGCACCGCCTCGGCCTGCGCCAGTCCGTCCGCGAGCGGGATTTCCACCATCACGTGCTTGCCCGCGTCGAGACAGGCGAGCGCCTGTTCGGCATGAAGCGGCGTCGGCGTGGCGAGGATCACCGCGTCGACGTCCTGGCGCTCGAGCGTGCGGGCCAGATCATGGTCGGCATGGATCGCCCCATGGCGCTGCGCCAGCGCGTCGACCTGTTTCGCCTCCGGCCCCACGATCGCCGCGAGGGTCGCCCCCCGGATACGGTCGATCGCGGCCAGATGCTTCTCCGCGAACGCTCCCGTGCCCGCGATCGCGACGTTCACCATCAGGTGGTGGCCAGCGCGCGATCGTCGTCGGTCCCCGGCTGCTCGCCATTGTCGGGCAGCAGCACGAGATGGCCGATCGCGGTGTTGGAGCAGGGCACGTGATAATGGCGGTGTAGCGCCCGCGTGCGCGCGCCGAGCGCCCCCCGCATCACCAGCCACATGACCATCTCGATGCCCTCCGTGCCGGTCTCGCGCAGATACTCGATATGCGAGATTTGGCGCGCCTCCTGCCCTTCGCCGATCAGGCTGTCGATGAAGCGGTTGTCCCATTCGCGGTTGATCAGTCCGGCGCGCGGGCTCTGGAGCTGGTGGCTCATGCCGCCGGTTCCCCAGATCTGCACGTTGAGGTCCTCTGGAAAGCTGGCGACGGCGCGCGCGATCGCCTCGCCCAACGCCCAGCAGCGATTGCCCGAGGGCGGCGGATAGGTGACCACGTTGACCGCAAGCGGGATCACCTTCGCCGGCCACGCCTCCGGTTTGCCGAACATCATCGTCAACGGAACGGTCAGACCGTGATCGACCTCCATCTCGTTGATGATGGTCATGTCGAACTCGTCGAGGATCAGGCTCTGCGCAATGTGCCAGGCGAGGTCGGGATGCCCGAGCACCGGCGGCACCGCGCGCGGCCCCCAACCCTCGTCCGCGGGCATGTAGCGCTCGCCGCAGCCAATCGCGAACGTGGGAATGATCTTCATGTCGAACGCGCTGGCATGGTCGTTATAGACCAGGATGACGACGTCCGGCTTCTCTTCGCGCTCCCACGCGCGGGTCCATTCATAGCCCTCGAAGATGGGCCCGAAATAGCTGTCCGCATCCTTGCCCGTGTCCGCGGCGACGCCGAGCAGCGGGACATGACTGGACCCCACGCCGGCAGTGATCCTGGCCATCAACGCTTCTCCCTGATCGAACGCAGGCCGTCGGGGGAACGTCCGCCGGCAATCATCATCGCTGCATAGTCGTCAAAGCCCATGTCGGTCATCGTCGACACCGCCTTGGCGAACGGCACGCCGTCGGTCGAGATGAGCTTGGCGAGGAAATAGATGTTCGCGCCAAGGTCGAGGCAGCGGTTGTAATCGCGTGCGAGCAGCGCCTCCCTCTGCTCGTCGGTGAGCGGCCATTCCGCCATATAGGCACGCTCATCGGCCTTGAACCGTTCGCGATTCTCCGCCTTCATCAGGCTCATGGCGAACTGGTTCATGTGATAGCCTTCCCGCGCGCGCCGCGCGGTGAATACGCGGGTGCCGGGGATATCGTCCAACTCCGCCAGATAGGCGTGGATGTCGCGCGGCGCGCCGGCAGGCGACGGATCGCTCATAAGCCTCTCTCCTTGAGCTTGGTGTCGAGGCGCGGGAAAACCCGGCGCGCATTGCCCTCATAGATCGCATGCCGTTCCGCCTCGGAGATCGGCAGCGCATCGACATAACGCTTCGTGTCGTCGAAATGATGACCCGTTTCCGGGTCGATCCCGCGCACCGCCCCGACCATCTCGCTGCCGAACAGGATGTTCTTGGTCTCGATGACGTCGGCGAGCAGGTCTATCCCCGGCTGATGATAGACGCAGGTGTCGAAGAACACATTTTCCATCAGGTGGGTGGCGAGCGCCGGCTTCTTCAGCATGTCGGCGAGGCCGCGATAGCGTCCCCAGTGATAGGGCACGGCCCCGCCGCCATGCGGGATGATGAAGCGGAGCGTCGGGAAGTCCGCGAACAGGTCGCCTTCCAGTAACTGCATGAAGGCGATGGTGTCGGCGGCGATATAATAGGCGCCGGTGGCATGCATCGCCGGGTTGCAGCAGCCCGACACATGGATCATCGCCGGCACGTCGAGCGCGACCATGGCCTCGTAGAACGGATACCAGTAGCGGTCGGTCAGCGGTGGATGGGCGAAATGGCCGCCGCCGGGATCCGGGTTGAGGTTGCAACCGATAAAGCCGAGCTGCTCGACGCAACGATGCAGCTCCGCGATCGAGCCCGACAGGTCGGCGGCGGGCGATTGCGGTAACATGCAGACCCCGGCGAACGTCTCGGGATACAGGGCGACGCAACGCGCGATCAGGTCGTTGTTGGCGCGCGCCCAGGCGGTCGCGACCGCCTCGTCACCGACATGCGGCGCCATGGCGGAGGCGCGAGGGGAGAAGAGCGTCATGTCGGCATCGCGCTCGCGCAGCAGACGGAGCTGGTTCGCCTCCAGCGTGTCGCGAATCTCGTCGTCGCTGATCGACGGATAGGCGGGAGCGGGCCTTCCCGCCTTCCACGCCGCCACCTGCTCCTCGCGCCAGGCAGTGTGCGCGGCGGGCGCTGTCGTATAGTGTCCGTGGCAATCGATCACCAGGGTCACGCCGCCATCTCCTTCGTGACCGGCGTGAGCTGCGCCAGCTTGGCCACCAGCCCTTCCGCCGGCGCGATCGACAGTTCGCCGACGAGCCGCTGCCGCAACGCCGCCGCCCGGGTGAGGCCATCATGCAGGCCGAGTTCGTTCAGCATGGTCGTCACCTCGTCGAGTTCGGCGGCGCGTCGGCGGCCATGGACCATCATGCGATCCAGATTGTAGTCGAACAGCGTCTCCCAGCCACTGTCCCGGCGGGATGCGTCGAGCGACGCGATCACCTCTTCGCGCACCCCGGCGGCCTCTGCGGCCAGGATGCATTCGGCGGAGAGCGCCTCGATGCCCTTGATCATGATCGAGCGAACCATCTTGACCGCCGCCGCCGCACCGATGGGGCCGTCGATCACCCGCACATTGCCGAAACCTGCATCGACCAGCGTTGCGAGACCCGCCCCGGCGTGCGGCCCCGACAGGAGAAGCGGCACGTCGCGCGCCGCCGGGAGGACCGGCGCCATCACCGCCACGTCGACATATCTGGCGCCGCAGCGCTCGACCGCGGTGGCGGCGGCCCGCTTCGTGCCAGGCGAAACGGAATTGAAATCGAGCCAGAGCGCGCCCGCGCGGAGGAGATCGGCATAGCCGCGCGCCGCCGGAAGCGCCTGGTCGGCGGTGACGACGCTGACGACCGCCTCGGCGTCGCGCAACGCGGCCTCGGCGGTGGCGAACGCCTCCACGTCGAGCGCGGCGGTGCGGCGAAGCGGCGCGGCGGCCGGATCATCGAACAGGCGATCCCAGCACGCGTCCCCCGGCTTCGCCAGCGCGCTACCGGCCTCCCCAAAGCCGACAAAGGTCAAGTATGTCTCCATCCCGTTCCCAGTAGGCTGCCGCGCGGCCGTCGCCCAATCCGAAGCGTGCCGCCATTATTGACTGCTGCTAAGTGTCTGGTCCCGACGCGGCCTCCAGCATGTCGAGCAGGACGCGCTGTTGACGGGTGATGCGCCATCCGCCGCGTGTCGAGACGCCGATGCGGCGGACAGTCCCGTCGAGCAGCGGCCCGACCATCGCGAGCCGTCCGTTTTCCAGATCCTGTTCGACCTGCGCTGGCGACAGGAGCGTCAGGTGATCCGTTTCCAGGAGAACGCCTCGCGCCACCAGCGCCGAACCACATGCGATCGACGCATGAGGTCGCGTCGGTGCCGCAGCGAACAGCGTATGCCACGCCGCGGTGAGGGGGCTGTCCGGTGGCCCGACGATCCATGGATGATCGCACAGCTCTGCGACGGTCGGGAGGTCCGGCCCGGCGAGCGGATGCCCGGCGCGGGCGATGATCGCGAGCCGGTCGGTGAAGAGGTCCCGCTGATCGATGTCGACCGGCGGCGGATCGCGTAACGCGCCGACCATGAGGTCGAGGACGCCGTCCCGAAGCAGCGGCAGCAGTTCGCGCCACGATCCCTCGATGACCTCGACACGCACCCCCGGTATGGCGCGGGTAAAGGCCGCCAGCGCCTTCGGCAGCACCCTGACTCGGCACAGCGGCATCGCGCCGACCAGGATGGGACCGATCGTGCCGGGATCGGTCGAGAGTTCGGCCAGCGCGGCCGCGATCTCGCGTTCGGCAAGCCGGATCGCGCGGGCGATCCGCGTGCCCCGCCGGGTCAGGCCGACCAGTCGTCCGCGTCGTTCGAGGACAGGTGCGCCGACCAGGCGCTCGAACTCTCGCAGGGCGCGGTGCACGGACGGCGACGACATGCCTGCGGAGGCGGCCGCACCCGCGATGCTTCCCGCATTGGCGACGTTCAGCACCGCGCGAAGCTGCGAGGTGGTGACGCGCAGTTCGACCCGCGCGCCGGACGGCGAGCCCTGCGCCGCTCCGAAGGCGGACGCCAGGTGCGCCAGTGCCGCCTCGGTCCGGCGCGCCAGCTCGGCCCCGGCCGTCGTGGCGACCAGCCCCGTGGCGCGCCTTTCGAACAAGCGGGTGGACAGCGCCTGTTCGATCTTGGCGATGCCCTGCGTCAGCGCCGGCTGCGACAGCGCCACGCGCGCCGCCGCCGCGCTGAGGGTGCCTTCCCGCACGATGGCGGCCACGCCGCGCAGGTGGCGAAGGTTGAGATCGAAGGGCAGCATCCAATGCGAGGCTTAGCCAAATCCTATGCAGGTGTCAGCATATCGATTGGGATCGTCGCGCTTCGCGTGGCACCTTTCCTGTCGAGAGGAGTGCCGGATGGTCGCAAGGGTCGTGCAGCATGTGGAGCGTGCTCCAGCCGCTGTGGTGGAGGGGCTCGGTGCACTCGGCGTTGCCACCGTGCACGAGGCGCAGGGGCGCACCGGGTTGCTGGGGAGCCGCCTGCGCCCGATCTATCGTGGGGCCCGGATTGCCGGCTCCGCCGTCACGATCTCCGCGCCGCCGGGCGACAATTGGATGGTGCACGTCGCGATCGAGCAATTGCGTCCCGGTGACATCCTGGTGCTCGCGCCGACCAGCCCGTGCGAGGACGGCTATTTCGGGGATTTGCTGGCGACCAGCGCGATGGCGCGGGGATGTCGCGGGCTTGTCATCGATGCCGGGGTGCGCGACGTGCACGACCTGACGCAGATGGGCTTCCCGGTCTGGTCCAGGGCCATCTTCGCGCAGGGGACCGTGAAGGCGACCCTGGGCAGCGTCAACGTGCCGGTCGTCTGCGCCGGTGCAGTGGTCAATCCCGGTGACGTCATCGTCGCGGATGACGACGGCGTGTGCGTCGTCGCGCGCGATCGTGCTGCGGCGGTGCTGGAGCAGGGGCAGGCGCGCGAGGCCAATGAGGAGGCGAAGCGCCGGCGCCTCGCGGCGGGGGAACTCGGCCTCGACCTTTACGACATGCGCGGGAAGCTCGCCGCGATGGGGCTGCGCTATGAGTGAGGGCGTCCGCTGCATGTGGATGCGCGGCGGCACCTCGAAGGGCGCCTTCTTCCTGGCGGACGACCTGCCGCAACAGGCGGCCGAGCGCGATGCGTTGCTGCTCAGGATCATGGGATCGCCGGACCCCCGACAGATCGACGGCATCGGTGGCGCGGACCCGCTGACCAGCAAGGTCGCGGTCGTTCGCCGCTCCAGTCGGCCCGATGTGGATGTCGACTATCTGTTCCTGCAGGTGTTCGTTGACGAGGCGATCGTCACCGATGGGCAGAATTGCGGTAACATCCTGGCGGGCGTGGGGCCGTTCGCGTTGGAGCGCGGACTGGTCGCGGCGGACGATGGAGAGACGCGCGTCGCCATATTCATGGAGAATACCGGCCAGGTCGCCGTCGCCACGGTGCGCACGCCGGGGCGGATCGTCGACTATGCGGGTGCCGCCTCGATCAGCGGGGTGCCCGGTGCCGCCGCGCCCATCCCCCTGGCCTTCCGCGACACGGCGGGGTCCACCTGCGGATCCCTGCTCCCCACCGGCAACGGCGTCGATGAGATCGACGGGGTCAGGGTCACCCTGATCGACAACGGCATGCCATGCGTGGTGCTCGCGGCCGAGGATGTCGGAATTTCGGGCTATGAGGATCGCGACACGCTCGACGCGGACGCCGCGCTGAAGGCGAGGGTGGAGGCGATCCGGTTGCGTGCGGGGCCGCTCATGAACCTGGGAAATGTCGCGGCGAAGAGTGTCCCCAAGATGATGCTGGTCGCCCCGCCCCGCGCCGGGGGGGCGGTGTCGGTGCGCTCGCTCATCCCGCACCGGGTCCATGCCTCGATCGGAGTGCTGGGCGCGGTGAGCGTCGCCACCGCATGCCTGATCGAAGGATCCCCCGCCAGCCGCGTCGCCGGCGTTCCGGTCGGCCGCCGCAAGTCGCTTGGGATCGAACATCCCTCCGGCGTGACCGAGTGCGTGGTCGATGTGGACGATGCGGGTTCGCCGACAGAGGCGGCGATGCTGCGGACCGCGCGCAAGCTGATGGATGGGACGGTGTTCGCATGAACCGGCACCCGCATCCCGGCGACGAATATGATTGCCCGATGACCGTGTGGCTGGTGGCCATCGCCTTCAGCCTGTTGCTGCTCGCTCTGGGCTTCTGGGGCATCTAGGTGCGCACCACCCCGAGGCACATCGACATTCATTGTCATCTCGGCATCCCCGAGGCCGACGCCATCGTGCAGCAGGTCCATCCCGGTCCTCCGCCCGGCATCAACGATTTCGCCTGTCCGCTGACGCTCGAGGTAAGCCGACGGTCGCTTGGCGGCATCGCGTCGCGACTCAACGGGCTGGAAGAGCGGCTGGCCGACATGGAGCGGCTCGGCATCGACGTGCAGGTTGTTTCCCCGAGTCCGGGCCAGTTCTACTATCATGTCGAGCCCGATCTCGGCCGGGAGGCGGCGCGAACCGTCAATGACGGTATCGCGGCCGCCATTGCCGAGCATCCCGACCGCTTCGCCGGCATGGGAACGGTGCCCCTGCAGGACACGCAGATGGCGGTGGCGGAGATGCGGCGCTGCCGACACGAACTCGGCCTGCGCGGTATCGAAATCTCCTCCAACGTGCGCGGCCGCGATCTTCACGCCGAGGAATTGCGCCCGTTCTTCGCGGCGGCAGAGGAGATGGACATGCCGCTGTTCCTGCATCCGCTCGGATTCACCCATGGGGAGCGGATGAGGGACTATTACTTCAACAATCTCATCGGCAACCCGCTCGAGTCCGCTCTGGCGGTCGGCCATCTGATCTTTGGCGGCGTGCTGCACCAGCACCCGCATTTGCGGATTTGCGTCGCGCATGGCGGTGGCTTCCTCGCCAGCTATTGGGGCCGCCTTGACCATGGCTGGCACGCGCGCGAGGATTGCCGCGTCGATTGTCCCCGGCCTCCTTCGAGCTATCTCAGGCAGCTCTGGTTCGACACGCTGGTATTCGACCCGCAGGAACTCGACGCGCTGATCCGCTCTCATGGTATCGACCGTCTCTGTCTCGGGACCGATTATCCGTTCGACATGGCCGAACCCGATCCGGTCGGCTTCCTGGCGCATCTGCCGGAGCCGGCACGCTCGCGCCTGGCGGGTGGTAATGCCGCCGACCTTTTCGGAATCCCGCAGGCATGACCGACGCCGATCCAGGTCGAGCGGCGCGTATGGCCGTCCAACCCCATGACCCGAAGGGTGGCGAGTTCGCCCGGGGGTGGCCGGTCGTTCTTGTCGCCGCGACCGGGACCGGCCTTGGGATCGCGGGTCTTCTGACCTACACCGCCGGGATCTTCGCCAAGGATCTCGGGCCGGCGATCGGGCTGACGCGGACGGCGCTCGGCCTTGCCTTCTTCCTGTCCACCGTGATGCTGGCGGTCGCGATGCCGGTCGTCGGGCGACTCGTGGATCGGCGCGGCCCGCGCGGCGTCGCGGTCGTCGGCTCGCTCGCACTGTCGGTCGGCTTCCTCGCGCTCGGCACCGTCGTCCGATCGAGCGGCGGGTTCATCGCGACCATGGCGCTCATCGGCCTGTTCGCCGCCGGATCGGCACCGGTCGGTTATACGCGGGCGGTGAATGCCTGGTTCGATCGCTCGCGCGGGCTGGCGCTGGGCCTCACCCAGCTCGGGATCGGACTGGCGGGCACGATCATGCCGCCGGTCGTGGCCCTGGTGGTCACGGCCTCGGGTTGGCGCACGGGCTATCTGGTACTGAGCGTCGTTGCCCTGGTCGGCGTCGTCCCCGCGCTTGCGCTCCCCGCCGCGGGGACGGACCGCTCGGCGGTGACCTCGGCCGTGGACGGCCCGCCGACCGATGGTCGCCTGTTCGTGGCGCTGCTCCTCGCCTTCGGCGCCATGGCGCTGTCTTTCGCAGGACTGCTGCCGCACTTCGTGCCGATGCTGCGCGATGCGGGCATGAGCGGGCCCGATGCGGGATTCGTCGCCGCCCTGGTCGGCGTGTCGGTGATCGTCAGCCGCGTGGTCGTCGGGTGGCTGGCCGACCGGATCAGCGCGCCGCGCATAGCGGCCGCATGCTGTCTGTTGTGCGCGGTGGGCTGTGCGGCGCTGGCGTGGCAAGGGGTGGCGCTGGCATGGGCGGGTGCGGTCGCGCTCGGCAGTGCAATGGGCGCGGAAGCGGACCTGATCGGGTATCTGACGGTCCGCTATTTCGGAATCGCGCGCTATGGCCGGCTGTACGCCTTGCAATATGCCAGCTTCATGCTGATGGCGGGCCTCAGCCCGTTGTGGATCGGTGTGGTTGCGGACCGTAGCGGAAGCTACGCCCCACCGCTCGTCATCGCAGCCTGCGGCCTTGTGGTCGCGGCGATCCTGTTCATGCGATTGCCGTCCCCGCCCCCGTCACCTCGCGCATCCGCCTGACCAGCCATTCGATCCCGGGATCGCTGCCTCTCGTCGGATGATACTGGACCAGTTCGTTCAACAGCGGGATGTCGAAGGGCAGGGGCTGGCTGACCAAGGGTAGCGATGCGGAGAAGACGGCGACCAGCCGCTCCTGCAGGACCGCGATGCGGTGCGTGCCGACCAGCATATGTGGCACCGAAGAGAAGTTGGTCGTCGTGACCTCTACGCGTCGCCGCTCGGCATAAGCCTCCAGGTGGCGCTCGGCGAACGAATATTGGCGGTCCATTCCGATACGGACCGCGACGTGACCGGCCGCCAGGAAGTCATCGAGCGTCATGGTTCTCGCGAAGAGCGGGTTGTGGCGCCAGCCCAAGAGCACGTGCCGTTCGACGAACAGCGCCCGCCTCGGCAGACCCGGTGCGAGGAAGACCTCCGGTCCGACGATGAGGTCCAGTTCTCCCCTGTTCAGTCGCTCATGGACTTCCGGGCCGGTGGGGAAGACGTCGATCTTAACGCCGGGCGCCTCTTGCTCCAGGCGGGCGAGCAGGGGAGCGATGACGACCACCATGATATAGTCGGACGTCGCTATCCTGAACCGACGCTCGGATATTGCCGGTTCGAAACCCGTCGTTGATCCGACGAAGCGGTCCGCCTCGCGCACCAGCGCCTCCATGCGGGATCGCAGTTCCTCGGCAAATGGGGTGGGGATCATGCGCCGTCCCACCAGGACGACCAGATCATCGCCGAAATAGACGCGAAGCCGGGCCAGTGCGGCGCTCATCGCCGGCTGCGTGATGTGC
The DNA here is from genome assembly GCF_039594485.1 of Sphingomonas sp. GTDB lineage: Bacteria > Pseudomonadota > Alphaproteobacteria > Sphingomonadales > Sphingomonadaceae > Sphingomonas. Next base: position 147,473 of record NZ_JBCNNI010000002.1, on the reverse strand, counting down.
AGCCGCTCCGCCGCCGCCGACACGCTGCGCAACTCCAGCAGGGCGTGAAGTGCCACGACGAGGTTCAGGTCCAGTCCCTTGAAACGCATCCGCCACTCCAAGACTTCGTGCCATCAATACTGGTTATCTAAAAAGATAAGATCAATCTATTTTTGTTTATACACGGCGCGGCCTACCTTGTATCCAATAAACAAAAAGGGAGAGGATAGCATGAGAAGGGGCCTTCTGTGCGGCGTGGCGACATTCGCCTTCGTCGGAGCGCCGGGAACCGCGCTCGCGCAGTCTCAGGACGGCCATCCGGCGGCTTCCAAGGCCGCCATCGCCGAGGCGGATGCCGCCACGCCGGGGCAGGATGGGGTAGGGATCCAGGACATCATCGTCACGGCGCAGCGTCGGGCAGAGACGCTGCAGCGCGCCGCGATCGCGGCCACCGCGGTCGGTGGAGAGGCGCTGATCAATGCGGGCGTCAGCGAACCGGCGCAGCTTACCAAGCTGGTGCCCGCGCTGACCGTCCAGCCCGCGGGCGTATCTTCAAGCTTCTTCATCCGTGGCGTCGGCTCGACGGCGATCAACTCGTTTCAGGAAAATGCGATCGCCTTCTCCGTCGGTGGCGTCTTCTTCGCCCGCCCGACCGCGCCGTCCGGCACCTTCTATGATCTGGACCGGATCGAGGTGCTGAAGGGCCCTCAGGGTACGCTCTATGGCCGCAATGCGACCGGCGGCGCCATCAACCTGATCCCGCGCCGACCCGAGCTTGGGCATTTCGCCGCCGATGTCACGGCGGAATACGGCAATTACGACTCCAAGAAGATCCAGGGCGGCATCAACATCCCGCTCGGGTCGATGGCTGCACTACGGATCGCCGGGCAGGTGGTCGATCGCAATGGCTATCTCTCGGACGGATATGATGACGAGAAGACGCAGGCGGTGCGCGCCACGCTGCTCCTTGAGCCTGATGATCGCTTCTCCTTCCTGTTCTCGGCCGACTATGCCCATTTGGGCGGCAAGGGGGTGGGGACCGTGCTCGTTCCCTCGCCCTCGACCCCGAACGTGCCGGATATTTCCCAACGGATCGGTTCGGCCGATCCGCGCATCACGACGATCCTTGAGCAGACGACCTTCAACCAGTTCCGCAACGTCCCACCCTTCTCCTTTCTGCCGCCTGCGGCGATCCGCGCCAGCGTCACCAACCCGGCGCGGGACGGGTTCCAGGACAGTGAGTTCTGGGGCGTCTCCGCGACGGCGAACGGCGACATGGGCTTTGCGGACCTGACCACCACACTCGCCTATCGCAAGTCCAAGCCCGATCTCCTCTCATACGCCCCCGGTTTCCCGAGTCGTTTCACCGAAACGGACGACCAGATGACGGCGGAGGTCCGGCTGTCGTCAAAGAGCGGCTTGCCGCTTCAGTACGTCCTTGGCGCATTCTATTTCTATGAGCAGCAGGACGGATATAACAACTACAACCAGGGCCTGCTGGCCAACACCGAATATCTCCCACGCCTCAAGACGCAGAGCAGGGCGGTGTTCGGACAGCTCACCTACTCCATCGCGCCGTCGTTCCGGCTGGTCGCCGGTGGTCGGTATACGGATGAGGACAAGACGCTGCAGGGCACGGCACGCACGCGGAGCTTCTTCAATCCGAATGCGGCCTTCACGCCCATCAGCGGCAAGCTGAACTTCGGCAAGTTCACCTGGAAGGCGGGCTTCGAATTCGATGCCGCGGAGCGCTCGCTGATCTACGGCAACGTCGCGACGGGCTTCAAGGCCGGCGGTTTCTTTCCGTCTGCGGGCAACAACACCTATCGTCCCGAGACGCTCACCGCCTATACCCTCGGCTCGAAGAACCGCTTTCTCGACAACAAGCTTCAGGTCAATCTCGAGGCGTTCTACTGGCGCTATCGCGACCAGCAGATCAGCTATGTCGGGCCGATCGAGTCGACGCCGGGGAATTTCGCTCAGGCGGGTGTCACGGTGAACGCCGGAAGGGCGCGCATGTACGGCGCGGAGCTTGAACTCCTCGCCCGGCCGACCGGCCGCGACACGCTCGGCGCGACCGTCCAGTATCTGGATTCGAAATATCAGAGCCTGATCTACAACGGTATTTCGAGCAGCGGCGCGCCCTTGCTGACGAACTGCTCGGTCGCGAACGATACCAGGGTGACGACGCCACCGACGCGGCTGTTCATCGTGAACTGCTCCGGGCGACCGGCCGTCAACTCGCCCAAATGGACCCTGAACCTCAATTACGAGCATCGGTTCGACCTTGGTGATTACGAGCTGACCGCCGGTGCCCGCTCGCGCATCGAGAGCGGAAGCTGGTTGAACATCGACTATCTCGACTTCCAGTATCGCGACAGTTCGACGACGAGCGATCTCTATCTGACCCTCAGCTCGCCGGGCAGGCGCTGGTCCCTGACCGGCTTCGTCAACAATGTCGAGAACAGCACGGTGTTCGCCGGCGGGTTGACCCGTCCGATTGTCAACACGTCGCTGCTGACCTTGCGTCCCCCCCGCACCTATGGCGCGCGCCTCAGTATTCGATACTGACGGACACCGGTTCCTTGGGGGGGAGGAACCGGCGAGGTCGGCGGGCCCGAGGGCTCGCCGACCTCACACATTCATGTACGACCAGCGCGGTTTCCCGCATGATCCGAAACTTGTCCTCGGGCGGGAAATATGGACGGATCTGCCGTCGGATGTCGTCATCCCAGGCTTCCGCGGGGCCTTCGGCGACTTCGAACAGGAGGATCGGGCCTTCATATTCGCCGCTTCGTCCACTGCGAAAAAACCAAATCCTCCTTACATCACAAGCTCCAAGCTGTGCCATCAGCGATGACGGCCGACAGCCTCGTACCAGGCGATAATCTCGACGGCGGCATCAGGCGTCTTGAAGTTCAACGCTGTTGACGATGTGCGCCTGGGTATATTCGAGAAGACCCGCCTCGCCGAGTTCGGCGCCGAGGCCGGATTGCTTCACGCCGCGGAACGGAATGCTGGCGTCGATGGCGAGGTGCTGATTGACCCAAACGGTGCCACTGTCGATCTTCATCGCCACATCGGTAGCGCGGGTGAGATCCTTGCCCCAGACGGAACCGCCAAGGCCGTATTCGCCGGCATTGGCACGCGCGATGACGTCGTCGATTTCGTCATATTTCAGGACCGGCAGGACGGGGCCGAACTGCTCCTCGCGGACGAGCGGCGCATCGTCGTCGAGGTCCCGGACGATCGTGGGTGGCATGAAATAGCCCGGCCGGTCGAGCGGCTCACCGCCCGCCAGCACCGTACCGCGCTGCCTGGCGTCCTCGACCAGCGCCTTGACCTTGTCGAACTGCATCTTGTTCTGGATCGGGCCGATGGTGGTGCCCTGCTTCGATCCGTCGTCGACAATCGCCTGCCTGGCCAGCGTCGCAAGCTCGTCACAGAAGTCGTCGTACATGGGGGCTGGCACATAGGCGCGCTTGATCGCGACGCAGATCTGGCCGGCGTTCGTCATCGCGCCCTGATAGATGCGGTGCGCTATCCTGCGCGGATCGACATCGTCGAGGACGATCGCGGCATCGTTTCCGCCCAGTTCCAGCGTGACGCGCTTCACCGTGTCGGCACCCGAGGCCATGACCTTCTTGCCGGTGGCGGTGGAGCCGGTGAAGGCGACCTTGGCAATGTCGGGATGTGCGGTCAGGCGCGGGCCGAGTTCGTTCTGGTCGCACAGAATGTTCAAGACGCCACGCGGCAGGATGGCCTGTGCCAACTCGCCGAACAGCAGCGTGGTCAGCGGCGTCGTCGGCGCGGGCTTGGAGATCAGCGTGTTGCCGGTGAGGAGGGCGGGCCCCAACTTGTTCATCAAGAGAATCAGCGGGAAATTCCACGGCGTGATCGCCGCGACGACGCCCAGGGGTGTGCGATGCTCGACAACGCGGTTGCCGCCCTCGTCGCGCAGCACTTTGGGTTCGACCCGCATCGCCGCGAATGCGCGCAATGTGAAGACGCTGCCCATGACCTCGTACATCGCCTGGTCCAGCGGCTTGCCCTGTTCGGCGGTCAACAGACTGGCGAACTCGCTCGCGCGCGCCTCCAACGCATCGGACAGCCGGTCGATCAGCGCGGCGCGATCGGCCATCGCCATCGCCGACCAGGCGGGCAGGGCCGCCCTGGCCGCCGCGACCGCGCGTTCCAGCATCGCCGCGTCCGCCTTGGGACAGGGCGCCAGACTCGCTCCGGTGGCCGGGTTCACGACGTCGAACGTCTCCGTACCGGGAACCAGTTCCCCGTCGATCAACATGCGATACAGGTGGCTCAAGTTCGTTCTCCTCGGATGGTGTCGGTCGTGTTGAAGATCGGTTCGTATCTCCGGCCCTGAAGGCGACGCTGCGAGCGCCGTGCGACAATGATCTATGGTGCGATCAACACCTTGCACTGGTCCGTCCGTCGCTTCAGGGATTCGAAGATTGTCGGGGTGTCCGCAAGGTTGATCGTGCTGCTCACCAATTTGCGCGGCGCCGCTGCGCCTTGTTCGAGCGCCGCCAGCGAGGCTTCATATTCGGGCACCGTAAAGAATGCGGATGTCACCAGCTTCGCCTCCTTGCCCAGCATTGCGAAGGGGCTGAAGGTATCGGGCTGCGTGCACAGACCGAGCAGTACGATCGTGCCGCGCGGCTTCACCTGATCCACGGCCTGTGCGATCAGGCCCGGTCGGCCGACGCATTCGAACACGATGTCTGCGCCGCCGCCGAGTGCGCGTCCGGCGCTTCCCACCGGATCCTGTGGATCGACGACGAACAGGTCGGCGCCCATCTCGAGCGAGCGCTGCTCCTGAAATGTCGTGATGTCCTGAACCGCGACCGTCGCCGCACCGAAGCGCTTGGCCCAGAATGCCACCCCGAGTCCGATCGGGCCAGCGCCCAGGACAAGCACCTTGTCGCCGGTCTTGAGCCCTGATCGGTTGACGCCGTGCAGCGCCACCGCAAGAGGTTCGATGATTGCCCCGTCCGACAGGCTGAGGTCGAGCGGCAGTGCGACGCACTGGTTGGCGCGCGTTACGGCATATTCGGCATAGCCCCCGCCTTGCAGCCCGAATCCGCTGCACCATTGCACCTCGCCCTTGCGGCAATGGTCGCACGTGCCACAGCTTTTTAGGGGGATCACACTGACCAGATCGCCGACGCGCACGCCGCTCGTATCCTTGCCCAGCGCCACGACCTCGCCCGCGAATTCGTGGCCCAGGACATCGCCATGCCGGCAGCCATAGGTCGGGTCTTCGGTCATGTGCAGGTCGCTGCCGCAGATGCCGCACCGGCCCACCTTTATGACCAGTTCGCCTTCGCCGGGTGTCGGGTCGGGTACCTCCTCTACCGTCAGCGGCGTATGCAGGGCCTGGAAGGTAACAGCTTTCATCGTGACATATCCCAATTGCTGCCCGGACTGATCGATGGATCAGCCCACGGTCACGCCCCCATCGACGACCATCGCATGGCCCGTCATGTAACTGCTGTCGTCCGAGGCGAGGAACGCGACGGCGCGGGCGACTTCGTCCACTGTCGCCAGCCGCTTCAGCGGCACGGCATCGGCGAATGAGCTTGTGTCCGCTGCGCCGAGCCGGTGGACGATGTCGGTCAGCATCCGGCTGTCGACAAAGCCGGGGTGGACGGAATTGACCCGGACGCCGAAGGGCGCCGCCTCCAGCGCAGCGGTCCGGCTGAGGCCAAGGACAGCGTGTTTGGACATGATATAGCCCGACATGTTCGCCGCGCCGACCAAACCGGCAATCGATGCGGTGTTGATGATCGACCCGCTGCGCTGCCGCTGCATCACCGGCAGCACATATTTGAGCCCCAGGAAGACGCCGAGGACATTCACCGCGAAGATGCGTTTGAAATCCGCGGTGGGATAATCCGGGATCGATGCCTGCGCGCCCTCGATCCCCGCATTATTGAAGAAGATATCGATTTGCCCAGAGACCTGCATGGCGGCCTCCACATAACCGCGGACCTGATCCTCCTCGCAAACGTCCGCGCTGAGCAGCGTGACGTCGATGCCTTCGGAAACGGCGGCGGCGTCGACAGCGGGATGGTCGACGCCGATGATCCGTGCGCCGCGGGCGGCCAGCAATCGGGCGGTGGCGCGACCGATATGACCCGCGAAACCCGTGATCAGCGCGACCCGCCCGGCAAGGGGCTTTGCCGTCTCGAACATCGTGCGATCATCGCTGATGTCGGATCGACCGGAGGTCATCGGCGGATCATGCCGCTCATTGAAACGCGCCGAGCAGCACGCCGCCATCGATCGGCAACTCCGCCCCGGTCATGAAGTCCGATGCATCGGACGCGAGATAGAGGGCCAGCGGTTTGATCTGGTGTACATCCGCCATGTCGCCCATCGGGACGAAGCCCGCCATCGCCTTGCGCGCCGCCGGGTCGGCGAGATAGCCGCCGCCGATGTTCGTGACGAACATGCCCGGCGAGATGGCGTTCACACGGATACGGAACTCCGCAAGTTCAAGCGCCACCTGGCGGACAAAATGCGAGATCGCGGCTTTCGATACCATGTAGGCAGTCGGCAGCGTCGGGAACACCTTTGTCGATGCGACGGATGATGTCACGATGATCGATCCGGGGCGGCCCAGGGCCTTCATCGCGCGGGCGGCCTGGGACACGGTATGCGCCGTGCCGTTCAGGTTGATGGCGATGATGTCGGACCAGCCTGATTGCTCAAGATTCTCGATCTCGCCGGTGGGGTTTCTTCGGCGATGGGCGGCGTCCCAGAAGCCGGGGCCATCCCCGATTCCGGCGTTGGCAAATACCGCATCAAGACTGCCGAAGCGCGCGACATGCTCGTCGATCGCGGCGGCGATGTCGGCAGGATCGCCTATGTCCAGACGGCGCGCCACGACCGACCAGCCTTGGGCTCGCATCCGTTCCGCCTGCGTTTCAATGTTGGCGCCGCTGCGGCCGGACAGGGTCACGCTTGCACCGGATTCGGCAAGAGCTTCCGCATATGCGAGGCCGAGTCCGGCGCCACCACCCGTGACGAACACGGATCGGCCTTTGACGTCGAACTTGCTGAGGACGGAGTTCAATTTTCCTCTCCCGCTTCGTGTGGCGATATGATCGTGCACGGGCTGCGTCGATTGCTATTCCGGATGCTCAAGCGGACGTCGCAACACGTGGCCGCCCACGCGTCTGTCTGGGAATAATATGACGGGGCCACCGAGCGATTGGCAAGTATTGGCGGTGGCACGGGGGCACGCGCCCGGTGCATCGCTCGCCAAAGTTGAATTTTATCATCTTCATGAAAAGAAACGATAAAATATCTTTCTGCTACGCCCATCCAGACGCCTGAGAGCGGGGATCGACAGCGGCACTGCACTCGCAGCACGAACTTTGTTCCTCGTGGGACGCACGCGTTTGCGGATCAGTCGATACATCGTCGGTTACGAACTCAAACCCGAGTCCTTTCGGGATGCGGCCCCCGGCGATGGCGGCGGTGCGCCTGCATCTCGTGACTGGCGAAATCGGGTTGTAACGCAAGGAGAGTAGCCTTGAGCGACCTGCCGAACGTGGACAAGACGCGGCGAGCGGACTGGCTCGCGCTTTATGAGCGGATGCTGCTCATCCGTCGCGCCGAAGAGCGGCTTGCCAGAGACGCGATGGCGGGGAACCTGCCCGGTGGTGTTCACCTCTGTATCGGACAGGAGGCTTCTGCGGTCGGCGTCTGCTCGATGCTGGAGGACCGCGACTTCATCACCAGCACGCACCGCGGGCACGGGCACTTCCTGGCAAAGGGCGGCGACGTGAAGGCGATGTTCGCGGAACTGTGGGGCAAGCGCACGGGCATCTGTCGCGGCATGGGCGGCTCGATGCATGTCGCGGACGTCAGCAAGGGCATCCTCGGTGCCAATGGCATCGTCGGCGGCGGCATCGCCATCGCAGCAGGCGCAGGCATGGGCATCAAGGTCGCCAAGGACACGGCGGTCTCGGTGTGCCTGTTTGGCGACGGCGCGGCCAACCAGGGCGTGCTGATGGAAAGCCTGAACATGAGCGCCGTCTGGGATTTCCCGGTCGTCTGGGTGCTGGAGAACAATGGCGTATCGGAATTCACGATCACCGACCGCGTGACCGCCGGCGCGTTCACCGATCGGGCGCGCGCCGTCGGCATGCCCGCATTCACCGTTGACGGCAACGACGTGCTGGCGGTGCAGGCGGCGGTAGCGACCGCTGTCGACCGCGCGCGATCGGGCGGGGGGCCCAGCTTCATCGAGGCCAAGACCTATCGCATCCGCGGCCACCTGGAGGCGGAGGATGCGTTCCTCGGCGGCTATTCCTATCGCACCGCGGACGAGATCGCGGCGTGGCAGGCGCCCGACAAGGATCCGATCCTCCGCTTCGCATCCCGCCTTCTGGCGGAAGGCGGCGCGGCGCAGGCCGATCTTGACGAGATCGAGGCCCGGGTCGCCGCGCAGATCGAAGAGGCGGTGCAATATGCCCAGGACAGCGAGGATGCCGATCCCGAGCTGATCTTCGAAATCACCTTTTCCGACCAGCGACCCTGAGGACGGAGCACCATGGCAAAGCAACGTTATATCCAGGCCATCAACCAGGTCTTTCTCGACGAGATGGCCCGTGACGAGAACATCATCCTGTTCGGAGAGGATGTCGAACTGGCGATCTTCGGCGACACGCGCGAGGTCTATCGGACGTTTGGTCCCGACCGCGTGTACAACACGCCGATCTGCGAAGCGTCGCTGACCGGAATGGCGGTGGGGGCCGCGGCGGCCGGGCGACGGGTGATCCTGCACCTGATGTTCGGCAACTTCATCTACACCGGCATGGACGCCATCGCGCACCAGATGGCCAAGCTGCGCATGATGACCGGCGGTCAGATGAACCTGCCGATCACGGTGATCGCGGGCTATGGCGGTGGCCGCTCGCTGGCGGCGCAGCATTCGGATACGCCCTATCCGACACTGATGAACATCGGCGGCGTCAATGTCGCCACGCCGGCAACGCCAGCCGATGCGAAGGGGCTGCTGACCACCGCGATCCGCGGCAACAATCCGACGTTCTTCCTCGAGGCGAGTGGCCGGGGCGGCGACAGCGGCGAGGTGCCTGACGGCGAGTATCTTGTCCCGTTCGGCAAGGCCACCGTCCATCGCGAAGGGACGGACGTCACCATCTGCGCGATCGGCACGATGGTCCGCCCCGCATTGCGTGCCGCCCGCGATTTGGAAGAGCATGGCATCTCGGCAGAGGTCGTCGACCCACGCACGCTCGTCCCGTTGGACGAAGCGGGGATCGCCGCCTCGGTGCGCAAGACCGGGCGGCTGGTGCTGGTTGATGAAGCGAAGGACCGTTGCAGCGCCGCCTCTCACATCGCTGCGGTGATGGCCGACACCTGTTTTTCGTCGCTCAAGGCGCCGATCAAGCGCGTCACCGTGCCCAATGTCTCGATGCCTTATTCGGGCGTCGCGGAGACCGCGATCTTCCCAAATCCCGAAAAGATCGTGGCAGCGGCGCTGTCGATCACCAATGAACTGCACAGGGTGCCCGCATGAAGATCAAACTCAAGCTCCCGCGCTTTGGAATGAACATGGAAGAGGCGACGATCGTGAAATGGCACAAACAGCCGGGCGATCCGATCAAGGAGGGGGACGGCCTCTACGAAATCGAAACCGAGAAGGTGACGCAGGTCGTCGAGGCGACAGGCGACGGCGTGCTGGTTGAGATCCTCGTCGGAGAGGACGAGATTGCCGAGGTTGGTCAAGCCGTTTGCGTGGTCGAGGCCGATTGAGGCGGTCGGTTGGCCAAGGCCGGGGAAGGGATCGACGGTCATGATCGAAGTCAACCAGCCTGCTCTCGGAGCCGTTCGGGAGGATCCGGGTCCAGCGGTTGCAGACCCCCATTCAAGGAGGCAGCAGATCGCCTGGGCGCTTTACGAATGCGCGCGCAATCCCTTCTACGTCCTTATCAATATCTATGTTTTTTCCGCTTACTTCACCAATGAGGTCGTCGGCGACCCTGTCTGGGGGCAGGCCCTTTGGGGCTATATCCTGTCGACCGCCGCGATTTTCATCGCGGTCGCCGCGCCGTTGTTGGGAACGATCGCCGATGCCGGTGGACGGCGGAAGCCGTTCCTGATCGCGTGCATTCTGGTCGCGGTGCCGGCCACCGCCGTCCTGAGTTTCGCGGTGCCGGACATGGGGCATGGACTGTTCGCCATCGTGGCGGCGCTGGTGCTGGTGAACATCTGCTATGAGCTCTCTTCGATCTTCTACAACGCGCTGCTGCCACAGGTTGCGCCCGTGCATCGCTACGGCTCGGTCAGCGGCCTTGCCTATGCCCTTGCCAATGGGGCGGGGATCATCCTCTTCGGCGCTTATCTCCTTGCCGACTGGGGCTTGGCGCCGGGCGCAGAGGGTGGCGTCGTGCAACGCATCGTGCCGCTGGTCGTCGCGATATGGTGGCTGGTCTTCTCGCTGCCGCTCCTTCTCCGCGTGCCCGATCCCGCGCCCAGCCGACTTCCGCTCGGCATGGTGGTCAGCAGCGGTCTGAAGCGGCTCGGCCAATCCGTCGGCCGGCTTAGAGCGTTGCCTGACGTCCTCTCCTATCTGCTCGCCCGCATGGTCTTCAACGAGGGCTTCATCATCCTGATGATGTTCATGGGCGTTGTCGGTGCCGGTGTTCTCGGATGGAGCGGCGCGCAGCTTTCGGTGATGGGCCTGGTGCTCAGTTTCGTCGCGCTGGCGGGATCGCTCTTCGGCGGCAGACTGGACGATCGGTTGGGTTCGAAGGCGGCGCTTCAGGTCTGCATCCTCGGCTGTGTCGTGGCCAATCTGCTGCTGATTACAATTGCCCCTGGCACCGTGCTGTTCATGACCACCGACCCGCACGTGACCGGCGGCCTGTTTCCTCGCACTGCGGACAAGGCATTTTTTCTGGCCGAAGGGCTTGCTGCCTTCTTCGTGACCGCAGGACTGGTGTCGAGCCGTGCGATGCTGGCCAAGATCGCGCCACCCGCGTCACTCAACGAGATGTTCGGTATCTACGCGCTGTCGGGCACGGCGACATCGTTCTTGGGGCCGCTGTCCATCGCCATCCTGACGCAGGTCTTCGCAAGTCAGCGGGCCGGGCTGAGCGCCGGCCTGATCTTTCTGCTCGGCGGCCTGGTCCTGCTGCGACGGGTCGGTACCGATCATGTGGGTGCGAACAGCGCCCGATTTTGACTCTTAGGAGGGCATCATGAGTTTCAAATCTCTTCAGGACAAGATCGATCAACTTGGCAATCCCGCCAAATGGCTGCGCGAGGTGCAGGTCGGCGCTTACCAATATCCGGTCAAATCCGAATATACCAATTGGCGGGACGAGCAGCGCTCGTGGCACGACACCGTGGGTTTGCTCGACCAGTCGCTGCACATGACAGACCTGTATGTCGAAGGGCCGGACACGATCCGCCTGCTGTCGGAAGTCGGGGTCAATTCCTTCAAGAACTATGGCCGCAACAAGGGAAAGCAGCTGATCTGCTGTAATCAGGACGGCTATCTGATCGGCGACATGGTGCTGTTCGGGTTGGAAGACGACAAGGTGAACATCGTCGGCCGACCTGCCGTCGCCAACTGGATCGAGTTCATCACGTCGACCGGGAATTACGACGTGCGAACCGAACGTGACGAGCGTTCGGTCTCCAACCCGCAACAGCGCAAGACCTATCGCTTCGAACTGCAGGGGCCGAATGCCTGGCGGCTCCTGGAGAAGCTGAACGGTGGACCGATCGACCGACCGAAATTCTTTCACATGACGGAGATCAACCTCGCGGGCCATCGGGCGCGTGCGCTGGCCCATTCCTTCGCCGGTGCACCAGGTCTCGAATTCTGGGGGCCGTGGGAGGAAGGCGACGAAGTTCGCGCCAAGATCGTCGAAGCTGGCGCCGAATTCGGCCTGAAACTGGTCGGTGGCCGGGCCTATGGCACCTGTGCGGTGGAGGCGGGCTGGATCCCCTCGCCCCTACAGGCGATCTATTCGGGCGAAGGGATGCGCGCCTATCGCGAATGGCTGCCGGGCAACGGATTCGAGGCGAATGCCTCGCTCGGTGGCAGCTTCGTGTCGGACAGGATCGACGATTATTATCTGACGCCGTGGGACCTCGACTATGGACGGCTCATCAAGTTCGATCACGACTTCATCGGACGCAGCGCGTTGATGCAGATGGCCGATCGCCCCCATCGTCGTAAGGTCACGCTGGAATGGAACGCGGACGACGCGATCGCCATCTATGCCAGCCAGTTGCACGATGGCGAGAACGGCAAGTTCATGGAGATGCCGAGCGCTCATTATGCCGCGCATCCCTACGACTCGGTCATGCAGGGTGGGCGGCACATCGGTCTGTCCACCTATCCCTGCTATCTTTCGGTGCAGCGCAAATGGATTTCGCTGGCGACGATCGCCGAGGCGGAAATGGGTGAAGAGGTTTCGATCATCTGGGGCGAACCCGATGGCGGCTCGTCGAAGCCGGGCGTTGAGCGCCATGTCCAGCGAGAGGTGCGGGCGACCGTTATGGGGTGGCCCTATTCATCGGCGGCGCAAGATTATCGGTCGCGCTGATACGACGTGACCGAACCCGTGGCGTCGACCTGGATGGGTGACGCCATGGGGGCCGAACGACCCGCCATTGCCGACGCGCTCGATCGAACTTGCCGCCTGCAATGTCGTGCTCTCTGAGACGAAGTTTTGTGCGCCTGTAACCGCGCGCCGCGCACCGTGATCGCATACCATAAGCAACAATAAAAATGAGTCCGGCAGGACTATTGGGGAGGGATTAGTGAGATGGCGAAGACTCGCATCGGCCTCGCATTGATGGCGTCGCTATTTTGTGGCGTATCGACCGGCGCGCTGGCGCAGACGGCGACGACCGCGGGCCAGGCGAATGACAGCACCGCGGATACCCATAACACCGACATCGTCGTGACCGCGCAGCGCCGCGAAGAGCGGCTGCAGGACGTGCCCATCGCGGTGCAGGCACCGACCGCAGAACAGCTAGAGGCGCGTGGCATCGAGAATGTCCAGGCACTGGGCGATGTCGTGCCGAGCCTCAGCGTGTCGAGCGCGGTGGGCTTTGCCATCACCTATCTGCGCGGCGTCGGCAGCACGGCGATCGGGCCGGGTATCGAGACGCCGGTTTCAATCTATGTTGACGGCATCTATTATGCCTCCTCGACCTCGGCGCTGTTCGATTTCAATAACATCAGCCGTATCGAAGTGCTCAAGGGGCCGCAGGGCACGCTGTTCGGGCGCAACGCGACCGGCGGCCTGATACAGGTCGTGACCGGTGATCCGACGAGCAAGCTCGATGTCCGGGCCGGGCTCTCCGTGGATAATTATCTCGCCACCAAGGGCGACGTCTATGTCGGTGGCGGTGTCGCGAATGGCGTCGCTGCAGACCTGTCCGTGTCCGCCAGTACACAGGCCAATGGCTGGGGCAAGAACATCCCGACCGGAGACGACGTCAACCGGAACATCCATAATATCAGTTTGCGATCGAAATGGGTGCTCGACCTGGGCGATACGACCAAGATACGCCTGATCGGCGACTTCACCGACATGGCCAATTCGTTCAACGGCCAGCGCGTTTTCCCCGGTACGAATCTTCCGGCGTCGTACGGCAATATTCGTGATGCCGGGGATGCCTGGGATCTGAACGGTGATGTCGTGCCCCGGCTCGACAACCGGAACTGGGGCGTCAGCATGCGGATCGATCAGGAGATCGGCGATGTGACGCTGAGTTCGATCACGGCCTATCGCGATGCCAGGACCCGTCTGCGGTGGGACGTCGATTTCACACCTGTTCCTCACTTCGAAGGCGACCTGATCGACCTCGAAAATCAGCTGAGTCAGGAACTGCAACTGGCATCGGGCGGCTCGGGCCCTTTTGTCTGGACCGCCGGTGTGTTCTATTTTCGCGCGCGGGGCATGTATGACCCATCCAAAGTCATCTCGCGCAACGTCCCCAATAATCTGTTCGGTCCGTTCGAGTCGGTTCTCCTGTTCGGTGACCAACTGACCGAATCCATCGCCGGCTATGGTCAGGGAACCCTCAAGCTCGGATCGAATACCAATCTGACGCTCGGTGCACGCTACACACGCGAAAAGCGGGAGATTGACGGCCGGACCGACGGGATCGCGTTCGGTAGTACGACGCCGGTTCCGATCGGGACGACGCCGCACGCCGAGATCACGTTCAAGAAACCGACCTTCCGGGTGTCACTGGATCACCGATTTTCGCCCGAAGTGCTTGCCTATGCCTCGTTCAATACCGGCTTCAAGAGTGGTGGTTTCAACACCCAATTTTCATCCGATCCTGCGTTTCTGCCGGAAACGATCAACGCTTACGAAGCCGGGCTGAAGACGAATCTGCTCGGCAATACGGTCAGGATGAATTTTGCCGGATATTATTACGATTATAAGAATATTCAGGTTCAGAAAGTCGGCCTGGCCACAACGGGCATCGTCAACGGCGCATCCGCACGGATCTTCGGCCTGGAAACCGATTTCGATGCCAAGCTTTCCCGCGCATTCGCGCTGGCCGGCGGCATGGCGTACACCAATGCCCAGTTCAGGGATTTCCAGAACGCCCCGTTTACCGGACCGAATGGCGGCATCGCATCGTTCCCCGGCGATGCAAGCGGCAATCGCATACCGAAGGCGCCGCGCCTGCAGGGCAATCTGTCGGCGACATACACGCTGGACATGGCGGACGCATCCAAGTTGGCGTTCAACGCAACCGGCGTCTATTCATCTCGCTATTTCTTCGAGGCCAACAATATTGCCGCGCAGCGTGCTTTCGGGAAACTGAACGCATCGATCGCATGGACATCACCGGACGATCGATACACCGTTCGCGTCTTCGGCAACAACCTCACGAACAAGGCCATCGTGACCTATAGTTCGACCCTGTCCGATGGCACGATCAACGCGGCCTATGAGCCGCCGCGCATCTACGGCATCGCATTCAACTACCGCTATTGATCTTTGCGGCCGAGGAGTTTGGCATGATTGGGGACATTGGTATTCACGGATCATACTGGACGTTGGCGTCGGGCACTGCGCCGCTCATCCAGGAGGTTTGCAGTCATGACATCCGCGAACGGATCGAAAGCGCCGCGCGGGCCGGGTACACCGGAATGGGTTTCTGGCATTCCGATCTTGAGGTTCTGCGTGAAACTATCGGCTTTGCGGAGTTGAAGAGGCTACTCGATGCGCATGGCATTCGACATGTCGAGGTCGAATGGCTGAACGACTGGTATTGTACCGACGAGCGCCGCCGCGCATCCGATCGGAACCGGGCATTGCTGCTCGAAGCGGCGGAGGCACTGGGCGCCAATCATATCAAGATCGCGGACCTTGGGAACGACGGTGTTCCTCTGGACCGGATGACCGCCGAATTCGCCAAATTGTGTGACGAGGCCGCTGAACGCGGCACCAGAATCCTCTTCGAAATGCTGCCTGCCGACTTCTCCGCGCTCCCCAGTCTTGATCTTGTCCTGTCACTGACGCGGGGGGCGGGCGCGCGGAACGGTGGGATCATGCTCGACAACCTCCATATGCTCCGAACCGGCACATCGAACGCGGACATCGCGGCGAAACTGTCGCGCGACGACGTGATCGGTGTCGAGATCAACGACGGTGCGCTGGCGCGGCCCGTCAACTTCATGGATTCGATCATCAATCGGCGGCTTCTGCCGGGCGATGGCGAATTCGATATCGCTGGCTTCCTGCAGGCGGTCTGGAGCCTTGGATATGATGGGTGGATCGGCGTCGAAGTCATAAACGAATATTTCCGCGAATGGCCGCTCGCGGCGATGGCGGAGGTGAGTTTCGCCAAGACATCCAAGGTCGTGGCCGACGCCCTGCACGCGGGCTGAGCGTCACCCACGGTACCAACGCATATCGGGACATTGACAATGACTCTTTTCGATCAATTCTCGCTTGCCGGTCGATCCGCACTGGTGACCGGTGGGGCATCGGGGCTTGGACTGGCCTATGTCGAGGCTGTCGCCGAAGGCGGAGCGGCGGTCACGATCGCCGATATCGACGGTGGCGCAGCCGCGGCCGAAGCGGAGCGATTGCGCAACGCGGGCTTCGATGTGCGACATTGCCAGGTGGATGTTGCTGATGACGATGCCGTGCGTCGGGCATTCGACGATCACGAAGCGGCGTTCGGTGCCATCGATGTCGTGTTCGCCAATGCCGGCATGGCGGCGGGCGAAGGCTATCTGGGTTTCGACGGCCGGCGCACGGTATCGGGGCAGATCGATGTCTACGCCGTGGACGATTGGCGCAAGACGTTGGCGATCGACCTCGATGGTGTCTTCTTCACCTTCCGCCACGCGGTCCGGCTGATGAAGAAGCATGGTCGCAAGGGGTCACTGATCGCAACGACGTCGAACGCGTCCGAAATAACCTGCCCGATCGTGCCGACGCCCTACATGCCCGCCAAGGCGGGGGTGAGGCATTTCGTCCGGCAGCTCGCGCGGGAACTTGCCGGTTATGGTATCCGCGTCAACGCCATCGCACCGGGCTCGGTCGTCACCAATATCGGCGGCGGCGTTTTGCACGACCCGGCGGTCCGCGCCGTCTGGGACCAGGGGGTTCCGCTAGGCCGGATGGGCGAGCCGCGTCAGTTCAAGGCGCTGGCCCTGTATCTTGCGTCCGACGCATCCGACTTCATGACCGGCGCCGAACTGCTCGTCGATGGCGGCGTCTCGCTGCGCGGGATCGATGGATAAACAGGGGCGGCGGTCAGTGCCGTTTGCGGATCTGTTGCGGGGACATTCCGAACTTCTCACGAAAGCGCCGGGCAAAATGGCTCGAATCCGAGAATCCGCACGCAAAGGCCACATCGTTGATCCGATACGCGTCATAGTGAGCGTTATTCAGCATATCGGCGGCCCGGCATAAGCGAAGTTCCAGCAATGCAGCGCCGAAGGTCGTATTGTTACCCGCGAAGATCTTGTGGACATAGCGTTTCGAGATATTGAGTTCGGCCGCGACGGCACAGGGATCGAGGTCGACATCGTCATACCGGTCGCGAAGGAATTGGATTGCGCGATTGAACATACGGCTCTGGTGAAGCGACTCGCACGGGCTGTCGTTGCCGTTCATAAGCGCCAGGAAGCCGCCGAGCTGGTCCGCGATCAATGATCGGGAAACGGCGGCATCCTTCAGGCCGCCCTGGTCGATCGCGGACAACATTGCGGCGAGCGCCGTGCCCCAAGGCGTGGGGTCGTACGTGCGCGCCAGCATGACCTCGGGCTGCGGCACCCAGCGGCGGAGCCAGGATGTCGGCATGTGTGCGGTCAGCGCGACGGCGCCGCATGGAAACTGGAAACTGTAGGGCGAGGCATGGCTGACCAGAACAAAGCAGCCCTCGGGAACGAAGACCTCGATCCCAGCATGGCGGACGGCCGCCGTCCCCTGCTGCATGTAGGAAAGCGCATAAACCTCATGGGCAGACCGACGCGCCATCGAAAGGCTTCGCGTGATCGTTTGTTCGGCCGTTCGGAAATTATGGATTTCGATGGGGCCCAGTCCGAAACGGGCCCATTGTGCATGGAAAACCTCGCGATGATCGCTGTCAATGCGCATCTCCGCGACCTTGGTCGACATGATTTCGTTCCAGGCCGACAGCGCCGCCGTGTCAGACAGGCCGTCGCTCGACCAGCGATCGTCGCAGGTCGATCCACTCACCTCGTGAAAAGGCGTCATGTTCCTCTCCTCGGCATTCGTCGGCGTGGTTCACACGCTCATTCTGTTGTCAGAGTGCCGCTCGTTCGCGTCTGTCGATCCGGGTTTCCGGTACCGTCAGAAGCTATCTCCGATCAATCTGACATTGCAAATTGACATGTCAACTTGATTCGGCTGTCTTGCCGGGATGACCGGTGAGCCCTTTGATCTGGAGGCCTATTTCCCGTTTTTCCTCGGCACGATCGCCAACCGTTGGACCACGACATCTTCGAAAATTTACCTGACCGAGTTCGGCATCGGAATTGGCGAATGGCGCGTGCTGGCCTCGGTGAGGGCGCAGGGCGTTGCGAGCGCGCAGATGGTCGTGAACCTGATCGCCATGGATGCAGGCGCAGTCAGCCGGTCGATGGCCAAGCTGGTCGAGGAGGGGCTGGTCGAGCCGTTGAGTGGCCGCTTCGCCGGACGCACGAAGCCCTATCACCTGACGGATAAGGGGCATGAACTCTACCCTCGTATCCTGCGTACCGCACGAGAGCGTGAACAGATATTGCTGGGGGCACTTACGGATGCCGAGAAACGACAGTTGATCGCCCTGATGCGCAAGATCATGACAAGGGTCGACGCGTTGTAAGCCCAGCGCGGCCCGGCGAATCTCGCGGGGACAAAAGCAGACGAGAGAGCGTCATCAGATGGATCGATGGGGCCGTGGCGTATGATATGAGAGGTGAGCCTGCCCCGCATAAGTGGAGAGGCATGGCTCAAGCGCTTCGGCCGGTGTTCGGAACCCAGGAGTCTTTCGCCGCTGGGCATTGGGCGTCGCAGCTTTCTGGGCAAGGCGGCTATGACGTTGGCGAGAACCGCTTCGCCCCTATTGCCTTCACGCAAGCCGGGCGCTGAGGCGAAGTCGCGTCGCCTGCCGCGACGTGATGCCTGACCGAATAGCGCGACCGAACATGGCAGCGAGCATGGGGATTATGGTGGATAGTCAGTCCCCCCCCCTTTCGCCGACGCCGGCCCACACTTCCTGCACCCTCCGCACTTATATTGCTGATATATCATATAATAATAATATTGAGAATCATTATCAATCAATGCATAAGGCGCGGCTTCGGTGGGGATATCGATATTGGGCCGGACGTGATCACATGAAAGACAGCTTTCGTCAGTCGATGGCGCTTTTCCATAGCTGGGTGGGCTTGCTGCCGGGGTGGTTGCTGTTCGTCATTTTCCTGTTCGGGACGACGGCGTTTTTCCAGCATGAGATCAATGCATGGATGCGGCCCGAACTCCTTCCCGGTCGCGTATCGCGCCAGGGGCTCGAGGCTGCGGACAGGATTTTGCGGGAGCGTGGGGCGGGTGCGCAAAGCTGGTCGCTGACCTTTCCCGAGATGCGCGGGGGGGATGGCCTGACGGTTGAGTGGCTGCCGCAGGGGGCGGGGCGGCGCGGCGGGATGGATGTTGTGCTCGACCCCGCGACCGGTCGTGAGGTGACGGTCCGCGAGACGAGGGGCGGCTATTTCCTCTACCGCTTCCATTTCGACCTTCACTACATGCCGGTCGCCTGGGCGCGCTATATCGTCAGCGTTGCGGCACTGGCGATGCTGGTCGCCATCCTGTCGGGCGTCGTGACGCACAAGAAGATCTTCGCCGATTTCTTCCTGCTGCGGTTCGGCAAAGGGCAACGGAGTTGGCTGGACGCTCATAACGTGACGGGTGTGCTGGCCCTGCCGTTCTTCCTGATGATCACCTATACCGGGCTTGTGACGCTGATGTTCATGCTGATGCCATGGGCCATCAGTGCGACATTCCCCAGCGAGGACGCCTTCTACGAAGCGGCCTATCCCGAACCGAAGGCATCGCCGGACGACACCGCCCATGCCGCGGTTCTGCCCGTGCCGCGGCTTGTATCGATCGCCGAGCGTCACTGGCAGGGGCGCGCGCCCTCCTATATCTCGGTCGAGCGTCCGGGCATGATGTCGGCGACGGCCACCCTCTATCCGTCGCGCCGCGAATGGCGGGATCCGGCGACGCCGCTGCATCTGAATGCCGTCACGGGTGCCGTCTCGCCCGTTGCCGAGAATCAGGGATCGGCATCCGCGACGCGCGAGGTGATGGTGGATCTGCACCGTGGCTGGTTCGCGCGACCGATCTTGCGATGGTTCTATTTCCTCTCAGGCATCGGCGGCACCGTCATCGTGGCGACCGGGCTGGTCCTCTGGACGGTCAAGCGCCGCGTGAAGCTGGCCGATCCGACCAGGCCGCATTTCGGCTTTCGGCTGGTCGAGCGGCTGAACATCGGGGTGATTGTGGGTAGCGCGATTGGGATTGCCGTCTATTTCCTCGCCAATCGCCTGCTCCCGGTCGGGATGCCCCACCGCGCGGATTGGGAGGTGAATGCGCTGTTCGTCGCATGGGGGGCGGCAGCCATTTGGGCGACGGCGCGTCCGACGCGTCGTGCGTGGATCGAAACCCTGCTGATCGGCGCGGCGCTTTACGCGCTGATACCCGTGGTCAACGCGGTCGCGACGGAACGCGGCACCTTTGCCAGCCTGCTGGCAGGAGACTGGGTGTTCGTCGGTTTCGACCTGGTCGTGATCGCAACGTCCGGGGCCTGCGCGCTCGCCGCCTATCGTGTCGCGCATCACAAGGCCCGTACGCCAACGCGCCGCCGACAAATGGCCAGCTTTGGGGCCACGGCATGATCGAGCTGTTCACGGCGCTTGTCCTGATCGGCGGTTTCGGTTGCCTGTTCCTGTCGATGCCCCGGCATCATCAGGATTGGCTGGGTCGCAAGGCTGCCCCTGCCACCGAAAGGGCGCTCCGTCTCGCGGGCTTCGGCGCCTTGTTGGCAGGATTTCTGCTGCTCGGTGTGGAACATGGCTGGGCCTATGGCGCGGTCGCATGGGCGGGCTGGCTGACGCTGACCGCCGCCATTGTCGTCACCGTGAATGTCCATCGTGATCGCGTGCTGCGGCGCGTGAAGGGAGGGCGGGGATGATGCCGTACGCCATGCGCAGCATAGCGCGCATATTGGCCGTGACGCTGGGTACATATGCCGTCACCGCGCTGTGGACCGCAGCGGTTTCGCGGCTTCTCGTTCGAACGGGTGTTCCGCCGGTCGAAGCGGTCCTGGCCGCCACGCTGCCCAGCTTCGCGCTTTTCGCGGTCATTACCATGAGCGCCTTTCATGCGCGCAGCGTGGCCCGCGCGTGGATGCACCTGCTCGCGGCGGCGGCCATTCCCGCCCTATTGTTCCTCGTCTGATCGGGACCGAGCATGACATTCTGGATCCATCGCCATCGGCGTCATGCCGGTTCGGACGCTGTGGTATCATGTCCGGCCCCGTCATCGCAGTGCCTGTCTTCATGGTGGTCATGATCGTTCCGACATTGATGGCCATCCTGTCGGCAAGCGGCGCAGCGTCCGGGCAAGTGGCGGTTGCCCAGGCACAGGCCGGGGCGAAGGAAGAGGGCGGGCGGGTCGCGTATCCCGCCGCCTTCTACGCGGCGTTTCAGCCACAGACCGTCATCGACATGCTGAAACGGACGCCGGGTTTTACCCTGGAGTCCGATGACGACACGCGGGGGTTCGGTGCGAATGCGGGCAATGTCCTGATCGACGGTCAACGGCCGAGCGTGAAGACGGGCGGGCTGGCCCCGACATTGGGGCGCATCGCGGCGTCGCGGGTCGAACGGATCGAATTGATCCGCAGTGGCGGTACGGCCGACACGATGGGACGGGCCGTGGTCGCCAACGTCGTGCTGCTCCCCACGACCAGCGGTTCGGGAAACGGCTCGATCGAGCTGCGTCGCGGGTTCAGCGATGATGCGATCACGCCCAGGGTCGAACTCAGCTATGCCTTGCCGGTCGCAGGATGGCAGACATCGGCCAGCGCCCTGGCCTGGTATGAGAATAATCCCTTGCGCGGCGTGTATCGGCGCGAAGAGCCGGTCGGCGGCCAGGTGCAGATCGCCGACGAACGCCTCGCGATCCATACCCGCGGCGCGACGTTCACGCTGGGCACCATCGGCGATGTCGGGGGCGGTACGCTCAGCCTCAATGCACGGATCGGTCATGAGCGCGAAGCCTATGGGCAGACGCTGCACGAACGCGGTGCGACCGGAACCGATGGCGGCATCGATGGGCTTTACGGCGAATGGAATGGCGAACTGGGCGGTGACTGGTCGCGCACGCTGGGAAACGGCTGGTCGACCAAGCTGGTGGCGCTGGGACGGGCGGAGACGAGCCATTTTTCCGAAAAGTCCCGGTCCGATCCCACGGACCGCTTTGCAAGCGATGCTCGCACCAGCGAGCTGGTTGCGCGCGTGACGGTGCAGCGGAAGGGCGAGTACCGGCTCCTTCCCGAACTGGGGGCCGAAATGGCCTGGAACGACCTGGATAATCAGTTTCGGCCGGGAGTCGGGGGCGAGCAGCGGCGGACATTTGTTGCCGAAGTGCGGAGCGAGGTGTTCGCCAACGCCGTGCTTACCCTGAACGCCGCCATGCGGGTCGAAACCGGGCTGGCGTTCGAGCGATCGCGGATCGGCGTCAGGTCGGGCGGCATTCCAGATCGGCGACTGCAATATTGGAAGCCGAACCTTTCGATGATCTGGGATGCCGGGAAACGGACCCAGTTGCGGTTCGGCGTTCGCCGGTCGGTCGGCCAGCTCGATTTCGAGGGTTTCGCCGCGTCGGGCGATCTGATCAACGATCGACCGATCGCGGGCAATGCCGAACTGCGCCCGGAGCGGATGACCGTCTGGTCTGGAACGATCGATCACCGGTTCGGAAATGGAGGTGCCGTGTCATTGACGGCATCGCGCGAAACCATCGACGACGCATTGGCCTATGTCCCGTTGGCGCAAGGCGGCCAGGCGCTGGCGAATTTCGGCACGGTGCGGCTGTGGCGGATCAAGGGCAAGGCGACCGTGCCGATGGACGGCCTGGTGTCCGGTGGCCGCATCAGCATGGATGCCGACATCGCCCGAACGCGTCGGGCCGATCCCCTGACCGGCATGATGCGCGCCGACGCCCGCGAACGCGACAATATCGTCAACATCGCCTGGCGCCAGGATGTGTCGCGCATCCGGTCGGCCTGGGGCCTGTCCGCGAAGATCGAGCTTCCCCAACGGCAATGGTTTGTGGACCAGTATCAACGCGAATGGGAACGGCCGGAGATATCCCTCTATGCGGAAACCATGCTGCCACGGGGGATCAAGGCGACGCTTACGGGATCGGGCCTGTCCGGCTATGTCGAGCGGCGGCATCGCGCCTTCTACCAGCCAGACAGAAACGGAAAGCTCGGCGCGGTCGAACATCGTGTGCGGCGCTATGGGGCCTATGTGACGCTCCTGCTCGCCCGGCAATTTTGATTAATAATGCTAGTGATTATCATTATTGACTCATGATAACATGACGAATTAATGACTCCCCTGTCATCATAGGGGGATATAAAATGTCATTGGGATCTCTCGCCCTTGCCGGGGCGTCGTTTGTCGTGATCGCGACCGCAAGCGCACAGGCTCAGGAACGTCCGACGGACGATGTCGTGGTCGTCGGACAAAGGATCACGATCGGCGCGAAGGACCCGCGACCCGTCAAGGACGTCCCGCAAACCATCACCGTGGTGACGCAGGAGGAGATCCAGCTCCGCAACCTGTTCACGCTGGAGGACGTGATGCTCGCGACGCCGGGCGTGACGGTCTTGGGCATCTCGTCCGAAGGGCAGAACTATATCTCGCGCGGCTTCTCGCTGGATGCCTATCTCATCGACGGCGTGCCGCTGATCAGCTATCCGGGAACGCGCCCCGATATGACGGTGTATGAACGGGCCGAGATCCTGCGCGGGCCGTCCAGCCTCTTCTCGGGCGCCGCGCAGCCGGGTGGCGCGATCAATCTGGTTCGCAAGCGGCCGACGTCCACGTTCGCGGTCAGCGGTACAGCCCTGGCGGGGAGCTGGAATAATTTCCGCGGCGAATTCGATATCGGCGGTCCCGTTACCGCGGATGGCACGGTGAAGGCGCGATTTGCGGCCTCGGCCCAGGATTCCGACATGTTCTACGACTATGGCAAGCGGCGGCGTTATGTCGCCTATGGTATCGTGACATTCGACCTCGATCCCGCCGTCACCCTTTCGATCGGTGCCCATCATCAGATCTACTATGCGCCCATTCAGACCGGGCTGCCGGGCTATGTCGGCGGTGGCCTGCTGTCGGTCAGGCGTTCGGTCTATGTCGGCGCGAACTGGAACCGGATGCGCGATTCCGACACGCTGGCCTTCACCGAACTCGCCTGGAACATCAACGATGACTGGCGCTTCAAGGCGACGGCGCAGCGCGCCAAGCAGGACAGCTATTCCAACTATGCGTATCTCGGAAATGGTGCCGTGCGGCGCGGCACTGGCTCGACGAGCATGGTCGGCTATTATGGCCAGTATGACAGCGACTGGACGAGTTTCGACGCGCATGTGGCGGGCAAGATCAGGATGTTCGGTCGCGATCACAGCGTATTGCTAGGGGCGGATCATCAACGCCTCGATAACGATGGCAAGGAATGGCGGGACCGGGCATTCGCGCGGATCGACGTATTCAACCCCGACAACGCCGTCCCGCGCCCGGCGTACAAACCGAATAGCGGCAGCCTGACCCGCACGCGCCAGACCGGCATCTATGGCAATATCGACCTGTCATTGACGTCCCGGCTTGATGTCATCGGCGGTGCGCGGCTGTCCTGGTGGGAGCAGCATGAGCGGGACGGATTCACGCGGGTCACGCCCAGCCTGACCAATCCGCAGCCGATCCGGCTTGGTCCCTGGACCGAGGTGCGGATGAAGCCGTCCTTCCGTCCGTTCGGTGCTGTCACCTACGACGTGACGAAGGACTGGAAGGCCTATGTGAGCTATGCTGACAGTCTGTCGCCGCAGACCGAGCGTACCGTCGATGGCGACATGCTGTCGCCGACCAGCGGCCAGCAGTGGGAGGCCGGGTTGAAGGGGCAGATCCTCGACGATCGCCTGCTGCTGACGACCGCGATCTATCGCATCAAGCAGATCGGTCGCGCACTCGCCGATCCGTTGAACGAAGGTTTCTACGTCGCAGAGGGCGAGGTCGTGTCGCGCGGTGCCGAGCTTGAGGTTCGCGGGCGGATCACCAAGGGGTGGCTGGTCACCGGCGGCTATGCCTATAATACCAATAAATATGCTCGCGATCCCGCCAATCAGGATTTGGCCTTCACCCGGATTTCGCCGAAACACAGCGTGAAGCTCTTCACGAATTATGTGGTCGAGGACGGTGCCCTGTCAGGCGTCGAGCTTGGCGGCGGCCTGAACTTCAGTTCGCCTACCCAGGCCGGAAACGCGCGTGCGACCGTTTCGACGCTGGTGACGCAGGGTAGTGTTCTGACGCTGGACGGCTTGGTCGGATATCAGTTGAGCGACCGTCTTACCGTGCGCCTGAACGTCAACAACCTGCTCGACAGAACCTATTATTCCCGGATCAGCGGCACGGGGCGAGGCAATTACTTTGGCGAACCGCGAAGCTTCGCCGTGTCGCTGCGCGCGCGCTGGTAGGTCGGCTTCGGGCAAGGGCGGCAGGTGGTCAAGACGCCTGCCGTCCGCCATCCGGGCCGTCCCGGTTCGTCGTCAAGCCATCATGAGGAGGCCCCGATCGGGTGATCCGGGGCCCCCCGGACCGAAATCGCCGCCGTCACGCATGATCTTCATAGACGGCCAGCGTTCTGGCGCGCGCGGCCTGATCGAGCATCACGCGCTCGACATTCTGCTTCAACTCGCTGGCCAGTGCGCGTGTCGTCGCGAGGGCGTGAGGCAGCGTTTCGCCCAGGGCATGAAGCACCTTGAAGGTTCGAATGGCCACTTCCTCCTCGCTCGCCCCCTCGCGCACGATCGGGGTGAAACCGGCGCGTATCAGGTCGTCCACGGACGGGCGCGGCACATGGACGGGCGGCAGATCGTCATCGAGGGAAGGCCCCTGCGCCGGCAATTCGCTCAAGGTACGCAGTAAGGCGTTCAGCACCTCGATCGCCGTGCCGGGATCGTTGGTCGCGGGGGCCAGCGCCCGACCGGCGATCTCGCCAAGGGCGATCTGTCCCAGCCGGGGATCATGATCGAAATCGCGGTGCCGCTCGATCACGAAGGCCTGCGACAATGCGTCGTCCTGTTCCGCCTTGCCCCCGACCACGCCGAGCAGCGGACGACCCTTGTGCACCAATGTACCGGGGATCGCCTTCACATGCACGATGATGTCATGCTCTCGTGCCAGCGCGGCGAGGCGACCGACATCGACATGCGTCACATAGCCGATGGTCTGTGACGGCACCGATCGCGCATTGCCGGGAACCGGGATGGCCGGTCTTCCCCCTTGATAAGGGTCGGCCGCGAATGCCTGCATGGCGGATCGTGCGGCATTCTCGACCCGGTCGATCACATCCGACATGCGCCCGAACGCGGCGAGATGCGCGATCCAGCGCAAAAGGGTCACGACCACCAGCGCGACGAGCATGACCGTGGCGATCAGGAGCAGCACGCGCCCCTGTCCGCCATAAAGGCGCGTTTGCAGCCCGATGATGCCAACGACGGCGAAGATGAAGGCCCCGAGGAACGTCGACAGCGCATTTTGCGACATGCGGTCCGAGATCAGCAATTGCGTCGCGCGCGGGGTCGCCAACTGGGTGGCGGACGAATAGGCGCTGACCATCGCAGTCAACGAGAAGGTGGTCACCGCCAGCATCGACGAGGCGATGATCTCCAACACCGTTCCCACCGCGTCCTGCCCGATATCGCCGGTAAAGTGATACGGGACCGTTCGCGCCACGATGCCTGCGAACGCGGCGACCACCACGCTGGCGGCGCTGATCAGCGCCGCCCGGAACCAGATCTTACGGGCGATACGATGGAGGAGCCATCCGATACGGGCCTTCGAGATCATCTGGTGCCTTCGTCCCCTTGCGCGACCTTTGCCATCTCGATCGACGATGATCGCTTATACGCAGAGAGACGATATTCGACGCACGAATGGTCTTTTTTTGCCAAGGCGCGCGGTACGCCTCCATCCGCCTGTCGGCTTCGAGAAGCGGAGCCGCGGGTCTTCGAGACAAGGGGTTATGCCATTGGGGGGCAAGGGACCGACGCGCGGCCCCTTGCCCGGGGGCGTCAGAAGCGGATGGTGCCTTCCACGCCAAAGGTTCTGGGCAGGGCCCGGACCAGATAGCCCGCTCCGGTGATCCCTTCATTGGGATAGCCGCCCGGAAAATAGAGCTTGTTGGACAGGTTCTTGCCCCACACCGAGAGGGTATAGCGATCCGTCACATAGCTGATGCGGCTGTTGAACACCCAGTAATCGCCCTCGCCGTTCGTATATCGGCCGGTGGCGAGGTTCTTCAGGACACCGCGACTGTAATCCTTGAACGAGTCGTAATAGAAGCGCCCCGAATAGGCGGTGTCGCCATGGACCTTGATCTTGCCGTCGCCGATATACGCCGCATCCCAGTCGAAGCCGAGATTGATCGAGGATGTCGGCGCATAGGGGAAGGGGTTGCCGCCGACGCTGACGCTGCCCGCGCCCGACTGGACGCAGGAACCCTTCTGGGCCGGATATAGCCCGCTGAGGTTCAGGGCCGCGCAGGTCGCCTGATCGAAGTCCTTATACTTGCTGTCGAGCAGGCCCAGCGACGCGTTCAGTGTCAGGCGGTCGGTCGCGGCGAATTCGATGTCGAGTTCGAGCCCCTTCATCTTGCCGTCGAGCGTGATGATGTTCGCGGTCACGCTCTGGTCGACGACCTGGCTCTGCTGGTTCTTGTAGTCATAATAGAAGAAGCTGCCGTTGACCTGCAACCGGTTGTCGAGGAAGCGGGTCTTGAACCCGACTTCATAGGCGTTCACCTCTTCCGGCTTGACGAAATAGACCTGCGGCGAACTGATATAGGCCAGGCCGTTGAACGTACCCGCGCGATAGCCGCGACTATAGCTGGCATAGAGCATGACGCCGTCCACCGGCTTCCAGTCCAGGATGGCACGTCCCGATATGCGGCTGGTCTTGCCATCCTTGTTGACGCCGCCGGGCACGGTTCCGCCGCTGGCCGGGATCGCCACGGCCCCGGCCTCGTTATAGACCGGGGACAGGAAATAGGGCGCGCCATAGGCCGACACGGCGAGCATCCGTGGGTTGCCCGCATCGTCATAATAGGTGGTGATACCATCGCGATATTTGGTGGTGTCGGTGGTGTAGCGCAGGCCTGCGGTGAATTTCACCGTCGGCGTGATTTCATAGCTGCCTTCGCCGTAAATCGCCCAGCTTTCGCGGTCCTGCCGGAAATGCTGCTTGCCGAGGATGCCGGTGGGCACCGAACCGGCGGACAGCGCCTTTCCGTTGAAGCCGCCCGCCGGGTTGAACCATGTCGCGGGCAGGCCGACGGCCGCGCGCACATCGCTCAGCAGGTTGAAGATGTCGATGTCATTGTTCGACGTCACCGAATCCCAGCCATAATAGGCACCGCCGATCATCTTGAACGGGCCGCTGCTGTAATCGAGCCGCAGATCCTGGTTGAAGGCCTTGAAATCGGACCGATAGCCATTCGAGCAGAGGCGCAGCGGGCTGCTGTCGCAATCGGTCTGCGTCTGGAGATAGAGGCCGGAATCATAGCCGGTGATCGAGGTGAGGTTGAGCCGGTCGGCAAGGTCGGCCTTGATGGTCAGAACGGCGCCTTCCGTGCGCGTGACGGCGCGGCCGACCGTATCCTGTTCGATCTCGGTGTCCGACAGGCCCGCCCGGCTGTAACTGCTCGGCAGCAGGCCCGCACCGCTGGAGCCGAGCGCCCGGAACAGGGGCGAGAGGATGAAATTGGGATTTTCATAATCGAACAGGCCCGGGTTGGACTTGTACGGACCCGCGCCCAGCGAGGCCGCCGCGCCCCCGATCGATTTCGACGCATAGCCCTTCAGCGTGACATCGAGGGTATCGACAGGCTTGAACCGCATCGTGCCCCGGAACGCATAGCTTTCGTCGCCACCGGGATCGCGCCCCGTCGCGAAATTGCGACCCGATGCGCCCCCGGCCGCCGTCTTGTTGAGCCCGGCCGGCATCAGATTGTGGATATAGGGATCCATCTTGACATAGGTGCCGGCGATACGGATGCCGAGCCGGTCCTCGATGGGCGTCAGTTCGATCGCGCCTTCGAAATTGCGCCGGTCGTAGTTGGCATAGCCCGCCGTCAGATAGCCATTTTCGCCCTTCAGGGCGGGCTTGCGGGTGATGAAGTTGATCGCGCCGCCCGTGGTGTTGCGGCCATAGAGCGTGCCCTGGGGCCCGCGTACCACCTCGACCTGGGCCAGGTCATAGAGTTGCTGGCCCTGGCTGGCGCGGAAGGTCTGATAGACCTCGTCGACATAGACGCCGACCGGGGATGCCGCACTGGCGCTGAGTTCGGTGCCGACGCCGACACCGCGCAGGGTGAAATTGGGCTGTTGCGAACCATAGGCCGACGACACCTGGAGATTGGGCATCGAGCCGTTGAGGTCCGACGTGTCGAACACGCCCTGGTTGGAGAGTTGCGAAGACGAAATGGCCGACACGGCGACGGGAACGTCCTGAAGATTCTCCGATCGCTTGGTGGCGGTGACGACGATATCCTCCAGTCCTCCCGCCTGCGCCTGCGCCTGCGCCTGCGCCTGCCCGCCGCTCGCATCCTGTGCGAATGCCGGCATCGCCATGCATGTCGCGATGGCGAGAATGCTGATGCCCCCAATCCTTTTCATACAAAGCTCCCTGATACGGTCACTGCATCTCGGTGCATTCGTGACCTGTTGCGCTTGGGCACCAGCAGTCAGGGACAGAGGTGTGTTGATATGGTTTTAAGAGCCCCGAACGCTGGTGCCGATGTTCAAAGTGCAGGATATCTGTCCCTCTTCTTAGGGCCTGTTCGCCGCTTTTTGATGGAGCCAGATCAGCTTTTGCCCTGATCCATTGTGCGCAGCATGAAGCGTTGGATCTTGCCGCTCGGGGTTTTGGGCAGTTCCGACAGGAACGCGATCAGCCGGGGATAGGCATGGGCGGACAGCCGGGTCTTGACGTGCGCCTTCAGGGCATCGGCCAGCGCCGGCGTCGGTGCGAAGCCCGCGTTCAGCACGATGAACGCCTTGACCAGTTCTGTGCGTTCCGGGTCGGGCACGCCGATGACGGCGGCCTCCATCACGGCGGGATGTTCGATCAACGCGCTTTCGACATCGAAGGGACCGATGCGATAGCCCGATGAGGTGATGATATCGTCGGCGCGGGCGATGAAGCTGACACTCCCGTCCGGTCCTAGTTCCACCGTGTCTCCCGTCCGGTAATAGCCGTCACGGATGGCGGGGGTGTTCTGGTGCCAGTATCCGCCGAACCAGAAGAGCGGCGATCGGGCGATGTCGATGGCCAGTTCACCCGGCTCGTTGATGTCCCGTTCATGGCCGTTCTCATCCAGTACCGCGACGCGGTAGCCCGGCATCGCAACCCCGGCTGAGCCGATGCGGACGGGGTGCGACAGGCCGTGATGGTTGTTCACGACCATGCCGGTTTCCGTCTGGCCGTAATGGTCGTGCACCGGCACGGCGAACTGGGCATCGAACCAGCGGATGACCTCGGGGTTCAGCGGTTCGCCCGCACTGCTGACGACGCGCAGCGTGCCCCTTGCCCGCGCCGCCGCCGCGCCGCCTTCCGCCATCAGCAGGCGGTAAGCGGTCGGCGAACCGGCGAGGTTCGTGACGCCGAGCCGCGCGATGAGATCGAAGGCGGCCTCGGCGGAGAAGACGCCGTCATACAGGATGGTCGCCCGGCCCAGCAGCAGCGGCCCGGTGATCCCGTAATAAAGGCCATAGGCCCAGCCCGGATCCGCGATGTTCCAGAATCGGTCCTCCGCGCGCAGGTCTATCGCCCAGCGCATATAGGCGCCGATCGAGACCAGCGCGTTCAGCGGCACCCCGACGCCCTTGGGCAGGCCCGTGGAGCCGGATGTCGACATCATCAGGAAAAGATCGTCGCCCGTGCGCAGGACCGGCACGAAATCGGCCGGCATCCCGTCAATCTCGGCGCGGAAGTCGATGTCGCCGGCCATGAGCGGCGCGTCCGGCGCGCGGACGACCGCGACCGGAGGGCAGGGCGCAATATCGGTCAGCTTCGCGCGATTGTCGCTGTCGGTCACGACCAGCACGGCATTGCTGATGCCCAGCCGGTGTGCGATCGCCTTGGGGCCGAAGGCGGTGAACAGCGGCTGATAGGTCGCCCCCATCCGCCAGACGCCCAGGATCGTCGCGATCAGCTCGATCCTGCGAGGCAGCAGCCCCGCCACGACATCGCCGGGCCGGACGCCGTTCGCCACCAGCATGTGCGCCACCTGCGCCGACAGGTCGCGCAACGCCGCGAAGCTGTGATCATGGCGTGTGCCATCCGCCGCGATCGTGACAAGGGCCAGGTCGTCGCCATCGGCGTAGCGGTCGCAGCATTCGACACAGGCGTTGATGTCGTCCGATAACCGTCCCGAAAGCCGCGCTCGCTCCCGTTCGGTGGAAAACTCCTCGACCGCCTTCCTATAGTCGGGAACGGCGGCCGATGCCGGTATGCCGGTCATGCGTTCGATCCTCTCCACGATCATGCCGCATTGGTGCGGTCTCTCGGTTTTCCCGCCACTATTCTGGACGATGCCGCTTCGCCGGGCGGGTGACGGCGGCTTGGATCAGGGATGAAGGGGACGTCCCTGCGGACGGAGTCAGTCGGACCGGAGTGGCGGCCCCTGGGGGGGAGCCGCCACCCGTCACCGCGATCCCGGCATTATTCGGGCAGCACGTCCCGCGTGATGACCCACAGCTTCTTCGAGAAGGGGCCCTTGGACGTCCATGTGATGTGCATGCCGGAAGACAGGCCGATCGTATCGCCCGCCTTGAAGTTGTGGACCTTGCCGGTGTCGGTTTCCACCACCTCCACCTCGCCTTCGAGCAGCAGGATGGTTTCGTCACCCAGCACGCCGGTATAGGGGGTTTTGAGCGCACCCTTTTCGTCGACATCGCTCCCGGCGATGCCCTTGCCCGAGCGCCACACGCCGCTCATCATCGTGCCCGTCGAACCACCCGGGCGCAGGAAATAGAGTTCGCCCGCGACCAGCGGCCCCTCGGCCGGTTCGACGAAATGATATTCCAGCCAATCGGCGGGATTGTCGCTGGTGTGCGCGATCAGCAGATCCTGCGGCGGGTTGTCCGTCGGTTCGCTGCCGTTCCAGATGCACCACCATTTCTTGAACGACGGTCCCTCGATCTCCCATTGCACCTCGAGCCCCTTGGGCGAGTTGATGATCGAACCGGGTCCGACCTTGTAGCGCTTGCCGGTGGAGATGACGGTCAGCACGGCCGTACCGTCGATCACGCAGGCGACCTCGTCGCCCAATGGCGAGGAATAGACGAGGGTATGCGAACCATCCGCCGCAGCGCCCGGTGCGGTCGGTCCGGTGCGCCAGAACCCGGCCGAGAGCGAACCCGACGTGCCTTCGGGGCGGGCCACCACATATTCGCCGTGCACCTGCACGCCGAAGCGGGGTTCGACCCATTCGAAAGGCGTCCATTTCTCATTGGGTTCGTTCTGCACGCCGCCATGAACCGCGTAACGCGGCAGTTCCTGCACTTGAGGCGCCAACTGCGTTGCCATGCCAAATCTCCCTTGAACGAGATTGAACCGTAACCGGCCGATCGCGAAAACCATTCGGTTCCCCCCGAGCGTCGACCAGACTTCACTATCAGGGCATCACGCCCAACGGCCTAGCGCCATCCCTGGTCTTTTCGATGGGGCCAGATGACGGGTGCTTCGCCGTCCTGCCCACCCGTTCACGCCTCCACGGTCGGGGCGGTCAGCGCGATGGTTTCCGCGAGCAGCGGCACGTCCTTGAACACAGCAAAGCTGCTGGGCGTGTTCGGCATGACGGGGAAGTTGAAATTGCACTGCGGGCAGGGTTCGGCGAGAACCTTCTGCTCTTCCTGCAGTTCGAATGCCTTGTCCTCGACCAGCCCGCAACAGGGGCACACGCGAAGAAGGCGCGTGTTGGTCAGTTCGAAATTGGTGATGATGTCTTCCATGATGGCACCACGCGCCGCCCATTCCTTGGCGTGCTTGTGGTAGGTCGCCATGTGCCAGTCCTTGAGCGCCGCGCGGTTCACCCAGAAGCTGACTTCGTTGAACCAGGTCGGGTCTTCTGGGTGGACCCACCAGGTCAGGTGGAGGAAACCCGGCAGCTTCATCAAGTGATTGCGCGTATCGGCGAAAATGATCTTGAACTTCTCGTATCCGTCCGGGCTGGAAAAGCGCACGCGCTGCATACTGAGATAGATCGACATGGGGTCCTCCGCTCCAATGAGTCCAGCCCAATAAGCTGTGCGGTCAGGATGAAGATCGGCATGGCCAGTCGGTAGGGCCAGTATAGCGGAAGATGATGGTTCCAGATGCCGATGGCTCTATTATTGGCCGGACCGTGCGATAGGATCGGTTCGGCTGGTGTAGCGAAGGCAAGCCTGACGATGACGATGAACCTGATCATCCGTATCGACCGCGACGACGAACGATCGTTGCAGGTGCAGATCTATGAGGCGGTGCGCGATCAGATCCTGCGAGGCACCTTGGCCGCCGGCAAGCGGCTGCCCTCGACGCGCAGCATGTCGGATCAGCTCGGCATCGCCCGCAACACCGTGACGCTGGCCTATGAACGCCTCGCCGCCGAGGACTATATCTCCTCGCGGGCCAAGGCAGGAATCTTCGTCAATGACCGGCTGCCCGATGCGACCGTCCTGCTGCGCAATGGTCATTCGTCGATCCAGCCGAGCCGCAGTCGCCTCCGTCTGGGCAAGAATCCCAGCTTTTCCGGGCGTGCGCCCCGGCTCTGGCACGAAAAGCGCTCACGGCCGCAGTTCGATTTCTTCGTCGGACGTCCGCGCCCCGACAGCTTCCCGACCAGTTTCTGGCGACGCACGATCGCGCGCCACCTGGCCTATGCTCATGGCATCCAGACCGAATATAGCGACCCGCGTGGACTGGCGGCGCTGCGCGAGGCGATCGCGGCGCATCTGGGCGAAACGCGCGGGATCGAGGCCAGCGCCGATCAGATCATGGTCACGTCCGGCATCCAGGGGGCGCTCAACCTGCTCGCCCGCATCTTCATCACCGACCGTTCAAAGGCGAGCGTGGCGGTCGAGAATCCCTGTTACCAGGGCGCGGCCTTTCTCTTCGGCAGCTATGGGGCCAGCGTCCGTCCGATCGACGTCGACGAACAGGGCATCGTCGTGCCGCAACTCGAAAGCTTCATGGGCAATCTCGTCTATGTGACGCCGTCCCACCAGTTTCCGACCGGCTGCACGCTCAGCCTCGACCGCCGGCTGCACCTACTCGACTGGGCCTATCAGACCGGCAGCTATGTCATCGAGGACGATTATGACAGCGACTTCCGTTATGACGGACCCCCGCTGACCGCGCTGGCCGGACTGGATCGCCGGGGGCACGTCATCTATCTCGGCACCTTCTCCAAATCGATCGGCGCGGGGCTGAGAGTGGGCTATGCGGTCATGCCGCGCCATCTTCTCGACCAGGCGCGATTGGTGAAGACATTGACCGACCATGGCGCACCATGGCTGGAACAGGCGGTGATCGCCGATTTCCTGAAGGAAGGTGCCTTTCTCCGCCACCTGCGACGCATCCGCCGATCCTATATGGGCGCGCGCGACCAGGTGATCCGATCGATCGAAGAGCATTTCCCCGGCGGCGCGCTACTGGGGCGGGAATGCGGGATGCATATGATGTGGACGCTTCCGCCCGATCTCCCCTCGGCGAATGACATGCAGCGGATCGCCCTCAACTGCGGTGTCGGCCTGTATCCCTTCGCGGGCGCCGCGACGCAGGAATATGGTAATCCCGGCCGTTTCCGCGAACGCTCGCTGGTGCTCGGCTATACCGGGCTGACGGAAGAGGCGATCCGCGAAGCCTTTGCCCGGGTGGCCACGGTGGTCGGCCAGCGGAAATAGGCGCGAACTGGCACCACCATTAACCCCGGATTTGGCTCTAGGGGCTGGGCCGAAAGCTTTCTAACCTTCCTGAAAATCATCGGCATTCCCGTTCGCCCCGATGGCGAAGGGCGGTCGGGGACAACACAGGAGGATGGGATATGTCCGGTTACCGGCTTCTGATCGGCGGTCGATTGGTCGATGGCGCGGAGACGATGGAGGTCATCAACCCCGCGACCGAGGAGGTTCTGGCCTCGTGCCCGCGCGCCTCGGCTGCGCAACTGGACGAAGCGGTCGCGGCGGCGAAGCAGGCCTTTCCCGCCTGGGCGCGGACGCCGATCGCGGAGCGCCGCGCGCTGATCCTCGATCTTGCCGATGCCATGGAGGTGCATGCGGAGAGCCTGGCGCGCCTGCTCACCCAGGAACAAGGCAAGCCGTTGAGCGAGGCCACGGCCGAGATCGCCTATAGCATCGCCTTCATCCGCCAGCTCGCGAGCCATGATCTGCCGGTCGGGATGCTGGAGGACACTGAGAGTCGTCGGGTCGAGCGGCATCGTCGCCCGCTGGGCGTGGTCGGCGCGATCATCCCCTGGAACTTCCCGGTGCTGATCGTCGCCTTCAAGCTGCCCCTCGCGCTGCTGGCGGGCAATACGCTGGTCATCAAGCCGGCACCCACGACGCCCCTGTCGACGCTGCGCATCGGCGAGATGATGGCGGGGATCTTCCCGCCCGGCGTGGTCAACATCATCACCGACCAGAATGATCTGGGTACCCGCCTGACGACGCATCCCGATATCGCGAAGATCAGCTTCACCGGATCGACCGCGACCGGACGCAAGGTGATGGAAAGCGCAGCGGCGTCGATCAAGCGCCTTACCCTGGAACTGGGGGGCAACGACGCGGCGATCGTCCTGCCCGATGCCGATCCGGTGAAGGCCGCGACGGGCATCTTCGGCGGCGCGTTCCTGAACGCCGGACAGGTCTGCATCGCGATCAAGCGGGTCTATGCCCATGCCGATATCTATGACGCGCTCTGCACGGAACTGGCCCGGATCGCCGAAGAGGCGATCGTCGATGACGGGCTGATGCAGGGGGCCCAGATCGGGCCGCTCCAGAACAGGGCGCAATATGACAAGGTGAAGGCGCTCATCGAGACGGCGCGTGCGGACGGCACGATCATCGCCGGGGGCGAAGTGCTGGACCGGCCCGGCTATTTCATCCGGCCGACCATCGTGCGCGACATCCGCGACGGTACGCGGCTGGTGGACGAGGAACAGTTCGGTCCCGTGCTTCCCGTCATCCGTTATGACGATCCCGAAGAGGCGCTGGCGCGTGCCAATGCATCGGACATGGGGCTGGGCGGCTCGATCTGGTCGTCGGACCGCGATGCGGCGCATGACCTGGCCATGCGCATGGAGGCGGGCACGGTCTGGATCAACAAGCATCTCGATTTCGGCCCCACCATTCCGTTCGGCGGCGCGAAGCAATCGGGCCTTGGCGTCGAATTCGCCGAGGAGGGATTCCACGAGTTCACGCAGCTTCACGTCATCAATGAAGCAAAGGGCTGACCGGCGCCGACGCGACCTTCCGCAGGAGATATCTGATGATCCAGAATGTGGCACAGGTCGCGATCGGGATCGAGACCGGCAGCCGTAACGACAATCCCGATCAGTGGACGTCTTTTGAATGGGACGATCCCGTGTTCGGCAAACAGGTGAAGGAGGAGGTCGCGGTCATCCGTACCCACGGATAGTCGGATGCCATGGCGGGATGGGCGTCGGCGACATGCCGGAATCTGCCGTTGGTGTTCAACGGCCTCCGCGACGTCGTGAGGGCGCGATCCTTCGGATGATCCGCCCCCGATGGACCTGATCGATCAGGTCGGACCGCAATCATTTCGCTAGCGCAGCGGAACGTGAGCGGCGGGGATGGGTTCACTCGGCATGACCGCATCCGCTATGCTTTCGCCCATGCCCGTCGACCTCGCTCCACCGCCGCCGCGCCTGTCCACCCTCGACAGCCTGTTTCTCGATTTCGACGGCACGCTGGTCGAACTGGCCGACAGTCCCGAAGCCGTGCACGTCAGCCGCGCGCTGGCCGATCGGCTGGACGCGCTCGCGGCGCATATGCCCGGCCGTCTCGCCATCGTCAGCGGCCGCTCGATCGCGCAGCTCGACGCGCTGTTCGGTCCACAGGCCGAGCATCTCACGCTGGCGGGCAGCCACGGCGCCGAACGCCGCAGCCCCGAGAATGGCCACAGCCAGCCCGAAACGCCCGATCATCTGGCGACCGCGACCCAGGAGATGCGCGCCGTCGCGGAAGCCAACGACCTCTATTTCGAAACCAAGAGCTTTGGCGCTGGACTGCATTACCGCCGGAACCCGGATGCGGAGCAACTGGCCCTGCGCGAAGCCGCCGCCATTGCCGAGCGTCATGGCCTGACCCTGCAACCCGGCAAGATGATGGTCGAGGTCCGCCTGCCCGGTGACAAGGGCCAGGCGATCGAGACGTTGATGGAAACCCCGGCGATGCGCGGGACCGTCCCGATCTTCTTCGGCGACGACGTCACCGACGAGGACGGTTTCGTCGCGGCGGCGGCGCTTGGCGGCGCGGGCGTGCTGGTCGGCCCGATGCGCGCGACCGCTGCCCGCTATCGCCTGCCCGATGTCGCCGCCGTCCATGAATGGCTCGCCCAAGCGCTGGAGAATGCCGAGTAATGCAACAGGACATGAATCTCTGGCCGATCGGCAATTGCCAGGTTTCGGCGCTGGTCGACTCGGCGGGCCGTTTCGTCTGGGGCTGCGTGCCGCGTGTCGATGGCGATCCGGCCTTTTGCGCGCTGCTGGGCGATGGCGAACCGGAGACGGGATATTGGGCGATCGATCTGGAGGACCGGATCTCGACCACGCAGGGCTATCTGCGCAACACGCCGATCCTGGTCACCACGCATATGGACGATCGCGGCAACGGCATCGAGATCACCGATTTCTGCCCGCGCTTCTCGCGCGAGGGGCGCGTCTATCGCCCGACCAGCTATGTGCGGATCGTCCGCCCCATCGGGTCCCCCCGCATCCGCATCTGCTTGCGGGTCGCGACCGACTGGGGCAGCCCGACCGAGCGGACCCAGGGGTCCAACCATATCCGCTATCTGATGACGCAGCAGACGCTGCGCCTGACCACCGACGCGCCGGTCGGCCATATCGCGGCCGAACAATGGTTCCGCCTCGAACGGCCGATCCACATGTTCCTGGGGCCGGACGAGAGCTTCGCGGGCGTGCTGAGCGAGGCCAGCCGCGCCATGCTGGAGCGTACCACCCATGAATGGCACCATTGGGTGCGCGGGCTCGCCACCCCGGTCGAATGGCAGGCGGTCGTCATCCGCGCTGCGATCACGCTGAAGCTGTGCCAGCATGAGGAAACCGGCGCGATCGTCGCGGCGCTGACCACCTCGCTGCCCGAACATGCCGATTCGGGGCGCAACTGGGACTATCGCTACTGCTGGATTCGCGACGCCTATTACACGGTGCAGGCGCTCAACCGGCTGGGCGCGCTCGACGTGCTGGAGGGGTATCTCGAATATCTCCGCAATATCGTGGATGCGGCCAAGGGCGGGCATATCCAGCCGCTCTACGGCGTCGGCGGGGAGGCTACGCTGGTCGAGCGCATCGAGGAGAAGCTGCCCGGCTATCGCGCCATGGGGCCGGTCCGCGTCGGCAACCAGGCCTATGAGCAGATCCAGCACGACGCTTACGGCCAGATCGTGCTGTCCGACGTGCAGGCCTTTTTCGACACACGGCTGTTCCGCATGTCGGGTATCGAGGATTTCCACTCGCTCGAACGGGTCGGCGAGCGCGCCTGGGCCAAATATGACCAGCCCGATGCGGGGCTGTGGGAACTCCGCACCAAGAGCCATGTCCACACCTATTCCGCCGCGATGTGCTGGGCGGCGTGCGACCGGCTCGCCAATGCCGCGCAGGCGCTGGGACTGGAGGAGCGCCGCACCTTCTGGCAGGAGCGCGCCGACCTGATGCGTGAGACGATCGAGCAGGCCGCCTGGCGCGAGGAGACGCAGCGCATGTCGGCCACGTTCGGCGGCGACGATCTGGACGCCAGCATCATCCAGTTGCTCGACCTGCGCTTCCTGTCGCCTGACGATCCCCGTTTCCGCTCGACGCTCGACGCGGTGGAAAAGGGCCTGCGCCGGGGCAGCCATATGCTGCGCTATGCGACCGAGGATGATTTCGGCCTGCCGCACACCGCTTTCAACGTTTGCACCTTCTGGCTGATCGAAGCGTTATATGTGACGGGCCGTCATGACGACGCCCGCGCGCTGTTTGAGGAGATGGTGGCGCGCTGCACCCCCGCCGGGCTTCTGTCCGAGGATATCGACCCGAATACGGGCGAGCTGTGGGGGAATTATCCGCAAACCTATTCGCTGGTCGGCCTGATCAACTGCGCCGTCCTGCTGAGTAAACCATGGAGTGCCGTGCGATGAGTCGCCTGATCGTCATCTCGAACCGGGTCCAGCCGCCCACCACCGGGCCGGGCGGAAATCAGGGCGGGCTGGCGGTCGCACTCCTCGCCGCGCTTCGCGAACAGGGCGGCATCTGGTTCGGCTGGTCGGGGGAGACCACCGAGGAGTTCAGCGGCCATATCAACTTCCAGCAGGGCGGCGGCGTCACCACCGCGACGATCGACCTGGAAGAGCAGGATATCGACGAATATTATAACGGCTACGCCAACCGGACGCTGTGGCCGCTCTTCCACTATCGGATCGACCTGACAGAATTCGAGCGGGATTTCGATTCCGGCTATGCCCGTGTCAACGAACGCTTCGCCGAGACGGTACAGCCGCTGATCGAACCCGATGATCTGGTCTGGGTCCATGACTATCACCTGATCCCGCTGGGCCGCGACCTGCGCAAGCGGGGGTTCAAGAACCGGATCGGCTTCTTCCTGCACATCCCCTGGCCTCCGGTCCGGCTGCTGATGTCGCTGCCCAGCCATCGCAAGCTGGTGGAGTCGCTGTTCGCCTATGACGTGGTCGGTTTTCATACCGAGGACTGGCTCGACAGCTTCCGCGATTATGTGACCAAGGAGCTGGGCGGCACGCTGGGCGAGAATGGCGCGGTGACGTGGAACGGTCGCACGATCCAGGCGATCCGCGCGCCCATCGGCATCGAAACCAGGGAGTTCGAGGAAGCCGCTGCCGGGCACGACGCCCGTTTCGCGCGCGAACGCATGTATATGTCGGCGACGGGCCGCAGCCTGATCGTCGGCGTCGACCGGCTGGATTATTCCAAGGGCCTGGCCGAGCGCTTCCTGGGCTATGAGCGCTTCTTGGCGCAGAACCCGGAACGGCGGGCGCTGGTCTATATGCTCCAGATCGCGCCGCCCAGCCGTGAGAAGGTGAACACCTATCAGGAAATCCGCGCGACGCTGGACTCGCTGTCGGGGCGGATCAACGGCGAATATGCCGATATCGACTGGGTGCCGATCCGCTACGTCAACAAGGGGTTTCCGCGGCCGGTGCTGGCGGGCATCTACCGCGCGGCGCGGATCGGGCTGGTCACGCCCTTGCGCGACGGCATGAACCTGGTCGCCAAGGAATATGTCGCGGCCCAGGACCCGGAGGATCCCGGCGTGCTGATCCTGTCGCGCTTCGCGGGCGCCGCCGAACAACTGAAGGACGCCGTCCTCATCAATCCGTACAGCGCCGAGGAGATGTCCGACGCCATCGTCCAGGCGCTGACCATGCCGCGCGACGAGCGTATCCGGCGCTGGGAAAGCCTGGTCGCCAATGTCCGGCGCGAGGATGTGTTCTGGTGGTGCGAACTGTTCCTGTCCGCGCTGCGGGGCGATCAGGCGAAGGAAGAGGCCAAGGCGATCGAGGCGGCAGCATCATGACGCTGCCGCCTCGGGGCGCGTGATCGCGAGTTATTGGGGCGGAGAGCCGGGTGTCCCGGCATTCGCCGCCGCCGCCTTGCGCATTTCGGCGATCTCGGCGGCGGTCTTGAAGTCCATCAGTTCGACCTGGAATATGAGGTCCGCATTGGCGGGGATCGGGCCGGAGGCCTGCGCTCCATAGCCCAGCGCCGCCGGTACGCAGAGCCGTATCACGCCGCCCCGGCCGACCATCTGCAACCCCTGGGAGAAGCCGGGAATGACCTCGCCGACCGGCATCACCGACTGCATGGTCTGGTCAAAGACCGCCCCCGTCGCCTGCAGATAGCCGATATAGTTGACCAGTGCGGTCGCATCGGCCGCCGGCTTGGGCTCGGTCGAAGGCCGTAATATCGTATAGCCCAGCCCCGATGGCGTCCGGGCCGCACAGGATCGTTGCGTCGCGGGCACGATCGGGGTCAGCGGCAGGGGGATGATGCCACCGTCCGCCGCCACCGGCCTTGTTGGAGCGGCACGCTCCGGCTTTTTCACCTGGGCCGCCGCGTCCGCCAGCGGCAACGCCGCCAGCAGGGTCAGGGTCGCCGCGATCCGAATGGGCAGGGCATGCAAGGACATGGTCATGGCCCATCCCGTAGTCGGCCTTCGACCGCCAGATCAAGCCGGGGTGGCGGAACGGCGGACGGGCATCAGGGGGCGTGTCGCGCCTTTCGGATCATCGCCATCAGCGCGTTGTCCAGCGCGGACAGGAAGCGGGAACGGTCCTCCTTGCCGAAGGGCGGAGGGCCGCCGATGCGCTCGCCGCCCGCGCGCAGATCGCTCATGATCGCGCGTACCGCGATGGCATTGCCGATCGAGCTGGTCGTGAACGGCCTGCCATTCGGGGCGACCACGGCCGCACCCACCTTCAGGCATCGGTCGGCGAGCAGGATGTCCGCCGTGACCACCACCGTTGCCCCACCCGCATGTTCGGCGATCCAGTCGTCGGCGGCGTCGAACCCCGCACCGACGACGATGCGTGCGACCAGTGGATGCTGCGGGACGCGCAGGTGCGTGTTGCTCACCACCGTCACCGGCACCTCCAGCCGGAAGGCGACGCGATAAATCTCCTCCTTCACGGGGCAGGCATCGGCGTCGACAAGGATATGCGGTCGTTGCTCCACGGCCGGACGATGCCACAGGCTTTGGCCCGGCGGCAATCTCGGACCGGGAGACAGGCGCTATCCAACGGTCGCGCGCGCGCCGCGATCGATCCTGTCGTCGGGAAGACGAGTAGGACGAGAGGCGTCTGATACGGTTCTGTAAAAGACTTCGCTCCTCCCTTTCCAATAACGATTCGCTTCGCTTAAGATGAGGTGGGGATGCCCGGTGCGATCAGGGCAGGTGAGGGATGGTTTGAATGGCATATGGTCAGGCCCGCGACATGCTCTATCGTGAAAATATCGTCACGATCGAGCATGTCACCAAGACATTTGGTGAAAAGGTCGCGCTGAACGATGTTTCCTTCGACATCCCCCAGGGGCAGATATGCGGGCTGCTGGGGGCGAACGGAGCGGGCAAGACGACGCTGTTCCGCCTGTTGATGGGCATATTGAAGGCGAGCTCGGGGCGATTGCGGGTCGGCGGGCTCGATGCGTTCGAGGATCGGGTGGCGGTCAAGCGGGTGATCGGTTTCCTCCCCGACGAGCCGGTCTTCTATTCCTATCTCTCCGCGCGCGAATTGCTGGAATTGAGCGCCGGGATGCACGGGCTCGACACCGATGACGCGATGGCGGCGATCATGCCGGTGGCGCAGCGCCTCCGGCTGGCGGGCGAACTGGACAATTATGCCGAGGATTATTCGCGCGGCATGAAGAAAAAGCTGGGGCTCCTGCTCGCGATGCTTCACCGGCCGCGCTTGCTGGTCCTGGACGAGCCGACCAACGGGCTGGACGTCGAATCCACCCATTTGTTCTATGACCTGATCTTCGAGACCGCGGCGAGCGGCACGACCATCGTCTTTTCCACCCATTTGATGGACCATGTCGCCCGCCTGTGCAGCCATGCCGTGATCATGGGCGAGGGCGCGCTGATCGCGAGCGGATCGCTCGACGCGCTGAAGTCGGATCATGGCGAGGAGGATCTGGAGTCGCTGTTCCTGAAGCTCACGGCACGGCCGGGGGCGCTGTGACGGGGGTGGAGGCGCCGGGTTTCTGGCGGACGGTCTGGCTGCTCCTG
Organism: Sphingomonas sp.; assembly: GCF_039594485.1. Taxonomy (GTDB): domain Bacteria; phylum Pseudomonadota; class Alphaproteobacteria; order Sphingomonadales; family Sphingomonadaceae; genus Sphingomonas. Next base: position 104,606 of record NZ_JBCNNI010000002.1, on the reverse strand, counting down.
ACCACGGCGCGGCGGCGATCGCGTGGCCGCCAGGCGCGGCAACAGCAAATGCTCAACAGCCGGCGCCCCCGCTGGGCGATGGATTGGGGATCGATCGGCGTGATCGTCTCGCTGGCCGTCATGGCGCTCATCCATGGCATGGCCGCCTTCACGGTGATGATGGCGGTCGAATCGGCGCAGGTCGCGCATGTCCAGCGCCAGGGGCTGATGCCCGTGCGCGCATGGTTCTATTTTGAGGCGGGGCCGGAAAGCGAGCGGCCGCCGAGCGACGAAAGCTATCGATCCGAGGCGGAGCGCAGCGCGGAGGCCGATGGCGGCGACGAGGATGCGATCGAGGCGCGATTGCGCGACCTGGTGGCGTCGTCGGGCAACCGGCACCTGATCCCGCGCGACGTGGCGGCACCGGGTCTGTCCGCGCTCGCCCGGTCGGCACCCGCGGCGACCCTGCTCGGCTCGCTCATCCTGATCTGGTGGTTCGCGATGATGGTCTGTCAGGGCGAGGGGCTGGAACTCGATCTGCAGCGTCGGCGGCATCCGATGTGGGAATGGCTGCTGAGCCATCCGGTCGGCGCGGGGGCGGTGTTCTTCGCCGAGATGCTGGCCCCGATCGCCGCGAATCCGAGCTATTGGGCGGCGCCGGTGTTTCCCGGCATTCTCTATGGCGTCACCCAGGGACCGGCGGTCGGGCTGGTTGCCGCCGTGCTGATCGGCATCCCCCTGACGGTCGCGGCGGCCTGTCTTGGCAAGGCGCTGGAGATCGGAGCGATGCTGCGATTGCCCTTGCGCAGCCGGGGCGCGGCGATCGGGATCATGGGCTGGTTCGGCTATGCCTCGATGATCTCGATGTTCTTCGCCCTGCGCGTGATGCCCGGCATCGCGCATGGCGTCGTGGGGTGGATCGGGGACGGCGGCTGGACCTGGCCGGTGTTGCGCCTGTTTCTGGGCATGGACGAGGCGGGCGGTTTCTCCCTGCTGCGCGGAGTCGCCGCCTGTATCGGGTTCGGCGCGGTCGTGATCGCGGCGTCGGTCGCATTCAGCGCATGGTCGGTGCGCCAGGGGCTGAGCGGCGCCTTCGCCTCGGACAGCGTGGTCGTCCGATCCGGCAAGGCCGGGCGCTTCGGTCGTGACCCGCTGTTCCGCAAGGAATATCTCTGGTTCGTCCGCGATCGCAGCGCGCTGGTCCAGGTCATCCTGATCCCGGTCACGGTGGCGGGCGTCCAACTGGTCAATTTCCATCGCCTCATCGCGCATGCGGCGGATTCCTGGAATTATCTGTGCGCGGCGGGCATCTTCTTCGGGACCTATTTCCTGTGGATCCTGGGGCCAAAGTCGCTGACCTCCGAAGGATCGGCGCTGTGGATCGCGATGACCTGGCCACGCGGGCTGGAGGCGATGCTGAAGGCCAAGGCGTGGCTATGGTCGATGATCGCCAGCGCGCTGGTCGGCCTTGTACTGCTGCTGGCAGGCTGGATCTTCCCGCATCAGGCCTGGAAGATCGCGCTGTTGGGTGTCGCCTGGTTCCTGTTCGCGCGGACCATGGCCGAAAAGGCGGTGACGCTGGTCGCGATCGTATCGGAATCGGGCGAGCCGCAGAAGATTTCGCGCGGTCGGGTCTGGGCGGCGCAGCTCGGCATGCTGACCTTCGCGATCGGTGTGGTGACCCAGCAATGGCATCTGGTGATCGTCGGCATCGTCTATTCGTGGATCACGGCGGCGGCGATGTGGGAAAATCTGCGCGCGCGGCTGCCCTATCTCTACGATCCCTGGTCCGAACGGCTGCCGCCACCGCCGACCCTGATGCACGCGATGGTCGCGATCAGCATCCTGATCGAATGCGTGGCGGTCGTCACCGCCATCGGCTTTGCGGTGGGGAGAACAAGCGCGGTGGCGGTGCAGGGGGGCGGTTACGCCCTGTGCGCGCTGACGGTGGCGATCGGCATGGGAGTCTTCCTGAATCGGCGCGGCGTCAGCCCGGCGGCGATCTGGTGCTGGAGGGAGGATCCGTCGGCGGGCGGGTCCTGGTTCGGCCGCTATGTCGCGCGCGATCGCCGCGACATGGCGTGGCTGGCGGCGGGAATCGGTGGCGGGCTGGCGCTGGCGCTGGTCGCGCATCTCTATACAGAGATGGTGTCGCTGCTCCCCTGGGCGGGCGAGGCGATACGGACCGCGCGAAACCGGATGGATGCCATTCCGGGCATGGCGACGACCTATGCGGTGATCGCGATCCTCATGGCGCCCTTTGCCGAGGAATATCTGTTCCGGGGGCTGTTGTTCCGAACCCTCGACCGGCAATGGGGCGGCGGCTGGCTGGCCGTTCTGGGGGCGGCGGCGTTTTTCGCCATCTATCATCCCCTGTTGTCCTGGCTGCCGGTCGCGCTGGTCGGCGTCGCCAATTGCGTGCTCTTCAAGCGGTCCGAGCGGCTGACCCCGGCGATCCTGTTGCACATGACCTATAATGCGGTCGTGATCCTCTGGGTCTGAGTTACCGGTTTGGCATTGGCCAAGTATTGCAACATTTGCGACAGGTTTGCGACATATTGATACAATATGAAAAATAAATGATATTTGGATATGTGTTCCGTAATATTTGGAATGTACAAGATTTCATATTGATAAGAGAAATATATCGGCCTTTTAATTTGACCATGAAAGACCGCAATTCCTAGGAGGAAGGCAAGGTGCTGCCCGCCAACGGGGCTCCTTGTCTTTCCCAGGCGGGGCGTCCGCCGCAGCGTCGGGGTTTTTGTGGCACATAGGACGATCCGTTATCTCTCGACCGTCGCCTTCGGTCTGGTCGCCACGCCCGCGCTGGCCGACACCACGGTCGGCGGTTCGACCACGACGCCGCTCGCCACCTCGACCGCCGGGAATGTGACGATCGCCAGCGGCGGCTCGATCGCGCTGGGGAGTGCCGGGTCGGCCGTCACGATCGACAGCGACAACACCGCGTCCAATGCCGGATCGATCACCGCGAAGGACGTGAACAACAGCATCGGCATCCAGGCCAATGCGGGCGTGACGGGCAGCATCACCAATTCCGGCTCGATCGCCCTGACCGAAAGCTATGCCCGTACCGACACCAATGCCGATACGGTGCTCGACGGCCCCTATGCGCAAGGCTCGGGGCGATACGGGATCCAGACATTGGGTGCGTTCAACGGCGCGATCACCAATAGCGGGACGATCAGCGTCTATGGCAACAACAGCGCGGGCATCGCGCTGGGCGGGCCGCTGAATGGCGGACTGACGCATAGCGGCACGATTTCGGTCTATGGCGACAACAGCTATGGCGTGCTGACCGGCGCGGTGAACGGCGATGTCGCGCTGGGCGGGACGATCTCGGCCTATGGCACCAACAGCAGCGCGGCGGTGCTCAACGGGCCGGTGTCGGGCGCGGTGAACGTGACCGCGACGATGATCGCCACCGGCTATAGCGCGATCACCGCCCCGACCAATGTGGCGAACCTGACCGCGCAGAATCTGCAACTGGGCGGTCCCACGCTGTGGATCGCGGGCAATGTCGGGGGCGGCGTGACGATCGCCGCGGCGACCAGCACGACCACCAACGGCACGACCACCACGACGACCGCGGGGACGTTGACCAATTACGGTTCCGCGCCTGCGCTTCGGATCGGCTCGGCGAGCGGTGCGACGACGATCGGGGCGATCACGGGCGATACGGGCGGCTATAGCGTCGCGATCAACGGCACCGCGACTGGGAACGGCGTCTATGCGGGCAACAGCGCCAATGCGGTGCAGATTGGCGGGCTGGGCGGTACGACCATAGTGAACGGCGGCATGGTCGTGCGCGGCACCGTCTCCGCCACCGCCAATGTGGCAAATGCCACCGCCGTCTGGATCGGTAGCGGCACGACCACGCCCAGCCTCGACAATAGCGGCGCGATCAACGCCGCCGGTGCGGGCAGCGCCGGGCAGGTGACCACCGGCGTGCTGATCGACTCCGGTGCGTCGGTCGGCGCCATGACCAATACGGGCACGATTTCGGCGGGGTCCGCCAACGGCGCGACCAGCTATGCCCTGCGTGACCTGTCGGGCACGCTGGGCAGCATCACCAATATCGGGACCATCACCGCGACCGGCGGGGCGAGCGATATCGCCATCGACCTGTCGGCCAATGCGGGGGCCACCACGATCGTCCAGAACGCATCCACGACCAGTTCCATCGTACCATCGATCTCTGGCGCGATCCTGTTCGGTGCGGGGCCGGACAGCCTGACGATCAACGCGGGCACGGTCGCCGGCAACGTCACCTTTGGCGGCGGCGCCAGCACGATGACGCTGACCGGCCAGGGCCGTTACACGGGCATGGTCGATTTCGGCGGAGGAGCCGCGACGCTGAGCCTGTCGGGCAGCGCCGCTTTCCAGGGCGGGCTGGCCAATGCGGGCAACACAGCCGTCACCGTCAATGGCGGCACACTGGCGCTGACCGCCACGGGCACCACCACCATCGGTTCGCTGGCGTTGAACGGCGGCATGCTGGGCGTGACGGTGGACGGCCAGGCGGGTACGTCCAGCCTGCTCAACGTCACCGGCACCGCGACGATCGGGGCGGGGGCCGATATCGCCGTGCTGGCGACCTCGCTCAACAATGCGGTGGGCAGCTATACCGTGTTGCGCGCAGGCACGCTGAACGGCGCGTCCAACCTGTCGCTGGCGGATCTCAGCCTGCCCTATCTGTTCACCGGCACGATCGGCACCGATGCGACCGGCAGCGGCGTCATCGTCACGGTCGCGCGCAAGAGTGCCCAGCAACTGGGGCTGAGCGGACCGCTCGCCGCCGTCTATGATCCGGCCTATGCGGCCGCCCTGGGCGATACGGCGATCGGCGATAGCTTGCTGTCCTGGAGCAATGGAAGCCAGGTCACGGCGGGCCTGCGCCAGATGCTGCCCGAATTCGCCGGGGGCAATTTCGACTCGGTCAGCCTGTCGTCACGCGCCCTGAACCGTATCCTTGCCGATCCCGAAATGCCGCCGCTGCGCCACAATGGCTATGCCGGCTGGTTGCAGCAGGTCGCCTGGAGCGATCGCAAGGGCATGGGGAGCAGCGCGGGCTATGACATCAGCGGCTGGGGCCTGACCGGCGGTGTCGAGCATGGTCTGGGCGGCTTCGGGCGCATCGGCGTGTCGCTGGCCTATCTGATCGGCATCAACGACATGGTCGGCAGTTCCAACGCGCTGTCCGATCAGGAATATAAGGCGGGGCTCTACTGGCGTGGCCAGTGGGGCGGGTTGCACGCCTTCGCGACGGGCATGATCGGCACGATCAGCTTCGACGGCACCCGGACCTTCAACGGGATCAGCAATGCGACCAGCTTTACCCGCACCGCCGATGGGCGGTGGCACGGGCGGACCTATGACGCGGCGGCCGGCCTGTCCTATCAATTCGATATCGGTCGCCTCTATCTGCGGCCCCAGGCCTCGATCGATTATGTCCGGCTGAACGAGAACGGCTTTGCCGAGACCGGCGGCGGCACCGGCTTCGACCTGACGCTGGCGGACCGGACCGCCGAGGAAACGGGCGTCAACACGACGCTGGCCCTTGGCTATAATCTGCGCAAGCCCGACCCTGTCGACGGCATGTTCCTGCGCCTGGAGGTGGAGGGCGGCAACCGCGCCCTGCTGAACAGCCATCTGGGCGCGACGACGGCGAGCTTTGCCGGAGGCAGCGATTTCACCCTGACGCCCGAGGCGCGCAAGGCCGGGTGGCTGGGCAATGTCCGGTTGAAGGGCGGCAGCAACTACCTCGCCGTTACCATGGATGTGGGCGAGGAACGGCAACAGGACCATAGCGGCTTGGTCGGCAAGATGGGCCTGACCCTCGCGCTGTAAGGCCGGGTGTCGCGCGATCGGCAGGGGGGCAGGCGCGGCATCGCGCCCGCCCCGCCCTCCGTTTACCAGTTCAGACCTGCGCGGACGTACAGATAGCGCCCGTTGAACCCGAAGGGCGAGAAATAGGGGAAGCCCAAAACGCCGGTCGAATTGTTCGCGATCGGCGTGGCGCGCGGATAGACGTCGAACAGGTTGCTGACGCCCAGTCCGATCTGCGCACCCTTGGGGGTCGTATAGCGCAGTTCCAGGTCGGTGATCGCGCGGTCGCCGGTGAGCACGTCGGCGGCGGGCGTCGTACCCGGCTGGTTGACGTTGCCGTAATAGGTGACGCGGGCGAGCGCGCCCAGGCTGTCCAGCGACCAGTCGATCGTTCCCGTCACCTTCTCGCCCGGCGTTCCTTGCTCCAGGGTCAGGATGCGGCTGCGCGCGAACAGGGTCGGGGCGGGGTTGAGGGTGGCGGTCGAGGTGGGCACGCGCGTCACCTCGATGGTGTTGAGATTGCCCGCCAGGGTGAAGTCGAACGCCCCCGCGCTCTGGGTGCGCGCGCGATAGTGGGCGACCACGTCGATGCCCTTGGCGGTGCTGGCCAGCCCGTTGATGAAGAAGCGCGCCGCCGACACGTTATAGGGCGCGAGCAGTGCGGCGACCTGTGCGTTGTTCGCCCCCTGGATATTTTCCGACAGGCCGATCTGGTCGCGGATATGGATGCGATAGGCGTCGACGGTCAGGTCGAAGCCGCCCGCGCGGACGACGGCGCCGACCGACAGGTTGGTGGACTTTTCCGGCTCTAGCGGCAGGCCGCCGAGCGTGGTGCCGACCGCGCTGACCGAGGGAAAGGTGCCGGTCAGGATCGGCACGCCGTTGGTCACGACCGAGGCGATCTGGGTGAAATGTTGCTGTTGCAGCGAGGGCGCGCGGAAGCCGGTCGAAGCGGTGCCGCGCAGCGCGAACCAGTCGGTCAGGTCATAGCGGGCCGAGATCTTGCCGGTCGCGGTCGTGCCGAAATCCGAATAATCCTCGCCGCGTCCCGCAATCCCGAGCAGCAGCTTGTCGGTGAGCTGTGCCTCGACATCCAGATAGATGCTGCCGCTGCGCCGCCCGCGCTTGACGGCATTGGCCGGGCTGAACCCGCCGAACCCTTGCGCGCCGGGTGAACCGCCCGCCACTGCGCCGCTGGCTGGATAACCATAGGAGGCCTGCTCGCCCGGCGAGATCTTGTAGCCTTCCCGACGTCCTTCGATCCCGAAGGCGACGTTCAGCGACTGGAACACGTCGAACTTGCGCGTCACGTCCAACCCGGCGACATATTGGTCATAGGCGACCTGGCCGTCATAGAAGTTCTTCGGCGTCGCCGCGCCATAGGCGTAATTGGCCGAGTTCAGCGTGCGGAAATCGACGGTGTTGCGCCCATAGCTGAATGACAGGTCGAGGTTGAACCCGCCCACATCGCCGCGCAGGCCGATGGCCGAATTGATATCCTTGGTCTTGGTGTTGATGAGCGGCAGGAAGCCGTTCGGATAGCCCGCCAGCGCCGTTGCCGTGCTGGCGTTGCGGGGGAAGGCGGCGCTGCGGGTGTCGCGGTCCTGATAGCCGCCAAAGGCATAAAGGCTGATCGTGTCGGTCAGCGAAGTGCCCGCATTGACGAAGCCGGTGAACTGTTCGACCTCGGGATCGCCATAGCGGCCGGTGATGCGGTTGGGGGTGACGCGGCGGTCGATATCGGCGCGGTTGGTCGGCTGGCGCTTGGTATATTCGCCCGACACGGTGATGAAGCCGTCGCTGCCGAAGCCGATACCCTGCCAGGCCGAGGCGGTGACGACGGGCTCGCCGGTGACGTGGCGGCTGTTGGCGGCGGTATCGACCTGGGTGTCGTAGAATCCGTAGGTGACGGAGGCGCCGCCGCCCGACCGCGCCTCGCGCAGGCGCAGGTTGACGACGCCCGCGATCGCGTCCGACCCATATTGCGCCGACGCGCCGTCGCGCAGCACCTCGATCCGGTCGAGGGCGACCGTGGGTACGGTGTTGAGGTCGACCGCCGCCGATCCGCGCCCGACCGTGCCATTGGTGTTGAGATTGGCGGAGGTGTGGCCGCGAATCCCGTTGATCAGCACCAGCGTCTGGTCGGGGGACAGGCCGCGCAGCGTCGCCGGGCGGATCGCGTCGGTCGCGTCATTGGCCGAGGGGCGCGGAAAGTCGATCGAGGGGGCGACCGTCGCCAGCGCGGCGGCGAGTTCGGTGGTGCCCTGCCGCTGGAGGCTCGCGCCGCTCAGCACATCGACCGGCGATACGCTGTCCAGCCGGGTGCGGCCTTCGGCGCGGGTGCCGGTGACGATGATCTCATCGCCTTCGTCCCGCGTCGTCGCGGCCCCGGCGGTCGGCGCCGTCTGCGCGGCCTGATCCTCGGTCTGGCCGGCTGGCGGGGTGGTGGTCTGCGCGGCGGCGTGCGTGGCGGCAAGCGTCAGCAGCGAGGCTCCGAAAAGCGCGATGGTGCGACCCTGTGTCATTCCCTGAGATCCTTGTTCTTTCCCCGCTCTGCCGGGCGGCGGGACGACGCTCTTACCGCCGGAGCGGTCGGGGGGCGGCCAAAGAATTTCTATCGGATTGATAGGGACAAATTCTATCGTCTGATGATAGCATTGGCGCTTCTTTTGTCAGCGGGTTTCCCGGTTCGTCGTGGTTCTCCTACGGCTTGCCGATGATCGCGGGGCTAACAGAAATCGCCTTTTGCCGTCTCGGTCCTGGTCGCGAAGGGCGGTATCCGGCTTTACTATCCCCTGGTGGATCGGCGATTGTCGCGGGCGTTCATCCAGCGCAGTTTAGCCTGTTCCTTTCCTTGTTCGCGTCAGAAAGTTCGTCGATGCCAGTAGATACGATGCCGCCCCGCGACGAAGACCCGTCCGGCCTGAGCATCCACGCCTCGATCGCACCTGCCCCCGCGCTGCGCCCCGGTCGCCCCTATGCTCGTGACGAATTGCTGCACGAGCTGTTCGACGCGACCTGTCTCGTGCGTGGCTGGACCCCTGCACTGCGGCTGATCGGCGCGGACGAGGAACATGGTCGGGCCACCGAATGGACCTATGACATGCTCGCCCGGCGAAGCCTGTCGCTGGCCCACCGGCTGCGCGCGCTGGGCGTGGGCAAGGGCGACCGGGTGGTGCTGTGCCTGCCGCGCGGGCTGGACCAGTATATGGCGATCCTGGGCGTGCTGCGTTCGGGCGCGGCCTATGTGCCGGTCGACTGGGGCTATCCGCAGGACCGCATCGCCTACATCATCGAGGATAGCGGCGCGGCGCTGACCATCACCACAGCAGCGCGGGCGGAGGAGATTCCGGGGCGGACCCTGTGCCTGGATGCCGAACTGGGCGATCTGGCCGCCGAGCCCGCCGCGCCGCTGGGCCGTGAGGTGACGGGGGCGGACCCGCAGGATCTGGCCTATATCATCTATACCTCGGGCACGACCGGGCGGCCCAAGGGGGTGATGATCACCCATGCCAATGCCTGCCACCTGGTTCGATCCGAAAGCGCGATCCTGGCGCTGGAGCCGACCGACATCGTGTTCGGCGGATTCAGCCTCGCCTTCGACATGTCGGTCGAGACGATGTGGAGCGCCTTCTTCGTCGGCGCCAGGCTGCTCGTCGCGACCGAGGCGCTGGCGAGCAGCGGCCCCGATGTCGCGATCGCGCTGGCAGCGGAGAAGGCGACCGTCTGGCATGTCGTCCCTTCGCTGATCGCGCTGGTCGAGCATCCGGTGCCGACGCTCCGCCTGATCAACATGGGGGGCGAGGCGTGCCCGGCCGATCTGCCGCGTCGGCTGGCGCGACCGGGCCTGCGCCTGCTCAACACCTATGGCCCGACCGAAACCTCGGTGACCGCGACCTGGACCGAGGTGCAGCCGGGCAAGCGCATCACCATCGGCAAGCCGCTGCCCGGTTACACCGCCTGGATCGTCGATGAGGAGTTGCAGCCGGTCGAGGCGGGGCAGGAGGGGGAACTGGTCATCGGCGGTCCCGGCGTCGGCGTCGGCTATGTCAACCGCCCCGACCTGACGGCCGAGAAATTCACCATGACCCCGTTCGACACCGTGTCGGGCGGACCGGAGCGCATCTATCGCTCGGGCGATCTCGTCCGGCTGGATGCGGCCGGGGACATCGATTTCGTCGGCCGCATCGACACCCAGGTCAAGATTCGCGGCTTCCGTGTCGAACTGGCCGAGATCGAGGCGGTGATCGGCGAGGCGCCCGGTGTCGCGCAGGTGGTCGTCCATCTGTTCAATGATGCCGATGGCGCGGAATTCCTGGCGGCCTTCCTCGTCGCGCGAACCGGCGAGACGGTCGACATCCCCGCGATCAAGGCGCGCGTCACCGAACGCCTGCCCAATTACATGCGCCCCGCCGCCTATCAGATGCTCGCGGCGCTGCCGACGCTGCCCGCCTCGGGCAAGGTGGATCGCAAGGCGCTGGTCAAGCCCGAGATGACCGTCGACACCGGCCGCATGATCGCGCCACCATCCACGCCGATGGAGGAGCAGCTCCACCGCATCTGGGCCGAGGCGTTCGCGCCGCAACCGGTATCGGTGACCGACGACCTGTTCGAGGATCTGGGCGGCCACTCGCTGAAGGCCGCGCGGCTCGTCTCGGCGGCGCGCAAGGTGCCGGGGCTGGCGGGTCTGTCGCTGGAGGATCTGTACGCCGCGCCGACCATCCGCGCGCTGGCGTTGCGTATCGGGGGGAGCGCGCCGGTCGCGGTCGCGACCGAGGAAAGCTTTCATCGTGTCGCGGCCTGGAAGCGCTGGCTGTGCGTCGCGGCGCAGACGGTCGCGTTGCTGCCCATCTATACCATTGCCGGGCTTCAGTGGTTCTTTCCCTATATCGCCTATACCCATCTGGCGGGGCGGATGAACCGGATCGACGCGCTGATCCTCAGCGCCCTGTTCTTCACCATCGTACCGGTCGCGTCGATGTTCGTGTCGATCGCGGCCAAATGGCTGATCGTCGGGCGGTTCCGGGCGGGCGACTATCCGCTCTGGGGCGGCTATTATTTCCGCTGGTGGCTGGTCCGCCGGATCATCGCGGTGACGGCCACCCCCTATCTGGCGGGGACGCCGATGATCCGGGGCTATTACCGGATGCTCGGCGCGAAGATCGGGGACCGCGCCTATATCGGCAGCGGGGTGATCGACACCGCCGACCTCTTCACCTGCGGCGACGATGCGATCGTCAGCGATCAGGCGGTGCTGGCGACCAGTTCGGTCGAGCGCGGGCTGCTGCGGCTGGGCACGGTCAGCCTGGGCGCGCGGTCCTTTGTCGGGTCGCAGGCAGTGGTCGGGCGCGGTGCACGGCTGGAGGAGGATGCGATCCTGGACGACATGTCCGCGCTTCCGGCCGAGACGGTGATTCCCGCGCGCCAGCGCTGGACCGGATCGCCCGCCGCCTTCGACCGCATGGTCGAGCCGGGCGTGGTCCGCACGCCGAGGGGCAGGGGCACCGCGATCGGCCTGCTGGTCGGTGCGCTGCTGCTGCCGATCATCGCCATATTGCCGATCGCGCCGGGCCTGATCGCGTTGATAGAAATGGATTGGGCGACCACCGGCTATGGCTATATGCTCGTCTCGCCGCTGCTCGCCGCGACCTATATCGTGATGATGTGCGTGCTGACGGTGCTCGCCAAGCGGCTGCTGCTGGGGCGCGTCGCGCCCGGCGTCCATGACCTGGATAGCGGCTTCTACGTCCGGTACTGGATGGTCCGGCAGATCAACGACCTGGCGTTGCGGCTGCTGCATCCCATCTTCGCGACGCTGTACGTGATCCCCTGGTACCGGGCGCTGGGCGTCAAGGTCGGGCGGCGCGCCGAGATTTCGACCGCCAGCGCCATCGTCCCCGACCTGGTCGAGATCGGGCCGGAGAGCTTCATCGCGGACTCGGTGATCTTCGGCGCGGCCAAGATCGGGCACGGCACGATCGAACTGGCGCATACCCGGATCGGCCGTCGCAGCTTCATCGGCAATTCCGCGCTGCTGCCCACCGGCGCGCAGATCGGCGACGAGGTGCTGATCGGCGTCCTGTCCAAGCCGCCCGAAGACCCCGCGCTGGCGACCGAGGCGGGCAGCACCTGGTTCGGATCGCCCGCGATCAAGCTGCCCGTGCGGCAGGTCGCGACGATGTTCGACGAGGGCGCGCGCTTCAACCCGTCGCGCGGGCTGATCGCCACCCGCCTGTCGATCGAGGCGATCCGCACCACCCTGTCGCTGACCGCCTTCCTGGTCTTCTTCAGCGCGCTTCTGTCGGTGGTCGGCGATCTGGATGATCTGGAACGCGGCGGTCTGGTCATCGTCACGGCGTTCCCCTTCCTCTATCTCGGCTTCTGCCTCGCCTGCGGGGCGTTCGTGCTGGCGCTGAAATGGCTGGTGGTCGGGCGATACAAGGTGACGACCGCCCCCTTGTGGAGCCCCTTCGTCTGGCGGACCGAGCTGGTCACCGCGACCTACGAGAATCTCGCGGTCAGCAACCTGCTCGAACCGCTGCGGGGGACGCCGTGGATCGGCCTCTACCTCCGGCTGATGGGGGCGAAGGTCGGCAAGCGCTGCTATATCGACACCACCGACCTGACCGAGCATGATCTGGTGACCATCGGCGACGATGTGGCGCTGAACGACTATGCCGGGCTCCAGACCCATTTGTTCGAGGACCGGGTGATGAAAGTCGGCGCGATCAAGGTCGGCGACCGCGCGACGATCGGTTCGCTCGCCATCGTGCTGTATGATGCGGAAGTGGGGGCCGACGCGCAACTGGGCGACCTGTCGGTGGTGATGAAGGGCGAGACGCTGCCCGACGGCACCAATTGGGAAGGGAGCCCGGCCCGGATCGTGACCGGCGGGTGAGCCCGATCCGGCATCGGGGGGCGCTGGACGCGCTGGACTGGGACGGCGCGCGCGCGGTCGCCTGGCGGGTGCCGGATGACGGCGCGCGGCACCGCGCGGCCGCTGCGCTGGTCGCGTATCTCTCCCGCCAGCCGGCCGGTGCGGTGCAACTCCATCGGAGCCCGGCGGGGCAGCCGCGCGTCGCGTATCCGCCGGGCTGGTTCATCAGCCTGTCGGCGCGGGGCGGCCAGGTGCTGATCGGCGCGGCGCGGCAGCCGATCGGGGTGGACCGCGAATGCTTGGATGGCGAGGCACCGCTCTGGGACATGCTGACCCCGGCGGAGGCGCGGGCCCTGCGCGCGATCCCGGCGGCGGCGTGGTCGCGCGGCTGGACCCGGCTATGGACGATCAAGGAGGCGCACGCCAAGCGGATCGGTGAACCGCGCCGGATCGCGCCCGAGGCGATCGAGACGCAACTGATCGACGCGGTCCGCGCCACCGCCTGTTTCGAGGGTGTTTCCGACTGCTGGAGCGAGGATTGCGGCGATGCGATCGAGACGATCGCGCTGGGAAGGACCGGGCCATGACGGAGATCGCGATACGCCCCTATGAACCCACCGACCGGGCGGGCGTGCTGGCGATCTTCGACGGCAATCTGCCCGATTATTTCGGGGCGGGGGATCGCGAATGGCTGGAGGAGACGCTGGACGCACCCGATGGCCCGGCCTTTGTCGTGACGGCCGATGCGGTTCCGGTGGCGTTCGGCGGCTATGAGGTCTGGGATCATTACAACAAGGCGCTGCTCTATTGGGGCATGGCGGCGCGGGCCTGGCATGGGCGCGGGCTGGGACGGTTGCTGCTGCACGAGCGCTTGTTGCACGTCGCGCGGGCCGCGCGGCCCGCGACCCGGTATGTCACGGTCGACACGTCGCCGATGGTCGCCCCCTTTTTCCGCCGTTGGGGGTTCGAGGAAACCGCCATCTGGCCCGAGGGCTATCGGTCCGGCATGACGATGCACGAATTGCGCTTCGATCTGGCGCGCGTTTCGACGGACGAACTTGTCGCCCGCCGTGATCAGGCGCTGGCCGCGATCCGACGCGGTCCCTAGCGGACGACCGCCCCGCCACCGCCTACCCGGTTTCAGAAAGCGTGCCATTTAAACAACATGGCGGCAGGAATCGCGCTCATCCGATGGCGATGCGCGGCCGCAGGTGGCGCGGTTTTCACTCCGACTATTGACATCCCCATCGAAAGGAGAGAGGGGTTCTGGTAACGTTACCAGTCATACGGAACGAGTGGAGGGAGAGGATGATGAAGACCTTGGGATTGCGCGCCCGGCGTCCGCGCCAGGACAGTATCGCGGCGGCCAGTCTGGCCGTGCTCGCCATCTGTCTCGCCTCCACGCCAGCCTGGGCGCAGACGACACCGGCCCCCGCTCAGACCCCCGTCGAACCCGGTCAGGCCACGCCCGTCGAGGGGCAGGGCAGCCTCCCGCCCGGCACCGAGGACGATGGCGGCGCGACCACGCGGGACATCATCGTCACCGGGTCGCGCATCACCACCGGCGGTTTCACCGCGCCGACGCCGACGACCGTGATCGGCGAGGAGCAGATCGCCGCCAATGCGCAGCCCAATGTGTTCACCACGGTCGCGCAGCTTCCTTCGCTCCAGGGATCGACCGGCACCGCAACCAACACCTTCAGCACGTCGAGCGGCCAGCAGGGGCTGAGTTCCTTCTCGCTGCGTGGTGTCGGTGCGATCCGTACCCTGACCCTGCTCGACGGCCAGCGGGTTGTCGGCGCGAACGTGACCGGCGTGCCGGACATCAGCCTGTTCCCCCAGCTTCTCATCAAGCGGGTCGATGTGGTCAATGGCGGCGCGTCCGCCTCCTATGGTTCGGACGCGGTCGGGGGCGTCGTCAACTTCATCACCGATACCCGGTTCAAGGGGATCAAGGGCAATATCCAGGGTGGCGTCACCACCTATGGCGACGACGAGCAGGTGTTGATCCAGCTCGCGGGCGGCACCAGCCTGCTGAACGACACGGTGCACGTCATCGCCAGCACCGAATATGCGCATGAGGATGGCGTCGGCGGCGGCGATTTCGGCATCGGGCTGGCGGGCGGGCGCGACTGGTTCCGCCAGTCGACGCTGATCAATCGCAACGTCCTGAACGACGGGTCGCCGCAATATCTGTTCCGCGACTATGCCCAGTCCTACAACTACACCAAGTATGGCCTGATCACGGCGGGTCCGCTTCAGGGCATCGCCTTCGACCAGTCGGGCAACCCGTTCCAGTTCCAGTACGGCTCGAACGGTGTGCCCGCGCGCGACGCGGCCGGTAACGTCCGGGGCTGTCTGCCCGGATTCTGTCAGGGCGGCGACCTGTCTGGCAATGTCGATGCGGGCCGATCGCTGCAATCGAAGATCCAGCGGGTGAACAGCTATGGTCGTATCGGCTATGACTTCGCACCCAATGGCGAGATCTATGGCACGATCAATATCGGCCAGGTGAAGACCAACAACCAGCCGGTCGGCGGCCAGAACCGCCCCAACCTGACCATCCAGTGCGCCAACCCTTATGTCCCCGCGCTGGTCCAGGCCGCCTGCGCCACGGCGGGAATCACCAATTTCCAATATGGCACCAGCAATGCCGCGCTGGGCAACAGCCAGGTCTATACCGATCGCCGCCAGTTCCGCTTCGTGGCGGGGGCCAAGGGACGGGAAGCGGTCGCGGGCTCCGACTGGTCCTACGACATCTATTTCGAGCACGGGACCAACTATACCGATGTCGATGTCAGCAACATCATGCTGTCGCGGCGCTTCAACCAGGCGATCAATGCGACCACGCTGAACGGCGCGATCGTCTGCGCCGATGCGACCGCGCGCGCCAATGGATGCCAGCCGCTCAACATCTTCGGCGGCAATCCCTCGGCGGCGGCGCTTCGCTATATCATGCCGGAATATGGCCCCTATCAGCGGACCCGGCAGACGCAGGACGTGATCAGCCTCAATTTCTCGGGCTCGCCCTTCTCGTCCTGGGCCGGGCCGGTGTCGATCGCGTTCGGCGGCGAGTTCCGCCACGAATTCTACCGCGTGCGCGCCGATCCTTATGGCGCGGGCTTCGCCAACACGCCCGCCAACGCCGCCTATCCCGCCGACCCGGTGCTGCTGGCCGACGGCAACAACTGGTATGCGGGCAATTACAAGAATGGCGGCGGCGCCTATAGCGTGAAGGAGGCTTTCCTCGAGGCCGACCTGCCGATCATCAACTCCGATGCGGGCGGCCGGGCCAATATCAACGGCGCGGTGCGCGTCACCGATTACAGCACCTCGGGCACCGTCTGGGCGTGGAAGATCGGTGGCACCTGGGACCTGCCGGTGGACGGCCTGCGCATCCGCGGCGTGACCTCGCGCGACGTGCGCGCGCCCAATCTGTCGGAATTGTTCGCCGCCCCCGTGACCACGACGCTGCCGGGCTTTTTCGATCCGTTCCGCAACGTCACCGTGCTGGCGCTTCAGAACACGATCGGCAACGTCAATCTGAAGCCCGAAATCGCGCGCAACACCACGCTGGGCATCGCCTTCTCCAATTCGCAGGCGATACCGGGGCTCAGCCTGTCGGTTGACTATTACAAGATCAAGATCACCGACGTCATCTCCAGCCTGGGCGCACAGGATATCGTCAATCTGTGCTATCTCAACATCGCGCCGGAGACGTGCGGCGTCTTCAACCTGAACAATTCCAACGGCCCGAATTACATCAACGTCCAGTCGTTCAACCTGGCCTCGATCCTGACCGACGGCTTCGATATCGAGGCGAGCTATCGCTGGCGCAATCCGCTGGGCCTGCCGGGCAGCCTGACCCTGCGCGCGCTGGCGACCAATATCCGGCGCTTCATCACCGATACCGGCCTGCCGAACACGATCCCCAACGACACGGCAGGCGTGAACATCGGCAATACGCCCAAGTGGAAGTGGCTGGCGGTGCAGACCTATGCCACCGACGACTGGTCGCTGCTGCTCCAGGAACGCTGGTTCAGCGACGGCAAGCTGGGCAACCAATATGTCGAGTGCACCACCGGCTGCCCCGCCTCGACCGCGAACCGACCGACGATCGACCGCAATTTCATTCCCGGTGCCTTCTATTTCGATATCGGCGGCACCTATAATGTGACCAAGGCGGTCACCGCCTATTTCAAGGTCGACAATGTGTTCAACCGCGATCCGGCCCCTTCGCCCTATTTCGTGAACCCGGCGCTCTATGACGTGCTGGGCCGCGTGTACCGCGCGGGCGTGCGCTTCAACTTCTGATGGGCGCGGGGACCATGACGATAGTGCGGATGATCGCCTCCCTGCTGCTGCTGGCCGCGCCGGGGGCGGCCCTGTCCACCGATCGGCCGGGGAGCAACCCGATCATCCGCGACCGCTTCACTGCGGACCCGGCGCCGCTGGTCGTGGGGAACCGTCTCTACCTCTATGTCGGGCATGACGAGGCGCAGCGGGACGAGATGTTCAACATGAAGGAATGGCTCGTCTATTCCACCACCGACATGCGGCAGTGGACGCCGCACGGGCCCATCATGAACGTCAAGGACTTCAAATGGGCCAAGAAGGACGCCTGGGCCAGCCAGACGATCTACAGGCACGGCAGATACTGGTTCTACGCCGCCGTCGAGCATGACGACAGCCATCCCGGCAAGGCGATCGCGGTCGCCGTCTCGGACAAGCCGACGGGGCCCTTCGTCGATGCCAAGGGCGCCGCGCTGATCACCAATGAGATGACGCCCAAGGGCACGCATAGCTGGGAGGATATCGACCCGACCGTGCTGACCGACGATGACGGCACCACCTGGATCGCCTGGGGCAACCGGCAATGCTATATAGCCAAGCTAAAGCCCAACATGATCGAGATCGACGGCCCGATCACCGAGATCACGCCGCCGCATTTCGAGGAGGGGCCGTGGCTGCACAAGCGGGGCAAGCTCTATTACCTGACCTATGCCTCGCTCGACCGGACGACGCAGCGGGACGAGCATGTGTCCTATGCCACCGCGCCCTCGCTAAAGGGGCCATGGACCTATCGCGGGTTGCTGACTGGTTCAGGCAAGTACAGCTTCACCATCCATCCCGGCATCGCCGAGTTCAAGGGCAAGTCCTATCTGTTCCTGCACAACGCCACGCTGGCGATCGGCGACCAGAGCGGTTCGATCGGGCGGCGCGCGGTGACGGTCGAGCGACTTTACTACAACGCTGACGGGACGATGAAGCCGGTGGTCCAGACCTCGGCCGGCGTCACGGCCCCGGCGCGGTAAGCGGTGACGCCGGACCCATCACGCCATCCCGGCCCGCGCCGGGGCGAATGCCGATCGGCCTCAGGAACGCGGCGGCGCGGTGGAGTCGCGTTCGACCAGATGATGCTCCAGCAGCGTGACGCGCGGGCAGCCCGTGACCTTGGGAACGCCCCCGCGAATCTCCTGGATCAGCATCTGGAGCGCGGCCTCCGCCAGCGCGCGGACGGGCTGGTGAACGGTGGTCAGCGGCGGCCAGAGGGTCGTCGCGGCGGTGCTGTCGTCGAAGCCCGCTACGGTCAGGTCGCCCGGCACGTCCAGATGCCGCCGATGCGCGACCGAGACGATCGCGGCGGCCATGTCGTCGTTGCTGGCGAAGATCGCGGTCGGCGGCGTGTCGCTGTCCAGCAGGGCTTCGCCCGCGACCAGGCCCGAGGCATAGCTGTAATCGCCCTGCACGACCTGGGTGTCGAGGCCGCCTTCCTCCTCGATCGCCGCGCGGAAACCCGACAGTCGCGCCTGGCTGGCCGACTGGTCGGGATTGCCCAGTACGAAGCCGATCCGCTTGTGACCCAGTCCGATCAGATGACGGGTCATGTCATAGGCGGCGCGGGCATTGTCGATGCCGACGCATACCGCATCGGGGGCAGCGCCGCCGACCACCGCGACCGGCAGCCCGGCCTCGCGCAATATCTCGCGCACCACCGCCGATTCGCCCAGCGGCGGCGCAAGCAGCACGCCCGCGATCCGCTGCGCGATCAGTCCGTCGATCGCGGCGCGGGTCGGCGGCCTGCCATTCTCGCCCTTCAGCAGGAACAACTGCGCCGCGCGGGTCGAGGCTTCCTCGAACACGCCGACCAGCAACTCGCTCATGAAGGCCGCGCTGGGGTTGGAATAGATCACGCCGATGCGAATCTCGCGCGAGGTCACCAGGCTGCGCGCCATCATGTTGGGTGTGTAGTTCAACTCGCCGATCACCTGGCGGACATGCGCGCGCACCTCGTCGCGCACCCCGGGATCGCCGTTGATCACCCGCGATACCGTCATCGGCGAAACGCCCGCCGTCTTGGCCACATCGATGATCGTCACGCCACGCGGGCGGTTCCGGGAACGCGTCAAAGGCCCAACATCCTGTCCTCGCCGGCCATGGGGCCGCTTTTGTTGCGGACAGCCGTGCCTTGTCCCGGTGGAAAAGGTCAATGCCGCGAAAGCGGGCCACCGGCCTTGTCGGCGAAAATCCTGATGCTATCGAAAGGGGCGGCGTGACGCGATTTCCCTATATCCGATGGACGATCATCGCGCTGTTCGTGGCGGCGATGGTCATCAACTATCTGACGCGCAGCATCCTGGGCGTCGCGGCCCCCGCGATCATGACCGAGCAGCATATCTCGGCCCAGCAATATAGCTGGATCACCGGCGCCTTTCAGTTCGGCATCATGTTCCAGCCGGTGGCGGGCTATCTGCTTGACCTGATCGGCCTGAAGATCGGGTTCACCCTGTTCGTCGCGGTCTGGTCCTGCATCACCATCGGGCATGGCTTCGCCAATGGCTGGCTGGGGTTCGCCGGACTTCGCGGCGCATTGGGGCTGGTCGAGGGGTCGGCGCAACCGGCGGGCATGAAGGTCGTCGCCGAATGGTTCCCGGCGCGCGAGCGCGGGCTGGCGGGCGGTCTCTATCAGATCGGGGCGTCGTTCGGCGCGGTCTTCGCGCCGCCGCTCGTCGCCTGGGCGGTGTTCCATCATAGCTGGCGCGCGGCCTTCTTCGTGGCGGGCGGGCTGGGCCTGTTATGGGTCGTCGCCTGGCTGTTCTGGTATGCGCCGCCGCTGCGCCACCGGGCGCTGTCGACGCGCGAACGCACCCTGATCGTCGAGGGGCAGGAGGCCGCGCTTGCCCGGCACCGCCGCCGCCCGCCGCTGGGCGCGTTGCTGCGCCGTCGCAACCTCTGGGCGATCGCCGCCGCGCGTTTCCTGGCCGATCCGGTCTGGGGCATGTTGTCGCTGTGGATGCCGCTCTACCTCGTCCAGGCGCGGCATTTCGACCTGACCCAGATCGCGCTGTTCGCCTGGCTGCCCTTTCTGGCCGCCGATATGGGATGCCTGTTCGGCCCCGCCGTCGTCGCCTTTCTCCAGCGGCGGGGCGTCAACCTGATCGATGCGCGGCGTGGCGCCTTCACGCTGGGCGCGGTGCTGATGACGGGCATGATGTTCGTCGGCAGCGTCAACAGCCCGGTCGCGGCCGTCGCGCTCCTCTGCCTGGGCGGGTTCGCGCATCAGACGCTGTCGGTCACCGTCATCACCCTGTGTTCGGACCTGTTCCCGCAGGATCAGGTGGCGACCGCGACCGGCGTGTCGGGGACGGCGGCCAATCTGGGCGTGCTGCTCTTCACCCTGACCCTCGGCTCGCTGGTCGATCAGGTCGGTTATCAGCCCTTCTTCATCCTGCTCGGCCTTCTCGATCTGGCCGGTGCGGTTCTCCTCTGGACCCTGGTGCGCAAACCCGCATGACCCCGATCAATCCCATATTGCGCGGCTTCAATCCCGATCCGTCGATCGTCCGGGTTGGCGAGGATTACTACATCGCCACCTCAACCTTCGAATGGTTTCCCGGCGTCCAGATCCATCATAGCCGCGACCTGGTGAACTGGACCCTGGTCGCGCGGCCGCTGTCGCGCGCAGGGCAGCTCGACATGCGCGGCGATCCCGACAGTTGCGGCGTGTGGGCCCCCGACCTGAGCTACGCGCAAGGGCGGTTCCACCTGATCTTTACCGATGTGAAGCGCTATGGCCGCACCACCGTCGACGGGGCCAAGGGCGCGTCGCTGCGCGATTTCCACAATTACTGGGTATCGGCCGAGCGGATCGACGGCGACTGGTCGGACGCGGTGTATCTGAACAGCAGCGGTTTCGACCCCGCGCTGTTCCATGACGATGACGGGCGGAGCTGGCTGCTCAACATGCTGTGGGACCACCGCCCCGACCGGCGGCGTTTCGCAGGGATCGTCGTGCAGGAGATGGACCTGGCCAGCGGCCGTCTGCTGGGCGAGCGGCGGGTCATCTTCGAGGGGACGTCGCTCGGCTTCACCGAGGGGCCGCATCTCTACAAGCGCGACGGCTGGTATCATCTGCTCGTCGCCGAGGGCGGGACCGAGCGCGGTCATGCCGTGGTCATGGCACGGTCGCGCGCGCTGTTCGGTCCTTACGAAACCCATCCCGATGGGCCGGTCCTGACCGCGCGCGACACGCCACAGGCGCCGCTCCAGCGGACCGGGCATGGCGACCTGGTCGACACGCCCGGGGGCGAAACCTGGATGGCCTATCTTTGCGGTCGCCCGCTGCCGACAAGCGATCGCTGCGTGCTGGGCCGCGAGACGGCGATCCGGCGCATGGTCTGGGGCGAGGACGGGTGGTTGCGCTGTGCCGAGGAGCCGCCGGTGGCGGAGGGGGCGACGCCGGTGGTGGCACGCGACACGTTCGACGGCCCCGAACTGCCCGCCGCCTTCCAATGGCTGCGCACGCCCTATCCCGAGCATATCTTCAGCCTGACCGAGCGGCCGGGCCATTTGCGGCTTTACGGGCGCGAGACCATCGGCAGCCATTTCACCCAGGCGCTGGTCGCGCGCCGCCAGACCGCGTTCCGCTATGACGCGCGCACGCGGATCGACTTCGCGCCCGCGCATTTCCAGCAGGCGGCGGGGCTGGTCTGTTATTACAACAGCACCAAATATGTCTTCCTGCACCTGACCGCCGACGATGCGGGCGCGCGGGTGATCCAGGTCCTGTCAGTCCTGCCGATCGGCGAGGGACGGAGCCTGCTCACCCCGCCGGTGGCCGTGCCCGAAGGCCCGGTCGAACTGCGTGCCGAGGTCGATCACGAACGCCTGCGCTTCGCCTTCCGAGCCGGCGGTGCGGTGGACTGGCAGTGGCTGCCCGAGACGTTCGACGCCAGCCTGCTCTCCGACGAAGCGACCTTGCCCGGCCTGCCCAATTTCACCGGCAGCTTCGTCGGCATGGCGTGCCAGGACATGGCGGGCACCGGGCGGCCCGCCGATTTCGCCTGGTTCCACTATGTCGAGCCGTCCTGCGACTGACGGGGACGGCGACACCCCCGGCGGCGCCTATTGCGGCTGCGGATCGCGCACCGGCTTTACATAGCGGTCAAGCCAATCGGTCATCTGCCACAGGGTTTCACCGGTCGATTCCAGCGCGCGATAGCCATGCGGCTCGTTGGGCAGGACGACATAGCGGACCGTCGCGCCATTGCCCTTCAGCGCGGCGTACATCCGCTCCGACTGGATCGGGAAGGTACCCGAATTGTCGTCCGCCGCGCCGTGGATCAGCAGGATCGGCGACTTGATCCGGTCGGCATAGGTGAAGGGCGACATCTCGGTATAGGTCAGCGTCGCCTGCCAATAGGTGCGCTGTTCCGCCTGGAAGCCGAAGGGGGTAAGCGTGCGATTATAGGCTCCCGACCGCGCGATCCCGGCGCGGAACAGGTTGGTGTGCGCCAGCAGATTGGCGGTCATGAACGCGCCGTAGCTGTGGCCGCCCACGGCGATCCGGTTCCGATCGGCGACGCCCAGCTTGACGACCGCATCGACCGCCGCCTGCGCATCCGCCTGCAATTGTTTGACATAGGTGTCGTTGGGCTCGGCGCCGTTCTCGCCGATGATCGGCATCGCCGGATCGTCGAGCACCGCATAGCCCTGGGTCAGCAGGAACAGGTGGCTGATCCCGCGCGGTCGGACGAAGCGATTGCCTTGGTCCACCGTCTGCCCGGCCACCTTGGCATCGGTATATTCGGACGGATAGGCCCAGAGGAGGGTCGGCAGCGGCCCGTCACGCTTCGCGTCATATCCGGCGGGCAGATAGAGCGTACCCGACAGCGGCAGGCCGTCGGCGCGGTTGTAGGTGATCGTCCGCTGCGTCACATTGGCGAAGACCGGCGCGGGGTCGGCGAAGTCGGTGATCGCCCTGGCCGTGCCGCCCCTGACGCTGCGGATCATGTAATTGGGGGCGAGCTTGGCGCTTTCCCGTCGGGTCAGTATCCGCGCGCCCTTGTCGTCGAGCAGCGAAACGACCTCTTCATAATAGGGGGCCTTGGCGGTCCACAGCCGGGTCTGCTCGCCACCCGCGATCGGCATCAGCGCCAGGAAGGGGAAGGCTCCCGCCTTGGTCGCGCCCTCGCCGGTGACGAAGACGGCCTTGTGATCGGGGGTGAAGCGCATCACCGGCTTGCCCGCGGCATTCTCCTCGGTGAGGGGGAGGCCGGGGTCGCCATATTGGTCCTGATAGTTGCGGGTCGCGAGCAGTCGCGCATGGCCCGGTCGGGCGGGCGCGACGGCATAGCGGCGTTCGGACCGCGTCTTCCACTCGCGATCGACGACCAGGGCGAAGCCGTCATCGCCCCACATGGTGCCGGCATAGCGCTTGACCGTTCGGGCCAGTTCGACCGGTTCTGCAGTGAAGGGCGCGGCCTGCATCATCAGCCGGTCGTGATTCGGCACGTCCGCCTTGGGATCGCCGCCGTCCAGCGCCTCGGCCCAGACCAGGGTGGCGGGGGCGTCGCTGCGCCATTCCGCCTCGCGCGGGCCCTTGACCACCGCATCGAAATCGACCGGCAGTTCGTCGGCCAGCGGGCGGTCGACCAGCACCCGGCCCTGATGGCCGCCGCGTATCTGTTCGACCGCGATCTCGGTGGGAAAGAAAGGGGCGGGCAGTAGATAGCTATATGGGCGTTTGAGCCGTTCGGTCAGGATGAACTGGCCATCGGGCGAGACGCTGAAGCTGCGCCACAAGGCCTTGGGTTTCAGGGCATGGATCGCGCCGTCCGCGACATCGACCACCCCCAGGACACTGGTGAAATAATAGTCGAACAGCGCCTCGTCATTCGCGTTCTTCAGCAGATCCTCATAGGTGCGCGCGGCCGATCGGCGGCCGTTGCTTTCCTGCACGACCGGGCCGGTCGGCGTCGGGTCGGTACTTGGCGCCGCGCCGCGATCGGTGGGAACCAGCCGTACCACCAGGGAACGACCATCGGGCATCCACGCATAAGCGCGACCGAAGGCGGCGTTCAGCCCGCCCACCAGGCGGCGCGCCTGACCCGAACGATCGGCGATCCACAGCGCCAGCCCGTTCGGCTCCTGCGCGACAAAGGCCATCCGGCTGCCATCGGGCGACCAGTCGGGCGTGGAGAAGCGGGTGCCCGCGGGCAGGGGAACGGCCACGATGCGTCCGCTCGCGACGTCCTTGAACGACAGGGCGTTCAACCACTGCACCCGGACCTCGGCCGGGCCGTTGGTGGCCGGATCGATGCGATAGCCTGCCAACCGCAGGATCGGCTTGGAGAGATTGGCGATCAGGGGCAGATTCTCGCGCCCCAGAATGGCCAGCGTCCTGTGATCGGGACTGACCGCGACGGCCGGGGTAGGCGGGGTTTCCAGGATGCGCGCGATGGCGTCGGGCGCACGATGATAGGTCGTCGTCGGTTCGGCCGCCCAGGCTGCGCTCGATGCCAGCAGCGCCGCCAAGCATAACGTGATCCGAACCATCATCTTCCCCGTTTTTCGAATGAAATCGATGACATGATGTCGGCTGAAAGGGGGGCGGGCAAGCCCCGTTGCGGACGGGAGGGCTTGGGCGGTGACTGGGCCCCGATACTGAAGGACAGGGACAGCGCCCCGTCCCTTGTCCTTCTCTTTTCCGGGCGGATTGCACCGCACCTCCCGCTGGCCTTTGCGGGGTGTTGGCGTGTAGAGGCGAGGACATGGCAGAGACTCATCCGCCCCGCTCCGGGTCGCGTCGATGGACGCCCGCGCGCTATCGTGCGCTGTTGCGTGCACAGGGGCCGGGATCGGTGCGCTTCCGCACGCGGATGGCGATCCTGATCGGTGCGGTGGCGATCGGTCTGGCCGCGACCCTGTTCGCCGAGGCGGCGGACCTGGCGGGCGAGATGTTCGGCCATTTCGCCGCGCGCTATCATTGGGCGCCGTTGATTGTCACGCCCTTGCTGTTCGCGGGCCTGGTCTGGATCACCCGGCGGTTCGTGCCGCTGGCGCGCGGGTCGGGCATTCCGCAGGTGATGGCGGCGCAGGCCGATCCCGAGCGCGCGACCGAGGGACTGGTGTCGATGCGGACCGTCATGGGCAAGGCCGCGCTGACGCTGGCGGCGGTGCTGGGCGGCGCGTCGGTCGGGCGCGAGGGGCCGACGGTGCAGATCGCCGCGGCGATCATGGGGCTGACCCATCGATTACTGGGCGTACCCCTGCGCGGGGCGGTCCTGATCGCCGGCGGCGCGGCGGGGGTTGCGGCGGCGTTCAACACGCCGCTCGCCGGGCTGCTCTTCGCGATCGAGGAACTGGCCTCCGCCTATGAGCAGAAGGTGACCCTGCTGGTCATCGCGGCGATCGCGATCGCGGGTATGGTCGCGCAGTCGGCACAGGGCGATTATGTCTATTTCGGCGTGATCGGCGCGCATATGCCGATCGTCAGCGCGCTGCTCGTCGTGCCGGTCGCCGGGGTCGTGGGCGGACTGGCGGGAGGCGGTTTCGCGCGGCTGATGCTGATGGCGGCCACGGGCACCAACCGGCTGACCCGGTGGAGCAAGGCGCGGCCGATCCTGTTCGCCGCCCTGTGCGGACTGGTCGTGGCGGCGCTGGGCGTCGGCACCGGGCTGACCTGGGGTACGGGTTACGGTGCGGCGCGGGCGATGATCGTCGGCGTCGATGCGCCCTTGTGGTTCGGCCCCGCCAAGTTCCTCGCCACGCTCGCGACCGCCGTGGCGGGACTGCCCGGCGGTATCTTCGCCCCCTCGCTGGCGGTGGGGGCGGGGGTCGGCAACCTCCTGAGCGCCATCTATCCGGGCTCGCCGGTGTCGGCGATCGTGATCCTGGGCATGGTCGCCTATTTCGCGGGCGTCGTCCGCGCGCCGCTGACCGCCGTGATCATCCTGTCGGAGACGACCGCGAGCCGTGGCCTGATGCTGCCCATGTTCGCCGCCGCCTTCATCGCCGACGGGGTCAGCCAGTATGTGTGCCGCGAAAAACTGTATCACGGCCTGTCGCGCACCTTCGCGATGCGGTGAGGGGGGCTATTCCTCCCGCGAGCCCATGCGCTGCGCCACCCAGGGTTTTTCTAGCGCGATGCCCGCCAGATTCTGCGTCCGCCTGATGTGGCGCAGGCGAAACCGGCCCGTCGGGCGCGGCAGGTCCGACCAGAGCCGGAAATGACCGCGATAGGCGGGCGGCACGCGCACCCGGCCCGACGCCTGCCCGATCACCGCCGCCGAATCGCCCATCAGCAGCGCGTCGACCAGCCCATGCACATGGGCCAGCCGGGTCGCGGCGATCAGCGCCAGCCACTCGGCATCCATGCTGTCGCCCGCACCGAGACCCCGTTCGATATGGGCCTGCCCCCCGACTACCACCGCCCACTCCATGCCGGTCGGGCGCAGCCCGCCGTCGAAGAAGATCTTCACGCCGCCGCCGTGATGCTGTGCGCGACCGCCTCGGCCGTCTTGATGCCGTCGACCGCCGCCGACAGGATGCCGCCCGCATAGCCCGCGCCTTCGCCCGCCGGGAACAGGCCGCGCGTGTTGAGGCTGTGCCCATCCTCGCCGCGCGTGAAGCGGACGGGTGAGGAGGTACGGGTCTCGACCCCCGTCATCACCACGTCCGGGTGATCATAGCCGGCGATCTGGCGACCGAACACGGGAATCGCCTCACGCATCGCCTCGATCACGAAATCGGGCAGGCATTGCGACAGGTCGGTCGGGGTGACGCCGGGGCGATAGGAGGGCGTCACCGTTCCCAGCCCGGTCGATGGGCGACCCGCCAGGAAATCGCCGACGCGCTGTGCAGGGGCCTTGTAGTTCGATCCGCCCGCGATGAAGGCCTGCTCCTCCAACTGGCGTTGCAGCGTGATCCCCGCCAGCGGATCGCCCGGATAGTCGCGTTCGGGATCGATCGCGACGACGAAGCCCGAATTGGCGTTGCGTTCGTTGCGCGAATATTGGCTCATGCCGTTGGTCGCGACGCGGCCCTCTTCGGAGGTCGCGGCGACCACGGTGCCACCCGGGCACATGCAGAAGCTATAGACCGTGCGCCCGTTCCGGCAGTGGTGCGAGATGTGATATTCCGCCGCGCCCAGGATCGGATGCCCCGCCTGATGGCCGAACCGCGCCCGGTCGATCCACCCTTGCGGATGCTCGATGCGCACGCCGACCGAAAAGGGCTTGGCCTTGACATGCACGCCCGCGGCCTGGAGCATCGCGAAACTGTCGCGCGCGCTGTGGCCGATGGCGAGGACGACGTGATCGGCCTCCAGATAGCCGCCGCCATTCAGGTGCAGGCCGCGCACCCGCCGCGCGCCCGAGCCATCGATCTCGATGTCCAGCCCGTCGACGCGGGTGGAGAAACGATATTCGCCGCCCAGTTCCTCGATGGTCGCGCGGATGCTCTCGACCATGGTGACCAGGCGGAAGGTGCCGATATGCGGATGCGCCTCGGTCAGGATCTCCGGTGGCGCCCCCGCCTTGACG
This sequence comes from Sphingomonas sp., assembly GCF_039594485.1. GTDB lineage: Bacteria > Pseudomonadota > Alphaproteobacteria > Sphingomonadales > Sphingomonadaceae > Sphingomonas. The sequence continues at coordinate 77,075 of NZ_JBCNNI010000002.1, read as the reverse complement.
AACTCGGTCAGCACCTTGCGGTTCAGATGGCGCGGGTCCTTGATCCGGCTGTAGAGCTTGCCGTCCGAGAAGGTGCCGGCGCCCCCTTCGCCATATTGGACGTTGGATTCGGGGTTGAGGACGCTGCGCCGCCACAGGCCCCATGTGTCCTGCGTGCGTTCGCGCACCACCTTGCCGCGTTCCAGGATGATCGGGCGATGTCCCGCTTGCGCGAGCACCAGCGCGGCGAACAGGCCGCACGGCCCCGCGCCGATGACCACCGGGCGCCTGGCACCGGGCGGCGGAGCGGAGGGGAGGTGATAGCGGGTGTCGGGCGTCCGCTGCACGTCGCGGTCGCGGCGGAACCGCTCCAGCACGGCGGGTTCGTTCTTCAGCGTGACGTCGACCGAATAGACGAGCTGGATATTGCCCTTGTCGCGTGCATCATGCCCGCGCCGGGCCACGGTGAAGCGGATCATGTCGCGCGGGGTCACCCGCAACCGGCGACAGATCGCGGCGGGCAGTGCCTCGTCCGCGTGATGGAGAGGCAGTTTCAATTCACTCAGGCGGATCATGTCCTGCGCCATACAGACTTGCGGGCCTCGCCGCCAATCCGGCTTTGCGGCTGCGTCAGCGGGCTTGGGCGGGGAGCGTCAGCATCTTCTGGACGATACCGTCGCCCTCCCGATAGGTGCGAAAGCCCATCGCCTCATAATAGCGCAGTCCCATCGGATTGTCCGCGCCGATAGAGGCGTCGATCGACGACAGCCCGGCCTGGACGGCGGCGTGGTGGCTGGCGGCGAACAGGGCGGTGCCCACACCCCGCCGGTGCGCGCGGGGACGGATATGCGTGCCGATAATGCCCCAACCCTGCGGCACGCCGTATCGATTGCCAGGCGTTGCGCGGACCAGGGACTGAAAGCCCAGCATTCCGTCATCGTCCAGCGCGATGCTGCACCATATGCTGTCGGGGTTGGTGATGTAATGCGATCGGACAAAGGCTTCGTCATGCGGGCGCATGCGACCGGTCAGCGCGATGATATCGAGAAGCACACCGGACATGCCGGGCGCGTCGCGGTCGTCGGCGGGACGGATGTGCACGCAGGGCTGCTCCTTTCCAGGCGGTGGCGCCGCAGCCTATCACGATCCACCGGGGAGCTACATCCTGCCCGCGCGACGACGCACCGGAATCTCGGGCACGGCGGCCTGCGCCATGATCTCGGCCTGGAGCATCGCCCAGCGGACGCCGAACCAATATTCGCCACGCTCGACCCGGATGATCGCATCATGGCTGGTCGCGACATCCTCGATCGCTGTCATTTGCTGGTCCGGCACGTCGAAAAAGGCGCGAACGATCGGCGTGGTGGGGCTTTCCCCCTCGCGCACCACGATCCCCAGCCGATTGGAATTCAACCGGACCAGCGCGCCGAAGGGCTGGATATCCAGGCTGGCGATGAAGGCGCGCAGTATCTCCGGGTCGAAATGGCCTTCCCATTCGATCATCTGGGCCAGCGCTTCGTGCGGCGACCAGGCGCGCTTGTACGACCGGATCGACGTCACCGCATCATAGACGTCGCATACCGCCGACAGCCGCGCGAAGAGGCTGACTTCCTCGCCCTTCAGGCCGTCGGGATAGCCGGTGCCGTCCATCTTTTCGTGATGATGGCGGCAGACGTCCAGGATTCGAGGGTCGAGGTCGTCGATGTCGAGCAGGATGCGGTGCCCCAGGCCGGGATGCAGACGCATCTGCGCCAGTTCGCCTGCGTCCAGACGACCGGGCTTGTCGACGATCTCCGGCGCAATCTGCATCTTGCCGATATCGTGGAGCAGCCCCGCCATTCCGGCGACATGCACATCTTCATCGCTCATGCCCAACTGGCGGGCCAGCCCCATCATCAGCGTGCCGACCGCGACCGAATGGATATAGGTATATTGGTCCGTGTCCTTCAGGCGGGTCACCGCGATCATCGCGCCGGTGCCCTTGTGGGTCGCCTGGGCGATATCCTCGACCATCGAAACCAGGTCCGCCGTGCGGATCACCCGGCCAAGACGCGCTTCGGCGAAAAGCCGGGTCACTGCGGCCGTCGCCTTTGCGGCGGTCGCGCTTGCCAATTCCAGTTCGGTCGGCGGCTTGCGGCGGCGCGGACGGATCGAGGTGACGACCGCCGCATGAGGCTCGGGCTCGGGAGCCGAGCGCGGTTGTGGAATGGGCGGTTCGCCCGATTCCAGGACGTCGGGCTTGGCGACCAGCGTCAGGCCGCGCCCCTTGGCAAGATCGATGGTGATATGGGCCACGTCCCGGCGAATCTTTTCGCGATCCGCAGGGTCGATCAGCAGGAAGCTCTTCCGCCAGAAGGGGTTCATCAGCCACGAACAATGCAAGGCGTGAACATACATGCCCAGCTCCGCCTGCCTGCCCTCGATACGGACGTACCGATCCTTGTCCTCACGCTCGCTCATGCCAGCATCCGTAGCCGAGATGCAGTAAAGGCTTCGTTGCGGTCGCGATGGTGTCGGGAGAGGGGTGGGCTATGCTAAGTCATGATCATAATGGGCAGTTTCGGATTCAATTGATCATGACGCCATTGTCATGACGATTTAATTTTCTGCGCGACATGCTCATTATGGTCTCTTTGGCCCGGTCGGGTGTCGGCGCGTCAGGCGAATCGACCGGCCGTCATCCTCGACCGACAGATCGAACAGGGCGGCGATCAGCGTCAGGCTCTGGACCGGGGTGTCGAGCCGGAATCGCCCGTCGAACCGCAGGTCCGCGAGGGCGTGGTCGGTCAGCTGCACGGGATGCGGGCTGTAGCGGCCCAGCCGGGCGACGGCATCGCCCAGGCGGATGCGATCACCCGACAGCCAATGGTCCTGCCACCCCTCATAGCTGGCCGGATCGAAGCGGTGCAGCAGGATGCGGTCCGAACCGGCCTCCGCCCAATGTCCGGCGGTCACCACGACGGGGGGCTGGCCGGGCACGGTCAGGCGGACGCGCCCGCGGAATACGCGGAGTTCGCTGCGCCCCACGCCGCGATCGACGCTGAAATTGGTACCGAGCGCCACCATCTGCCCATCGGGCGTGGAGACGGCGAAGGGGCGGGCGGCATCATGGCGCACCTCGAACCGCGCGGCCCCCCGGGTCAGGGCCAGGTCGCGGGCGGTATCCGAAAAGGCGATGGCGACGCCGGATGCGGCATCGAGCGCCATGTCCGATCCGTCGGGCAGGGCGAAACGACGTTGCTGCCCGGTGGCGCTGGCATAGCTTTGCGCGACGATGCGGTCGTCGGGACGGCTCGCCCGCCACAGCAACGGCGTGGCGATGGCGGCGGCCAGTGCCGCGGCGATTCCCACACCCAGCCGTCGTCGGATCGGTCGGGCGGCGGCCGCCCAGCGGCGAAGGCGCGGACGCGGGGTGGGGGAGACGCAGCAGCGGGCACGTCGCGCTGCGCCTGTTCCACCATGTCGAACAGCGCGGGATCGCCGAGCAATCGTACCATCCGCCCCAGGGCCGCGCGGTTCTCCGCATCACCGCGCAACCAGTCGGCCAGCGCGATGCGCTCATCGGGGGAGAGGGTGTCGAGCCGGTCGGCCCAGTCGGCGGCCTCCTCCATCCGGGTCAGGGCGGCGGGATCAGTCATGCGTGACGCTCCGACGCAGCGACAGGTCGTCGATACACCCCGCCAGATCGACCATGGCGCGGGCCAGATGCTTCTTCACCGCCTCGACGCTGATCTCCATCTCCTCGGCGATCTGCTGTCGCGACTTGCCCTCCAGATGCCGCTCGACAAAGACCGCGCGGCGCTGGGCGGGCAGGCGCGACAGCGCGGTGCGGAACCGGTCGAAACGCTGGCGATAGTCGAGCACCTCGTCGGCCAGCGGCATCGCGCAGGCAATGTCGGGATCGACCGATGCATGATCGGTGGCGCGGGCCCATCCCCGCTCTCGCCCGCGATTGTGGATGACCGAGTCCGCGACCCGGAAGGCATAGGCGAGCGGCTGTTCGATCACCTGTTTGCGCTCCTGTTCGATCACGCGCATGATCGCTTCCTGCACGACATCCTCCGCCTGTTCGGGGTCGCGAAGCCGTCGGCGGACATAGGTCAGCAGGCGTTCCCGCCCCTCGGCCATCCAGGCGCCCGGTTCGGTCATTCGGTCCCGCCCAAGAAGAGCCGGTGGCGAGGCATCCGGGGACATTCCTCATCGAAAAGAACCGCGCCGACCCCGTGGACGGGACCGGCGCGGCCTTGGGCTGACGTTGCGGCCCTGCTGTCCCGGCCCTGCGTCCCGGCCCTGCTGTCCCGGCCTTGTGACCCTGCGCGTACGGGACATCAAGGCCGGGCGTGGCAGGTGGATCAGAAGGTGACCCGGACACCTCGTGCCGGAGCGGGTGACGACATAGAGCCGCCTGGTGCTGTTCGAATATTGCCGTTCGCGCTGGTTGGTCAGGTTGGTGCCGTTCAGCGTCAACTGGACGTTCTTCGTGACCGCATAATGCGCCGACATGTCGACATAGACGGTGCCCTCGAACCCGGTCACGTCCTGATCGGGGCCGAGCGCCGTCAGCACTGGCGACGCGCTGAAGATATAGCCGCTGCGATAATTGGCCGAGACCCGCGCGTCGAAGGCCTTGTCCTGATAATAGAGGGTGGCGTTGGCGTTATACTTGCTCAACCCCTCCAGCGTCGTCGGCATGCTGCCCGCATAGATTTTCGAATAATCCAGCCGCGAGTCGACATAGGTGACGTTCACCGCCGTCCCCAGCCGGTCGAAGGGGGCGGGCAGGAACTTGAAATCGGTCTGGCCCGACAGTTCGATGCCGAACAGGTCGGTCTTGGCGAGGTTCACCGGCCGCGAGAAGCTGTCGATGATCGCCGTTGCCGATGCGGAAGACGCCGGGATCGGGCAGCCGCATCGCCCGCGTCGCGCGGACAAAGGCGCCAAGCCCATCCTCCGCGCGCCAGTGCAGCGCCAGCGTGGCGGCGGTGCGCGCGAGATGCCGATGGCGGGTGTCCCATATCCCGGACGGCACCGCGATCCGGTCATCGGCGAGGGTTTCGGCCGCGCCGCCATCGATGGTCGCCGGACGCTCGACCCTGGCGGACAGCACCGCGCGCTCGTGCCGCAGTCCCCAGTCCAGCCGCCAGTGATCGGCGAAGCGCCATTCATCGGCGGCATAGAGCGCGATCATGCGTTGTCGTCCGTCCAGCGACTCATAGGTCGATCCGCGACTGACCAGCCCGCCATCGGTCGCCCGTCCGATCACCCGGCCGCCCGCATCCAGCGCCAGCAGATCGAGCAGCCGCCCCTGCGCCCGCGCCTCGACCAGCGCACGGGCGACGGCGCGGCGGAAGCGCCAGTCATAGCCGACGCCATAGAGCCCGATGGTCAGCTCGTGATGCCCCGCCGCCTCCACCATGCGGGCATAGGACAGGTCGGCGACCGCTTCGTTCAGCCGGATATCGGCGGCGACGGGGTTGAGCAGGATCACCCGGTCGATGCCCGGCAGCGCGGCAAGGTCGCCGCCATCGCGGCCATCGCCGGCGTGGCGCAGCGCGACCGCGACCGCGACCGTTCCCGGAAAGGCGGCGGCGCGGCAGCGCGTCCGCCATGGCCTGTCCCGCCGACACCGCATTGCCCGAGGAGGACAGCGCATAACGTTCGGTCCGCGACGCGCGGTAATGCGCCCGCAGGGTCAGCGTACCCCCGGCCAGCGGACGGATCATCGCCAGCGCCGGGGTTACCAGCCGGTTGCGATTGTTGCGCCCCAGCGGCCTGTCACCCAGCGCGGCGAAGCGCAGCTTTCTCAGATCGGGGCCGAAGAAACTCCCCCGGCGGGGGTCGAAGCCGGGCAGCGGGCTCAGCCGCCCCCGGTCATAGCGCATCGGAACGGGCGAGACGTTGAGCGTATCATCGTCGAGTAGATGCAGCGCCAGCGTCACTTGCCCGCCGCCACCCATGTCATGATCGACCCGCAGCCGCATTTGCCCGCCGCCGAGGGTGGAGGCGATCCGCCGCACGCTCGGATCGCGGGCGACCATGCCGCCGCCGATCACCCGCCATCCGGGGGCGATCGGGCCGGTGGCATAGCCTTCCCAGCGGATCAGGCCATAGTCGGTCAGGGTGGCGCGCAGCCGTGCCGCCGGGTTTGCGGCGGGGGCGCGGGTGCGCATGTTGAGCACGCCACCCGGCGCATTGCTGGCGAAGATCGCCGAGGGCCCGCCACGCACATAGTCCACCGACTCGATCATCAGGTCGGGGCGGACGAACTGGTCGATATCGGTCCAGGGCAGGGTATCATGCTGCACCGGCAGACCATCCTCCTGCACCGCGATCGCCTGATAGCCGTCGAGCGGAATGCCGCGCACGCGGATGGTGTTGGCCGCCACCCCGGCCGAAGTATCGACCCACAGTCCGGGCAGGCCGGTGAGCAGCTCGGCCATGCTCTGCGGCGCGCGGCGGGCCAGTTCGACGGGGCCGAGATGCGATGCGGAATAGCTGCGGTCCAGTTCGTCCTGCACGCTGACCCCGCGCCGTCCGGTGACGACGACGTCTGCGCCGATGACCGGCGGCAGGGGAGTGGCATGGCGAGCGGGCGAGACGAGGGGGCGGTCGCTTATCTCCTCACCGAGCTTGCTCGCGCGCACGACGATCCCGCCCGGCATCCGGCGGCAGGACAGGCCGGCGGCGCTGCACCATCGCCCCAGCGCCTGCGACAATCGCATCCGGCCGCGCAGCGCGGGGATGCGCCGCCCCGCCAGATCGCCCGGCCGCACGACCAGCGCCTGCCCCGCCTGACGAGCGAGCCGGTCCAGTCCCGCCGCCGCCGTCCCGGCGGGCAGATCGATATCGAGCAGCGGATCGACCTGTCCGGCCGAGGCGAGCGGCAGCGCGAGGGCGAGCGTCATCTGCCCGGCTCCTTCGCGCGCCGTCCTCCGTCACCGTCCGTCCCGCCGATCATCCCGCCACCCGCTCCATCCCGGAGCCTCCGCGCGGTCGCCTAGCGTCGGATTGTGTAGCCTGCATGTCACAGCAGGGTCGTTCATGACGCTATATTCATGAGAAGCATTATCAATTTCATTGACTGTGCGAATGTCTCTCAATAGCGAGCGCGCCCTTAAGGGGAAAATATCATGTCACATTCGTTCATCGCCCTGTCGTGCGTTGGCTTTCTGGCAACCGCTCCCGGTATCGCGGCGGCAGAGGATGCCCGCCCAGTCGATCCGGCCGCCGAGACCCGCGCGCAGGACGCGGCCGGGCAGCGCGACGTCATCGTCACGGGTCAGCGCGCCACGGGCGCCGCAGCGCTGGAAAGCCCCAAGGCGACATCACCGTTGCTCGACACGCCGCAGACCATCACCGTGGTCAGCGAACAGACCATCCGAAAGCAGAATCTCCAGACGCTGCGCGACGTGCTCCAGACGATTCCGGGCATCACCTTCGGCGCGGGCGAAGGCGGCGGCGGTTATGGCGACTCGATCAATCTGCGCGGCTATTCGGCGAACAACGACGTCACGATCGACGGCGTTCGCGACAGCGCGCAATATAGCCGCACCGACCCGTTCAACCTGCAGCAGGTCGAGGTCTATAACGGCGCGAACAGCGTCTTCAACGGATCGGGATCGGTCGGCGGCACGATCAACCTGGTCTCCAAGGTGCCGACGCCCGAGACGCTGACCATCATGCAGGGCTCGGTCGGCACCGACAATTATTATCGCGGCGCGATCGACAGCAATGTGCGCGCCTCTGACCTGGTCGCGGTGCGGCTGAACGCGGCCTATCACCACAATGACGTGCCCGGTCGCGATGTCGAGAAGATGGAGCGCTGGGGCATCGCGCCTTCGGTGACGATCGGCATGGACGGCCCGACCAGCCTGACGCTGGCCTATGTCCATCAGGAGGATCGCAACACGCCCGTCTATGGCGTGCCCTATTTCGACAATGGCATGGTCCATGGCTTCGTGCCGGGGGCGAGCCGCAGCGCCTATTTCGGGATCGCCAATCTCGACCGCCAGGACATCACGGTCGACCGGCTGACCGCGACCTTCCGCCATGCGATCGACGATCACCTGAGCGTGCGCAACCTGACCCGCTGGCAACAGGTGAAGCAGAACAGCGTCACCTCCGCGCCGCAGGGGACGTTCTGTCTGGCCTCGACCGGGCTTCAGCCGGTGACGACGGCGGCGGGGAGCACGATCGGTCAGGCTTGCCCCGCCACCGTCCCGGCTGGTTTCTATCTGCCCTCCGGCCCGCGCGGCCTGGTGCGGAACCAGGAAAACCAGATGCTCTACAACCAGACCGATCTTCGGCATGAGGCGGGGGCCAAGGGCGGCCTGCACAATGTCCTGAATGTCGGCCTGTCGGGCATGATCGAGAATTACCGGATCACCCAGGGATCGCTGCTGCGCAATGCGAATGGCAGCGCGGTGTCGCCCTTGCCCCTGATCTCGATCGCCAGCCCGAACACCAACTATACCGGGCCGGTCAACTTCACGACCACCGCGCAATCGCGTAGCGAGACGCGCAACCTGGCGGTCTATGCCTTCGACACGCTGGAGCTGAACCGCTTCTTCGAACTGAACGGCGGCGTGCGCTGGGAAACGCAGGACGCCAATTTCCGCGCCCTGCCGCTGACCGTCGTGCCGCCGGGTTCTACCCAATTGACCGCACTCCAGGCCCGGCCGCAGGTGAGCAGCGAACGGCTGTTCTCCTGGCGGATCGGGGCCGTATTCCATCCGGTCGAGAATGTCAGCCTCTATGCGGGCTATGGCAATGCCAAGTCGCCCTCGTCCACGACCGTCCGGCTGGGTTGCGGCGTGCCCGCGACGGCGACGGCGGCCGATCCCTGCGCCGTCGCGCCCGAAACCGCCAAGAATTACGAGGCGGGGATCAAGGCCGGGCTGTTCGACCGCCATCTGGAACTGACCGCCGCCGTCTTCCGCAATGAGCGGACCAATTACCGCGTCCCGTCCAACGATCTTTCGCTGCCCGCCAATCTGCAGGTGCTCGACGGACGCAGCCGGGTGGACGGCATCGCGCTGGGGGCGTCGGGGGCGATCACCCATGCGTGGACGATCTTCGCCAACTACACCTATCTCGACGGCAAGGTGCTTCAGAGCATCTTGAACCGCGACAAGGCGGCGGGCGTGGTCGATCCGCAGGCGGGCACCCAGCTCTTCCAGACGCCCAAGCATTCGGGCAGCCTGTTCACCAGCTACAAGCTGCCCTTCGGCCTGGAGGTCGGATATGGCCTGACCTATCAGGGCGCGTTCGTGACCAATGCGCCGGTGCTGGCGAACCCGGTGCAGTTCCGGGTGAACGACTATCTGATCCACCGCGCCTTCCTGGCCTATACCCTCGCGCAGCGCTGGACCTTGCAGCTCAACGTCCAGAACTTCACCGACGAGAAATATGTGACGGGCGTCCGCAACAATGTGAACGCGACGACCGGCATCGTCACCGGCGGCTGGGCGGTGCCCGGCGACCGGCGACAGGCGACGCTCAGCCTGTTCTACAACTTCTGAGCAGGGTAGCGTTGCCGTCATGCTGATCGCGATTCCCAACGTGCTCGATCCCGCCGGCGTGGCGGCGATCCGCTCCGTCATCGATGCGGGGGCATGGGCCGACGGCAACGCCACCTCCGGTCCGCAGGCCGCGCTTGCCAAGCGCAACGAGCAACTGCCCGAGGACTCCGCCGCCGCCATCCAGGCGGGGCGGATGGTCCTCGACGCGCTGGGCCGTTCGCCGCTGTTCGTGGCGGCGGCCCTGCCGCTGAAGGTCTATCCGCCGCTGTTCAACCGTTATGCGGGCGGGCAGGCGTTCGACGTGCATGTCGACAATGCCGTGCGGCTGAAGCGCGGCAGCGACTTCCGCATGCGCAGCGACCTGTCGCTGACGCTCTTCCTCGAAGACCCTGCCGCCTATGACGGCGGCGAACTGGTGGTCGAGGATCTGTTCGGCGAACAGCGGGTCAGGCTGGGCGCGGGCGATGCGGTGCTTTACCCCGCCTCCAGCCTCCACCGGGTCGAGCCGGTGACGCGCGGCACGCGGGTCGCCTCGTTCCTGTGGATCCAGTCGATGGTCCGCGACGATGGCGAGCGCCGCATCCTGTTCGACCTAGACCGCGCGATCCAGCGCATCGGGGCCGAGAAGGGCCAGGGCGATCGATCGGTGGTCGAACTGACCGGGGTCTATCACAATCTCCTGCGGCGCTGGGCGGACGCCTGATACCGCTCAGAAGCGTCCCCGCAACGTCACCCGCACATTGCGGGGCGTGCCCGGCATCGTCCACACATCGGCATAGCTGCTGGCGACATAATAGGTGTCGAACAGATTCTCGAGGTCGAGCCTGATGTCGAAGCGCGGAGTCACTGCCCAGGTCGCATCGGCGCGCACGATCGTATAGGCGGGCAGGCGATAGCCGGTGGCGAAGGGATCGCCGTTGCGCGCGCCGACATGGCTGGCCCCGCCGCCGATCGTCACCGCCCCGATCCGCTGATGCAGGTCGAGCGCGGCGAGATGCCGGGGCACGTTGGACAACATCGTGCCGATCAGCGCCGGGTTCTTGTCGTTGCGCACCGTCGCGTTGGTATAGGTATAGGTGCCGGTCGCGGTCAGCCCGTTCGCCAGCGTCAGGTCGGCGACCGTCTCGATCCCGCGCGACCGCTGACGCCCGATCTGCGTCTTGACGAACGGATCGGTGGCATTGGGATTCAGCACGTTGCGCTTGGTCATGGTGAACAGCGCGGTCTGCCCGGTCAGCGCGCCGCCGAAGAGCGTATATTTCGCGCCGATCTCGGTCGACGTGCTCTTTTCCGCGTCGAAGCTGCTGATCCCGTCGGAGGGATTGAGCCGCAGCGACTGGCCCCAGCTGGTGAACAGCGACACATGCCGCGTCGCCGCCCAGGTCAGCCCGGCGCGGGGCGTGATGCCACGGTCCACCGTGTCGAGCCGCAGATCGCCGCGCACATGGTTCACCATCGTCTCGCGAAAGCTGTTCCAGCGCGCACCGATCAGCGCGGTGACGTCGCCAAAGCGGATCAGGTCCTGCGCATAGATGCTCTCGCTGCGGAAGCTGTGGTGGCGATCCTGGAACGGCGCGGGCACCGGCAGCGGCTGGCCATAGACGGGGTTGAAGGCGTCGATGGTCAGGATCGGCGCACCGGGCCGCCCGCGCGCCTGGTCCATGCGGAAATCCAGGCCATGGCGCACCCGGTCGACCCCGATGCGAAGCTCGTGCGACAGGCCGAGCCAGTCGGTCTTGGCGGTCAGCTCGACCCGGCCGGTCAGATCCTGCCAGCGGAAATCATGATAGCGCCGCGATCGCCCGATGGTCCGGCCGTCCGCCTGCACCCCGCGCGCGCCGAAATCGACCTGCGTCGCATAGCCGCGCAGGAACCCGTCGCGGCTGGAGAGCCCGGCCTCCAGCGAGATCCGGTCGTTGAGCGCGGCGAACAGGCTGCCCTGCTGCCAGACCATCCGCTGCGTCATCCGGCCATCGGCGGGCTCGCCGAGAAAGGTGTCGCGGTCCATCGCCCGCGCATCGCCCTTGATCGCCGCCACGCCGCGATCGATCGGCGCGCGGTTGCGCATGAACTCGGCCTGGTACAGCAGGCGCAGGTCCTGGCTGGGCGTGAAGGCCAGCGAGGGCGCGAGCAGAAGTCGGTCGGTATGGACATGATCGCGGAAGCTGTCGCCCTCCTCCGTCACGCCGATCATCCGCACGGCGAGCGTGTCGGTCACGGGGCCGCTGATATCGCCCGTCGCGCGCACCCGGTTCCAGCTGCCATAGCTGAGCGTTGTTTCGCCCTGGCGGGTGGCGGTCGGCGCCTTGGTCACGATGTTGAGCGAACCGCCCGGCTCGCCCAGCCCCGACAGCGCGGCGGCCGCGCCCTTCAGAAATTCGAAGCGTTCGACCGTGGCGGTGTCGATCGGCGCGTTGAAGCCCAGATTGCTGCTGAAGCGGTTGATGAGCACGTCCGGGCCGCTATTCTCGTTCCCGGCAAAGCCGCGGATCGCATATTTGTCCCACAGGCCGCCAAAGTCGTTCTGCCGCGCCACGCCGCCCGCCAGGTCGATCGTGTCGTCCAGCCGCGTCGCGCCCAGTCGATCGATCAACGGACGGCCGATGATGCGCAACGACTGCGGATAGCGGAGCGGCGAGGTGTCGGCTCCGGTGATGCTGGCGCTGGCATCGCGCAGGCCCGTGACGATGATATCGCCGGGTCTATCCGTCGCATCCGAAGAGGGCGTCGTCGTCTGCGCGCCGACATTCTGGCCCATCGCCAGCCCGGCCAGCAACACCGCACCCCCCAGCACCTTTACCACCACCCCTGTCCCCCATATTCCTCGATCGGCGGCCGGGCCAATATCGATAATGATAATGGTTCGCAATGATGAATCGAAACGATTGCGGCAGGTCGATTGTCACGGACCTGCCACGCTCCGTCGCCAGGGGGCTGTACGCCCCGGATCGATCGGGGCCTGTAGGCAAGCGCAAGGATGATCCCATGACCCGGCTGTGGCGGATGTTCGTGAAGATGGCGGCGGTCGCCCTGATGCTCGCCTCGGGCGGGGCGATGGCGCAGACGCTGAAGGTCATGACGTTCAATGTCCGCTACGCCTCCGATGAGGGGGCGGAGCGCTGGGCGGTGCGGCGGCCGGTGATGGTCGAACTGATCCGCCGCGCCGCGCCCGACCTGATCGGTACGCAGGAATTGCTGCAACGGCAGGGCGACGATCTGGTGCACGCACTGCCCGGCTATCGCTGGTTCGGTCGCGACCGGCAGGGGCGGCATGACGACGAGCATATGGGCATCGTCTATCGCACGGACAGGCTGACCCTGATCCGACAGGGGGACTTCTGGCTGTCCGATACGTCCGATCGGGTGGGGAGCATGAGTTGGGGCACCGACCTGCCGCGCATGGCGAACTGGGCGGTGTTCGAGACGAAGGACGCCAGGCCGCGTCGTTTCCTGTTCGTCGACACCCATCTGGCGCATCGTGACGAGGATGCCGCGGCGCGCGAGCGGGCGGCGACGCTGATCCTGTCGCGGCTTCCGGCGCTGGCGCAGGGGTTGCCGGTGATCCTGGCGGGGGACATGAACGCCCGGCCGGACAGCGCCGCCTATCGGATATTCGCGACGAGCATGACCGATGCCTGGCGCAGTGCGACGCGGCGCGAGGGGCCGGACATGACCTTCCACGACTTCACCGGCACGCCCGATCGGCGCATCGACTATCTGTTTCTGCTTGGGTTCAAGGCCGATCAGGTGACGACTGATCGCTTCCACCGGGGCAAGACCTATCCCTCGGATCATTTCCCGGTCCACGCCACGCTGTCCTTCGCGCCGTGAACGCGCGGACACACCGCCATGCCTTTGCGGTAGCGTTATCATTTTCGGGATCCTATGGTCGGCGAACACCGATGACCGCGTAAAGCGCGGATAGGAGAGGGAAGACGATGCGGAAGGGGCAATTTCTGTCGGGCGTCGGCCGGTGCGCGGTCGTGGCGCTCGCTTTTGGGGCTGCGGCCTGGCCCGTGATGGCCGAGGCGCGGCCCCGTATCCTGACCCCGATGAGCGCCCATGCCGTCCTGCAACGCGACAGGCCGATCATCGTCGAGGGCGTGGCGGATGCGGGCGAGCGCGTGACGGTGACGCTGGGCGAGCAAGGCGCCGATGCCGTCGCCGATCGTCAGGGACGCTGGCGCGCGACCCTGCCCGCCATGGCGGCGGGTGGCGCTGCGCTGACCCTGACCGCGACCGGCAAGGACGGCGCGGTCGACAGGATGGACGATCTGCTGATCGGCGATGTCTGGTTGTGTTCGGGTCAGTCCAATATGGAATATCCGACCAAGCAGGCGCTGAACGGCGAAGGCCTGGTCGCCATGTCGGCCGATGATCATATCCGCCTGCTCGACATGGCGCATCATGTCGGCCTGTCCGCCGACGAGATGCTGGAAAAACGTCCGGTCTGGGCCGCCGCTTCGCCGGCCAGCGTCGCCAATTTCTCGGCCGCCTGCTATCTGATGGTCAAGGACCTTGCCGCTCGGTCGAAGGTGCCGATGGGCGCGATCGATTCGAGCTGGGGCGGGACCAAGATCCTGCCCTGGATCGCGGGCGACGACGCGCGCAAGCTGCCCGGCCTCGCCGCCGATGCCGATCTGCTGGCGCTTTACGCCCGCGACCATGCGGCGGGGCTGCGCAGCTTTGGGGATCGTTGGGGCGAATGGTGGCGCACGGCCAGCGGGACCAGGCGTGGGCAGGAGCCGTGGAACGCGCCCGACCGCCTGACCTGGGCGCCTGTCCCGAAGTTCGGCCCCTGGGAGGCGTGGGGCGTACCCGCGCTCGCCGACTATAACGGCCTGGTCTGGTTCCGGCAGGGCTTCGACCTGCCCAGCGCCCCGAGCGGCGACGGGATGATCGAACTGGCGGGGATCGACGAACTCGACACGGTGTGGATCAACGGCGTGGTCGTCGGCGCAACCTTCGGCTGGGGCGACTGGCGACGCTACACCGTTCCGCGCGCCGCGCTGAAGAAGGGCCGCAACGAGATCGTTGTCGGCCTTGGCGACACCTATGGTCCGGGCGGCATGTTCGGCCCCGCCGACAAGATCCAGTTCACCCCCGCCGGGGGACCGCCGATCCCGCTCGGCACCGGATGGCGCTATTCGGTCTATAAGCGCGACGACCAGAGCTATCCGCGCAGCCCCTGGGAAAGCCATGCGGGGCTGGGTACGCTCTACAATGGCATGATCGCGCCACTGGGGCCGATCGGGTTGAAGGGCGTCGCCTGGTATCAGGGGGAATCCGATGTGGGCCGCGCCGATTATGGCGATCGGCTGGCCGCGCTGATGACCGGCTGGCGGCGGCAGTTCCAGAATCCCGACCTGCCCTTCCTGATCGTCCAGCTCGCGAATTTCGGTGCGCCGCCGGTCAAGGTCGCGGATAGCGGCTGGGCGGCCCTGCGCGAGACGCAGCGGCTGGCGGTGCTGCGCGATCCCCATGCCGCGCTCGCCACGACGATCGATATCGGGGTGCGCAACGACATTCACCCGGCCGACAAGAACGAACTGGCCAGGCGGCTGGTCTTTGCTGAACAGCATTTGATGGCGGGCGACCGCGCAAACGCGTCGGGCCCGATGATCGCCTCGGCCACGCGGACCGAGGGCGCGGTGGTGTTGCGCTTTACCGGCGTGCAGGGCGCGCTCCACGCCTGGAGTGCGGCCGCCCCGATCGGCTTCGAACTGTGCGATGCCAGCGCCTGCCGCTATGCCAATGCCACGGTGAACGGGGCGGAGGTGCGGTTGGCCGATGCGAGGCCGGGTGACGTCCGCGTCCGCTATGCCTGGGCCGATGCGCCGGTGGTCAATTTCTATGATGAGGCCCCGCATCCGGTGGTGCCGTTCGAGACGGCGATCACGGGGGATTGATTTCTACACCCTCACCCTTCCGGCGCTCCGTGCCTCCCTCCCCCTCCCGCCGGAAGAGGGAAGAGGGAAGGGGGAGGGTGGAGGGTGGAGGGTGGGGCGAGACACGGGGAGAAAAGCCATCACGCGATGCGTTCAGCCGATCGGCGCCTTCAAAAGGTGCTTGAAATAAAATTCCATCGGGTTGAAAGATAGCAACGACCCGAACGGAATCGGGCGAAGCGTTGAGGAGAGAGCATGGCCGTGCCGCCATCAGGCATTTCGCGTGCCAACCTGGACCCGTTGCGGCTGCATGTGCCCGAGCCGAAATTCCGGCCGGGCGATGCGGTCGACTTCGCCGGTGTCGAGGTTCCTCCCGCCGGGGCGCAACGCCGCCCGGACACGGCCGCGCCCGCCGACAGCTTCCACGAACTCGCCTATACCCTGGTCCGCGTGCTGGATGACGAGGGCCGCGCGGTCGGTCCCTGGGACCCCCGGCTCTCTCCCGATGCCCTGCGCCGGATGCTGCGCCACATGGTGCTGCTCCGCGCGTTCGACGAGCGGATGTTCCGCGCACAGCGGCAGGGCAAGACCAGCTTCTATATGAAGGCGCTGGGCGAGGAGGCGGTCGCCGTCGCCGCCGCCCATGCGCTCGACTATGAGGATATGTGCTTCCCCTCCTATCGCCAGCAGGGGCTGTTGATCGCGCGCGACTGGCCGCTGGTCGACATGATGAACCAGATCTATTCCAACAGCGCGGATCGGCTGGGCGGCAAGCAGTTGCCCATCATGTATTCGGCGAGGGAGGCCGGGTTCTTCTCGATCTCGGGCAATTTGACCACGCAATATCCGCAGGCGGTGGGATGGGCGATGGCCTCGGCCGCCAAGGGCGATACGCGGATCGCGGCGGTCTGGTGCGGCGAGGGCTCGACGGCGGAGGGGGATTTCCACTCGGCCTGCACCTTCGCCGCGGTCTATCGCGCGCCCGTCGTCATGAACGTCGTCAACAACCAATGGGCGATCTCCAGCTTTTCCGGTTTCGCGGGCGCGGAGGCGACGACCTTTGCCGCGCGCGCGATCGGCTATGGCATTGCGGGCCTGCGGGTCGATGGGAATGATGCGCTGGCGGTCTATGCCGCTACCCAATGGGCGGCCGAGCGCGCGCGGACCAACCAGGGCGCGACGCTGATCGAGCATTTCACCTATCGCACCGAAGGCCATTCGACCTCGGACGATCCGACCCAATATCGCTCGGCGGGCGAGCCGACCGCCTGGCCGCTGGGCGACCCGATCCGGCGGTTGAAGGATCACCTGATCGGCTTGGGCGAGTGGGACGAGGAACGCCACGCGACCCAGGACCGTGAGGTCGCGGAGGAGGTGCGCGCCGCGCAAAAGGCCGCCGAGGCGAACGGCATTCTCGGCCATGGCCTGCACCAGCCGCTCGACAGCCTGTTCGACGGGGTGTTCGAGGAGATGCCCTGGCACCTTCGCGAGCAGCGCCAGCAGATGCTCGACGAGGAACAGGCGAGCGGACGGCCATGGGCGCGGAAATGATCGCCGTTCGGCACCACCCCGGCGAAGACCGGGGTCCAGTCGCCGCGTCCCCGCGACCGCAGGGCATCACGCGCCTCCTTTCGTCTCGCACCTGGCCCCCGGCCTTCGCCGGGGTGGAAGATCATCAATGAGCGATCCAACCACCGAAACCGCGCCCGGAACGGGCGAAACCACTCGCATGAACATGATCCAGGCGATCAATTCCGCCATGGACGTGGTCATGGCGCGCGACCCGGACGTGGTCGTGATGGGCGAGGATGTCGGCTATTTCGGCGGCGTCTTCCGCGCCACCGCCGGCCTTCAGAAAAAATATGGCAAGACCCGCGTGTTCGACACGCCGATCACCGAATGCGGCATCATCGGCGTCGCGGTCGGCATGGGGGCCTATGGCCTGCGTCCGGTGCCGGAAATCCAGTTCGCCGACTATATCTATCCCGCGCTCGACCAGTTGGTCAGCGAGGCAGCGCGGCTGCGCTATCGCTCGGCGGGGGAGTTCACCGCGCCGATCACCGTGCGCTCGCCCTTTGGCGGCGGCATCTTCGGCGGGCAGACGCACAGCCAGTCGCCGGAGGGCATCTTCACCCATGTCTCCGGCATCAAGACGGTGATCCCCGCGACCCCTTACGACGCCAAGGGCCTGCTGGTCGCCGCGATCGAGGACAATGACCCCGTCCTCTTCTTCGAGCCCAAGCGAATCTATAACGGCCCGTTCAACGGCCATTGGGATCGCCCGGCGGAGAACTGGTCGAAGCACCCCGGCGGCGAGGTGCCGACCGGCTATTACCGCATCCCGCTGGGCAAGGCCGCGACGGTGCGCGCGGGCGAGGCGGTGACGATCCTGTGCTACGGCACCATGGTCCATGTCTGCGCCGCCGTGGTCGCGGAGATGGGGGTCGATGCCGAGATCCTCGACCTGCGCACACTGGTGCCGCTCGACATCGAGGCGATCGAGGAATCGGTCAAGAAGACCGGCCGCTGCATGATCGTGCACGAGGCGACGCGCACCGGCGGCTATGGCGCGGAGCTGTCCGCGCTGGTGCAGGAACGCTGCTTCTATCATCTCGAAGCGCCGATCGCGCGCGTGACCGGCTTCGACACGCCCTATCCGCACAGCCTGGAATGGGCCTATTTCCCCGGCCCGGTCCGCATCGGCCAGGCGCTCAAGACCCTGTTGAAGGACGCCTGACATGGCTCGTTTCACCTTCCGCCTGCCCGATATCGGCGAAGGCATTTCCGAGGCCGAGATCGTCGCCTGGCATGTGAAGCTGGGCGACCGGGTCGAGGAAGATCAGTCGGTCGCCGACATGATGACCGACAAGGCGACGGTTGAGATGGAATCGCCCGTCTCGGGTACGGTCGTCGAACTGGCGGGCGAGGTCGGCGATCAGGTGCCGATCGGCTCGGCGCTGATGGTGATCGAGACGGATGCGGTGGAGGAAGCGTCGCCTGCGACCGAAGAGGCGGTGCTCGAAGCCGAAAACCCCGGCGTCGAAGAAGTGCAATCTCCCTCTCCCCCTGTGGGAGAGGGCCGGGGTGAGGGGGCGGCGCCGCAAGCCGAAACCTCCGTGGCTCCCCCCCACCCTGACCCTCTTCCACAAGGGGAGAGGGAGCAGAAGAAGGTACTGGCGTCGCCCGCCGTTCGTGCGCGGGCGCGGGATTTGGGCATTGACCTGTCGAGCGTGAAGCCTGCCGAGGGCGACCGCGTGCGCCATTCCGACCTCGACGCCTTCCTCCGCTACGGCTCCGCGCAGGGCTACACCCCCGCCCGCGCGCCCCGCGCCGATGAGACGGTGCGCGTCATCGGCATGCGCCGCCGCATCGCCGAGAACATGGCCGCCTCCAAGCGCGCCATCCCGCACTTCACCTATGTCGAGGAAATCGACGTCACCGCGCTGGAGGACACCAGGGCGCAGCTGAACGCCGGGCGCGGCAACCGGCCCAAGCTGACGCTGTTGCCGCTACTCATCGTCGCGATCTGCAAGACGCTGCCCGACTTCCCGATGCTCAACGCCCGCTATGATGACGAGGCGGGCGTGGTGACGCGCTCGGGCGCGGTCCATATGGGCATGGCGACGCAGACCCCCGCCGGACTGATGGTCCCCGTCATCCGCCATGCCGAGGGCCGCAATGTCTGGCAGCTTGCGACCGAGATCGCACGGCTGGCCGATGCGGCGCGGGCGGGAAGCATCGCCGGCACCGACATGGGCGGCGGTACGATCACACTGACCTCGCTGGGGCCGCTTGGCGGCATCGCGACGACGCCGGTGATCAACCGGCCGGAGGTGGCGATCATCGGCCCCAACCGCATCGTCGAGCGCCCCGTCTTCCGCTCTGACGGGCACGGGGGCGAGACGATCGCGCGCGCCAAGTTGATGAACCTGTCGATCAGTTGCGATCACCGCGTGGTCGATGGCTATGACGCGGCAAGCTATGTCCAGGCGTTGAAGACATTGCTCGAAACGCCGGTGATGCTGTTCGCGGATTGAGAGGGGCCTGGGCGAGATAGGGCGCAGGCTTCGACATCGCATGGCGTGAACGGAGGCGGGAATGGGATGGACGCCGCGCTCCGATCGACCCTCGGGGGCATGATCGCGGACGGCCCCTCCGGGCTTGCCATTCGCCATGCGCGCGTGGAACAGGGGCGGCATGACGACCGATCGCAATGCACGCACCGGCCTGTGGCTCGGCATCGGGGCCTATGTCTCCTGGGGTATCCTGCCCCTGTACCTCAAGCTGCTGAAGGGCGTGCCCGCGCTTCAGGTGCTGTCGCATCGCATCCTCTGGTCGCTTCTGCTGCTGGCGGTGGTGGTTCTCATCGCCAAGCGCGGCCGGGCGATCCTGGCGGCGGCGCGGGGACGGACCCTGCTCCTGCTGTGCGTCAGCGCCGCGCTGATCGCGGTCAATTGGCTGATCTATATCTGGTCGGTCCAGCATGATCATGTCCTGGAGGCGAGTCTCGGCTATTTCATCAACCCGCTGATCAATGTCGCCCTGGGCGTCGCGCTGCTCGGCGAGCGGATTCGGCGGGGGCAGGCGGTGGCGGTGGGGATCGCCGCGCTTGGTGTCTTGGTACTCGCGATCAGCGGGGGCGGGGCGATCTGGATCTCGTTGGCGCTGGCCCTGTCGTTCGGATTCTACGGCTTCGTCCGCAAGATCGCGGCGATCGATGCGCTGGGCGGGCTGACGGTCGAGACCGCACTGCTCGCCGGACCCGCGCTGGCGGTGTTGATCCATGCGAATGCCGACGGCACGGCCGTCTTCGGGGTGGACCGGCATCTGGACCTGTTGCTGATCCTGGCGGGCGCGGTGACGGCGGTGCCCTTGCTGATGTTCGCGGCGGCGGCGCGGCGGCTGCGCTATGCGACGCTGGGGCTGCTCCAGTATCTCGCGCCGACGCTGCAATTCGCGCAGGCCGTGTTGCTGTTCGGGGAGCCGCTTCGGCCGGTCCATATCGTCACCTTCGCGCTGATCTGGACGGGGTGTGCGCTCTATGCCTTCGACAGCGTGCGGGGGAGCCGGACGCTGGTGACGGTGGATTAGCTCAGCGTCGCGCGAACAGGTTCAGCGCCGCCCGCTCTGCAACTGCGCGACGGCCCGCCGCAGCAGCCCGCGCGGCGCGATCCGCGTGCTGACGGCGGTCAGCCGGTTGAACAGCCCCGACACCATCACCGCCTGCCCCCGGTCCAGCGCGGCGAGTCCGTCGCGCACCACCTGTTCGGAGTCCGAGGCGAAGCGGGTGAACAGCGGCGTTTCCGCCATGCCCGCGACATCGGCGAACTCGGTCCTGGTTGGCCCTGGGCATAATGCGGTGACGGTCACGCCGCGCGCTCGGACCTCTTCGTGCAGCGCCTCGGAGAAATGCAGCACGAACGCCTTGCTGGCATAATAGACCGCCATATAGGGCCCCGGCTGGAAGGCGGCCGTCGACGCGACGTTCAGCACCGCGCCGCGCCCGCGCGCCAGCATCGGCGGCAACAGGGCATGGGTCAGCGTGACCAGCGCGCGGCAGTTCAGGTCGATCATGCCGGTCTGCGTCGCCAGATCGCTGTCGGCGAAATCGCCCAGTGCACCGTAACCGACATTGTTGATCAGCGTGTCGATCGACAGGCCGCGATCGGCGATCCCCGTGAGCAGCGTCTCCACCCCGTCCACCCGCGCCAGATCGGCGGAGATGACATGCACCTCCACCCCCGGTCGTTGGCCGAGTTCCTGCGCCAGCGCGGCGAGCCGGTCGGTGCGCCGGGCGGTCAGGACCAAGGTCACGGGCTTTCGGGCCAAGGCCCGCGCAAAGTCCGCGCCCAGCCCGGCCGAGGCGCCGGTGATCAGGATGGTGTCGGGCATCAGGGTCTCCGCGAACGGGCGGCGGCTATTCGTTCAGCCATCCGCCGGTGAATCCTGCCCTTTGCAATCCCCGCCGCAGATGTGGGTTCCGCCGCATGGTCTTCCAGATCAGGCCGGTGCGATGATTCTCGATCATCGCGACGATGGGTCCCTGATCGATGCCCAGATAGTCCTTGTCCACCCAACCGATGCCGGGGACGATGTGTCCATGCTTCAACGGTGCGGGCGGATCGGTCAGCGTGGGGTTGAACGCGTCGAGAAAGCCATATCGGCCATAGATCCCCGAACCGTAACGGTCGTGCATCGCGCGCACCGCCGGAATGGCGATGTCGGGGGCAAAGGCGATCGAGGCCGCCGCTGCGGTCGGAGCCAGCGTCCCGTCGTCGCGCTCGCCGGGCCCGCGCGCCGAATAGCTGTAGAAGCGCCGTTCGAGGCCGTCGATCGTCTGGGTGAAGTCGCCCGGCCCGTCACAGGCGGTCAGCCCCCAGACATCGGCGCCATAGCCCCGCCAGCGTCCCGCATTGTCAATGGCATAGCGTTGCTGCGCATAGGCGGCGCGGCGGCTGTTCTCGAAATAATCGATGCCCTTGGACGCGATATAGGGGTCGCGAATGCCTTTGAAGTCCACCCAGACATGGCTGTATTGATGGCCGAACAGCGGCGCGAAGTGCAGATGCGGCAGGCCCCAGCGATCGGTCCAGCTCGCCTCGAACCGGCTGGACCACGCCGCCCATGTCCCCTCGGGCAGCGGATGGGTGGGGGAACCCAGCGCCAGCAGATAGAGCAGCATCCCCTCGTTATAGATATCCCAGTCGGACCTGATGAACCCCGTCTCCGGGTGCCAGCCCATCGACAGCAGCGGCGCGCGCGGCGTGATCCAGGTCCAGTCGACCGCGGCATAGATCCGGTCGGCGAGCGCCCGAATGCGCGCCTCGTCGGGATGGTCGGTGTCGAACCAGCTCTGCGCGAACAGGATACCGCCCAGGAGCAGCGCGGTGTCTACCGTCGACAGCTCGCACCGGGCGAAGCGCAACCCCTTGGTAACGCCCAGGAAATGATAGAAAAAGCCCTTATAGCCGCTGAAGCCGGTCTCGCCCGGCCCCTGCGGAGCATCGGCGAGGAATTGCAGCGTGGTCAGCGTCCGGGCCCGCGCCTCGTCCCGCGTGATCCAGCCATTGACCACCCCCACCGGATAGGCGGTCAGCGCGAATCCGACCGCCGCGACCGAGGCGAAGGACGGCGTGGGCCACCGATCGGGGGCGAGGCCGGTCGCCGCGTCGGTCGTCTCCCAGAAGAAGCGGAAGGTGCGTTCCTGTAGCTCGCGGATCAGGTCGGGCTGTGCGCTTGGGATGATCCGGGGCGGCGTCACCGGGCCGCGCGTGCAACCAGTGGCGAGCGCGGCGAGGCTCAGGCCGCCCAGGCCCAGGAGGCGGCGGCGGTCGTACATGGCGATATCCTTGTCCTGTGCCCGGTGCGCGGGGCCGGGGACGCGGCATCGCCCCCGGCTCGTCCGTCATCAGAAGCGATAGCCCAGCCGGAACTGGACCCGGCGCGGCAGGGTGAGCAGATTGGTGCCGATCCGTGCTGGCTCCAGCGGGTCGGTCACCCCGCCACCGGGGGCGGGGGTGTTGTTGAAGAAGTCGTCGAAGCCCGAGAAATTCTTGTTGTCGAAGGCGTTGAGCAGGTCGACCGCGGCCTCCAACTGGTCGCTGCGGCCGAATACGCGGAATTTCTTGGCCAGGGTCAGATTGACCTCGCAGAACGCGAACAGACCCTTGATGCAGTTCTTCTCGGGATAGGCGGCGGTGAATCGGTTGAAGCCGGAATCGGCGCCATTGGTGCCGTCCGTGACCCGGTAGGCCGAACCGCTGCCCAAGGTGGTCAGCGTCGAGAACTGGAAGCCCAGCGGCAGGTCGACGATCCCCGATAGGACGATCCGGTGGCGTTCGTCACCCGTGCTGGGGCGCCAGCCATAATCGTCGGGCGTCACCGCATCCAGGCTGAACAGGTCGCCGCCATTCTGCTCGGCCTTGGACAGGGTATAGGCGATGTTCACGCCCCAGCCCGAGGCCTGGCTATAGGGCTTGTCCAGGGTGAAGAAGATCGCCTTGTAGCGCGTGTCCAGCCCGTCGAACCCGATCAGCGCGTTGGAATAGCCGAAGGGGATGACCGGCGCGGTGTTGCAGCATGCCCCTTCGCCGTTCAGCGTCCGGGTGGCGAACAGGTTGGTATAGCCGTTGCGCCCGCGCTGATAGGAGCCGGTCAGCGAGGCCTGGAACACGCCGATCTTCTGCCGGACGCCCAGCGACACCTGATCGTTGACCGGCGGACGGGCATTGTTCTTGACCGCGAACAATTCGGGCAGGCCGACCTCCGGGTTGGTGTTGATCAGGGTCAGCAGTCCGTCGCGCGTGGCATAGGACGGGTTCCACTGAACGGTGGGCAAGCCGTTGCGCGGGCGGCCATCGGCGGAGAAGCGGAACACGCCGATCGGGTTGATCGTGCGGCTGAGCTCGTCGACCGTGTTGTTGAAATTGTTGCGGTCATAATAGCGGCCTGCGCCGCCGAAGATGACCGTCGTCTGGTCGTCCTTGATGTCCCAGGAAAAGCCGAAGCGCGGCGCGATCGCACCCGCAAAGGGTTTCCGCCTGGTGCCGTCGGTGATGTAGTTCTCGGGATCGAAATAGCGCGTCCGGGGCAGCGCGCGGAGTGCTGCTGCTGCGGCGGCGGGGGTGCGATAGTCGTTGTTGAACCCGTTGGTCTCATAGTCCCAGCGGACGCCCACATTGAACTGCAACCGCTCGGTCGCGTCCCAGTCGTCCTGGATGTACAGGCCGAGTTGCGTGTTCGATCCGAAGATGCGGCCATTGCCCAGGCCCAGCCGTGCCTCGGCGGGGAAGGAGAAGGTCAGATTGTTCTGCGGCTCGCGCCGGAAGGTATAGCGCGGCTGGATATAGGCCTGGTTGTTGAACGTGATATCGGTGACCTCGATCCGCGCACCCATCTTGAAGACGTGCTTGTCGAGCCCGCTATAGGTGAAGTCGTCGCGGAAGCTGTAATTCTTCTGCGCCTCGCGCCGGGTCGAATCCTTGCCGCCGAAGGTGATGACCGAGGCATATTCGTAACTTGGCAGATTGGGGTTCAGCGAGGTCGGATTGAAGACGTAGCTGAGATAATTGGCGTTGAATTCGTTGATGAAATTGTCGCCGTTATAGGTCCATTTGTAGAGATAGGTGTCGACGGTGTTCAGCTTGTTCTCCGCCGCCTCGAACGCGACGTCGTTGCCGAACCCCTGAATGTCGCTCTCGGTCCGGCGGCTGTACGACAGGTCGAAGACCTGGCGGTCGTCGGGGGTGAAGGTCAGCTTGCCGAAGAAGAAATCGGCGCGGAAGGGGCTGACGAAGGCGCCCTGGAAGTCGCTGAGCCGGCGGCCCGAAAACTGTTCGAACTCGGCGATCGCCGCGGCCGAGCCGGTGCTCTGGACGTTGAAGGCGCGGTCCTGGTCATTGCCCTCATAGGCGCCGAAGAAGAACAGCTTGTCCTTGATGATCGGCCCGCCCAGCGACGCGCCATATTGCTTGCGGGTGAAGGCGGGCTTGGGCCGGTCGTTGATGATGTCCAGATAGCTGCGTTCGGTCAGGCCGCGATTGGTATATTGCCCGAAGATCTCGCCGTGGAACTCGTTGGTGCCCGACTTGGTGATGGCGGTGATGATCGCGGAGCCAGCCTGTTCATACTCGGCCTTGTAATTCTGGGTCAGGACGCGGAATTCCTGCACCGCCAACTGGCCGAAGGGATTGCCCCGGCTGTTCTGCTGACCCGCCACGCCGCCCTCGCGAAGCTTGTTCTTCAGCGATACGCCGTCGATGAACACATTGACCTGGCTGGCGGTCGAGGCGCCCGAGGTGAAGCTCTTGTCGGTTTCGCTGTCGTTATAGCGGACGCCCGGCGCGAGTGCGGCGAAGGTCAGGAAGTTGCGATCGGTCTGGGGCAGGGTGCGGATCTGCGTCTGGCTGACATTGGTCGCGATCTCGCTGGTGCGGGTCTCGACTAGCCGGTTGCCGGTGACGACGATGTCCTGGCTCGTTGCCTCGCCGGTGTCGCCCGCCGCCACCTCGGCGCCGGTGGCCGCGCCGCCTTCGCCCGCCGGAGCCGCCGCGCCGACGCGCAGGTCGAGCGTCGCCGACTGGCCGATCGAAACGGTCACCAGTTGCGTGACGGTCGTACCGTCGGCGGCGGTCGCGGTGACGCGGTACTGGCTGGGGCGGAGGCCGCCGAGCACGAAATTGCCCGCGGCATCGGCGGTCTGGCGATAGGTCTGGTTGGTCGCGGTGTTGACCGCGACCACCTGTGCGCCGCTGCTGCCCGCGCCGGTCGCGTCGCGCACCTGTCCGCGTATCTGCGCGGTGGTGGTCTGCGCGGCGGCGGGCGCGAGGGTGATGGCGGCGCTGCCCAGGATGGTGGAGGTGGCCAGGGTCGCGCGGAGCGCGGCGGTCATGATCGTCTTCATCGTCGGTTCCCCAAACGCCGGTCGCGGAGGCGATCGCTCGCCCGCTCCGGTCCTGCTTTCGGTGCCGGACCCTGATGGGCTCCCACCGCGCAAGGTCGCGCGACGGGCGGGGCTGTGAGGATGGAGGAAGGGGCGGCCCGCCATCGGGCCGCCCGGCATCCCCTCCCGACACGGAGCCCGCCGGCTCCCGATGCCTGACGCCCGCCTGTTTTCGGCGGGTCATTTCTGACACCAATGTCATCTACGCCGCTTGTCGGGGGGCGCTCAAGCTCTTGCGACGCTGATACGGTCCGATAACGGTTCGGTGTGTCTTTCGAGCAACGGGTATGGTGCTGGCGGATTCCGTGAAAAGCGCGCTAATAGGGGTTTATGACAATGGAAATTGCGCGTGACGGGGCCGTGGCGATCCTGACCCTACGGAATCCTCCGAATAATCATCTGGGGCTAGGAACCATTTCCGAATTGGGTCGTGCGTTCGACGCGGCCGATGTCGATCCCGATATCCGAGCCATTTTGCTGCGTTCCGAGGGTCGGGTATTCTGTGCGGGGGCGGATCTGGTGAATGCCAATCCGGTGGCGGAGCCGCCGCCGCCGGGGGAGCGCAATCCCTTCTACATGGCGGCGACACGCCTGTTCGGGGTGGCGAAGCCGGTGGTCGCTGCGGTGCAGGGGGCGGCGGTCGGTGCGGGACTGGGCCTGGCGCTGGTCGCCGATTTCCGGGTGGCATCGCCCGAGGCCCGGTTCGTGGCGAATTTCGTGGCGCTGGGGCTGCACCCCGGCTTCGGCATCTCGGCGGTGCTGGAACGCGTCATCGGGCGGCAGCGCGCGGCGATGATGCTGCTGACCGGGCGACGTATCCGCGGCGAGGAAGCGGAACGCTGGGGATTGGTCGACCATCTCGTCCCTGCCGGCCAATTGCAGGCGGCGGCCATGGCGCTGGCGCAGGAGATCGCGGCGGCGGCCCCGCTGGCGGTGGCGTCCACCCGGCGCACCTTGCGCGGTGACCTGCGCGCGCTGGTCGAGGCGGCGACCGATCATGAACTGGGCGAGCAGGCGAAACTGATGCGGACCGAGGATTTCGCGGAAGGGGTACGCGCCGTGGCCGAGCGGCGGCCGGGGCGATTCACCGGGCGGTAGAGCAAGGACCGTTATCCCGCTTCCCGTCAGGTTGGAGGGGGCGTGGGGACATGGGCCGGGCCGGGCCAGTCGGCGACCCGGCGATCCCCAGGCTCCGCCCGTTCAGCGCGTGCGCGTCGCCAGTTCCGCCTTGCGGGCGGGCAGCGCGGCCAGGATCGTGCGGCGCTCCTCGGGCGGCTTGGCGCTCCAGTTGGAGATTTCCCGGATCGTGCGCGCACAGCCCAGGCACCAGCCGGTGGCCTTGTCCATCGTGCACACATTGACGCAGGGGCTGGCAATCCCCTGCGGCTGCGGATCGACGAAGCTGATGATGTCGAGCGACAAGGGCTGGCCTTTCCGCGCGGTCAGGCGCCGAACGATACCTTGAGGAAGTCGGGGATCGGCCCGTTCCAGCCACCATCGTCGGGTGCCTCGTCCGCGTTCGACCGGCGACGGTCGCGGCGGCGATCGTCGTCGCGTGCCTCCTGCCGTGCCGCACGGGGTTCCTCGAAACGCGGTTCTTCGCGGCGAGCTTCTTCACGGCGCGGGCGGGGTGCGCGTGCGCGCGGAGCCTCGGTCTGCGGCTCTTCGCGGGCGGGAACATCGGCTTCCGCCGTATCGCCGCGTGCCGTACGATCGCGGCGCGGGCGGCGGGCGGGCCGCTCCTCTTCGGCGACGGGCGGCAGTTCCAGCCGCTCGATCTTCTGCCCGGTCAGCTTTTCGATATTTTCCAGATTCTCGGCATCATCCGGCGTGACGAAGGTATAGGCGACGCCCGTCGCGCCGCCGCGACCCGTGCGACCGATCCGATGGACATAGTCGTCGGGATGCCAGGGTGCGTCGAAGTTGAACACATGGCTGACGCCCTTGACGTCCAGCCCGCGCGCCGCGACGTCCGAGGCGACCAGGATGTTCACTTCGCCGCGCTTGAACAGGTCCAGCTCGGCCAGGCGCTGCGCCTGTTCCATGTCGCCATGGATCTCGCCCGACCGGAAGCCGTGCGTCCTCAGGCTCTTGTTCAGCTCGCGCACGGTCGTCTTGCGGTTGCAGAAGATGATCGCGGTGCGAACCTCCTCCTGCGACAGCAACTGGCGCAGCCGCTTGCGCTTCTCGAACGACTGGGCCGCGACGGGCACCACGAACTGGGTGATGTTGATGTTGGTCGAGGCGGGGCGGGCGACCTCGATCGTCTTGGGGTTGTCCAGGAACTTGTCCGCCAGCTTCTTGATCGGCGGCGGCATCGTCGCGGAGAAGAGCAGCGTCTGGCGCTGCTTGGGCAGCTTGGTGCAGATTTCCTCGATATCGGGGATGAACCCCATGTCGAGCATCCGGTCCGCCTCGTCGATGACCAGCATCGAACAGCCGGTCAGCAGGATGTTGCCGCGCTGGAACAGGTCCATCAACCGGCCCGGCGTCGCGATCAGAACATCGACGCCCTTTTCCAGCGCCTTGATCTGGTCGCCCATCGACACGCCGCCGATCAGCAGCGCCATGGAGAGCTTGTGGTTCGCCCCGTATTTCTCGAAATTCTCGGCGACCTGCGCGGCGAGTTCGCGGGTCGGCTCCAGGATCAGGCTGCGCGGCATCCGCGCGCGGCTCCGGCCATGGGCGAGGATGTCGATCATCGGCAGCACGAAGGAGGCCGTCTTGCCCGTCCCCGTCTGCGCGATGCCGATGATGTCGCGCATCATCAGCACGGACGGGATGGCGGAGGCCTGAATCGGCGTCGGCTCGGTATAGCCGGCGTCGTTGACCGCCTTCAGAAGTTCGTCGGAGAGGCCGAGATCGGCAAAGCTCATGCAGTTTTCCGGAATTTGGCGCGGGATGGGAATCGCCCCGCACTCGCCCAGCAGCCTACGCCGCTTGCGGATTTATGGGCGAAAGTCAAGTTTTTCGCGCGTGTCGCCGATCGATCAGCGGGCGGGAACCAGCGCGCGGAAGCGATCGATCTCGCAGGTTGCGCCCGCCCGCGTGCGGATCGGATCGCGCCCGGCGCAAATCTGGCCGTCGGGTCCGGGGCGGATATAGAAGGTAGAGTAATAGTCGATCTGGCGACAGGTCCGCGCCAATCGGGCGCGCACCCGCTTGCCGCCGTTCAGCACGATGTCGACCGTGCCCCGGTCGCCGGGCAGCGCGCCCGCCATTTGCTGGGCGGGGATGCAGCGCGGGCCCTTGCGCTCCTTCCACCGGCTGGGGGTGACCATCGGCGGGGGCGTTCGCGGTACGCGGACGATGACCCGCTCGCGCACAATCATCTGCGTATATTGGGTCTGGTCCAGGCGAAGCTGATTCGGCGATTCGGCCGCGCCCAGCAGGGCGGGCGTCGCCAGCGTCGCCAGGAAGGCGGCGGGGAGTTTCGGGAATCGGCACACCATGATGTCGGCGCGAGATGATAGGGCCGGACATTGAACGCTGCATGAACCTGTTTTAGCGGGAGGGCATGAACAAGGCCCAGACCGCGCTGATCGCTGCGCTCCGCCCCCGGCTTGGCGACAAGGGTATCGTCACCGATCCCGCGCTGATCGCGCCATGGGAAATTGACTGGCGCCGGCGTTTCCAGGGGCACGCCCCGGCCATCCTCGCCCCCGCCGACACGGCCGAGGTCCAGGCGGTGCTGCGCGCGGCGGCCGAACACCGCGTGCCGCTGGTGCCGCAGGGGGGCAATAGTTCGATGGTCGGCGGGGCGACGCCGCCGCAGGACGGCTCGGCGCTGATTCTCTCCACCCGCCGGATGAACCGGATTCGCCGGATCGACGCGGGCGCGGGGATGGCGGTGGTCGAGGCGGGGGTGATCCTGGCCGATCTGCACGCGGCGACCGAGGTCGAGGGGCGGCGCTTTCCCCTGACCCTGGGCGCCAAGGGCAATGCGACGGTCGGCGGGCTTGTCTCGACCAATGCCGGCGGTACGCAGGTGCTGCGCTTCGGCACGATGCGCGGGCTGACACTGGGCGTCGAGGCGGTGTTGCCGGACGGGACGCTGTATGATGGTCTGTCGGCGCTGAAGAAGGACAATCGCGGCTATGACCTCGGCCAGTTGCTGATCGGGGCGGAGGGGACGCTGGGCATCGTCACCGCCGCCGCGCTTCGCCTGGCGCCGGCCATCGTCGCGCATGCCACGGCCTGGGTCGGGCTGGCCGATCCCGCCGCAGGCCTGGCGCTGCTGCGCCGATTGCAGGCGGCAAGCGACATGATCGAGAGTTTCGAGATCCTGCCTGCCGAAAGCCTCGCCGCCGCCGTCGCGCATCTGCCCGGTGCCCGTCCGCCGCTGTCGGGTCACCATCCCTGGCACGTCCTGATCGAGGCGGTGACCGGCGATCCGACCGCCGACCCGGCCGGGATGCTGGAGGCACGCCTCGCCGAGGCGCTGGAGGAGGGCCTGGTGTCGGATGCGATCATCGCCGCATCCGACACGCAGGCACATGCCTTCTGGTTGCTCCGCCACTCGCTTTCCGATGCCGAGCGGGCGCTCGGTCCGGCGGTGCAGCACGATATCGCGGTGCCCGTGGAGACGATGCCGCGCTTCATGATCGAGGCCGCCGCCGCCTGCGACGCGCGCTTCCCTGGCACCCACGCGTCCGGCTTCGGGCATCTGGGCGACGGCAATATCCATTTCCATGTCCGCGCCGCCCCCGGCACCGACCGCGAGCGCTTCTATGCCGAGGACGCCGCCACCATCACGCGGTTCGTCCATGACCTGGTCATGGCGGCGGGCGGCACCATCTCCGCCGAGCATGGCATCGGCCAGATGAAGCGCGACGAACTGGTCCGCCTCTCGCCCGAGCGGGTCGCGGCGATCCGCGCCATCAAGACGGCGCTCGATCCGCACGGCTTGTTCAATCCGGGCAAGCTCGTCGCTTGCGCATAAGGGCAAGGCCCCATAGACACGGGGCCACGACGCGCGGCCGGGGGGCTCGCGTGGACTGAGTTTTTTGGAGATCATCATGGCCAGCGCGCCGTCGCTTCCGCTTTTCTACAATGGCCTGGAACCGCTTTCGAGCGAAACCCATGCCAATTTCAAGGTCCGTCCGCAGGAAACCGCGCCTTTCCTGGTCGGCCAGCATGCGATCCCGGTGACCGTCGATGAATTCCCGCTGGTGCAGCGTTTCATGCCGATCGTCTTCTCGGTCGGCGACCAGCCCATCCCGCTGGCGCTGATGGGGCTGAACGAGGGCGTCAACGTCTTCGTCGACGACGAAGGCCGTCTGACCGAGACGAACTTCTATGTGCCCGCCTATATCCGTCGCTATCCGTACATGCTGGCGCGTCTGCGTCCCGAGGCGGACGAACTGTCGCTGTGCTTCGACCCGACCTCGCCGACGATCGGTGCGTTCGACGATGGCGATGCGCTGTTCGACGGCAACCAGCCGAGCGAGCTGACCAAGAACATCCTGTCGTTCAACGAATCCTTCGAACAGGCGGGCGCCCGCACCCAGAACTTCATGAAGGAACTGGCCGAGCTGGGGCTGCTGATGGACGGCGAAGTCTCGATCCAGCCCGATGGCGCGGATCAGCCCTTCATCTATCGCGGTTTCCAGATGGTCAATGAAGAGAAGCTGGTCGACCTGCGTGGCGATCAGCTCCGCAAGATGAGCCAGTCGGGCATGCTCCCGCTGCTCTATGCCCATCTCTTCTCGCTGTCGCTGATGCGCGACATCTTCGCCCGCCAGGCGCAGCTGGGCAAGATGCCCCAGCCGCAGCTTCAGCCGGTCGGCTGATCCGATGCGCGGGCCGGTCGCCGCCAGTCCGCGCTACAGCCAGGTCGCGATCGTCTTTCACTGGACGATCGCGGCGCTGGTGATGGCCAATCTGGCCATCGGCCTTCTCCATGAGAGCCTGTTGCCGGGAACCATCCCGCTGCACAAGGCGATCGGGTTGACTGTGCTGGCGTTGACCGCCGCGCGGATCGTCTGGCGGCTGGGCCACCGCCCGCCGCCCTTGCCCGCCGAGATTCCGGTCTGGGCGCGGGGCAGCGCCCATGCGCTTCACGCCCTGCTCTATTTCCTGATGATCGTCATGCCGATGACCGGCTGGGCAATGGGATCGGGCCGCGACGTGCCGCGCCCCGTGAGCTGGTTCGGTCTGTTCGACGTGCCGCCCCTGCCGATCGGCAAGGGGGCCGCCGGTTTCGGGCATGAGGCGCATGAGATCCTCGGCTGGCTGATGCTGGCGCTGGTGCTGATCCATGTGGCTGCGGCCCTGCGCCACCATTATCTGCTACGCGACGGTCTGCTCGCCCGGATGGGCCTCGGTAGCCGCTGAGCGTCTTCGCGGACGGGCCTGAGGGGAGGGCGCCATCGCGCTCCCACAGTCAAAGGCGATCCCGCTCGGGAGCGCGCAGATGGCCCGTGCGGGAAATGCTATTCAGGCCATGCTGGAACGCTGCTCATTCACCAAGCGTCCGCAGGGCGACGATCGGCGAGTTGCGCGGGGATTCGGGCGGCCGCCACCACGACCCGTTACGAAAAAATGACGAAATGCGATATTCGGGGTTGAACCAAATAGGCCCCTTCTTATTTATATCCTGTACGGCATCGTGTCCCCCCTTTCGCGGTGTCGTATGACACGCTTTCAGCGTGTCTCCTCCCTGAACCTTGGCCACCTCGCGCTCTTCCCCCTTGCGCGAGGTGGTTTTTTATTCGGCGGCGAGCGGCAGGCTTTGAGAGGGGTTTCCGTTCAGCGCTTCGTCGGCCAGCATGGCGAGCACCTGCCGAACCAGCGCCACGGTCGCATCGAAACCCTCGCCCGGCGACTCCAGCGCGGCGTCGAGATATAGCGAGCGGTCGAGTTCGAGCTGGATCGCATGGATCGCGCGTCGTGGCGCGCCGTGCCGCTCGACGATATGCCCGCCCGCATAAGGGGCGTTGCGCGTCACCGCGACGCCGCTGGCCCGAACCGCCGCTTCGATTCGCCGGACGAAGCGCGCATCCGCGGTGGTGCCGTGCCGGTCGCCGATCACGACACGGGGGTAGGAGGTCGGGCTGCCCAATGGCGGCATCGAATGCAGGTCGAGCAGCACCGCGACCCCGAACCGCGCGCGCACCTCCGCCAATCGGTCCGCCAGCGCCTGATGATAAGGGCGGTGATCGGCCGCGATCCGCTCCAGCATCTCCGCATCGCCGAACCGCCGGGACCAGATGTCGCCATACCCCGCCACCCGCCGGGGGACGAGGCCTAGCCCGCTGCGCAGCTTGGCCGATCCGCGTCCGGTGCCGCGCGCGCCCATGTCGATCAGGGGATCGCGCTCCTCCTCGCTGCGGTTCAGGTCGATCCAGGCGCGCGCGCGTCGCTGCACCAGCATCGGCTGGTCGTCATGCGCCGCCCGGGCGACCCGATCGATCAGCCGGTCCTCCAGCGCCATCATGGCGGGCAGGGGCACCCGCAGCGCCGCGACCAGTTCGGGCGGATAGTCCCGCCCGCCATGGGATACGGAGATCACCACCGGCCCGGTAGGCGGAACGGTGCCGAAGCTGGCGAAGGACGGGCCGGGGGGCGGAAGATCCATCGACGGGATGCTAGGGCGCGGCCGGGCGGGCCGCAATGGTCTGGAAATCTTAACTGCCGCGCCGCTAAGCTCCCCTACGAGATGAATCGGGATACCAAGATGCTTCACATCCTGCTGGCGGAAGACGATACCGTCATGCGTGAATATCTGACGCGGGCGCTCAGCAGGTCGGGATACCGGGTGACTGCGGTCCATTGCGGCACCGCAGCGCTGCCCCATCTGGAGAACGAGCGGTTCGATCTGTTGCTGACCGATATCGTGATGCCCGAAATGGACGGCATCGAACTGGCCCAGCGCGCGGCGACGATCGTGCCCGACCTGCGCGTGATGTTCATTACCGGCTTTGCGGCGGTGACGTTGAAGGCGGGGCAGGCGATGCCCAACGCCCGCGTCCTGTCCAAGCCGTTCCATCTGCGGGACCTGGTGATGGAGGTGGACAGACTTTTTGCAACGGAATCGGCCGATGGAGCAATTTAGGGCTTGCCAGCCTCGAACAACCTGCTAATTGGCCGGCCTCCGGCGGGCGTGTAGCTCAGTGGTAGAGCACTGTGTTGACATCGCAGGGGTCGCAAGTTCAATCCTTGCCACGCCCACCATCGAAAACCCCGCTAGGCCAACGGCTTAGCGGGGTTTTTGGTTTTCAGGTCCCCGAGTTGCGCGTCAAGGTTTTGCGTGCCTTTTGCGTGTCATGCCGAGTGGAACATCCGGGCGTACGGGACCTCGGAGGCGCTAGGGCGGCTGCGCCAGCGGATTGGGACCGGCAGTGATGGCGTGAAAACGATCGGCCATCACACCCGTCGCCGCCGTCCATCGGGACCGACTTGCGTGGGTTTTGCGTGGAGCGGCGTCGCCATCTTCCGGGTCAGCTCGGACGCAATGTCCTCCAGCCCCTGTCGGGTCTCGGAGAGATAAGCCGGACTGAAGATCACGTAGCGCCGCGTCGACTGAGGCAGCACCACGTGTCCGAGCGCCAACGGGATCTCCTGCTGCGAGACGCCGCGTTGTGCGATCAGGGTCGCCATGCTGTGGCGCATCAGCTTGGGGCCGAAGCCGACCGGCACCCCGAACCGCCTTGCCATGACACTCCACGCCTTTTTGACGTCCGCCACGGGCCGCTGAACCACCCAACGGTCCTCATCCTCCTCTGCCACACTCTCGTGACAGACCAGCCGGTCGTCCGTCGCCTCCAGCCAGTTCGCCAGGAGCGATGTGACGGGGAGCGCCGGTCGGTTTTTGCGCGTCTGGATCCGCCCCGCTGGGTTGAGGTCGAGCACGCCGGCGTCGCGGTGCCATTGCTGCCGGTCGGGCCGCACCGAGATATCGTAGAGCGCGTCCGGCCGCGCTAGCGTGCAGATCGCACCAATCAGGTAGCGGCGCAGTGGCATCAATCGTGCCGGATGCGCCGGGCTGAGCTCCGGGTCTCCTTCCGCCGTA
Source organism: Sphingomonas sp. (assembly GCF_039594485.1). GTDB lineage: Bacteria > Pseudomonadota > Alphaproteobacteria > Sphingomonadales > Sphingomonadaceae > Sphingomonas. Next base: position 42,233 of record NZ_JBCNNI010000002.1, on the reverse strand, counting down.
TAGTCGAGCATCTCGGCGATTTGGTCGAGCGAGAGGCGGAAGTTGCGCTCCGGCGTCACGGCAGCGCGGGGCAGGTGCTTCAGTTCGGGTACCGCCTCCATGCGCTTGACGTTGAACCGCAAGGCTGCCTTCAGCTGGATGATGCTCTCCTCGACCGTCGACTTCGCCCGTTTGCGGGTCGACACGGTCCATTCCCCGGTCTCCGGGTCACGCCGCCGCTGGGTCACGGGATCGATCTCGGTCCCCCAATGGCGAAATCGCTTCAGCCATTCGGCGTCCAGCACCTTCGGCAGCACGGGTTCACGCAATACACCGAACTTGAGTTCATGGTCGATGAACCGATTCACCAGTTTCAGCCGGGCATAGATCGCGTCGGCGCTGGCCTGGTCGGCACCGTGCAGCATCCAATAGTCCGTCATCGCCTGATGGACCGTGTAGGACGCCTTGTCGTCATCGGCAGGCTGGTGGAACGCCAGATAGTGACGGTCGAGCACCTCGGTCGCTACGCAAAGATCAGCCGTGCCCGTGCTGCGTCGCTGCATTCGGCCGGATACCGGGTCGTACCAGCAGATGTAGAGGTTCGGGCTGACGACCTCGCCGCCCTTGCCCCGGAGGTGATCGAGGTGGAATTCACCCCGGCGGTAGAAAACTTTCGGTGCCGGCACTGCGCTTTTTCCTTCAGGATTTCGCTTCGCGCCTTTCCGAGCAGGTTCACTGCACCCACCAGGGTGAGGAGGTCGAGATCCTCCGACTTGAGGTTGATGCCCCGGTCCGTCTGGATCGCACGGGCGATCTTGCGGTCGAGCCGCAGGATGGCGTCGGCGGTTGCCGCGTCGATCATGTCCTGGGGGAGGACCGGGCCGGTCCCCGGCGTCATCGCGACGGTGCCGCCGGCGTCCGCGTCGATGCTCATCATGTCTTTTCCTTCCTGACGTGGGTAACCCCCACGTGCAGGGCCTTCTTCTCACCCGAAGTGGTCGTCGGTGCCCTTCAAGCGATCCGCGATCTCGCGTCGCGAGACAGTGACGCCGACATCGGCGGCGATGACCGGCCATTCGGCCAGCGCGCCGCGCGTTCGGTCGATGATCTGCGCGATGACGCGATCCGACAGGCCATGGCGGCGGCCCAGCGCGAGGACGTGGGCGCGGGTCGGGGTGCGGCCTTCGCCTTCGACCGCGAGATAGTGTTCGCCGCCCAGGCCGACCGAGAAGGTCAGGTCATAGGCCGGGGCGAGGCGCCACTCACCGCTCGGTCCCATCAGATAGCTATGCTGACGGGTATGGTCGTCGCGATTATGCGCCAGGACGTTGAAGACCATGCGGCGGAACGCTTGTTCGACGTCGCCGGCATGGCGGGTGATCGCCATGGTCGCACGCAGGAATCCGTCATAGTCGAGGCTGGGCATCTCGGACGGGGCTTCGGCTGCCCCGGCGAGGGATACCATGTGCAGCCGGCGTCCGGGGGCCGGTCGGTCGAAGCGGCGCGTCGCGAAATAGCCAAGTCCGTCGCGCTCGGGCAGGACGCGGGATTCCGCGATCGTCAGGCCGGCCGCGCGGGCCATGCGGGCGTAGGCTTCCTCGACCGGGCCGATATCGACGGGATCGCCGGTCGCGCGGAACTTGACGATCCAGGCGTCATGGCCGTCCGCGGCCTCGCCGACGCTGATCGCACCGTCGGGGGCGAAGCCGACATGGACCTTGGGGCGAGCGCCGCCCGATGCCCCGCCCAGCGCCGCCAGCGTGTCGACCAGCGCGCCCTCGTCCCCGGCGAGGAGCAGCCGCGATTCCTCGGCCAAGGCATCGAGGTCGATCATCCCGATCTCGTCGTCGGGTGTGGCGGCTGGCTGATAGACCAGCGCGCCACGCCCGCCAGCGCCGATGATGGCCAGCTGATCGACCGGGTTCAGCGTGTCGAACTGGACGTCGATCCTGGCGAGGCGACGTCGCAGCAACAGCCGTCCCCAGGCATCGGGCAGGCTGTCCGCCAGGAAGCCGTGCAGCCCGCCGAACGACCGGCTCCGCGCGGCGTGCAAGCCCGGCTCGGGCGGATAGAGCAGCGGGGCAACGAGCAAGCCGCTGCGGATCACGTCGGGCGACCATTCGAGCTGGGCGACGCCACCGGCCATCACGACCCGCCCCGCTTGCGCGGCGGGCGCGGAATCGTCGAACGCCAGTGCGAGCCCCAGCGGTGCCCCCGGTCTCAGCTTCACGATGGAATCCTCGACGCAGCCCGGCGGCGACGCTTCGGCGCGGTGCGTTCGGTCATCCGTTTTTGCTCCAGCAGGGCATCCATCGAACTGGCCACCGGCTCCGGGAACAGGGAGAACAGATCCTGTTCGCATCGCAGCGCCACGGCCGCGCGGACGAGGTCGTCGATCGACGCCTTGCCCTCGGCCTCCAGCCGCCGCCACGTGCGGTAGGACACGCCAGCACGGGCCGCCGCATCGACCTGCGTCAGGTTCATCGCCAGTCGGCGGCGCTGGACCTTCTGGCCGAGATCGGCCGCGATTTCGCTAGGCGTGTGCAGCATCGTCCAAATATGGCCCGTAAAGCGAGATCACGCAACATTGATGGCCATATTTGGACGAATGCACGCTCTTGCTATTCTGCGGCCTCAGCCAACGGCTGGTCATTGTCGGCCGCGAGGTCGACGATGCGGATGTTACCCCGGTGCGTATCGATCAGACCGGCCTTGTTCATGTCCGCCAGTTCCTTGGCCAGCGTTCCGGGTGTTTTCCCACGCTTGCCTTCGATCTCGTCGGAGATTGCGGCGAGGACCGGGGACGATGCCTTCGCCGCGTTGAACGCGCCACGGATCGCGTCCCGTTCGATGACGGTGCCTGGCTTACCGCCGTCGAACGTCGCGAGCAGGGCTAGAACGGCGCGGCGGAGCTCGGGTGTATGCAGGGTCGCCTTGCCCCGCGACGGCGCAGGGGCCGCACTGAAGATGCCGGGGAAGTCCGACGTGATATCGTCATAGGCGCCGCGCTTGTCCCGGAGCAGCGCGCGAGGCCGCAGATCGGCGCCGAGCGAGTTTGCCTTGGCCACCTCGACGATGACGACGTCGCGGTCGGTCAGGCCGGGATGGGCGGCGCGAACGGATTCCAGGTCCTCGGACGGTCCGGCGAGCCGGACTTCGACGACGGTGCGGGGCGTGGTCGACCACATGGCCGAGCCACGCAGCCGCTCGATCGCGGCGTCGTCGGCCTTCTTTGCCGCGTCCTTCGGCGTGTGGCCGATCACCGCCCAGAACATCTTCTGCCGCCGTGACAGGCGATTCAGGTAGAAGAGGAAGTTCGTCGTCGCCTCGGAATTGGCGAGTTCGAATCCCGCCATCGATACGGCGGAGTCGAGAATGACCCCGACGATCCGGTCCTCGGGGCGACCATTGTCCTCGGCGCGGGCGTTCCAGTCGTCGAGGAAGGATTCGACGCCCTTGAGGACAGCGCTTGGCTGCCATCCGCCTGCTCCCCGTTTGAACAGGCAGGGATTAGGCTCCGTGAACTCCGTCGTGTCCATGCTCAGGAAGGCCATGACATGGATACGCCGGCAAAGCGCCGCGACGTCCTCGTCGGAGCCGCCAGACTGGTCGATCATGCGGCGGGCGATCATGCCGATGCGCTGGAGCACATGCTCGCGCAGATCCTCGGCGGTCAGGACCAGCACATGGCCGCGGACGTTGACATCCGCGCCTAGCCACTGACGCGGCGTCTTATCGCCGGCGGCGGCAATATGCGCCGCGAGCCAGAGAAGCAGCTGCGTCTTGCCGGTCGATCCTGCGCCGAACCAGATCGTTGCCCCGGTGGCAGGCATCAGGCCCTCGACGGCATAGTCCATCGTCTGTCGGTCCGATGCCGCATCGACAGCTTGATAGTGTCCTTGGCGGGCGCGGACAGTCCAACTTTCTCCGGTCATCTGGCGGTTCCCTCTATAGGCAGCTGGGATACGGCCGGGTCGTTAAAGTCAGGCTTACGCGCAGCCACCGGCGATCCCGATCGCTTTGTCGAGGACGTGCACCTGTTGACCCGATCGCAGGGATTGGTCAGTATAATAGTTATGGGGGTAAGGGGGTGGAGGCGATGAGCAGTGGGAACTGCACAGCGACTACACCCCCTTACCCCCACTTAACGCCAAGCGTTCGCGTTTCTGTCGTCGATCAGCGAACATCCTGCCATTCGGCCATCATGAATGTCTGAGCGGTATAGACGAAACAGTACCGACGCGGTCCCTGGTCCTTTCTGACGGGGATGTGGCCGGCATTGTCGTTTACCGCGATGGTTTCGATGGGCGGCTTGGCCAGTTCGAGGCACATTTCTAGCCAGAGGGCGTCTGCCTCTTCGTCCGTCATCGTCGGCGGTCTCATTTCATCCTCCTCCACACACTCGGTCCTCCCTCGTCTTCCTCCGTGCGAAAGTTCCAACTTTCGCGCCAAGGTCTCGACGGGCGTCAGCGCGGGCCCAGAAGATAGAAGAAAGGCAATTGAGCTAGGTTCGGAAGTGCTGGGGTAACTTTCACCCCAGGATGAAAAAGAATGAGTGAGATTGCCTATTACCGTGTGTCGACCAGCGGTCAGACGATCGAGGCGCAGCGTAGCGCGTTGCTCGGATCGACGAACCAGCCCTTCGACAAGGAATTCTTCGATGAGGGCGTCAGCGGCTCGGTGCTGGCCCGGGATCGATCCGGCTTCGCTGCAATGCTCGGATACCTCCGCGAGGGCGACAGGCTGCACGTCACCGCCATTGATCGGCTGGGCCGCAATGCCATCGACATCCACGCGACGGTGCGGGCGCTCAACGACAGGGGCGTCGAGATCGTCGTCCGTGGACTCGGCTCGATCAGCTCGAGCGCAGGTCGGCTGATCGTCGCGGTGCTGGCAGAGATCGCGGAGATGGAGCGTGAGGCCATCCGCGAGCGCACCCAGGCCGGGCGTGATCACGCTAGGAAGTCGCTCGCCGCCACCGGCCGGACGCACCGTGGCAAGGCGAGCCTCGGGCGACCGCGCAAGGCGGACCCCGTCGAGGTCATCGCCTGGCGCAGCACGAACGGGGCGAGCCTGTCCGTCACCGCCAGGCAGTTCGGCATCAGCGGGGCGACGGTGAAGCGCTACCTAGCGTCCACCGTCCTGCCCCCGACCCCGGTCCCCCCAGCCCATGGGGACGAAGGCGCGGTCGTCCTGCAGCCCATCACCACGATCCGTGCCGAGATCCGGGACGCGGCTGACGGTCGCGTCGCCGGTCCCGACGCTGGTCGATCCCTCGACGACGTATCGATCGACGCCGGTCCCCCGCCGCTGGTGATCGACGTCAGCCAGAAGGGCGTCGAGACGGTCGTACCCGCGCCAGCGGGTGACAAGGGCAGCGAGCCGTTTGTCGGGGAGGTCGATGTTCCACTGTTCCCCGATCTTCCGGAGGGGAGGCCGGGTGACACTCATCAGGGCGGCGCGGAGGTCGGCCAGCAGGCGGTTCCGTTCAGCGACGCTGTGGTCAAGCCACGGCGCCGCGTGACGTCGACGCATCGCGTCAAGGACCGCCGGCGCGTCGGCAAAGGCGTCGGCGGACATCCGCCATTCGGGAGCGTCGGCGGTATCGATGACGAGCCCATGCTCCCGTTCGACGACCCGCAGGGTGGGTTCAGCGAGGAGCGCGGCGGCTAGCGCAGCGATGGCCTCGTCGCGCGAGGATGGTGCCGGATCCCTGGCCGGTTCCGACGTGTGTGGCTGCGGTATTGGTTCAATGCGGGTGGTTGGTTGAATTGGCGTATTGCGTCCGAATAGCCCCCCCGACCAATCGGCGCCATGCGCTGCCGCTCTCGTCGACTCTGGTGGCGACCTGCGGTTCTGCCCTCTGCGCCGTTGCCACGGCATGCAGATAGACGGGATGGGTGCCATAGGCGCGGATGTGCTTCAGCGTCCGCGCCGCGCCCGGGTCGCCATCGGCGGTGGCACGCGTCAGGCCGTCCGTGCCGATTGATGCCACATGCTTTGCGGCAGCGGTCATCCGCTTGGCTTGAATGTCAGCCAGCGCGGCAAGGCGCTTCTGCGCCATCTCGGCCAGGGCGGGCGTGGTCAGAGCGGCGAATTCTACGCGCGTCACGCCGGGCACACGATATTCGGTCACCGTGCCGCCCGGCGGCAGGATCGGTATGTCGTCCGTCATGATCCGGTCGAACAGCGCCTCGAGCGTTGCCCGCAGGTCCGGACGGGCCGGCTCGAGGGTGCGAGCAGGTGCAGGGCGTTCGATCAGCGGCGTTGCCGCATCCGCGATCGCCTCGACCTCCGCCTGGGCCGTTGTGACCGCCGTCCGGTACTCGGCCAGCACCGGGGCATGATCGCGCTCGATGGCGGCGATGCCGGCGAGGAACGCCTCGGCTGCGTCAGCGCGGGCTGCGATCGCGGCGTTCGCCCGCTGCTCGGCCGAGTCCGCCTTGCCTTCGCCGATGGCCTTCAGGATGCGGCGGCAGACGGTGATCGTCTTGTCCGGGCGGGCGCGTGCCATGGCCAGCGTGACGTCGTACTCGGCGCATTCGGCATCATGCTGGCGCAGCACCGCGTCGGCCACATCGAGCCGGGCGGTCAGATCACGGATGGCGGCGACGTGGGCCTGATCGACAACCGCTCCCTCCGTGAACCGACGCTCCGCCTCGGCCAGCCGGCGGCGGAGGGCGGTGCGGGCCTTGGTGCGCTCCTCAGCCGCGGTCCACGCTTCGCGCAGCAGGGCCGACCAGAGGAGCTCGGCATTGTCGATGCCCTTCGCGGTCGGCACGCCGACGGCCTCCAGCGGCGCCGCACGGGTGCCGAGTGGCTTCTGCCCGTCGCGCTCGCACCCCAGCGAGCGCAGCGTGCCTGGATGGAACTTGCGGGTGGCGCCCAGCCGGTCGAGTTCCTCGTTGCACCGGTCGGCGAAGAATGCCCGCATCTCAGCCACCGAGGTGCTGCCATAGTAGCGATGGTTCCCGCCGCCCGGATCGCGAGACCATTCGGCCACCTTCTTCTGTGCGTACGGATAGCGGACCCGGCGATGCTGTCCCTCGACCTCCTCGGCGATCGTGAAGTCCCAACGGTCCCCGATCTTCCTGGCGGGTCGGTCATGACAGGCAAGATGCAGGTGGTGATTGCGGTGGTCATTGTGATGATCGGGCGCATGGATCGCGGCGACGTACATGATGCCGGCCGAATCCAGCCGGTCGCAGATGGCTTGGGTGATCGCTCGCCGACCCACGGCATCGAGCCCATCGGGAAACTCCGCCGTCAACCGGTATTGCGTCCGTCCGCCACGTCCCTTCGAGACCCTGACAGCCGACTTCTTCTTGCCGGTCCCCAGGATCGTGGCGAGCGTCTCCGCCAATTCGCGCGCGGCGGCACCGTCGATTGCCAGATCATCGAGCGGGATGGCGCGGGCTTTGCGCTTGCCCCTGGCGGTGGCGAAGACGGCGGCAATGTCGCGCACCGCCTCAGGGACATCGGGCGCGGCCGCCAGCGCCTGCCAGGCGCCGCGCGACGCATTCTCCGGCACCAGCGTCAGCCGGTCCACGCCGGGCGTGCGTTCGCACTCGTGCACGGCCTGCCAATAGGCTTGCCGTTCCAGTGGATCGGGCGAGATGTTGGAAAAGACGGCGCGCTCGCCATCGATTGCCTCCGTCGCGGACGGTCTCACCGCATAGCGGTCGAATCCGTCCGGTGAGATCGTGACCTCCACCGCCCCGGGACGGTCGATATAGGCATCGTGGTCCTTCGGTGCCCCGGCCTCCAATCGCCTGGTTCCCTCCGACGTCTTGATCTGGCAGCCGCCATCGCTGGTCTTGCTGACCGGCTCGAAGGTGAAGTTGAAGGTGACCTTTCCGTCTGCCGAGACGAACCGCTGGTGGAAGGCACCCGGTACCGCGAAATTGGGAGAGCGCGACCAGCGATTGCCGTGCGGCTTCCGGTCCCTGACCGCGTCACGGACATCCCGCCGGACCCGTACCGTGCGGCCGAGCGCCTCTTCCTCCTCGATCGCGAGCAGGCGTCGCAACCGTGCAGAACAATGACCGATGGGACCGAGGGGACGCTGGATCGACATAGCCGGACTCCTGTTGCCATCCATGGTACAGGACGCGAATCACGGTGAGAATCACCCGCCGGCGCTTTTTCCCGAGGGGGCCCAAGCCACCGACGGGCCGCGCCTCCGGCGCGCCCTTGGGGACGCCGACCCCGGCGTCCCGGCCTCGCCTCGCCGCATGGCGACGCACGCAAAGGTGAAGGATTCATCTTTGCGGAATTGCGCCTCCCTGAATCACGCTGTTCACCGCTCCGCTTCCACGGAGCGTTCGGACCGGTGCCAGTTACTGCTTGAAGCGGTGGTCGCGATGCCAGCGCACGAAGTCGGGATGCGGTCGGCTCGCCAGATGCGCGGGCAGGATCGCACAGCCAGACGGGTTCACGATCGAGCGGACGCTGTCCGGATCGTTGACCTGGCGTGACACCAGGATGCGCATGTCGTCGTCGAAGCCGATCAGGCCCCGGTCGAACATCCAGTGCGCCGTGCCCGACAGCGCCATGCCGTTGCTGATGATGTCGGGACCGTTTGCCTCGACGGGACGGATATGGGCGGCCTCCACCTCGGCACGACCGCCGCCGTTGATCAGCTTCAGCCCGGTGACGGCGCAGCGCTCGTCATAGGCGCGCAGCACAATACGACGGAACACCCGATCCCGGACCACGCGCGAGACCAGCGTCGTGACCCGCTCGCGGGCTTCGTCAAAGACGAAAGGCGTGCGATCCTCCCGGACGGCGGTTGGCGGATCAACGTCGTCGGTGCGGGGCAGCAGCGGGCTGGTGTCATCGAGCCCGGCTGAGACGATGCGGTTGAAGTCCGCCGGGGACAGCGACCGTACGGCAGCCTGAGCACGGCCGGAGATCCGGCCGGCATCGTTCAGGACGCCACGCTCGATGACCTGACCGTCCGCATCTGCGAAGGGGACAGGTGTTGCGAAATCGAGATAGCTGCCCGGCTCGATCAGCGCGAGGTACATGCCGGGCGCAGTTGGGTCCGGCGCGATCCGCTCGACCTTAGCAACGGCGAAATAGCCGCGGGTGTCTCGCACCTTGCGGGGCTCATAATAGATGATCCAGTCACCGAGACATGCTTGAGCGCGGCTCAGGTACTGGGATGGGAACTGATAGCGCTCCGCCGGTGTGTCATCGTAGATCGAGTCAAACCGGTGGATGAAAACGCCGAACGCCATAGGCATGGCTTAGCGGGATGTTGAGGTTCTGCAAATTAGCCGGAGCCTATCCCTTATGGCGCAAGCCCGGCAGATCGGCGCTACCATAATCCGTCACCCAAACCGTCATTCGCAGCCTCATGCCTGCTTTCCAGTTTCTATCGTTGGTCATGCCGATCCCGGCTGTTTCCGGCATATTGCGATGCGGCATGATGGTAGCCGCCGCCACGCACGGTGGCTATCAGGGCTGAAAGATATCGATCAGGATCGGCATGGCACGGGTAGCGAAGAAGATAGCGGGCGGAGTTTTGGGTTTTGAGGCGGAGCTCTTCCGCGCGGCCGACAAGCTACGCGGCAACATGGAGCCCTCCGACTACAAGCACGTCGTGCTCGGCCTGATTTTCCTGAAGCACATATCCGAGGGGTTCGAGGCGAAGCATGCCGAACTCCTCGCCGAGTATCCCGAAGGCGCCGAGGACGAGGACGAATATCGTGCCGACAACATCTTCTGGGTGCCGAAGGGGGCGCGCTGGTCCCACCTGCAGGCGAGCGCGAAGCAACCCGGCATCGGCAAGATCATCGACGACGCCATGCTGGAAATCGAGAAGGTCAATCCGGGGCTGAAGGGCGTTCTGCCCAAGGATTACGCCCGCCCCGGCCTGAACGCGGTGATGCTCGGCGAGCTGATCGACCTGATCTCCGGCATAGGCTTCAAAGACGCCAGCAACGCGTCCCGCGACCTGCTGGGCCGGGTCTACGAATATTTCCTCGGCCAGTTCGCGGGCAGCGAAGGCAAGCGTGGCGGTGAGTTCTACACCCCGCGCTCGGTTGTGCGGACGATGGTCGAGATGCTCGAACCGTATAAGGGCCGCGTGTATGATCCGTGCTGCGGCAGCGGCGGCATGTTCGTTCAGTCGGAGAAGTTCGTCGAAAGCCACGGCGGGCGGATCGGCGACATCGCCATCTATGGCCAGGAATCCAACCATACGACGTGGCGGCTGGCGATGATGAACCTGGCGGTGCGCGGCATCGACGCCGACATCCGCTGGAACAGCGAGGGCAGTTTCCACAAGGACGAGTTGCCTGACCTTCGCGCCGATTACGTGCTCGCAAATCCGCCGTTTAACATCTCCGACTGGGGCGGCGACCGGATCAAGCAGGATGCGCGGTGGCAGTTCGGTCCGCCGCCCGCCAGCAACGCCAACTTCGCCTGGCTCCAGCACATCCTGCACCATCTGGCGCCCACCGGCACCGCGGGCGTCATCCTGGCCAACGGGTCGATGTCCTCGACACAGAATGGCGAAGGTGACATCCGCCGGGCGATGGTGGATGGCGACGTGATCGACTGCATGATCGCGATGCCGGGTCAACTCTTCTATTCGACCCAGATTCCAGTGTGCATCTGGTTCCTGGCGAAGGATAAGTCGAACGGCATTGGCCGTAACAAGAAGCTGCGCGACCGGCGCGGTGAGATTCTGTTCATCGACGCGCGCAAGCTCGGCCACATGGTCGACCGCACACGGCGCGAGTTCAGCGATGCCGACATCGCGAAGATCTCCGACACCTATCATGCTTGGCGCGAGGGTGAAGGCTATGCGGATGTCCCGGGTTTCGCCTGCGCAGCGCGGCATGACGTCATTGCGAGCCATGGCTATGTCCTCACCCCCGGCCGCTATGTCGGCGCCGAAGACGTTGAAGCGGACACAATTTCCTTCGCCGAACGCTTCGCCACGCTGCAGGCGACGCTGGAAGAGCAGTTCGCCGAAAGCGCGCGGCTGACCGACGTCATCCGTCAGAGGCTGGCCAGCGTGATTGTGCCCGACGATGCAGCAACGGATTTGACACGTTCGGCGGACGTGTAAAGAAAATCGGGTTTCCTTTACACGTCACTAGCGACGTGCGAAAAAATCGCACATTTCTTTCACGAGGCTGTCCGATGCTCAAGGCGAGCTACATCATCCCGGACCTGCCCCCTCCGGGGGTGCAGGAAACGGCGGCAGTGCTGCGCGCGCTGACGCAGGCGCATCGGCATCTGGCGGAGTTGAAGGGCCGCGCCGCCGCGATCCCCAACCAGGGCATCCTGATTGACACGCTGGCGTTGCAGGAAGCCAAAGCCAGCTCGGAAATCGAGAACATCGTCACCACGCAGGACGAGCTGTTCCGCGCCAGCGTCTTTCCGGAAAACCCCTCGTCCGCTGATGCGAAGGAAGTCGCGCGCTATGCCGAAGCCCTGCGCGAGGGCTTCGTACAGCAGCGGCGACTGGGCGGCCTGCTGACGAACAACATGATCGTCGCCATGTTCCAGATGCTGAAGCGCACCGACGAGACGTTCCGCAACACCCCCGGCACTGCGCTGAAGAACGACCAGACCGGCGAGATGGTGTACGTCCCCCCGCAGGAGGGCGATGCGGTGCGCGGACACATGGCCGCGCTGGAGCGGTTCATCAACGAGGATGACGCCAGCGATCTCGACCCGCTGGTGAAGATGGCGATCATCCATCACCAGTTCGAAAGCATCCACCCGTTCAGCGACGGCAACGGCCGCGTCGGACGGATCATCAACATGCTGTACCTGACGCGCACCGGGCTGCTCGACGTGCCGGTGCTGTATCTCAGCCGTTGGATCACCGGCCGGAAGGGCGATTATTACCGGCTGTTGCAGGCCGTGCGTGACACGCGCGGGTCCGCCGAAGCCTGGGAGGCATGGCTGCTCTACATGATCCAAGGCGTCGCGCAGACGGCGAAGGACACGCTCGCGCTGATCGAGGGGATGCGGATGCTGATGGCCGAGTACAAGCAGCGTATCCGGACTGACCATCCCAAGGTCTATTCGCAGGACTTGCTCAACAATCTGTTCCGCCACCCCTACACGCGGATCGAATATGTCGAGCAGGAACTGGGGATTTCCCGGCCGACCGCGACGAAATATCTCGACACCCTGGCGGCGGCGGGGTTTCTGGACAAACAGCGGATTGGGCGGAATAACTATTATATGAACCAGCGATTGGTGGCTTTGTTTGTGGATGGGGCGGCGTGATGATGTTGCAATCTTTCGCCGACGCGGTCGGTGGAAAGCATCGCGTCATCGGCGGGCCATTTGGTTCGAAGCTAACCCAAGCGCATTATGTAGCAGACGGTGTGCCGGTTATTCGCGGCAGGAACATGGATCTTGGTCGTGAGATCGCGGGTGATTTCGTCTTTGTCTCGCACGAGAAATTTGCGCAGGATTTAACTACCAATACAGCTAGGCCCGGCGATATCATCGTGACGCAGCGTGGAACACTTGGCCAGGTCGCCATCGTTCCCGATAGCAGCTACAAGCAGTATGTAGTTTCGCAGAGTCAGATGGCCGTGTCTGTCGATCAGAAAGTCGCAGATCGCGACTTTGTATACCACTATCTCACTTCATCATTTTTCCTCGAATATATTAAGACATCGACTATTCAGACCGGCGTTCCGCATATTAATCTCGGAATTCTTCGTGATGCCCCGGTGTTATGGCCGGACCGCCATCAACAGCGCGCGATCGCAACCGTCCTTTCGGCCCTCGACGAAAAGATCGAGCTCAACCGGCGGATGAACGAGACGCTGGAGGCGAGCGCGCGGGCGTTGTTTCGGGACTGGTTCGTCGATTTCGGCCCCACCCGCGCCAAGGCAGAAGGCCGCCCCGCCTATCTCGCCCCTGATCTCTGGTCACTCTTCCCCGACCGCCTCGGTGAAAATGGCGTGCCGGAGGGGTGGGAATGGGGGACGCTCAACGAGGTGCTGGTTTTGCAGAGGGGATTCGATCTTCCCAAAGGCGATAGAACCGATGGAGCTTTCCCCGTTATCGCTGCCAGTGGCCCCAGCGGCACCCACAATGAGAAGCGGGTTGATGGCCCTGGTGTGTGTACCGGGCGATCCGGCGTGCTGGGGGGTGTCTATTACGTCGCCGAAGATTTCTGGCCCTTGAACACGTCCTTGTGGATCAAGGAGTATCCAAATTCTACGCCGCTCCATGCATTTCATGTCCTCCTCGAAATAGACATTGGCTCGTTCAATGCCGGTTCTGCGGTTCCGACGTTAAATCGAAATCACATCCACAACCTGCCCGTTGTTAAGCCACCGATGGTAGCCATCCTCGCCTTCGATAAGATCGCTGGAGAATTGTATGCGAAACGCGAAGCAAATATTGCACAAGCGGCTACCCTCGCCGCCACCCGCGACGCGTTGCTCCCTAAACTGATGTCCGGCGAACTCCGCGTCCGCGACGCCAAGGCGCTGGCGGCATGATCAACACCACCGGCACGCCCGCCTGATGGCGAAGCTGACCGAATCCATCGTCGAGGACGCCGCGCTCGCGTGGTTGGCCGAACAGGGCTGGCAGGTCGCCTATGGCATCGATGCCTCGCCCGACGGCAAGGCACCCGAGCGCACGGCGAACAGCGACGTGATCCTGACCGCGCGCCTGACCGCGGCGGTCGATCGGCTCAACCCGCACATCCCCGCCGATGCCCGGGCCGACGCGATTCGCCGGGTGCTGGCGGTCGAGATGCCGGGGCAGGTCGAGGAAAATCGGCGGCTCCACCGGCTGATCGTGGAGGGGGTGCCGGTCGAATATCATGCGCCGGACGGGACGATCCGTGGCGACCGGGTGCGGTTGGTCGATTTCACCACTCCCGCCGGTGGCCTCGACATGAACGATTGGGTGGCGATCAACCAGTTCACCGTCATCGAGCGCGGCCACACCCGCCGTCCCGACATCGTGCTGTTCCTCAACGGCCTGCCAATCGCGGTCATAGAGCTGAAGAATCCGGGCGACGAGAACGCCACCGTCGCCGGCGCCTACAATCAGCTCCAGACCTACAAGAGCGAGATCGGGTCGCTGTTCCGCACCAACGCGCTGCTGATTGCTTCGGACGGCATGACCGCGCGGATCGGATCGCTGACCGCCGACCAGGAACGCTTCATGCCCTGGCGCACCGTCGATGGCGAGGACATCGCCGCCAAGGGCGTGCCCGAACTGGAGGTGATGATCGCGGGCGTGCTCGACCGCCAGCGCCTGCTGATGCTGATCCGCGACTTCACCGTGTTCGGCGACACCGGGCGCGGCATCGTCAAGATCGTCGCTGGCTATCACCAGTTCCACGCCGCCCAGCGCGCCGTCGCCGCGACGTTGCGCGCGGTGCCGGGTGTGTCGGCGGTGGGGGCGATGCGGGAAAGCCCATTGCGCTACGGCTTGCCTGACGCCGCCGCGCATCCGGCCGGCGACCGCCGGATCGGGGTGATCTGGCACACGCAAGGGTCGGGCAAGAGCTTCCTGATGGCCTTCTACGCCGGGCTACTGGTGCGCGAACCGGCGCTGGAGAACCCGACGATCGTCGTCATCACCGACCGCAACGACCTGGACGATCAACTGTTCGCGACCTTCTCGATGTGTTCGGACCTCATCCGCCAGACGCCGATCCAGATCGACAGCCGCGAGGACCTGATCGAACGGCTCGACCGCGCGTCCGGCGGGGTGATCTTCACCACGATGCAGAAATTCGCGCCGCCGCCGGGGACCAGTGGCTATCCCGCGATCAGCGACCGCCGCAACGTCATCGTGATCGCGGACGAAGCGCACCGTTCGCAATATGGCTTTCGCGCGCGGATCGACCGCAAGACCGGTGAACTGGCCTATGGCTTCGCAAAATATCTGCGTGATGCACTGCCCAATGCCTCGTTCATCGGCTTTACCGGTACGCCGATCGAGAAGGATGACGTCAATACGCCCGCGGTGTTCGGCGACTATGTCGACGTGTACGATATTGCCCGCGCGGTCGAGGACGGCGCAACGGTGCCGATCTATTACGAAAGCCGACTGGCCCGGATCGAGCTGCCGCCCGAGGAACTGCCGGTCATCGACGCCGAGATCGACGGCCTGACCGAAGACGAGGCGCTGAGCGAGCAGGAACGGCTGAAGCAGCGCTGGTCCGCCGTGGAGAAGCTGGTCGGATCAAGCGCGCGGCTGGAAATGATCGCCGCCGATCTGGTCGCGCATCTCGAGGATCGGCTGGCGGCGATGGACGGCAAGGCGATGGTCGTCTGTATGAGCCGCCGGATCTGCGTCGCGCTCTACGACGTGATCGTCGCACTGCGGCCCGACTGGCATAGCGACGATGACAAGACGGGCGCGGTAAAGGTCGTGATGACCGGCTCCGCCGCCGACATTCCCGCTTGGCAGCCGCACATTGGCAACAAGGCGCGCCGCGACCTGCTGGCCAAGCGGGCGAAAGACCCGGCCGATCCGCTGCGGCTGGTCATCGTGCGGGACATGTGGCTGACCGGCTTCGACGCGCCATCGATGCATACCATGTACATCGACAAGCCGATGCGCGGTCACGGCCTAATGCAGGCGATCGCGCGCGTGAACCGCGTGTTCCGCGACAAGCCGGCCGGTCTGGTGGTCGATTACATCGGCATCGCCCAGAATCTAAAGAAGGCGCTCGGCCAATACTCCGCCTCCGACGCCGCCGAGACAGGTATCGACGAGGCGGAGGCCGTCGCGGTGCTGCTCGAGAAGTTCGACGTGGTGCGGGCGATGTTCCACGGCTTTGACTGCACGCCTGGCATTTCCGGCACACCGGTCGCACGTCTGAAATGCTTGGCGGAAGCGATCGAATTCATTCTTGCTCGACAGCACGAGGCGGCGGCGAAGGAGACGAGCGACGAGGCCCGCAAGGCGGCGCATCGCCGTTTCCAGGACGCGGTGCTTGCGCTGACCAAGGCTTTTGCCCTGGCGGCCGCCAGTGACGAGGCGCGTGCGATCCGCGACGACATCGCCTTCTACCAGACGATCCGTGCCGCGCTTGCCAAGACCGGCGGCGGTGGCACGGTGAAAGATCGCGACTTCGCCGTCCAGCAGCTTATCGACAGGTCGGTCGTATCGACCGAGATCGTCGACATATTGCGTGCCGCGGGCCTCACGACGCCGGACATTTCGATCCTGTCCGACGACTTTCTGGCCGAGGTGAAGGCGATGGAGCTGCCGAACCTGGCGCTGGAGGCGTTGAAGAAGCTGCTCGGCGACCAGATCCGCTCTCGCAGCCGCACCAACGCGGTAGAAAGCCGCCGCTATTCCGAACGCCTGACCGACGCCATCGCCCGCTATCACACCAACGCGGTTAGCACGGTCGAGGTGTTGCAGACGCTGATCGAATTGGCCAAGCAGATCCGCGCCGAGCAGGCCCGTGGCGAAGCCGAAGGCCTGACCCCCGACGAGATCGCCTTTTACGACGCGCTTGCGGACAACGAAAGTGCGGTGGACATCATGGGGAATGACAGCCTGAAGGTGATCGCCGCCGAGTTGGTGAACACCCTGAGGGCGAGCGCGACGGTCGACTGGTCGCATCGCGAAAGTGCCCGCGCTCGCATGCGGGTGCTCGTAAAGCGAATCTTGCGTAAATACGGGTTTCCACCAGACCTTCAGGATGTGGCTGTGCAGACGGTAATACAGCAGGCGGAGTTGCTCGCCGAACGGTGGTGAACGCTGCTCTGGTCCGAACCGCCGAGAAGAGCATCTCGATATTTTGCCGGCCTGCGCCAGTAGATCGATGATCAACGGAATGTCATTTTGATTAATTTTTCGACGTTGGCGGGAAATCTGCAAGCTACCCGATGACAGTCACCTGTTCATCAACAACTGGATTAGCTTTCGTCAGCCTGAAATTGCGGCACCTTCCTCGTCGGTTGCTTACGTCGCCACTGTACCTCGTTACGATTTGATCTCCTATATGCGATCGGCATTTTTGGTGATTTCCTCAGGAAAAGCCGAGGCTCAGGGCAGTGGCAAATGCTCGTGAATCATGCCGATTACAACCTTACCTCCGCTTTCAGCTACCGGCGGATGTAGATGAATACGGTTGCGATGCCCCTCAAGCCTAACATGCCACTCGCAGTATAGCGTGCGTGTTCCTAACTTTGTTTGCCGTGCTTTGCGGCTTTCTGCATCGGCATAAACGTTAGGCTTTTCTGGTACGACGTCAAGGTTAAAGCCTTTAAATCTATGTTCGATGATCTGGTTGGACGGCAAGCCATCAGTATTATCAGGCATGGCTTCCTGCGGCGTCAGGACTGGCGGCGGACAGGTGAATACCCACTTGCCCCAGTCATCCAGCGTTGCAAGGGACGTCTGCACGCGATCACGAGATGCGAGATATCCACCTCCAAGCTTACCAGCGTCATTGACTACACCTTCGACGAAATGGAGATTCGGGTAAGCTTTGGTCAAATAGGTCGCCAGGCTCGTTAATGTATCACCAGAAACGATGATAGCGCTCCTCCAAAATGCTTTTCGATCGACCTCGTTGATAACGAAGTGAATTTGTACTTTCCCTACTGCCGTCTCGGTCTGTACGAGGCGCCCAATGCCGAGCGTGATACATGCCATTGGGGTGCCATCACATGTCGCGCAATGCACCCATTCAACATCTGGATTTAAAGTTTGAGGCGCGCCATCAATAGAAACGCCTTCGTTAGCAAAGCCCAACGGCCAGGGCTCGCTCGAATATCCCGGTGCACGCATCAGCCATGCTTCGAGTTCGCGCGAAAGTTCTGGTGGCAAGGCAAGTGCAGAATCCTTGTGAAATAGGTCCCAGAGAGTCTCGGTTCCATGCATGGGCCGTGTCTGAAAATCATCGCCGACTGCCACCACCTCGCCGCGCTCGATTGACGTCTCGATGAATTCCAGCGCTCGCTCGATTCGCTCCTGTACATTTGCCGAAGTCAGGCCGTTGAAGTCCCACTCTGCGCTGTTGACGATGAACGCCACTACTCAGCGGCGCCCACGCCTGACGCGGCCTAGCGCCGAGACGTCAATTTGATACTGATCGAAAAAGCCGTTTGGCCAGTTTGACAGGCTACCATCACTGCCAATTGCGAGAGTTTCATGGAAGGGCTGGTCCAAAGTTTCACCCGCACCGAACCAGTGTACGACGGCACTGGTTGGCTCGAGATAACCGTGTTCAGCGATTGCGCGGCGGATGCCGTTCACGAGATGGTCCGAGTGTGTTTCGACCAGAACCTGTACACCTCGTTCCGCAAGCCATGCGAGGAAGACGCCCATACGAGACTGCCCGGCGGGATGCAGATGCGCCTCTGGATTTTCGACAATTAGGAGGCCGCCGGGTTCGGCGATGAGCCCGGCAAGGATAATCGGCAGCGCGTAGGAGATGCCAAACCCCATATTGGTCGCGCGGACCCAATCAGAACCAGGATTGCGAAAGCGCAATTCCGCGACGGTGGAGGCTGCCATCCGTTCACCGGTCACTTCGATCGGGCGCGTGATCTCGCTGAGCCATTGCTCGACCTCATATTTGAGGAGCCGCTGTGAAGGCGCATTATACAAAGGATGGGAGCGCTCCGGGTTTTCAATCAGCATGTCACCAAGGACGCTAAGGACATGAGCGCAGTATTCACCCTTAACGCCAACTTCCAGTTCTGTATCGGGAAGTGGCGATACTTGGCTAATGCCACGGGGTCCAAGGCGTTCAGCGCTTAGATACGTGAAAGTTCTGGGCGCGCCGGTAAATGCCTTGGGAGGGTTGTTCGGCCGCTCAGCCACCTCGAGATAAAGATCTTCCTCGTTCGGAACGGCAAAACGCCACCTTGCTGCCGTGCCACCGATCCCGGCGGCATTGACCTCGATCGGGCCTGGCCACATCCAGTTGAGCACGTCCTCAGCCATTCCCAATTCGAGATTGAACGGCCCATTCAGGCTCAAGGTGCGGGCGGTGCTTGTAGAAGCATGAGCTGCGAGTAGAATAGCCTGCAGCAACGAGGTCTTGCCGGCTCCGTTTAATCCGGTGAGCACGGTAAGTGGTGCGAACTCGAAGGGCTCATGCTGAAAACGCTTGAAACCGCTGACGGCGATACCGGTTATCACTTCATGGCATCCGCGAGAATTTTGCGAGTTTGATCAAGGCGGTATGCTACTCGATTGGCGTCGCCGGTACCGACGGTTACTGCTCGAAGATAATCGCCATTGTCAAACGCTCTTCGGAAAGCTGTGACGATCTTATCACGATGCGGTAACATGTCTTCAAGCTTGAGATCGGCAAGCGCATTGGCTTGTGCTTCGAAAACGGCGCGATTGATCGGTCCGCGTCGAGGCTCGCGTCGATCGGCGTCCATTGGCCAACGGCGGAAGGCTGCCTGACCGAGAATTTCTTTCGCCGCTACCATTGCCTTATCGAAGGCAGATGCCAGCGTTCTAAGTTCGGTATCCGTCAGCACAGGCTCAGCCGTCTTGTCTATGCGCTTGGTGAAATTCATGAGGAAAGCATCGAGACTAGGAAACTGGCGATACTGTTCGATCGTACTATACCGGAAGGCGCAGAACCTTAGCGCGAGCTCGCGATTGGCCATGCGCCCGCTGTCGCGCACCTTCGTGCCTTCTGCAGTCCGTTTCCAGTAATGCTGCTCTGTTGCGGCGTCGAAAGCATCGCTTTCGACCAAATTCCCGAGGAACGAGCGAGAGCGCACGTCGCTCATTGCATGCCGAATCTCCTGAGCTGAAAGGGGGCTGCCGAGCGTGTTTACACGATTAAAGATGTCGTACTTCACTTCGTCCGGCGTTTGCGGCTCGATGACATGAACAACGATCTGCGTGCTCCGGAATCGGCGCACCGCTGCCGTATCGAGCTGGCTGTACGTCAAAGCGTCTAGGTCCGAAAGATATTCGAGATCGACCTCGGCTAAGCGATGGTCGTCCTTCATAAAAGTGGCGATTGTCGAAAGGCGTTGGACACCATCGACAACTTGATAGGAACCGCTCTCGGACTGATTAAAGTAGAAGGCCGGGAGCGGGATGCCGAGCAAGATCGATTCTATGAGGCGAGTCCGCTGACGTTCCTTCCAGACATATTCCCGTTGAAAATCGGGCGACAAGTCAATGTCGCCGTCTTCGATTTGCCCAACGATCTCCCGCAGCGTGAAGGATTTGGTTGTGATCCGGATCTTGCTGGGATCCCACGGCTTGAGGGAGCCGGAATGACTGCTGGCTTCTTCGCTACTGTCCAGGCCATCGATGTCCTCGTCGGGTGTAAGATCCTTCAAGTCGTGTCCGCTCATTCTGGCGCCTTCGCTCAGCCCTGTTTGTCACCTCGATGCACTAAAGCAGAATTCGTTGCCGTACGTGAGTAAATTTCGAAGGGCTGTTGCCTGTTTTGAAACGCGGCTTAACGGCGATTGCCGCCCGAAAGCAGACGAGCCGCTAGTCACCAGACTGTACGATCCGCACCTCACTGAGGCCTGTTACCGTCAGGCGTCAACCTCAGCGCTGCCTCCATCTGAAACACACCTGCCATTGGCCAATACGCCTTCTGGGCAATAAGCTGATCAAGCGAGTTCGTGCACGCTGAAGAAGTTCGTGTTTGCGGGCTCGGCAAACTTAGACCCCATCCGACGCGCCAGCCAGGCATCCGCTCGCGCTATGCCGTCGACCATATCCTCCGCTGGCTTGCCGTCGATGTGGATCAGTTCGCGCGGCGACAGGCGGAAATGCCCACGCGATTCCGACCGAGGCAGGATCACGGCGCGGTTGCCCGCCTTGCTCAGCCAGAAGCGGCAGTCGGTCTGGACATAGCAGCCCTCGTCTCGCGGTAGGTAGACCGTGATCCCGGTCCGCCCGAACCGACCATCCGCGGTGGTGCCGAACTCCAGCGCGACGACGTCGGTGCCGGACAGGGCCGCCGTCCGCGCCATCTGGGCGCGCTCTTCCTGGTCGAGCGCCTCACCACCCGTGACGACGACGCCGTCTTTCAGCTTGCGGTTGCCGAGCAGAAGCCGGGTCGCCGCAACGGTGTAGGCGCGGAGGATGGCGTCGTCGTGTTGGGTCATTGTCGCTTACTCCTGTTTTCATCCCGCAATCCGGGATCGCCTGCATCTCCTTCCCATCAAGGCAGGCGGTCAGTGACCGACCCGCCACCACTTGATCGTGGGCGCGGCGACGCTGTCGATCGCGCCGCGCAATTCGCGCAGATCCTCCAGGCTGCCGCCGAACCGTTCGGCAGGGGAAGCGCCGCCCAGCGCATCGAGCGGAAGGTCGAGCGCATGGCGGATCGCGCGGCTGTCGTGATTGAGCCGCCATTCCAGCCGCATCAGGATGTTGATGAACAGGCGCAGCCGCTCCACGCGAGCGGTGTCCACCGGCGACCACAGCCGACCAAGATGAACCATGTCCTCGGCTTCGGCGCGATCGATACCGAGCAGGCGCATGGCATGGCCGGGATTGATGCCATGGGTCAGCATGATCCGACCGGCGAGATCGACCAGCGCCGTGCCGCCCCCGTCCTGTGTGCCTGTCACCGGAAGTGCGCCAGATGATCGGCCCACATTGCCTCGACGATTGCCTGTCCGCGATCGTGGATCATGTCCTCGTCGTACAGACCCTGGCGGATGCCGAGACCCGTGAGGCGCCTCGGCACAATCAGGGCGTGGGCATGGAGCGGGAAGGCGGCGTTGATCGTCCCCGGCGCATGCAGGATCAGGACGGACGCGAGCTGGCGATCCCGGGCAAACCGATCGCGCAGGAAGGCGCGGGCGCGTTCCCAGCCGACATGCACCCGCTCGACGTCGCCGAGCGGCAGCGTCAGATAGGTGAGCAGCGCCTTCTCGCGGTCAACGGCATGTGCGTCCATCTGCCCCAGCAGCGTCGCCGGATCGGCGAGGCTGTCGTCGGCACCCGCGGGGAGAAGCACCTCGATCCGCTCGACGTTCGGCGACCAGGCGGCGAGATCCGCGCCCGCGACGACGGGACCGAGATGCGCCTTGCGATAGCCGAACTCCAGCGCGCTGTTGACGCGACCGGCATAGGCCCGCCGCAGGACAGCAAATACCGTCCCCGCCGGGGACGGCCCGGACGGGTTGAGGTAGAGCCAGCTCTGCGGATCGGCATCGGTCGGCGTCGGCTTGACCGGCAGCTTGCGGGGCTTGCGCGCGGCCATGTCAGCGTCCCCGCCAATAGGTCACGATCCGCACGATCTCGGCGGCGGCGCGGCAGACCCCGTCGCAGCGCTCGTCCCAGGTGACGAAGGGCGGCGTCGTCTGGAGCGCCAAGCCGCCGCCCCGGATCTCGACGAATGCGCCGACCTGCTGCGGGACCAGCCACAGGCTGTCGTCACGCCGTCGCATGAAGACGAGGTCGGTCATCGTGAGGGGCCCGTCCGGCCCGACCAGCGCGACATCGACCGTGACCGGGTTCATCGTCTCCGGGAACAGCCCGGTACGCACGAGCATGACGTCGCGCCCGAAGCGGGTGCAGGCGTCCTCCATCTTCATGCCGAACAGCGGCGGATCGCAGGGCGTGGCGGCGATCAGCAGATTGGCCGAGGCGATGTCGAGCATGCCAGCGGGCAGACCGGCCAGTGCGCCGATCGGCACGGGCGCTTCGTAGAGCGCGGTGAGCGGCAGCGACAGGACGCGCAGCGAGGGATCGAGCGACGGCTCGATCGGGGAGGTCAACATGTAGGGCACTTTCGGCGAGAGGATCACCGGCCCGTCTCGGGTCCGGATCAGGCCGCCTGTTTTTTCATTCAACCGGCAGCTTCGCCGTGCGCAGCTGCTCTTCCCTCGGTACGTCTGATTGCACGCGTTGCGACGTGCCATTACCCTCGCGATATGACCCTTCGCCTGCGATCGATCCTTGCTGCGGCTGCCGCGACCTTATTGGTCGCCGCTGCCCCGGCCGGTTTCTATGCGCGTCAGGCGCAGCCGATCTGGAACCGGATTGCCGGTGCACCGGCCGGCTTGCGGCTCGAGGCACCGGATCGACAAACGCACGTCCTCGCCCGCTACACGGAAACGGAGAAAACGGACGGCGAAGTCACCCTGCGCGTGCGCGGCAAGCTCGGATCGGGCACCGTGTCGCTCGGCCCAGGCGTTGGCTCGGAACTCCTGTGGGCACCAAATTCACGAGCGTTTGCGGTGACGACCAGCGATGGCGGTGCGAACGGCCTCTACCGTGCGATCGTCGTCGCGCTGGGACGGGGCGGGCTAAAGGTAACGGACCTTTCGCCGCTCATCCGATCAGCGTTCGGGCACCCGGTCAAATGCGGCTGGCCCGAATATCCCAATGTCGCGATCGTCCAGTGGCGCGACGGATCGCAGAAGGTCATCGTCGCCGCCGAGATCATAGCCCACAGCAATTGCGACAGCTTCGGCACCTTCAAGGCCTATGAGGTTGACTGGCGTGCGAGGCGGATCACCCGGACCTTCGACCAGATCGAAGCCAAGCGATTGTTCGGGCGGTCGATGGGCATCGAATTACGCAATGCTCCCAACGAATGCATTCGATCGCCCCGGCGGTGCTGGGTCGCTACAAATCATGAGCCGGACCCCAGTGCCAAGCCGTCAGAATCAAAAGCGACGCGACGTCGGACGCGGTCATGAGGAAGTCCTTCGTTCAAAAGGACATAGGCTCGAAAATCGTCTTGCGTGTGTTTTGCGTGGAAGCAATCGTCCTTCACGGCCTGTTCTCGTCGCGTTCTCTCGCGTTTGCGCGTTCGGATAACGCAAAATCAACGGCTTAGGCGGTCCCATCTTCGTTGACATCGCAGGGGTCGCAAGTTCAATCCTTGCCACGCCCACCGTCGAAAACCCCGCTAGGCCAACGGCTTGGCGGGGTTTTTGGTTTTCAGGCTGCACCGCTTACCAACCGCTTTTTCCCCAACGTTCGGGCGTCCGGGGTACCCCATCCAGACGGGGAACCCGGCTCGGTCCGGCGGTGGCCGATCGTCTTGGGGCAATCGGCATGAGGGAAAGCCGGTGCTTTGACGTATAGTCCCGACATGACCGACCATCTGGATCACGATCTTGGCCGATTGGCGCAGCCGAGGCTGCCGCGGGCGCTGGACGATGTGGAGCGGCGCGTGGCGCTGGCGATCGAGGATGCGCCGTCGGCGCGCGTGGGGCCATCTGCGCGTGGGCTGGTGCTGACCGGGATCGCGGCGCTGGCGCTGGGGCTGGTCGGAGGAGGCGTGATGGCCGGGCGGGGCGAAGTCCGCGAACGACCCACGGTGATGCTGGCGGCGCTGGACGCTGGCCTGGCACCCTCGACGCTGTTGCTGGGCCGGTGAACGGGGCCATGCGACGCCATGTCCTGACCCTGCTGATCGCGTTCGTGGCGGCACTGGTGGGCGCCTTTGTCGGATGCCGGATGTTGCGACCCGCCGAACCGCATGCCAGCGACATCCACGCACTGGTCCACCGTGAAATCCGCCTGGACCCGGCGCAGGCCGAGGCGCTCGACCGGCTGGAGGCGCAGTTCGCCGCGACGCGCGGAGCGCTCGATGCCCGGCTGCGGGGTGACAATGCCCGGCTGGCGGCGGCGATCGAGGCGGAGCATCGCGACGGGCCGCGGGTCACCCAAGCGATCGACGCGGTGCATCACAGCATGGGCGATCTGCAAAAGGCGACGCTGGCGCATGTGTTCGCGATGCGCCGCGTGCTTCGCCCCGACCAGGCGGCGACCTTCGACCGGATGGTGGTCGGCAAGCTGACCGATCCGGGCCGGTGAGACGGAGGCGGTGAGCCGCGATCTGGCGGCGTTGCCCGATGGCGACCTCGTCGCGCTGGCCCTGGCGGGGCGGCCGGGGGCCTATGCGGCGATCGTGACCCGGCACAAACAGGCGCTGTACCGCCTGATCCTGGCGCATGTCCGCGATGCCGACGAAGCGCTGGACCTGGTGCAGGAGAGTTTCGTCGCCGGGCATGGCGCGCTGTCGCGGTTCGATGCGTCGCGGTCGTTGCGGGCCTGGCTCAGCCGGATCGCGCTCAACAAATGTCGCGACTGGGCGCGGCGGCGGCGGGTGCGTGCGATGCTGTCGCGGGTCTTGCCCGTCGACACGGTCGAAGCGATCGCCGACGACCGGATCGACGGCGAGGCGGCGGCGATCGAACGCGACTCGCTGGCCCGCACCCTCGCCGCGCTGGACGCGCTGCCCGAGGGACTGCGCGCGCCCTTGATCCTGTGCGCGGTCGAGGGGCTGAGCCAGGCCGAAGCGGCCGAAGCGCTGGGGCTGAGTGCCAAGGCGGTGGAATTGCGCATCCGTCGCGCCCGCGCCGCGCTGCGCGAGACAAGGATCTGAAAAAAAAGACCATGAGGGGAGGCGTATCCGCCCGCGTATAGGCCGGCATGATCGATGTTCCGACCGTGATGCGCCGCCGTGACCTGTTGGCTGGAGGATTGGGCCTGGGGGCGTTGTCGGCGCTGCCCGCCTGGGCGCAGAGCCCCATGCACGGAGTTGCCGGGCGCGATGTCCTGACCGGCCCCGACATCACCCTGACCGTCGCGCGCCAGCATATGATGATCGACGGCAGGTCCTATCACGCGATCGGCATCAACGGCTGGACGCCCGCCCCGCTGATCCGCCTGCGCGAGGGGCAGAGGGCGCGGATCACCGTCATCAACACGCTGGACGAGGAAACGTCGATCCACTGGCACGGACTGCTGCTGCCGTTCCAGATGGACGGGGTGCCGGGGATCAGCTTTCCGGGCATTCCGGCGGGTGGGCGTTTCACCTACGAGTTCCCGATCGCCCAGGCCGGCACCTATTGGTATCACAGTCACTCGGGCTTGCAGGAACAGGAGGGGCATTACGGCCCCATCGTCATCGATCCCGCCGGGCCGGATCCGATCGCTTTCGACCGCGAACATGTGATCGTGCTGTCGGACCACAGCCCGCTCCACCCCCATGCGATCTTCCGGCGGCTGAAGATGCAGGGCGGCTATTTCAACTATCAGAAGCAGACGCTGGCCGGTCTGCTGGCGGGGCGGGACCAGCCCTTGTCCGAGCGGTTGCAATGGGGCGCGATGCGGATGGACCCCAGCGACGTGTCGGACGTGACCGGCTCGACCTATCGCTACCTGATCAACGGTCATGGCCCGGCGGACAATTGGACCGGGCTGTTCGCGCGGGGCGAGCGGGTGAGGCTGCGGCTGATCAACGCCTCGGCGATGACCAACTTCAACATCCGCATCCCCGGCCTGTCGCTGACCGTGGTGCAGGCCGATGGGCAGGATGTGCAGCCGGTCGCCGTCGATGAATTGCAGATCGCGGTGGCCGAGACCTATGACGTGATCGTCACGCCGGTCGAGGAGCGCGCCTATACGCTGGTCGCCGAGACCTGGGACCGATCGGGCATGGCGCGGGGGACGCTGGCGCCGCGGGTTGGCATGGCGGCGGCGGTGCCTGCGCTGCGCCCCCGGCCGCTGGCGACGATGAAGGATATGGGCATGGGCAGCATGGGCCAGGATGCCGCACCCGCCGCCTGTCCGCCCGAACATGCCGCGATGGGACATTGCCAACCGTCCACGGGCGGGATGGAAATGGGCCAGGGCGCGACGGGCCATGGGAGCATGGACCATAGCGCGATGAAGCAGGGCGCGATGAAGCATGGGATGCGCGACTTCGCCAATGCGCCGGGTCTGCCGCGCACGCCGGTCGTGCAGACGGTCGCGCCGATGCCGGTCGACCGCACGGGCGAGCCGCCACAGGGGCTGGCGAATGTCGGCCACCGCGTGCTGACCTATCGCGACCTGATGAGCGTTGCGCCGAATCCCGACCGGCGAGCGCCCTCACGAGCGTTGACCATCCATCTGACCGGAAACATGGAACGCTATATGTGGGCCTTTGACGGGGTTAAGCTGAACGCCGTCACCGCGCCCATCCCCTTCCGGCTGGGCGAGCGGGTGCGCGTGACGCTGGTCAACGATACGATGATGGCGCATCCCATCCATCTGCACGGGCATTTCTTCGAACTGGTGACGGGGCATGGCGATCATGCGCCGCGCAAGCATACGGTCAATGTCGCGCCGGGGGGCACCGCGACCTTCGACCTGACCGCCGATGCGGAAGGTGACTGGGCCTTTCACTGTCACCTGCTCTATCACATGCATGCGGGCATGATGCAGGTGGTGAGTGTCCGTCCCGACAATGCGGGGGAGGTCGGCGCATGATCCTGCTCGCGCTCCTGCTCGCTGATCCGATGGGGCAGCATCATGGCATGGACATGCCCGGCATGACGATGCCCGTCGCCAAGCCCACTCCGGCGAAGAAGCCGTCCGGCCGGGCGGCGAAGCGGTCGCCGCGAAAGCCCGCTCCGTCGCGGAAAGCGGGCGCGATGACGCATGGCGCGATGTCGGGCATGACAATGCCGGGCATGGCGGTGCCATCCTGCTCGCCGGAACATGCGGCCATGGGGCATTGCAACCCGGCCGCCGCCTCGCCGCCCGGCGGGTCGTCGGCAGGGAGCATGCCTGGCCATGACATGTCCGATGCGACCGCCCCCGTCGCCTCCTGCCCGCCCGAACATGCGGCGATGGGCCATTGTGTCCCCGCATCGGCGGCCATGCCGGCCGGGCATGGCGCGGACCATCAGGCCGCCATGCCGGAGATGCCCGGCATGTCCATGGAGGGCATGGGAGCGGCGGCCATTGGAGCGGGAGGATGTTCGCCCGAACATGCCGCCATGGGCCATTGCCAGGCCGCCCCCGTCACCGGAGAGGCGGTCGTCGGCAACGCGCCGCCGCCGTCTCCTCCCACCAGCCGCGCGGCCGACCGCTATTATGATCCCGCAGTCATGGCCGCCGCCGACCGGCGGATGCGGATGGAGCATGGCGGCATGCGCTTCTCGCAGATCCTGTTCAACCTGGCGGAATTGCAGGTGCGCGACGGCCGCGATGGCTATCGCTGGGACGGGGAGGGCTGGTTCGGCGGCGACGTCGACCGGCTGGTCGTCAAGTCGGAAGGCGAGGGCACGCTTGGCGGTTCGATCGGCGAGGCGGAGGTGCAGGCGCTCTATGCCCGTGCGATCGATCCCTATTGGAATCTCCAGGCCGGTGTGCGGCAGGATGTCGGGCAGGGGGCACGACGCACCTATGCGGTGGTCGGGGTGGAGGGGCTCGCCCCCTATTGGTTCGATGTCGAGGGCGCGCTGTTCCTGTCCGATCGCGGCGACGTGCTGGCCCGGGCCGAGGCCTGGGTTGATCAGCGGATCACCCAGCGCGCCATTCTGCAACCCAGGGTCGAGGTGAATCTGGCGGCGCAGGACGTGCCGGACCAGCGTATCGCGGCGGGTGTCTCCGATATCGAACTGGGCCTGCGGCTCCGCTATGAGATCGCGCGCGAATTCGCACCCTATGTCGGGGTAAGCTGGGAGCGCCGCTATGGCCCGGCGGGCGGCGGCGGCGCGGCGCTGGCACTCGGTATCCGAACCTGGTTCTGAAGGCGTGGCCGGTCAGAAATAGCGCAGCCAGCGCAGATCCCGCCGGCGGCGCTTGAGGTCGGCGAACCAGCGCGTGGGGATATAGAGCGGCACGATCAACGCCGCATACATCAACCACATCGCCCCGACCGAGGGCAGGCCGAAGACCTGCCCCTGATTGGTGCCCCAGATCGCGACCGCGGCCAGGTACATGCCCCGCAGGACGTAGAGATGGAGCAGGTAGAAGGCCATCGGCGCGCCGCCCATCACCGACAGGGCCCGCGTGATCGGCCCGCCCCGCCCCTCGAAAAAGGCCAGCAGCAGCGCCGCGACACCCAGCGTCAGTAGCAGGAACAGCAGCGACGGCGGATATTTGGTCAGTGCCAGGAAACTCATCACGCTGCGCAGATGATCGCCCTGAACCGGCGTCCACGCCGTGTCGCCATAGGCGTTGATCGTCCTGAGCAGGACGAAGGCCAGGAGCAATCCGACCCCCAGCGCCGCGAACCGGCGTTGTCGCTCCTCGCCCGCGCGCCGGAACCAGGGGCCGACCGAATAGCCCAGCGCGATCACGCCGATCCAGGGCAATATGGGATAGGTCGTCTTGATGGTGATGCCCATCCAGTCGAACGCCGCACGGTGGTGCAGCAGCGCCCAGAGCTTGAACCCGGTGCTGTCGGTCGGGAAGGCGATGGGGTCGAGCAGATTGTGCCCGGCGACGATCGCGACGCCGATGGCGGCCACCGCCACGCGCGGCAGATGGATCAGCCCCGCCAGCGCGATCATGCACATGCCGATCGCCCAGATGACCTGCAACCATAGGGTGTGCGGCGGAAACTGTGCCGACCAGGCGAAGCTGACCAGCGTCACCTCCAGCAGCATCAGGAACAGGCCGCGTGTCAGGAGGAAGCGGCTCGTCTCCGCCCGGCTGTGCGTCTGGCCGTAGAGCCAGGCCGACAGGCCGGTCAGCGCGACGAAGGTCGGCGCGCAGAGCGACGCGAGCGTCCGGCTGAAGAACAGGGCGGGGGCGACGATCCGCGCGTCCATCGGGTCGCCCACTGCCCAATGGGTGCAGAAGGTGTCGCGCACATGGTCGAGCAGCATGATGATCATGACAAGCCCGCGTACCGCGTCGATGCTGGCGAGCCGGGCGGCGGCGGCGGGCGGCGTCACCGTCCGGGATACGTCATGGGGCAGGGCCAGGCTGGTCATTCGGGCGTGTCCGGCCATTCGGCATCGATGACGAGCAACAGCCGGTCCTCGCCGCTTCCCGCGATCGGCGGCGATCGGTGGATGATCGCCCGGTCGCCCGCCCGTTCGCGGCCCTTGAACAGGCCGACATCCCCGGCCGACAGGGCGCGCGGCTCGGCATCATGGGATGCGCCGTGCGGCAACCATTGGGTCGCCTGCCCGCAATAGGTGGAGATCATGCGCAGGCCGACATAATCGGCGTGGAATTTCCAGCAGCCATTGCCAGTCACCCGCTCGATCCGCACCTGGACCCGGTCTTCGCCCGTCCAGGTGGCGTAAAGTGACGCCAGATGCTGGACATCGGCGGCGAGTATGGCGTGCCAGGGCTCGGGGGGCAGGGGCGCAAGCGCGTCCTGCACATGGCTGGCCACCCACTGCGTTCCGGCGGCGAAGCGGATCGCGGGGAAGTCGTCAAGGTTGGGCCTGGGCAAGGGCGAGGCGCGCCGCCAGACAGCCAGCGTGACCTGCGGCTCGTCGACGGCGGCGAGGATGGCGGGGTCGCTGTCGATGCGGACATGATCGGGAAGAGCGTGTTCGAGCAGGCTGGAGGGCGGCGGGAGCGTTCGGGAATCGGCCGTCGGGATCATGCGCATCATCTTCAATCGTTCATGTAACGGTGTAACATTACCAGAATGATGCCGCGAACGAAAGCGCGCCGATTTCCAGGCATGGGGCCAAAGCAAAGGGGCGGCACCTTGCGGCACCGCCCCTTGTCATGACGCCGAAGCGAGTCGGTTTATCCGGCGTCCTGGTCCGGGAAGGCATTGGTCGGCTTCGACCCCCAGAGCGCGTAGAACAGGATGTAGAGTTCGCACACGGCGGTCAGCAGGAACGACTGCTGCAGCCCGTAATGATCGGCCAGCCAGCCATGCACCGCGACCAGCGCGCCGCCCGCGATCGCCATGATCAGCAGGCCCGA
The DNA here is from genome assembly GCF_039594485.1 of Sphingomonas sp. GTDB lineage: Bacteria > Pseudomonadota > Alphaproteobacteria > Sphingomonadales > Sphingomonadaceae > Sphingomonas. Next base: position 11,639 of record NZ_JBCNNI010000002.1, on the reverse strand, counting down.
GCCCTCCTCGGTCAACGGGCCGAGGCCACGGATGCCGAGCGTGAAGATGGTCGGGAACATGATCGAGTGGAACAGGCCGACCAGGATCAGCGACCACATGGCGATCGGGCCGGTCGTGAAGACCGTCGCGAGCATCACGATGAACGCGCCGATCGAGAAGACCGCCAGGACGGTGCCCGCAGGCACCTTCTGCATGATCGCGGAGCCAACGAAGCGGCCGACCATCATCCCGCCCCACAACAGGGTCAGGTAACGGCCCGCGGCCTCGGTCGTCATGTTGCCGATGTCGGGGCGGCTGACGAAATTGACGAACAAATTGCCCACGCCGATTTCGGCGATCAGATAGATGAAGATCGCGCCGATGCCGAACACCAGGTTGCGATGCTTCCACAGCGAATGCTTCTTGCGCTCTTCCTTGGCGACGCGGCTGGTCGACGAACCCATGGCGGGCAGCGGGAAGCGCGCGATGACGAGGGCGAGCACGACCAGCACCACGGCGACCAGGCCATAAGGCAGGACCACCGCATGCGCGTCGGCCAGACGCTCGGCCTGGGTGAGCGCCTCACCGGCCTGCGCCGTGCCGCCCTTGGAGCGGCCGAGGATCAGATAGGCGCCGAACAACGGGGCCAGCATCGTGCCCATCGAGTTCATCGCCTGGACGAGATTGAGGCGCGACGACGCGGTGTCCGCCGGGCCGAGCACCGCGACATAGGGGTTGGCCGCGACCTGGAGCAGGGTGATGCCGCTGGCGATCACGAACAGCATCAGCAGCGTGACGCCATAGGAGGGAAGGCTCGCCGCCAGCATCATGCCGACCGCGCCTGCCGCCATGACCAGCAGACCCGTGACCAGCGACTTCTGATACCCGATCCGCTCGATCAGCTTGGCCGAGGGGATGGAGGCGAAGAAATAGGCGATGAACCACACGCTTTCGATCAGCGAGGCCTGGAAATAGCTCAGTTCGAACACGCTGCGCAGGTGCGGCAGCAGCGTTCCGTTGATGACGGTAATGAAGCCCCACATGAAGAACAGGCTGGCCAGCAGCGTCAGCGCGGACCCATAATGGCCCGACCCTCCCGTCGCGGGCGTTGCGCCGGGGGCGCGGGACGTGACGGGTGCGGCCATGCATTCCTCTCCTTCAGGCGGGCGGGTCTGGCGAAAAACAGTTCGCGCGCCGCTTGCTCCGCGTTTTTTGTCTGACTATAGTGACGCAAAAGGCGCGTCAATGGCGTCTGGCGAAAGGGTGAGGCATGTCGGTGGCGTCAATCAAGAGCTTTCTTACGCTGGTAGCGGTAACGACGGTAATGACCTCCACGGCCGCTCTTGCGAGCGAGGCGAAGCGCACGCCTGCCGGCCAGGTCGCGGGCGCGACGATCGAGGCGGTGACGTTGACCAACAAGGCGGGGCTGTCGGCCCGCATCCTGACCTATGGCGCGACGCTGCAGTCGGTGATGGCCCCGGATCGTGACGGAAGGCTGGCCGATGTCCTGCTCGGCTATGACAAGGCCGAGGATTATGTGAACCACCCGAATTTCTTCGGCGTGACGGTCGGCCGGTTCGCCAATCGCATCGCCGATGGCCGCTTCACGCTCGACGGGCGCAGCTATCAGCTGAGCCAGAACGACAAGACCAATTCGCTCCACGGCGGGACCAAGGGCTTCGACAAGTCCGTCTGGCGCATCGTGTCGATGAAGGATGGCCCCACCGCGAATGTGGTAATGGCGCTGATCAGCCCCGATGGCGACCAGGGCTATCCCGGCAAGGTCGACGCCACCGTCACCTATTCGCTGGACGAGGCGGGGGCGCTGACCATCGCGTTCGAGGCGAAGACCGACAAGCCGACCATCGTCAACATGACGAACCACGCGATCTTCAACCTGAACGGCGAGGGTTCGCCGCTGGGCGCAACCTTCCACAAGCTGACCATCCCGGCGGCGGCCTATACCCCGGTCGATGCCAAGCTGATCCCGACCGGCGAGCGCCGATCGGTGCAGGGCACGGTGTTCGACTTCCGCCAGCCCCGCGTGGTGGCCGAGGGCATTCGCGACGGCAACGACCAGCAGATCCGCTACGGCCAGGGCTATGACCATAACTTCGTGCTCGACAAGGGCCTGACCGCAACGCCGCAACTGGCGGCGCGACTCGAGGACCCGGCGTCGGGTCGCGTGCTCGAAGTGCTGTCGACCGAACCGGGCGTGCAATTCTATACGGGCAATTTCCTCGACGGGACCTATCTCGGCAAGAAGGGCCATCTGTACCGAATGGGCGACGGCATCGCGCTGGAGCCGCAGAAATTCCCGGATTCGCCCAACAAGCCCGACTTTGTTTCTCCGCGCGTCGATCCCGGCAAGCCCTACCGGCATACCATGATCTATCGCTTCTCCACCGTTCGCTGACCGAAAGCCTGACATGACCGACACGCCCCCCCAGAAACTGCGCAGCCGCGCCTGGTTCGACAATCCCGACAATATCGACATGACCGCCCTCTATCTGGAGCGGTATCTGAATTTCGGCCTGTCGCTGGAGGAGCTTCAGTCGGGCAAGCCGATCATCGGTATCGCGCAGACCGGCTCGGACCTGTCGCCCTGCAACCGCCACCATCTGGTGCTGGCGGAGCGGGTGCGCGAGGGCGTGCGCGAGATGGGCGGCATCGTCCTGGAATTCCCGGTCCACCCGATCCAGGAAACCGGCAAGCGCCCGACCGCGGGCCTCGACCGCAACCTGGCCTATCTGGGCCTGGTCGAGGTGCTGTACGGCTATCCGCTCGACGCGGTGGTGCTGACCATCGGTTGCGACAAGACGACTCCGGCCGCGCTGATGGCGGCCGCCACCGTCAACATCCCTGCGATCGCGCTGTCGGTCGGGCCGATGCTGAACGGCTGGCACAAGGGCGAGCGGACCGGCTCGGGCACCATCGTCTGGAAGGCGCGCCAGATGCTGGCGGCGGGCGAGATCGACGATGCGGAGTTCATCCGCCTGGTCGCCTCTTCGGCGCCCTCGACCGGCTATTGCAACACCATGGGCACCGCGACCACGATGAACTCGCTGGCCGAGGCGCTGGGCATGTCGCTGCCCGGTTCGGCGGCGATCCCCGCACCTTACCGCGATCGCCAGGAAGTCGCGTACCTGACCGGCAAGCGCATCGTCGAGATGGTGCATGAGGATCTGAAGCCCTCCGACATCCTGACCAAGGAGGCGTTCCACAACGCGATCAAGGTCAACTCGGCCATCGGCGGCTCGACCAACGCGCCGATCCACCTGGCCGCCATCGCGCGCCATATCGGTGTCGACCTGCCCGTGCAGGATTGGGAGACCGAGGGGCACAAGATCCCGCTGCTCGTGAACCTCCAGCCCGCGGGCGAGTATCTGGGCGAGGATTATTATCGCGCAGGCGGCGTGCCCGCCGTGGTCAACCAGCTGATCGAGCAGGGGCTGATCCACGAGGGCGCGATGACCGTCAACGGCCGCACCATGGGCGAGAATTGCCGGGGCGTCGCGATCGAGGACGAAAAGGTCATCCGTCCCTTCGACCAGCCATTGAAGGAAGAGGCGGGCTTCATCGTCCTGTCGGGCAATCTGTTCGACGCGGCGGTGATGAAGACCAGCGTGATCTCCGAGGAGTTCCGGGATCGCTATCTGTCCAACCCCGACGATCCCGACGCGTTCGAGGGGCCTGCTGTCGTGTTCGACGGGCCGGAGGATTATCATCACCGGATCGACGACCCGGCGACCGGCATCACGCCCGAGACGCTGCTGTTCATGCGCGGCGCGGGCCCGATCGGCTATCCGGGCGCGGCGGAAGTCGTCAACATGCGTCCGCCCGCCTATCTGATCACCGAAGGCGTGCACTCGCTGCCCTGTATCGGCGACGGTCGCCAGTCGGGCACGAGCGGATCGCCCTCGATCCTGAACGCCAGCCCCGAGGCGGCGGCCATGGGTGGTCTCGCGCTGCTCCAGACCGGCGACCGGGTGCGCATCGATCTGAACAAGGGCACCGCCAACGTCCTCATCCCCGAGGAGGAACTGGCCGAGCGTCGCAAGGCCCTCGCGGCGGCGGGCGGGTACAAATACCCGGCGTCACAGACCCCGTGGCAGGAGATTCAGCGCTCGGTGGTCGGCCAGATGTCGACCGGCGCGATCCTGGAGGGCGCGGAGAAGTATCAGCGCATCGCCCAGACCCGGGGCCTGCCGCGCGACAACCATTGATCGCGGGCACTGATCGCGGGCATTGACGGTGGGGCCGGGCGGGGATGGCGCGTCCGGCCGATATCCTGTCCGGCGGTGAAGGCCGGGCAGGGCGCCTCAGCCATTCTCCAGCCAGGCCAGGGCGGCATCATGGGACAGGAAGGCGTCGAGAAAGGCGCGCCGGTAATTCTGCCGAACCTGGGATTTCAATGGGCTTGAATCGACGACTAGCGCCAGCCGGTCGCCGGGGCGATAATGGTTCGTGATGCCGTCGTGCATGGTCTGCACCATCTCGATCGGCATGATCGGCGCGCCTCGCCGGTCGACCAGGGCCCTGGCATGACCCATGCGGGCGCGGGCCTCGTCCAGGAACGGCCGGAACGCGGTCCAGTAGCGTTCGGCGATGGCGGGGGTCCATATACCATGGGCACGGACATGGATGATGTATTGCTCGTCCAGCCATATGGCGAATGACGGATCTTCGATTTTCATATGCTTCTCGCGGCCATTCGGCCGGATATAAAAGGCCATTCTTATCTAAGACGTTAAAGCCAAAAACTGGTCTTTTGGCGCGTTGCGGGAATACCGATCCGACCATGGTCGCAAATCGGCATGGTCGGGCCCTCTTGACCTCACTCGGGCGACGATCGATACCGCTAACAAAATTAGAAGAGGAAGAGATGGCGAGCAATTTCACCACCCTGACGGATGCTTTGCCGGATGATTGGCGGAGCGGCCGGTTCGTCGGGCGGATCGATCGCGGCGAGGGACCTTGTCCGATCCTGGTCGAGGGGGGGCAGGTTTTCGACATGAGCCGCGTCGCGCCGACCGTCTCCGCGCTGGTGGCGAGCGGGACGATCGACGCTGCGCTGGGCGAGGCGCTGGGCGATCTCGCCGAACTCGCCCTGTCGCCGGAGCCGGAGGCGGTGCATCGCTTGCTCTCGCCGATCGACCTGCAATGCGTGAAGGCGGCGGGGGTGACCTTCGCGGTCTCCGCACTGGAGCGGGTGATCGAGGAGCGGGCGCGGGGCGACCATGCCAAGGCGGCGGGACTGCGCGCCACGCTGGAACAGGCGTTGGGCGGCAATATCCGTTCGGTCGTGCCCGGCTCGCCCGAGGCGGCGCAGCTCAAGGAGGTGCTGATCGCCGAGGGCCTGTGGTCGCAATATCTGGAGGTCGCGATCGGCCCGGATGCGGAGATCTTCACCAAGTCGCCGGTGCTGTCGACGGTGGGCTGGGGGATGCCGGTCGGCGTCCGGTCCGACTCGACTTGGAACAACCCGGAGCCCGAAGTGGTGCTGGTCGCCGATGCGCATGGGCGTGCGGTCGGCGCGACGCTGGGCAATGACGTGAACCTGCGTGATTTCGAAGGGCGCTCGGCGCTGCTGCTCGGCAAGGCGAAGGACAATAACGCCTCCTGTTCGCTGGGGCCGCTGGTGCGCCTGTTCGACGAAGGCTTCACCATGGACGATGTCCGGTCGAGCGAGGTCAAGCTGACCATCACCGGCACCGACGGCTATGTGCTGGAGGGCGCCAGCTCGATGGACCAGATCAGCCGCGACCCGGAGGATCTGCTGGGCCAGGCGCTCAGCGAGCATCATTATCCCGACGGGCTGGTCCTGTTCCTCGGCACGCTGTTCGCGCCGACCCAGGACCGCGACGAGCCGGGTCGCGGTTTCACCCACAAGGTCGGCGATAGTGTCGTAATCACCAACCCGCGCCTCGGCACGCTGGTCAATCCGGTGATGACCAGCGCCGACGCGCCCGCTTGGACCTTTGGTCTGGGCGACCTGATGCGCAATCTGGCCCGGCGCGGCCTGTTGTGACGGAGTCCGACGAGATGTTGCAGAAGACCAGCGCGGCCGACTTGACCGCCCGCTATCCCAGCCTGATCGACAAGCGGGTCATCGTGACGGGCGGCGGATCGGGCATCGGCGAAGGGCTGGTCGAGGCCTTTGTGGCGCAGGGCGCGCGCGTCGCCTTCGTCGACATCGCCGAGGAGGTGAGCCAGGCGCTGGTCGATCGGCTGTCCGCCGATGCACGCCATGCACCGCTCCACCGCCGCTGCGACCTGACCGATCTCGACAGCCTGAAGGCGATCTTCGCCGATCTGGAAGCGGCGCTGGGCGGGGTCGATATCCTGGTGAACAATGCCGGGAACGACGATCGCCACAGCATCGAGGACGTGACCCCGGCCTATTGGGACGAGCGGCTGAACGTCAATCTGCGCCACCAGTTCTTCGCGGCGCAGGCGGTGATCCCGGCGATGAAGCGGGCGGGCGGCGGCGCGATCCTGAACTTCGGGTCGATCAGCTGGCATCTCGGCCTGAACGACCTGGTCCTCTACCAGACCTGCAAGGCGGCGATCGAAGGGCTGACCCGCAGCCTTGCGCGCGATCTGGGCCGCGAGAATATCCGGGTGAACACCATCGTCCCCGGCAACGTCCAGACGCCGCGCCAGGAAAAATGGTACACGCCCGAAGGCGAGGCGGAGATCGTCGCGGCGCAGTGCCTCGACGGGCGGATCCAGCCGTCGGACGTCGCGGCGCTGGTCTTGTTCCTCGCCTCGGACGACGCGCGGATGTGCACGGGCCACGACTATTTCATCGACGCCGGCTGGCGCTGATCGAAGGCACGAGAACAAGAAGGAGAGAGAGTGATGCAGCGGGCCGAACATTGCCTGACCGTGGGTGCGACGCTGGGCGAAGGTCCGATCTGGGTCGATGACGTGCTCTGGTTCGTCGATATCAAGCAGCAGCGCATCTATGCCCATGATCCGGTGGCGGGCACGCTCGACCATTGGGCCGCGCCCGAAATGGTCGGTTGGGTCGTGCCCGCGCAGCGTGGCGGTTTCGTCGCGGGGCTGAAGTCGGGCCCGCATCATTTCGATCCCGCGACGGGTGGCTTTGAGCGGTTGGCGGAGGTCGATGCCCATCTGCCCGCGAACCGCCTGAACGACGCCTGTGTCGATGGACAGGGGCGAATCTGGTTCGGCACGATGGACAATGACGAGGCCGCGCTGTCGGGGCGGCTGTTCCGCTGGGCGGCGGGCCTGGTCGAGCCGACCGCGGCCGATCCGGTGTGCATCACCAACGGGCCGGCCATCGCACCCGACGATTCGATCCTTTATCATGTCGATACGCTCGGCAAGACGATCCTGGCGCATCCGATCCTGGGTGACGGCACGCTCGGCCCGGCAACCGAGTTCGCGCGTTTCGGCGATGCCGACGGCCATCCCGACGGCGCGATCTGCGATGCCGAGGGCGGCGTGTGGGTCGGCTTCTTCGGCGGCTGGGCCGCGCGCCGCTATGGGCCGGACGGTGTCATGACGGACGAAGTGCGCTTCCCCGTCTCGAACATCACCAAGATCGCACTGGGCGGCCCCGATGGCCGCACCGCCTATGCCACCACCGCGCGGCAGGGGCTGTCGGAGGAACAACGCGCCGAACAGACCCAGGCGGGCGACATCTTCACCTTCCGCGTCAAGGTGCCCGCCAAGCCGCTGCATCGCGCGGTCATCTGACCCCATTTCCCGAACCCGGCGTCTCGGGTGGCCCGCTCCCTTCGGGGGGCGGGCCTTCTTATCCCTCCATGGCGCTGCGGGTATCCTCCAGGGCCAGATCGACGAGCAGCCGCATGGCCTCTCCCGCAGCCTCGACATCGCCCGCGGCGATCGCGTCATAGACCTTCACATGGTCGGGTACGGGATTGCGGGGCAGCGCGCGCGACCGCTGCTTGAACTGCGTGGTCCAGGCGACCGCCGCACCGATACTGGCGGACAACACGACCAGCGCATCGTTGCGCGTCGCGGCCAGCACCGCATTGTGGAAATCGCGGTCCGCCGCGCGTCCGGCTTCGGTCGCCAGCGTATGACGCCGCATCGCGGCCAGCGCATCGCGCATGACCTTCAGATCGGTCTTGTCGCGCCGCTCGGCCGCGAACCGGGCTGCGGCGGGCTCGACGATGGCGCGCAGCTCGAACAGGCTGCGCACGAAGTGGATGTCGGGCTCGCCCGAAAAGGCCCAGGCCAGCACATCGGGGTCGAGCAGGTTCCAGCGGTTGCGCGGCAGGACCCGGGTGCCCGTCTTGGGGCGGCTTTCGACCAGCCCCTTGGCGGTCAGCACCTGCACCGCCTCGCGGTAAGCGCTGCGCGACACGTCGAGCGCCTCGGAAAAGGCGACCTCGCCCGACAGCGTGTCGCCGGGCTGGTATTCGCCGGACACGATCGCCGCGCCCAGCTTGTGCGCGATCGCGCCGTGCAGGCGACGGCCCGTGCCGCGCCGCGCCCTGGGCGTCGTCGCGGCCATGTCATCCATGGTCTCTATCGCCGGGGCGACGGGGGGTTCGTGCTTCTCGATCTCGTTCATCGCCTGTGTCTCGCCTCTCCGGCCCTATCCTCGCGCACTACGTTTAACATTGCCATCCCATCGTCAAATCAATATGTCCGAGTAATATAAAGGAGCTTCCCCTATGACCGATTTCCGTTCGATCGACGCCGCCACCGGACAGCCGGTGGGCGACGCTTTCGCGGTGCACGGGCCAGCCGATGTCGATGCGGCCTGCGCGGCCGCCGAGGCGGCGTTCGACGTCTATCGCGCGACGTCGCGCGAAGAGCGCGCCGTCTTCCTCGACAGGATCGGGGCCGAGATCATGGGCATAGGCGACGCCCTGATCGAAGCGGCGATGCGCGAGAGCGGTCTGCCGCGTGCGCGTCTGGAGGGCGAGCGTGGCCGTACCGTCGGCCAGCTCGGCCTGTTCGCCAAGGTGCTGCGCGCCGGTGCCTATCTCCAGGTCCGCATCGACCCCGCCATGCCCGACCGCCAGCCGCTGCCGCGCCCGGATCTTCGCCTGCGCATGGTGCCGCTGGGCCCGGTCGCGGTGTTCGGCGCGTCCAACTTCCCGCTCGCCTTCTCGACCGCGGGTGGCGACACTGCCTCGGCGCTGGCGGCCGGTTGCCCGGTGATCGTCAAGGGCCATCCCGCCCATCCGCAGACCGGCGCGCTGGTCGCTGCCGCGATCGAGCGGGCGGTGGCGGCGTGCGGCCTGCCCAAGGGCGTGTTCGGCCATCTGACCGGCCCCAGCAACGAACTGGGCGGCGCCCTGGTCCGCGACCCGCGTATCACCGCCGTCGGCTTCACCGGCTCGCGCGCCGGAGGCCTCGCGCTGGTCAAGATCGCGCAGGAGCGGACGGTGCCGATCCCGGTCTATGCCGAAATGTCGAGCATCAACCCGGTCGTGCTGATGCCCGAGGCGCTGAAGGCGCGTGGTGCGGCGCTCGGCACCGCCTTTGTCGGCTCGCTGACCATGGGCGCGGGGCAGTTCTGCACCAATCCGGGCCTGTTGCTGGCGATCGAGGGCGAAGGACTGGACGCGTTCGTCGAGGCGGCCCGTACCGCGCTGACCGATGCCCCGGCCCAGACCATGCTGACCCCCGGCATCCACGCCGCCTATACCAAGGCGTCGGAATCGCTGGCGGGCCACGACAAGGTCGAGACGATCGCGAGAGGAAAGGTGGGTGAGGGCGTCACCGCCGGTCGCGCCGCCTTCTTCCAGACCACCGCGGACGCGTTCCTCGCCGACGAGGCGCTGGGCCATGAAGTGTTCGGTGCCGCCTCCATCCTGGTCCGCTGCCGTGACGAGGCGGAGCTGATCGCGGTGCTCAAGGCCGCCGAGGGGCAGCTTACCGCGACGATCCAGATGGACGAGGGCGATACCGACATGGCCGCGCGGCTGGTGCCGGTGCTGGAGCGCAAGGCAGGCCGTATCCTCGCCAATGGCTGGCCGACGGGTGTCGAGGTCGCCCATGCGATGGTTCATGGCGGGCCCTTCCCGTCGACCTCGGACGCGCGCACGACCTCGGTCGGCAGCCTCGCGATCGACCGCTATCTGCGGCCGGTGTCGTACCAGAACCTCAGTGCGGCGCTGCTGCCCGAGGATTTGAAGGACGAAGCGGCGGGCACGCTGCCCCGCCTGGTCGATGGCCAGCCGGGCTGAGGCATGATGGGGCGCGTTCCGATCGGGAGCGCGTCCCTTTTTTTTGTTGAAAGACGATAAGGGGAGGAATTGATGGCGGATCGCCTGTTGCAGCATCGCGCACCGGATGGGACGCGCTCGGTCATTCTCGCGCGTGGCCCCCGGGCCGCGTTCGTGCCCGGCGTCGAAACCGTCATCGCGCTGGCGGAACGTGCCATTGCCGAGGGCCACTCGCTGCTCGATACCGCGCTGGCCTGTGGTGAGGGCGCGGAGGTCGATCTGGCGGCGGAACTGGCGGCGGGGCATCTGATCGCCCCGATCGACCATCAGGACCCGGCGCACTGCATCATGACCGGCACCGGCTTGACCCATCTCGGCTCGGCCGAGGGGCGCGACAAGATGCACCGCGAGGCTGCTGCTGCGGCGCACCAGACCGACTCGATGCGGATGTTCCTGGAAGGCGTGGAGGGCGGCAAGCCTGCCCAGGGCCAGGTCGGCCAGCAACCGGAATGGTTCTACAAGGGCGATGGTTCGCAGCTCGTCGGCCCCGGCGAGGCGCTCGAGATGCCGGCCTTCGCCCAGGATGGTGGCGAGGAGCCCGAACTGGCGGGCATCTATCTGATCGGCCCCGACGGCACCCCCCATCGCCTTGGCCTGTGCCTCGCAAATGAGTTTTCGGACCATGTGACCGAGCGGCACAATTATCTGTGGCTCGCGCACAGCAAGCTGCGGCCCGCCGCCTTGGGGGCGGAATTGCTGCTGGGCGAGGTGCCCGATCATATCGAGGGGACGAGCAAGGTTGTCCGCAACGGCGAGACGCTGTGGGAAAAGCCCTTCCTGTCGGGCGAGGCGAACATGTCGCACAGCCTGGCCAATCTGGAGCATCATCACTTCAAATATGCGCTGTTCCGTCGTCCGGGGGACGTGCATGTGCATTTCTTCGGTACCGCCACGCTGTCTTTCTCCGATGGCATCCGCACACAGGAAGGCGATGTGTTCGAGATCGCAGCGGCGCCTTTCACCCTGCCGCTCCCCAATCCGCTGGTACGGACCGAGGACAAGCCGGTGACGGTCGGGCGCCTCTGAACCGCGCGATTATCGCCTGACATGTCATCAAGGGCGTCCTTCCCGGCCGGGAAGGACGCCCTTGGTATATCCGGCTCCTGGTTCTTCAGGTGATTCCCGCCTTGAAAGCGAGTTGATTCGGCCCCGCACGCCCGATCGGGAATAAGGTTCCGGTGAGAACATGCCGACCGATGCCTGCTAGGCATTTGTAAAAATTGCAATTTCTCAGTTTTTTACGAAAAAATGAAAATCGGCTGTTGACCGTATTGGAGGTGGGGCCTAGAGGGGCTTCACCGCGACGGAGCGGGCCGCTGCGGCGGCCTGGGTGTTGGCGGTACTGGCATTGAGATGCTGGCGCACGGAAGTTTCTAGGCCGGGAGGTTTAGGGATGGAAGGGGTGCCGGTATTTGTTGTCG
>NZ_JBCNNI010000019.1:0-77845 GCF_039594485.1 Sphingomonas sp. | reverse complement strand
GGCGCTTGCTCCACCGCAAGCTGGCCGCCTAACATCAGCCCCCAGACGAGGCCCGCTCTCCACTAATCTACGCCCCCATCTGCGCCAAATGTCCTGACGACGGACAGAAGAGGGTGCGATCCGCAGTCTGCGCACCGGCCCATTCTTTCACCTTCGCCAATGTTTTGCCGCTCGATCAGGCGGCTGCCCCAGATAGGCTACGCGATGGCCCATCCCGTCTCACGTCGTCCGTCGACCTCGCCGCCTGTGCGTCATGCGACACGGCTGCTGGCGATGATCCATGAACTGCACAAGGCCGGCTATCAGCGACTTCGCTTCTGCTCGGGCATGGCACCCAGCGGCGTGCATTGGCGGTGCCTGCTGACCCATGCCGACAATATCGGTCCTGACGGCCGAACGCCGATCGATTGGGATACCGAGACGGCACATTATACGACCGGCAGCGGGGATCGCTATTTCGGCTGGAGCGACGCGCCCGGTCTCTCCGCCCGCGAACTCGCCATCCGGTTCGTCACACGCTTTCCAGCGATCGCGGTCAAGGCGGACGGTGCGGATTGGCGCTATGCGGGATGGCTGACCGCGATACTGGGCAAGGCCGAACGCGGCGGCGTCGACGCGCTGCCCGTCTTCTATGCCGACTATCCCCTCGACCTCGCACCGGACGCGCTCCCGCCGCTACCCGGCGAATAGGGCCTCGCTACTTCAAAGCCCGCCACGCGCGACCGGCGGCGAAAGCGCGTTCCAGGGTCGCCGCCAGCAGGCATATCTTCAGCGTCTGCGGGATGATGCCGTCACCGGGATCGCTCGGCGTGCCGAGGAAGAGCGATATCTGATCGGCGATCATCTGCCATAGGGCGTGCGGATGTGGCCCGATCAGCCGAGTCAGCCCCATCCAGCCCCAGGCACACAGCCAATCCAGCCCCCGATACAACAGGATCACCGTCACCAGCGCGCCGACCCCCGCCGCCCCCGCCAGATGGACACTGTTCGCCGCCGCACGGTAGCGCTTGGCCGTCCCCGCCCAGAAATGACCGACGAAATCGCGCAGCCAGCCCGGCAGCTTCTGCCACAGACCGATCGTACCATCCACCTTGCCCGCCAGCTTCGCAGGGGCCTTCACCTCGGCCTTGTGAACGTCATAGCGATAGATCAGCGCGGCAAGCGCCAGCCACACCACCGGCAGCAGCGCATAGAAGAACAGGCTGACCAGCATATCCGCCAACCCCGGCGGCGTCTGTTCGACCGGCACCGGCAGCGCGGCATGGGCGATGCCGATCGGATGGCTGACCCATTGCCACAGGTCATGGCCGATATCCCCGACCCGGCGATGGGCAAGCCAGTGGAAGATGCCCCCCTTCCACTGGGTCAGGACATACAGGCCGACAAAGGTCCAGCCCGCTTCGCACAGCACGATCAGGATGTTCCAGGCCGGGCGTTCGCTCTTCTTCTGACGCGCTTTGGCGAAACGCCGGATCACCCAGAGCAACGCAACCGACGCGATCAGCCACAGCCCGCCCGACACGTCGAACAGCGAGCCGCTATAGGTCGGATCAAAGGGATTGAGCTGCGCCAACCCTTCCCGGCCATAAGCGCGGATCGTCTCACCCAGAAAACCCCAAGCCGCGTAATAGGCGAAAAAGGGCACCAGCGCCTGTGACACGATCACCGGCAAACGCCGCCAAGCTGGTCCGGCCGCATCATCCGCCACCGGTAATGCAGCGCCCTCTTGCCGCGAGGCGCGGTCGATCGCCGGCAAGGCGGGCCGTAGCGTCTCGAACATCACGACGATGACGACCAGCTTGACCAGCACCACCAGGGTCAGCGACAGCAATCCCGCCAGCCGGTTGCGGTAACCGATCCATACCGCACCTTGGAGCAACAGTTCGTTGAGCAGCACGCCGAGCAACGCCAGCGCCAGCAATTGCGGCCAATAGCGACCCCATAGACGAAGGCTGTCGCGGATCAGGGAAAGCGGTCCGCCGCGCATGGCCATGGCCGTCATTGCACCGTTCCTTGCGAAAAGCGGAGATAGGCGGGTCGTCCGTCGCGCGTGCTCAACGTCACGCGCAACCCCGCGGGCAATGGCCGCGGCAACAGATAATAGCTGTCGACAAAGACCTGGGCGCCCGGCTGAGCCTCCGCTACCGCCAGCCCGTCACAGCCCGCGCCCTTGACCTCGCCCGGCCTGGCCAGCGCGCGTTGCAGCAGATCGGGCACCGTCTCGATCGCCGCCCAATCATGGCTCGCCGCATCGATCAGGCTGATGCGGCAATCCAGCCATTTGGTTCCCGGACGACGGGGCTCGACAAGCAGGCGCACGCGCAGAAAGGTCCGGTCCTTCGCCAGGCCGGGGTCGGGCGGTAACGCATGGATGTCGACCAGTCGCACCGATGCCCCGTCATAGGCGACCGCCTGCGCAGATGCGACGTCGACCGGCTGCCACGCCTGCGACCGACGCACTTCACGCCAGTCGCGCCACCCCGAAACCAGCATGGTACAGGGTAGCAGCACGATGATGGCGATGATCGCGACCCAACGCATCCGCCGCTCGGCCATGAGGGTATGCAGGGGTTCAGAGCTTGGCATGGAGTTCATCCAGGTCGAGCAGCTTCGCTGGCGATGCCGGAGCGGCAGCCGGATAGGTGATCCGGGCCTGCGCCGTCAGCTGCGGATCGCGTTCCTCCGACACCAACAATGTCCCCTCCCCATTCGCCAGCTCGACGGGGAGCTCGAACACCACCACATCCTTGCGCTCCAGTCCCGGCTGGAGCGTCTTGGTCGCTGTCAGTACGACGTCGCCATCCTCTACCCGGCCGCTCGCGCGATAACGGCGTCCATCCGGTGTCACCCAGATACGACCATAGACATGCGCCGTCGCATGATCGACACGCGACCGTACCGGCACGACAAGCCAGACGCCCGCGCTGGTCCGCTCCTCGACCTTGCCAAGGGCTTTGAAGCGGATCGTGCGCGCCAGTTGGGGAGCCCCCCCGCGAACCGCCAGATTGCCGGTATCGACCCAGGCATCCGGCTTCCCGGCAACGGCGATGGGCCCCGTGATCCGCTCGTAGCGCGGCATGGTCCAACGCATGCCCGCAAGCACGAGCAGGCCGATCAGGATGATCGCGATCCAGCCGAAGCGCTTCACAGGCCGCCTCCCTGGGCCGTCTGCACCGGCAGATCGACGACACCGATTTTGTGCGCATCGGTCCAGAGCGGCTGCGCGTAAAGATTATCCTGCGGCTTGAAATTGCTGGCCATCACATCGAAGCGCAAGCGGGATGCGATGCGCTGTCCGGCGGGATAGGTCCAGACCAGCGCGACTTCCTCGGGCAGCCCGGGTTGCAGATCGGTCATGATCGCATGGTCGCGCATCAGATAGGCGGTCGGCCGTGCATCGACGCCCTTGATCGACGTGGCCAGCGCGACCGCCTGGAGCAGGCTGTTGCTGGAACGCGTCGTGCGATTGGTCGCCTGCACATAGAGGATGATCGCCTCGCGACCGGATCGCGATATCATCATGCCATCGGGAAGGCGGTCGCTGCGGCTCACCCGCTCAAAGCGAAGTGACCATTCCCCGGCCGGTATCGGATACCCCGCCGACAGCGTCGGGGGCGGCGGCTGATCCTTTTCCTCGAAAAGTCCTATGCCCCAACTGGCGATGATGGCAGCGATGCCGCCCACCCCTGCGACCGCACGGGTTCGCCATTCCTTCAAAGAGAAAATGGTCGCCAAAAAACGGCCCTCCTTGAATATTCGAGCAACGTCTATCACCGACGATAGTGCATTTGCAACACACGGGCGTGATCAGAGAATATCGTGGGCAACTATCCAACGCCGCACGGCGCACTTCGACCTCAGCGTTGCCACGCCCATCTCGTCACAGCGATTCCACCTATTATCAAACGTCATTCGCGGACCGAAGCGCCTGGAAACATCACTTGAGCACATGGTGTCCAGGGCAACAATTCCTCCCCCTGCAAGAAAGGGGAACCGTGCGCAGCCTGGTGGAGGGGTCTAACCGGTCGTAAGCCTCACCTGCTCTCCGACTTGGACACCCCTCCGTCAGGCCTGCCCCCGGCCACCTGCCCTTCCGGGGGAGAAATCGATGAATGTCGATTGCCCCTAAAATCGCCGCGTCAGCGTCGCAATGGCGTTACGACCGTTCCCGGTAAAGCAATCGCCGAACGCTCGACATTCACTATAATATTGCTTGTTCAACAGATTTGACACGCTAAGCGACAGCGACCAGTGATCGACGTCGATCGCCGCCAGAGAGTCGACGAGCAAGTAACTGGGCGTTCGGACCTGCCCGGCGAAAGCGGTGGAAAGAACCTCTCCAACATAGCGAATGCCGCTGCCTAGCCGCAGAGAGGGACCGCTTGAGGAAGGAAAGGTTTTGGATGCCCAGAGGGATGCATTATGCTTTGGCACGTCGCTCAACTGCACGCCGATCTCAGGCGCGAAGCCGCTGCTCACCACTCTTGCATTGACATAACCATAAGCCGCCGTGACGGTCAGGTCATTCGCCGCCTGATAGCGGCCCTCTACTTCGATGCCGCTTGATTTCACACGGCCAGTCTGAATGGAAACCAACGCATTTTTCGGGTCGTTGGTCAATCGATTGGTCTCGGTAATATCGAAGGCGGTAATCGTCAGCAGCGTCCTGCGGTCTGGTTGCCACTTCAACCCGCCCTCATACTGGTGCCCACGTTGCGGCCGATAAGGGTTCCCGAAGAAGTCGAGGCCAAGCACCGGCTGGAAGCTTTCAGAATAACTGATGTAGGGAGAGAGACCGAAGCCGATCTCACCAATCAATCCTGCGCGCAGAGTGGTAGCTTTGTCGTTCTGCGTCGCGCGGCCTGCGATCCGCGCCTTCGTCCAGTCCTGCCGAGCGCCCACGACCAAGGTGACACGATCCGCATAGCGCATCTGGTCCTGCACATAGACCCCCAATTGCGATTGGATCACCCGAGGACGGGCGACGAGTGACGGCTTGGGGATATTTCCATAGACCGGGTTATAGATGTCGATGCTGCCGGCCACGCCGACATCACGCGACTTGCGCTCCATGAAGTTGGAGTAATCGACACCAAAGACCACCTGGTGTTTGACGGCGCCGGTCGCGAATCTCGCTTCGATGGTATTGTCACTGTTCAGCGTCGCGATGCTGGATCGCTGGGCGTCATAATATCGTGCCACAACCCTTTTGTTGGCGTCCAGGAACGGATTGAACGGCTTGCTATATACACTGGAAGCGATCTGGTTGAAGACGACCTCGTGCCGTGCGTAGCGGCTGTTGCTCCTCAGGGTTACGGCATCATTGAGCCGATGAGACAGAATTGTCGTCGCCGATCCCTGCTGCGCTGAAAGCTTGTCGAAGTTGGGCTCGCCTAGAAAAGTATTGATGGGCAGACCCGGGCCACCCGCCAGGCGTGTCGCAGCATAGGGCAGGAATTGCTGGCTCGACGCGTTTCGATCGCGTTGGTAAGTTCCAATCAGGGTTAGCTCGGTTCGATCACCGGCACGCCAGGTAAACGATGGCACCAACAGAACCCTACGGTCGGGGATAAAGTCGGTTTGCTGGTTTGCGTCCCGAACCACGGCGACGATGCGCGCGGCCAAATTTCCCTGACCGTCGATTGGACCCGTGATGTCCGCTTGTATCTGCTTGCGATCGAAGCTGCCATATTGGATGCCGATCTCGCCGCGCGGGTCGAACGACGGGCGTTTGGTGATGGAGTTGACGATTCCGCCCGAACCACCCTGGCCGTAGAGTACAGACGATGGGCCTCGCAACAATTCGACCCGTTCCAGCGAATAGGTATCCGTCCGCGATATCGAGGTATAGCCGAGTTTGCGCAGCAGCCCGTCCTGATAATAAGCGGGGAAGAAGCCGCGCACCATCGCCACGTCTCCCCGTGTGTCCAGGCCAAAGCTTTCCGCCGCAACACCTGCGGAATAGCGCAGCGTTTCCTGGACGTTGAGCTGGTTGCGATCGGCAATCAACTCTTGCGGTACAACGCTGATCGCCTGCGGGATTTCAACAAGCGGCGTGTCGGTTTTCGTAGCCGTGAAGGCACGTCCACCCGTAACGACGATGTCCGTAGGAGTGGGCTCCGGCGCATCGGCAGCTTTGATGCGCGCTGCGGGTCGGCGCTTCTGGGGGGCAGGTTGAGTCCGGGTCTGGACCACGCTCTGCAATGTAAAGCCTCCCCGCCCATCCGGGACAGCCTGAAGGCCACTCCCCCTCAGCAACATGCCAAGTGCCTGAGCCGGCGTGTAATCGCCGCGCAGGCCCAAGGCTCGTTGTCCCCTGACGAGCGCTGGATCGAACACGATCATCACGCGGGTCATTCTACCAAGTTGAGCGATAGCACTACCGAGAGAGCCCGCTGGAATGTCGATTTTCTGTGCGTTAGACGCCGTCTGCGCAATGGCCGGTGCTGGCCATGTTCCACTCCCAATTCCGATAGCGAACGCCGCAAACGCCGTTGCGCCATGGACCCCCGAAAATTTTACCACCCTTCTCGTTCCTTCTTCAAACATCGCTTCGAGAAGTGGGACGGACGAGTTTGAAAATGGGGAACTCCAGACGGCGAATTATTTGACCTGACCGATAGCGAGAACGCCATCGCGGGTGCGCGACAGGTGAAGGCCCGTAGACCGCGCAATACCGTCCAGCGCGCGATCGGTATCGGCCAGCGGGAAGCTGCCTGACACCGTAACCTCTTCCAGTTCGCCAGGATCAAAGCGCACCGGCCGCTGACGATAGCGGTTGAGTTCATTCAAGACCTGTACGACAGGCTGATCGTCTGCCGCGAGCCATCCTTCTGCCCAGAGCCCAGCCGTCTCGGGATCGGTTTGGCCGAGACGTTCCACCCGTCCTTGCGCCATGCGCACCTGCTCGCCAGGGGAAAGATCAACACAATCTTGCGGACGAGCCGTTTCCAGGCAGGCCCGCACGACGGACTCGATCACGCTGACGACCGTCGCATCATCATCTCGGCTCACGATGAAGGCGGTTCCACGCGCGGTTACCGTACCGTCGCGCGTCTCCACAACAAATGGTCGCGCTTTGTCCTTTGCCACGCGGGCCAGGATTCTTCCTCGGAAAAGCGTTACCGTCCGGCGATCACCATCGCGGCGGAAGTCTATCGCTCCGTTGGTATCGATCGTCACGCCGCTACCATCCGCGAGCGTGATCTCACGCTGTTCACCACGCACGGTCTCGTAATCGGGGAACCAGGCCCGCACTGTCATGGACTGCGCTGCGAACCAACCGCCTGCGGCGAGCAGCGCCAAACCAAGCGTCAATCCACCCTGCCAACGGCTCTTGTGGGACTTGCCCTCCAGTATCGTCTCGATGGTCTCTCGGCCGATGCGGTCAGTGCTATCGAACTGCGCATCCAAGCCACGCATTCTGTCCATCGCCAGACGATGCAGCGGATGTTCGCGACACCAGTCGTCACAGGCGTTGCGATCATCCTGCGTCGCCTCGTCGGTCGCGAGTTGAGCAGCCCAATAAGCCGCCTGCTCGATCATTTCGGAGGTTGGTCGCTGCGTCGTCACTCAGTCAGGATATCCCAGCGCATAGCAATGCGCATAAGCTTGCGCGACATAGCGCTTCACCATGCGCTCCGACACGCCGAGTTGGCTGGCCGCGTCGACATAGCGCAGACCGTCGAGGCGGACCATCATGAAGCCCCGCCTCGCCTTTTCGGGCAACGTTTCGAGGAGACGCAGGATCGCATCCAGCAATTGGGCGGCTTCTGCGATCCGCTCGGGCGTCAGATGATCGGCGTTGCCCATTCTTGCCGCATGGATGGTGAGGTAGGCGCGCTCCACATCGCGGCGACGGATATCGTCAATAAGGATGCGACGTGCGACCGTTGAAAGATAGCTTCGGGGATTACGCAAGGCCATTGCCTCGTTCGTCTCCAAAACCCGGCAAAACGTATCTTGCGCCAGATCGGCTGCGCGGTGCGAGCAGCGGGTATGCTGTCGCAGCCACCCCCGTAACCACGTGCCATGTGACGCATAAAGCGTCCCGACATCAATGGTAGCTGCACCGATAGCCACTGGGCCAAACTCCCTGGTCACCTCACGGCCATCACGATCGGCAATGGCTGGCTGAACGGCGGGAGCCATAACGCCAGTGCTATCCATTCTCAATAGCAAATATTATGCAGCCAATTCCCTACGCACCTTCATCGCCGACGACCTTGGTGCCACCGCGCAGATCAAGGCCAATCCCGGCCGCACCGCCAAACCTCCCATCGACTGGCGCCTCTTCAAGGAGTGCCATCAGGTCGAATGCTTCTGTTTGGTCCCGCACCATCAATCGCCGGGACCAAACAGGTAGGTCCGAGTGATAAAGACCGCGACCGTGCCGTCGAAGATGAAACGACGGAAGGAGAAGCTTCGTCAGCGCACGCGCGATTTCGACATAATGATTGTATCGATAGAAATGGTCGATAAGATGCTCATCTAATCGAAAGGTGGATCGATGCGTTTTCGCGGTCTCGACCTCAACCTGCTCGGCGCGTTCGACGTGCTGATCCAGGAGCGCAGCGTATCCAGCGCCGCTCGCAAGCTGAACCTGAGCCAGCCGGCCATGAGCGCGGCACTGGCGCGGTTGCGGGAGTTCTTTGGCGACGACATCCTCATCGTCCATGGCAAACGGATGTTTCCGACGTCCTTTGCAGAAAGGCTCGCTCCCCAGGTGCGGCAGATCCTGGGCGAAGTGGATGAGATGCTGGCCAATCGCGGTCAGTTCGACCCGGCCACCACCCATCGGACGTTTCGCCTGATCGCCTCCGACTATATCGTCGCCGCCGTGATCGTCCCGTTGATCGAGCGACTGTCGATCGAGTCCCCCGGCATCATGCTGGAACTGGCCGCGCCCACCGAGCGGGGCCCGGACGAAATTGCCGCAGGCGTGGCCGACCTGATGATCTCGCCCGACTATTATATTATGGGCGAGCATCCCAGCGAATTGCTGTTCGAGGAGTCGCACGTCGTGGTCGGGTGGCAGGGCAACCCGCTGCTCGATGCGCCTCTTACGCTCCAGACGTTTCTGGGGGCGGGCCATGTCGGCGTCCGGATCGGTGCGCAGCGTCAGCAATCCTTCGCCGACCGAGCGATGAGTGTGATGGGCCACAGCCGCCGGATCGAGGTCGAAACCCATTCCTTCCTGACGATCCCGCTCCTGCTGGAGGGAACGCAGCGTCTTGCCCTGATGCAGGCGCGGCTGGCCGAGCGGCTCTCACGGCAATACCCGCTGCAGGCCCAACCGCTGCCCTTCGATTTCCCGGTCATGCGGGAGATGATGCAATATCATACGACCCGCCAGAACGACCTGGGGTTGACATGGCTCAAGTCGCTACTCAAGCGCCAGTCGGAAGTGGCGTGATCCATTGGATGGATAGTTCGCCATAAAAACTATCGAGTTTTAAAATTCTGGCATCCTCCTATCATGGCTCACAACCATAAGCAGGCGGAGGATGGGTTTTGGAGGCCCTCGATATCTTGATAGTCGGCGCCGGGATCGGCGGCCTGTCGGCGGCGATCGCGCTTGCGCGCGCTGGTCACCGGATTGTGATGATCGAGCGGGATCCCGAATGGTCGGTCTATGGCGTCGGCATCATCCAGCAGTCCAACGTCGTACGGGCGATGGACCAACTGGGCGTGCTCGATGCCTTTCTCGATGCCGCCTGCGGGTTCGACGCGATCGAGATCTACATCCCGTCCGGGCAACGTGTGGCGCGGATTCCCGCCCCCAGCCTGGTCGAGGGGAAGCCCGCCAATGTCGGCATCGGTCGCCGGGCGCTGCAAAAGGTGCTGGGCGACAGCGCCACGGCGCTGGGCGTGACGATCCAGCTGGGCGTCAGCGCGACGACGCTGGACGACGATGGCGCGGGCGTCACGGTCGCTCTGTCGGACAGGACGTCCGGGCGGTTCGACATCGTGATCGGGGCCGATGGCGTCTATTCGCAGACCCGCGAGGCGATCTTTCCCGACGCCGTTCGCCCGGAATTCACCGGCCAGGGGGTCTGGCGCCACAATTTCCCGCGCCCCGCCGACATGGACGCGCTGCACGTCTATAATGGCCCGATCGGCGTGGGCCTGGTGCCGATGAGTCGCGACCAGATCTATCTGTTCGCCACCAGCCCCGAGCCCGGCAACCCGCTCTATCCCCGCGAGGGCCTGGCCGCGGTGATGCGCGACAAGCTCGCGAATACGGCACCGCAGATACGCGCGCTGGCCGAACAGATCACCGACAACGACGCCGTGGTCTATCGCCCGCTCGAAACGCTGATGTTGCACACGCCGTGGCACAAGGGGCGCATCGTCCTGCTCGGTGATGCCATCCATGCCACGACCCCGCATCTTGGCCAGGGCGCGGGCATGGCGATCGAGGACGCGGTGGTGCTGGCCGAGGAGATCGGTCGCCACGACACGCCCGAGGCGGCTTTTTCGGCCTATCACAACCGGCGTTACGAGCGTTGCCGCTACATCGTCGAGCGGTCACTGGACATCTGCCACGGCCAGATCGGCAAAGGGCCGCAGGTCGACAATCACAAGGCCACCGCCGACATGTTCGCGGTCGTCTCGCAGCCCATCTGACATACCGAGGACAACATCCATGACCAGAGTGACCGAAATCCGCTATGTCGGATATGGCGTCGAGCAGTTCGAGGCCGAGCGCGAATTCTACACGAAGGATTGGGGGCTGATCGACGTCGCCGATACGGCCGATATCGCGTGGCTGAAGACGCATGGCCATGACGAGCATCATGTCGTGCGGCTGCACAAGTCGGACACCAACCATGTCGAGGTCATCGCGCTCGCCGCCGACAGTCGCGACGATGTCGATGCGCTGCATGACAAGGTCGTGATCGCAGGCTGCCGGATCATACATGCGGCATGTGCTCTCGACGCGCCGGGCGGCGGCTATGGCTTCCGTTTCTTCTCGCCCGATGGCTTGCCGTTCGAGGTATCCGCCGACGTCGCGCGCTCGACCCGGCGGGAGATGACCCGCTGGGAGGGTATCCCGCAGAAGATCAGCCATATCGTGCTGCATTCGCCCGATCACCGGGCCATGGTGGCGTTCTTCACCGATGTGCTGGGCTTCCGCGTGTCGGACTGGCTGGGCGATTTCATGTGCTTCCTGCGCTGTAACTCGGCGCATCATCGCCTCGCCATCCTGCCGGGGCCGCCCTGCCTAAACCACGTCGCCTATGACATGTTGACCGTCGACGACATGATGACGGGCATCCGGCGGCTAAAGAAGGCCGGCACCGACCTGCGCTGGGGCCCAGGCCGGCACACGGCGGGCAACAACACCTTCAGCTATTTCACCACGCCGGGCGGCTTCGCGGTCGAGTATACATCGGAACTGGAGCATGTCGATTTCGACACGCACGAG
Source organism: Sphingomonas sp. (assembly GCF_039594485.1). Lineage (GTDB taxonomy): Bacteria > Pseudomonadota > Alphaproteobacteria > Sphingomonadales > Sphingomonadaceae > Sphingomonas. The sequence goes on along the minus strand of NZ_JBCNNI010000019.1, from coordinate 66,414 downwards.
GCGCAGGTGCATCAGCCCGGCCCCACGACGATGGACCAGTGGGGCATCGGCGTCGGCGGTCCCAACACCATGCCGCATCCCAAGCCCGATCCCCGCCTGTTCCAGCCGGCGGGAGTGTAGGTCCGATGGCACTGTACGAACCGTTCCCGAACTATATCTGGAACCTGTCGGTCGCAATCGCGATGGAATCGGGCGCGCAACTTGGCGAAATCATCGACATGTGCCAGCCGCTGAAGGACGCGGCGGCAACCGGCTCGGACGCCGGCACGCCGCAGTTCATGGCGGCTTGGGCGGCGATGGGCGACAAGCTGATCGCGCTGGCGGCGGAGGACGAGGCGAAGGGTCGCGCCTTCTCCGCCTCGAACAAGCTGGAGCGCGCCAGCCTGTACCTCATCACCGCCGAGCGGATGCAGGGGCATGGCGCGCCGGGGCGTGAGGCAACCTATGCGAAGGCGCGCGACGCCTTCGATCGTTCGACCGCGCTCGGACAACTGAACCGCGAGCGGGTCGAGATCCCGCTGGCCACCGGTACGATGCCGGCGCTCTACACCCGTGCGGGTGGTGAGGGCCGCAAGCCGGTCGTCGTATTCTGCAACGGCCTCGATAGCTGCAAGGAACTGCTCTACTGGACGCGGCTGCCGCGCGAACTGGCGCGGCGGGGCATCTCGACCCTGTGTGTCGACCAGCCGGGATCGGGCGAGGCGCTACGCTTGCAGAACCAACCGGTCGATCCGCACAGCGAGAGCTGGGCGAGCGGGGCGGTCGACTGGCTGGAGAGGCAGGCCGATGTCGACCCGGCGCGGATCGGCATGACCGGCATCTCCCTTGGCGGCCATTTCGCACCGCGCGCGGTCGCCTATGAACCGCGCTTCGCCAGCGGTGCGGTATGGGGTGCGAACCACAATTGGCGCGAGGTGCAGGACCGCCGCATGGCCCGTGAGGGCGAGAACCCGGTCCCGCATTACTGGAAGCACGTCCACTGGGCATTCGGCGCGAAGGATCAAGCGGATTTCCTGGCTAGGTCCGAAGCGATGAATCTGAACGGGCATATGGATCGCATCAAAGTGCCGTTCCTCGTAACCCACGGCGCAAACGACCGTCAGATCAGCGTCGCCTACGCCGACGACCTCTACGATCAGCTGGTCAACAGCCCACGGCGTGAGAAGGTGATTTTCACCGCGCGGGAGGGCGGGGTCGAGCATGTCGGTGCCGACAACATGGCCTATGGCCGCGACCTGCTCGCCGACTGGTTTGTCGAGACGCTGGGAGGAAATGCCGCATGACACGTCGCATCGTGGACCTGTCGATCGCCATCGACCCAGAGGTTGTCACCGACCCGCCCTTCATGCGCCCCAGCATCACCCGGCAGACGCACCGCGAAACGGTGGCAGAAGCGGCGATTTTCTTCCCCGGCATCACAGCAGAGGCGATGGCCGGCGGCGAAGGGTTTGCTGCATCAGAGACACTGACGCTGTCGACGCATAACGGCACGCATCTCGATGCGCCATGGCATTACCACCCGACCATGAACGGGGGCGAGCGGGCGATCACCATCGACGAGGTGCCGCTGGAATGGTGTCTGCAACCGGGCGTGAAGCTGGACTTCCGCCATATGCCCGACGGCCATGTCGTAACAGCCGCAGAGGTCGAGGCCGAGCTGGCGCGGATCGGGCACGAACTCCGTCCGCTTGACATCGTGCTGATCAACACTGCCGCGGGCGCGGCGCTGGGCGCGCCCGATTTCCTGGGCAGGGGCTGCGGCATGGGATATGAAGCGACGATGTACCTGGCGTCGCGTGGCGTCCGCGTGACCGGCACCGATGCCTGGAGCTGGGACGCACCGTTCAGCCACACCGCCGCCCGCGTCGCCGAGACCGGCGATTATTCGCTGGTATGGGAAGGGCACAAGGCGGGCCGCGACATCGGCTATTGCCATATGGAGAAGCTGACGCGACTGGACGAACTGCCCGCGACCGGCTTCACCGTGTCGTGCCTGCCAGTGAAGGTGAAAGGCGGCTCGGCGGGCTGGTGCCGCGCGGTGGCGATCTTCGAGGACGGGCAATGAGGCTCGCGACCCGCGCCGACGGCAGCCGAGACGGCACGCTGGTCGTCGTGGCGGATGATGCAACCCGCGCCCTGCCAGCCGGCTTGACGATGCAGGCCGCCCTCGACGATTGGGCGAATGTCGCGCCGGTACTGCGCGCGCTGAACGCGCGGCTGGCGGCTGGCGACGGCGAAGCGTTTGACTTCGCAGCGCTGCGGGCGCCCCTGCCCCGCGCTTGGCAATGGCTGGACGGGTCGGCGTTTCCGACGCACGGCGACCTCATGCAACAGGCGTTCCACCTGCCTCCGATCGAAACCGACAAACCACTGATGTATCAGGGCCTGTCGCATCGGTTCCTGTCGGCGACCGACGATGTGGCGCTGCCCAGCGAGGCGGATGGCATCGACTTCGAGGGGGAGTACGGCGTTGTCACCGGCGACGTGCCGATGGGTTGCCCCGCCGATGCCGCCCTGACGCATGTCCGGCTGGTTGTGCTCATCAACGATTGGTCGCTGCGCGCGATCGCGCCGGTCGAGATGAAGACGGGCTTCGGCTGGGTGCAGGCCAAGCCCGCATGCTCGGTCGCGCCCTTCGCGGTCACGCCCGACGCGCTCGGGCCGGCGTGGCGCGACGGCCGCGTCTGCCTGCCGTTGGAGGTCGCGGTGAACGGTCGCCGGTTCGGGAACCCCGTGGGGGATGAGATGGCCTATGGCTTTCACGACCTGATCGCCCATGCCGCGCGCACTCGCGACCTGCCCGCCGGCACGATCATCGGGTCGGGCACCGTATCGAACGCCGATCATGCCAGCGTCGGATCGGCCTGCATCTCCGAGCGCCGCGCCATCGAGATCATCCTGCACGGCACGGCGCAGACGCCCTTCCTGTCCTATGGAGACCGGGTCACCATGCAGGCGGGGCAGTTGTTCGGCACGATCGACCAGCGCGTCGTCGCGGCCTGATGGGCTCTGCGTACCGGTCCATGACGCGGTCGGCGTGCGCAATAATCGGGCACACGGCGATCCATGCGGGTTCGCCGATGGCTCTTCAAAAGGACGTGGATGCGATGGTCAGCGTGGCCCCAACATCGAAATCCTCTTTATCGAGGCAGGCTAGGACCTGCGAAACCGCGCGGCGGCGGCCGGCTTTCACGCGGTGGAACTATGGGACACGGCCGGGGCCTATGCCACGCTGCTGAATCGTCTCGGCGACGGGGATGTCGACCATCTGTTGGAGCCGGTGAAGACGCGAATAGACCATCCGGGCGTCCTGATCGATTGGACGCGGGAGGCGATGTAGGTCATGCGCGCGGTCGGGTCGGCCAGGCAGCGACTGCGCGTCGATTTCTACCACTCGACGACGGAGGGTGAGAACGTCGGCGTCATCGACTGGCTGGCAGCCTTCACGCTGCTCCGACAGATCGGATATTCCGGTCCGATCGGGCCGGAGTATTCACCGACCGGCGCGACTTCCGCGTCGATCGAGCGCGTGCGGGAATTGGCCGCAACCCCCTGACGCGGCTGGCCGGGCATCGTCGCAGCGACCGCCCGCCATCACCGCGATATGCCGGTGCGCCCCTCGATCAGATCGGCGGTCGCCGCGTCCGGGACCGCAAGCCCTGCCTACGGTCTGGAATTGTCAGGCGATACAGATCGTGCCGAACCGCTCCGCCCGCATCGGGAAGATGTGGACATCCGGCGGGAAGTAGGAATAGCGGATGCGCGCCAATACCTCGATCTTGTGGACCCCCGGGGTCAGGCCACCGGGCTTGTCGACCAGGATTTCGCCCCATTCGAGCAGGCCCCAGCGCGCGGTGACCTCCTCGCGCATCTCGGCCATCGAGTAGACCTCGTCGCGGATTCTGAAACGATTGACCTCATGGTCGAAATACTCGCCGTCCACCGTCACGTCGAAGCCATCGAGCTGCGACAGGCGAGTGCCGTGATAGTTCGGGATGCGGATACGGACCGCGAAACCCTGGCGCGCGTCCACCGGGCCGAAGTTCCTGAAACCGGTGCTTTGAATGAGTTGATGTTCGAGCATGATGTTCTCCAATTCTACTGGGGCGGTTCAGGCGCGGACGCTCTCGTCGTATTCCCGCTCCAGCTTGCGCAGCAGCACCTGCTGACGGCGCACCTGGTCGATCGAGCGCCAGGGCGAACGCAATCCTTCGTATTCGCTGGATAGATAACCCGAATAGCCCGACCGCTTGATCGCCGAAATGACCGGCACCCACGGAATATTCTGGTCTTCGAGATTCTCGTCGATGTCGTGGAACTTGGCCTGGATGAACACGACATAGCGGGCGATATCGAGGAACTCTTCCGGGTTGACCGCGATTCCGTTCAGGAACGGCATGTGCTTGCGGGCTTCCTCGTTGATCTGGTGCGACCCCCAATGCGTCAGCGGACGGTCCTGGAAGATGCCGGTATCGATCATCAGGCCGAAATTGCTGGTTCCCGTCCGCTCGATGAGATTGATATAGCCATCGACGACCTCATGCTTGATCGGCGTCGGCGCGTGGATTTCGGGACAGATGACGACGCCCAGTTCATGCGCCAAGTCGAGATTGCGCTCGACATACCCTTCCCAATTGGTGTCGGGGATCAGGTCGTGCGATAGCACACCGAACTTGGGGCGGAGAAACTTGAAACCTAAGCGGTGCGCCAGCCGCAGGTCGCGCGCCAGCTCGGCCGCGCCTTCCGCGATCGTCAGGTTATGCTTCAAAGTCAGCCGCATGTCGACCCACGAGCACATGTTCGTCGGTTCAAGCTTGTGCCGGTCTAGCAGGCCGAACCATTTGTCGAGCCAGGCGGTGCTTGGCTCGGGATATCCCTCGACCTGTCCTTCGCCCAGGATCTCGATCCCGGTCGCGCCGGTATCGGCGATGTGATCGAACGCATCCTCCAGCGTCATCACCGAGCCGTAATCGTCGACATAACTGTACGTCGAGACGCCGTATTTGAACGAGCCAGTCATCTTCTCTCCCTCGCATGGGATCTCGCACCGGTCATCACGCCGGTCGATTCACGTCAATGCGCAATCTGATCGATGATTAGATAAGGTGCAAGCCCCTATTTTTATGCCCCCCTGTCCCACGCGCCATTGACACTGGCCTGATTTTATCTGATCGATGATTAGATGGCAGCTTGGGCCGCCGAGAGGATCAGAATGATGGAACCCGTCCGGGTAGGCGTGATCGGCGCCGGCGATATCAGCACGGTGTATCTGAACGCCATCCATCGCTCCCCAGCGCTTGAATTGGGGGCAATCGCCGCGCGCGATCCCGGCAAGCTCACCGCCATCGCCGCGCGATACGATGCGCCATCTCGGACAGTGCGCGAGTTGCTGGCCGATCCCGCGATCGAACTCATTCTCAACCTGACACCCGCCACGATGCATAGGGAGATCAACGAGGCGATCGTCGCAGCGGGCAAGCACGTCTACTCCGAAAAGCCCTTCACCCTGTCGCGCGCCAGCGCCGAACGGCTTTCGCGACAGGCCGAGGCGCACGGCACCCTGGTAGGCGCGGCTCCGGACACCTTCTATGGCAGCGCGCATCAGGCGGTGCGACGGGCGCTGGATCAGGGCTTGATCGGTGCGCCATTATTCGGAACCTCCTTTCTCGGCCTGCCCGGGCTGGAGATGTTCCACCCCGATCCAGCGGCCTTCTACCGGCCGGGGGGCGAGCCGCCCTTCGACATGGGACCATATTATATCGCCATGTGGGTTAACCTGCTGGGCCCGGTACGCCAGGTGTTCGCGACATCTGGGCGAGGACGGACCATACGGTCGGTCAAGCGCGGCCCCCGCGCCGGAACCGAGTTCGCGGTCGAAGTGGACACGAGCTTTTCCACGCTGCTTCGGTTTGAGAATGCCACCGTCACGCTGATCCTGTCGCTGGACGTCGTGGTCCCGACCCTGCGGCCGGGCGATCTCTACGGTGCAAATGGCATGATGCAGTTCGCCGATCCGATGTTCTTCAGCGGCGAACCCCGTATCCAGCTGGCCGATGGGGCGCCGCGCGGACTTGATACGACCGACCTACCGTTCGCCACGCATAACCGCCGCGACCATGTCGCCCGTCCGGTCGCCGATTATCGCGGCGTCGGCCTCACCGATCTGGCGATCGCCATCCGCACCGGGTCACAACATCGCACCACGCCGGATTTGGTGGTGCACACGGTCGAGGTGATGGAAGCGATCACTGCCTCGGCACGAACTCACCGGCCGGTCGACTTGCTGACGAGTTGCGCGCGGCCGGCGCCGCTGAATGCCGACCGTGATGCTTTGCTTGTCGCGCTGGCCGCCTCGCCCTTCGATTTCGATTGCGCGGCACCCCACGCGGATGATGCGCACGCTCCGACCACGAGGTGACGGCTCGATCGAGGAATGGCTTGTGACCAAGCGACTTTTCCATTAATCAGTGATTAGATTCCGGACAGATCGCAACGATGCGACGTCCGGCCCCGAGCGACCGTAGGGCGCCGGGAAAGCGAGGAGGGTGAGTGATGATGCGGGCGATCGCGAGTTTCTGGCGTGACCTGACCTTGAAATCGCAAGGCGTCACCTTGGTCCTAGTCGGCTTCCTGCCGATCTTTGCGATCGTCGCGATGTTTCCAGTGGTCGCGTCGATCATCCAGCATTTCTCCGACGAGCCCGATGCCGTGACCAAGGTGCCGCTGATGGTCACTGCACCGGGGCTGACCATCGCCCTGCTGGCACCGTTCGCCGGGCTGGCGGTCGATCGGTTCGGGCGGCGCAAGCTGCTGATCCTGTCCACCCTCGCCTACGGCGTTTGCGGGGTCGCACCGTTCTTCCTCGACGACCTCAACCACATCTTCGCCTCCCGCCTGATGCTCGGCGGCTGCGAGGCGGTGATCCTGACCGTCACGAACACGCTGATCGCCGATTACTGGGAGGACACCGGACGCAGGAACTGGCTGTTCCTACAGGGCTTTTTCGGGCCGTTCTTCGCCTCCGCCGTCATTCTGACGTCGGGGTCGATCGCAGCGCTGCAATGGAATGCCGGGTTCCTGATCTATCTGGTCGCCTTCCCCATCGTCATCGCGGTGCTAGCCTGTATCTTCGAACCGGGCAGATCGGCCGACGCGCAATCGGGACTGGTTGCGCCGCCGACGGCAACCCCGCATACGCCTTTTCCCGTCGCCCTGACCGCGATCGTCGTGGTCGTGACGCTGGTGACGTCCTCGCTCTATTATGTGTTCATCGTAAACGGCAGCATCGCCTTCGGCGAACTGGGCGTGAGGAATCCCGCCGAGGTGAGCCGGATCACCTTCCTGCCCAGCCTGTTCGTCATGCTCGGCGCTGTTTTCTTCCGCGCGCTGGCCAAACGGTCCAATACTGTGCAGCTCGGCGCGTTCCTTTTCATCATCGGCCTGGGCATGGCAGGGATCGGCCTCGCCCAGACGCTGCCCCAGATGATCGCGGCGGTGATCGTGCAGCAGACCGGCGCGGGCATGGCGGTGCCGACCCTGATCGCTTGGGCGCAGAGCAAGTTTCCCTTCGAGCATCGCGGGCGCGGCATGGGGGCATGGACAAGCGCCTTCTTTCTCGGCCAGTTCGTATCGCCCTGGTTCGTCCATCAGTTCGCCGCGCTCGGCGGCTCGATGCAGGCCAGCTTCCTGATCTGCGGTTGCATCGCGGTGGTGGTGTCAATCGGGGCGCCGATTGCCGGGTCGTTCAACACGCGCCGCAACGCGAACCGGGCGCACGTGGCAAGCTGACCGACGCACACGTCATCCCGCGGATGCAGCGGCGGTCCATCACAGCAACGACATCCCACGAAAGGCAATCACGCATGGCCGGTAAACTCAGCGGCAAGACATGCCTCGTCACCGGCGCGGCGCAGGGAATTGGGCACGCCATCGCGACGCAGTTCGCCGTGCATGGTGGCACGGTGCTGGCCGCCGACCTGAGGTTCGATGCGAAGACACCCGTCCCGGACGGCATCACGCAGGTTGCACTGGACGTCACCTCGCCCCAGGCAATCGCCGACTTGACGCGCCGCCATCCAGACATCGCGGTACTGGTCAACTGCGTCGGGATGGTGACCAGCGGCACCATCCTGGAGTGCTCGCTGGAGGAATTCGACCGCAGCATGGCGGTGAACGTGCGGTCGATGGTCCTGACCATCCAGGCCACCCTACCCGCAATGCTAGCGCGCGGCGACGGATCGATCATCAACATCGCATCCGTCGTGTCCTCGGTGATGGCGGCGCCCAACCGCTTCGCCTATGCCTCGGCCAAGGCGGCGGTGATCGGCCTGACGATGTCGGTCGCACGGGATTTCATCGATCGGGGAATACGCTGCAACGCGATCAGCCCCGGGACGGTCGAGTCCCCATCACTTCAGGCCCGGTTCGCGGCGACTGGCGATGCCGACGCAGCGCGGGCCGCCTTCGTCGCTCGCCAGCCGATGGGGCGCCTGGGCCAGCCGGACGAAATCGCCGCGGCCGCGCTGCTCCTCGGAACGGACGATGCGCGCTTCATGACCGGCAGCAATATCATCATCGATGGAGGAATGGCCCTGTGACGACGGAAGGCACGCTTCCGCTAGCGCTCGTCACCGGGGGCAGCACGGGGATCGGCCAGCACTTGGTCGGCGCGCTCGCCCGGGCCGGCTTCGCCGTCGCCTTCAGCTATCGGTCCTCGTCCGGGCCGGCAGACGCCATGGTCGCCGCGCTGATCGGCGAGGGGCACGCCGTCCTTGCTGTTCGCGGCGACGTCGGCGTCAGGCAGGATGTCGATGCGTTCATCGAGAAAGCGGTCGAATGGGCGGGCTGTGCTCCAACGCTGCTGGTGAACAATGCCGGTATCCAGACCTGGTCCCCCCTGCTCGACCTGCCGGAGGAGCGGTGGGACGAGGTGATCCGCACGAACCTGAAGGGATGCTTTCTCCACACCCAGAATGTCGGCCGGCGCATGGCGGACAGCGGCCTGGGCGGCGCGATCGTCAATATCGGTTCGGGCTGTAACAAGCTCGCCTTCCCCAATCTAGTCGACTACACCGCGTCGAAGGGCGGGATCGAACAGTTCACCAAGTCCGCCGCAGTCGAACTGGGGCAATACGGCATCACGGTGAACTGCATCGCCCCCGGCGCTATCGCGACCGAGCGCACCGCAAAGGAAGCCCCCGACTATGCGGCAGACTGGTCTATGATCACGCCGCTGGGCCGCGTGGGCACGCCCGAGGATCTGGTGGGGCCACTGCTGTTCTTCGCAGGCCCGGCCGCGCGGTTCGTCACCGGGCAGACGTTGTGGGTCGATGGCGGCGTCTTCACCCGCGCCGCATGGCCCTATGGCGGATAGGCGCCGCGCCGTGCCGATGCAGGACGCCCCGCCCCGATCGTAGATTGATATCCTGCGCGGAATCGGCAGCACATCGCATGTGCTGACCGGCAAGCGGCCGACCCGCCTCTTTGCCACCGGCTATCGCTTCGGCAGCGGTCGGGTGCTGGCGGTCGTGCGCCCGGCCGCCCCCGCCGAGCAGTTCGCGGTGTTGGCCGCCTACGGCGGCGTCGATGTGATCGTGATCGCCCAAGCCGCGAATACCGGGCTGACCGGCGGCTCCCCCGTCCGATGACTATGACCGGCCGGTCGTCGTCAACATGATGCGGATCAAGGGGATCACCTGGCTGCCCGACAGCCAGCAGGTGGTGTGCCTGGCCGGAGCGGCGCTGTTCAAGCTGGAGCGGATGCTGGCCCTATGGGCCGCGAACCCCATTCGGTCATCGGCTCCTCCTGCATCGGCGCCTAGGTCGTAGGTGGAATCTGCAACAATTCGGGCATTTCGCTGGTCCGTCGTGGTCCCGCCTATACCGAACTCGCCCTCTATGCACAGGCGACCGGAGGCTGGTGCGTCGAACCGATCAATCATCTGGTCATCGATCCGGGAGGCGACGACATCCGGTGCGACCTCTTCGTCGGACTATGCGGCGCGCGTCCGCGACGTAACCACCGACATCCCGGCACGCTATAATGCCGATGCGTCGCGGCTGTTCGAGGCATCGGGCAGCGCGGGCGAAGGCGATGGTGCCGGCGGTGCGGCTGGACAACTTTTCCCCGGGACGAGCAGACCGCCACCTTCTATATCGGCACGAACGATCCCGCCGAGCTGACTGAGCTGCACCGTCGCCTTCTTGCCGACTGTCGCACGCTGCCGGTGTCGGGCGAATATATCCGCCGCGACGCATTCGATGTCGCGATGACCCATGGCAAGGACGTGTTCGTCGCGATCGAGCGACTGGGGACCGACCTGCTGCCGGCGTTCTTCGCGCTGATAGAGCTGGATCGACCAGCTCGGACAACGCCTGCGGTTCCTACCGCGATTCCTGTCCGATCGGCTGTTGCAGGCGACGAGCCGGTTGCTGCCGGACTACCTGCCGCCCCGGATGCTGGCTTGGCGCGACCGCTATGAGCATCATCTGATCCTGAAGACGTCGGGTGCCGGGATCGCGGAGACCCGCGCGTTGCTCGACAGGATTCTGCCCGACGGGTGCTGGTTCGAACGTATCCCGGCGGAGGCGGCCAAGGTCTTTCTGCAACGCTTCGCCGTGGCGAGCGCTGCGATCCGCTATCGCGCGATCCATGCCGCGACGTGGACGACATCATCGCGCTCGACATCGCCTTGCGCCGCAACGATGACGCCTGGCTGGAGGCCCTGCTTCCGTCGATCCGTAATCAGATCGACAAGATGCTCTATTACGGGCATTTCCTGTGCCATCAGGATTACGTCCTGAAGCCGGGCGTCGATCCGGTCATGCTGAAACATGAGATGTGGGCACTGCTCAATGCGCGCGGCGCGCGGTATCCGGCCGAGCATAATGTCGGCCATCTCTATCCTGCCGGGGAACCGCAGGCCGCGCATTTCAGGCAGCTCAATCCGGGCAACCGGCTAAACCCCAGGATTGGGCATACCAGCCGCAACCGCTGTTGCCCCCCCTTACCGTTCGCCGCGCTGGCCGATCGACTTCACGGCATCAGAGCCGACAACGCCGCCCGATCGACCAGCGCATCGGCGATATCGACCGACGGCAAGGTGTCGTCGGAAGGATGAATCACGCCCTTTCGCCGCATCGACGCGAAGCCGTAGATGGCGGACCAGAAGGTGATGACGCGGATGTCTACTTCCTCGTCCGACAGGTCCGGCACCGCATCGGCGATCTGACGCCGCAATTGCTGATGGCCCGCCTGCTGGAACGGGATCAGGGCCGCGTCGAGCGCCGGCGTCGTCAACTCACTTTCGTACATCAATTCAATGAGGTGCGAATTTTCCTCGGCGAAGCGGATGAATAGGCTTCCCATGCGCCGCAGCCGGTCGCCGGGATTCATCCTAGACACGCCGACCTGTTCCGACCCGGACAGCATTTCCCGAAATCCCTCCGTGGCCAACGCAAGCAGCAGGGATCGGCGGTCGGGAAAATGGTGATAGGGCGCACCGGGGGACACGCCGACCTGCTGCGCCAGCGTGCGTATAGAGAGGCTCAGATGCCCGTTCGCGCGGACATAGGCGCGACCGGCGTCGAGCAGATCCCGTCGCAGATTTTCCTTATGATAGGGCTTTTTCGCGCTCATTGCACCTTTCCAGTGATTAGATGCCCTAAACATGCGTCATGCGGCTTGCCAAGCCCAGGAACTTTCCATAGCCATATTTAATCATCGATTAAATATGGCTGGTGCCGGGATCACGGAAGCTCCAGGCATCGCAGAGGAGAGGAGAAGGCCGTGACGCAAACCAGACGGGATGCACTTGCCCTATTGAGCGCGATGGGTGCCGCGACGACGCTGGCATCCTCCCGCACATGGGCGCGCGATGCCGCTCCGGCGCGGGCGGATGGTTGGACATCGCTGTTCAACGGGCGGGACTTGAACGGCTGGACGTTCTTCCAGGACGGCGTCGGCGACAAGGATCGCGACGGCGTCGTCGCGATCGAGAACGGGATGCTCCACATCCTTGGGCCGTCCTATCGCGGGCCGGCTGCGGCCGGCATGGGCTATCTGGCGACGACCGAGGAATATGAGAATTATCACCTCCGCCTGGACTATAAATGGGGGGTACGCCGCTACGAGCCGCGCACGCTTTGGAAACGCGACAGCGGCATTCTGTATCATGTGCCGCAGGGGCGCGAATTCCTTTGGCCCGACTGCATCGAGTACCAGATCATGGAGGGGAATACCGGCGACGCGCTGCCGGTGAATCATCGTGCCATCCAAGCGGTATCACTCGGCGGCCTGCCTTCCTGGCCAAAGGATTTTCCGGGCAACACCCAATATGCGCCGCAGGTCGACGCCGGCGGCACGCTGAGGCAATGGATCCACGCGGACGGCCATTTCGATACGCTGGACGGCTGGAACACGGTCGAACTGATCGCACAGGGTGACAGCGCCGCGCATATCGTCAATGGACGTATCATCAACGCGCTGTACGGCATGCAGGCGCAGGACCCTGCGGATCGGACCAAATATATGCCCCTGAAACGAGGGCGCATCCTTTTGCAGGTAGAATGTGCCGAAATCCTGTTTCGGAACGTGCAGATCCGCAAACTCTGAGCGCGCGGTAAAGGCTGTCGAGGCGCGCAGGTGCCGCCTCGACAGTTGCTTCAGGTGGGACGATCGACCGGACGGTCGAAGATGTCCCGTGGTAACCGGCTCGCCAACGCGATGCAGGCCAGCAACAGCGTCACCACGACCGTGAGGCTGGCGATAGCCCCCAAGTGCCGCCCTTCAAAGGGGAAGTAGGCCGAACCACCAAGCGCCACGCCGAGCGCGCCGCCCATTTGCTGCACCGTCTTGAGCATTCCGCTCGCGCTGCCCGCCTCCTCGCGCGTGACCCGCGCGACGACGATCGATCCGACCGGCCCGGAAATCAGCCCCATCCCCGCCCCGGCGAGCAGCAGCGCCGGCAGGATCGCGACACTGTGGCTTCCCATATCCATCCAAGCGAGAACGCCCGAAACGCCCACCGCCATGGCGATCGCCCCGGCGATGACGACGCCCCGGCCATAGCGCGCGAGATATCGACGCCCTAGGAACGCCATCCCGATCATGACGCCAATGCTGAAAGGAATGTGGAGCAGCCCGGTCTGGAGAGCGGAATAGCCCATGTCCCTTTGCAGGCCATAGGCGAATACGAACAGAAACCCCGTATTCGACGCCGAAAAGGCCAATCAGATGCCGAGCCCCAAGGTGAAGATTGGGTTGCGGAAGATCGCCGGTATCACGATCGTCGGTCGGCCGTCCCGATGACGCCTGTGCAGGTCCCCCCACCCGAGCGCCACCAGAACCACGCCCGCCCCCCACCATCCGGCGACGCGCCAGTCGAGCCCGCGATGCCTCTCCTCTATGATCGGGAACAACAGCGCGAACAGGGAACCGCCGAACAGCAGCGTCCCCAGGATATCCACCCGCCAACCTGGTTGCCGCTGGGTAGACGGGAGCAGGAACAGACCCGCACCGATTGCGGCAAGCCCGATCGGGACGTTGAGCAGGAACACCAGTCGCCAGCCCAGCCCGAACAGGTTCAGCGCGACGATCACGCCGCCCAGCAGCGGCCCGGCGATCGCGGCCATCCCGCCGACGACCCCAAACCATGCCATCCGCCCGATGCGCTCGACCGGATCGTACAGCAACTGGATCATCGTCATCACCTGCGGCGCCATCAAGGCGCCGGCGACGCCCTGGCCGATCCGGGCCGCGACCAGCAGGTCCGACGAACCGGCGATGCCGCACAGGATCGAGGCGATGGTGAACCCGCCTACGCCGAGCAGGAACATCCGGCGTCCGCCGAACATGTCCCCCAGCCGCCCTCCCAGGATCAGCAGGATCGCAAAGCTGAGCGAGTAGCCCGCAACGATCCATTGCGCCTGCGCGTCGCTGAGATGAAGATCCCGACCGATGGCGGGGAGGACCGTGTTGACGATCGTAACGTCGACGACTTCCAGCACTAGCGCGGCAAGCAGCGTGAAGAACGCCGGCGATCGCTGTCGCTCCGCAAGGCCGGCCTTGCTCACCATCTTACCGGCCCGCCGCACCTGGGCCATCGCGACCGAGCGCGATCATGGCCGGATTCCCATCAGCCTGGCATTGAGCGCGCGGTCCGCGCCACCGGCGGCGAAATCGTCGAAGGCGTGGTCAGTCACGCGGATGATATGCGATGCGATGAACGGCGCGCCTTCCGCCGCCCCGACCTCCGGATGCTTGAGAGCGCATTCCCATTCCAGCACGGCCCAGCCGGCAAAGTCATAAGCGGCCATCTTGCTGAAGATCTGGCCGAAATCGACCTGACCGTCGCCCGGCGAGCGGAAGCGACCGGGCCGGTCAACCCAGGTCTGATAGCCGCCATAGACGCCGGAGCGGCCATTCGGCCGGAATTCGGCATCTTTGACGTGGAAGCACCTGATGCGCTCGTGATAGAAATCGATGAACTGCAGATAATCGAGCTGCTGCAGGACGAAGTGGCTGGGATCGTAAAGGATGTTCGCGCGCGGATGGTGGCCGACGACGTCCAGGAACCGCTCGAAGGTGACGCCGTCGTGTAGATCCTCGCCGGGATGGAGTTCATAGGCGAGGTCGACCCCCGCCTCTTCGAACGCGTTCAGGATGGGGGTCCAGCGGCGACCCAGCTCGGCAAAGGCATCCTCGACGAGACCCGCGGGTCGGGCCGGCCACGGATAGAGATAGGGCCATGCCAGCGCGCCGGAAAAGGTCGCATGGGCGGTCAGGCCCAGGTTACGGCTGGCCTTAGCCGCCAGCTGCAATTGCTCGACCGCCCATGCCTGCCGCGCCGTCGGGTCGTTGTGCACCGCAGGCGGCGCGAAGGCGTCGAATTGTGCATCAAAGGCCGGATGCACCGCGACAAGCTGCCCCTGCAAATGCGTCGACAGTTCGGTCACTTCCAGCCCATGCGTCGCAAGCACGCCCTTGACCTCGTCGCAATAGGTCGTGCTGTCCGCAGCCTTGGCAAGGTCGAACAGGCGACCGTCCCAGCTGGGAATCTGCACGCCCTTGTAACCCAGCCCGGCCGCCCAGGCCGCGACCGATTCCAGCCTGTCGAACGGTGCGGCGTCGCCCGCGAACTGGGCCAGGAAGATGCCCGGCCCCTTGATGGTCTTCATGGTCGCACTCCTCAGGCGTTCAACGATACCCAGCCCATATTCTCGCTACTGGCCGTCACCGCTGTCGAGATGAAGGCCATGCCCCGGAGACCCGCCTCGATACCGGGCAGCAGCGGAGCCTGCTCGCCACGCAGAACAGCGGCGAAGTCACGATAGATATTGGCAAAGGCCTCCAGATACCCCTCTGGATGGCCACCGGGAGTCCGGGTCCGGGCGGCAGCGTCCGCACCCAGCAGCCCGGTCCCGGCCCGGATGACCTCCGACGTGCCATCGATGCGGTTCAGGAAGAGGATGTTCGGATCTTCCTGCCGCCAGATGAGACCGGCGCGATCGCCATAGACGCGGATGCGCAGGCTGTTAAGTTCCCCGACTTCGATCTGGCTGGCCAGAAGGACGCCGCGCGCTCCGTTGGCGAACCGAAGCAGGACCGAACAGTCGTCGTCGAGCGCCCTGCCCGGCACGACCGCGGCGAGATCGGCCAGCAGGCGTGTGACTTTCAGCCCGGTGATAAATTCCGCCAACTGAAAGGCGTGGACACCGATGTCGCCGATACATCCCCCTTCGCCGCACCGTGCCGGGTCGACGCGCCATTCCGCCTGCTTGCCCGCCGCCTCGCCAGCCAGCCAGCCCTGGGGATATTCGACGACGACCTTGCGTATCGTGCCCAGCCCGCCCGCCGCGACCCGCGCCCGTGCTTCTCGCACCAGGGGGTATCCGGCATAGGTGTGGGTCACGCCGAACGGCAGGCCGGATGCCTCGACCAGCGCAGCGAGCTCACGTGCTTCGGCCCAAGTCGCCGTCATCGGCTTGTCGGTCAATACCGGGATACCGGCTGCCAGCACCGCCCGCGCTGAGGCCAAGTGATTGTAATTCGGGGTGACGATCGACACGAAATCGATGCCGTCCGGCCGCTGTGTCTCCGCCTCCAGCATGGCGCCCAGCGTCGGATAGGCCCGTTCGGGCTCGATCCGATACGCGCGTCCGGCCTCCGCGCTGCGCGGGGCGTCGCTGGAAAATGCACCGGCGACCAGTTCGATCTCGCGGTCCAGCTCGGCGGCAATGCGGTGAACCGGGCCAATGAATGACCCCGGCCCGCCGCCGACCATTGCCATTCGCAAACGTCGCATCCTTGCCTCCACATTCCGCTATCATCGGATCTTGCGCATCCGTCAGCCACTGGCCGCCGCACGGTTCGAAGGGGGCCTGTCACCCCCTTCGGAGGATCGTCACAGGTCGAAGCCGAGCCGCAGCCCGATCGTGCGGACGGACTGGTAGCTGAAGCGCTGGTTGAGCGTCAGCACCGGCAGGCCGACGACCGGGTTCGCATCGCCTCCGTCGGAACTGATCGAAAGCGGACGGATCTGGTTCGTGCAATTGATGCAGAACAGGCCCGCCGACCAGTGGCGCGCCTTCACGCCCAGCCGCAGATCAAATGTATCCCAGGTCGGGATGAGAAACGGCGCGCCCAGCTGCGAGGACTGCGGTGAGCGATGATAATAGCTGACCCCGGCCTGCGCATCGAGCGTGTCGGTCACGGGCTGGCTGTAGTCGGCGCTGACTGTCGTGGTGAATTTGGCGGAGAGCGGCAGCTGATAGCCGCCGGCGTTGAACGTTCCGACGTACAGCGGATCAGTCGGCGCCAGATCGGCGCGGCAGCCGTTGGTGATTTGCCCGGTATAGCATTGCGCGCCGGGGAAATCGTTGAACTTCGCATCGACATAGGAGGCGGAGCCGGACAGGGTCAGATGGCTGGTCGGCCGGGCCTGGATCGAAAAATCGATCCCCTTCGTGGTCGCGGTGGCGGCGTTACTCAGGACGAAGGTCCGCAGCGCGGTGATCCAGGACTGAATCTGCAGGTCGCTGAACCGGGTATAGAACGCCGACAGCGAATAGGTGATGCGGCCATCGGCCAGGCGGCCTTTCAGGCCGATTTCGCCGCCGCGGGAGATTTCCGGCTTGACCGCCAGCTTGGCGCCGAGCGCCGGAGACGTGTTCGAGAAGCCCGGCCCCTTATACCCCTGCCCGTAAAAGCCATACAACATGGTCGTGGGCGTGACCTGCCAATCAGCGCCGACCTTGAAGCTAAAATTGGTGGCGCTTGTCGATTCGATCGAATGATTGTTGGGAATACCCAGCGTGACGAAATACTTGCCGACGTTTTCCAGCAGGTCGATCGAGGATTCGTCGCGTGTCAGGCGCCCCCCCAGGTTCAGCTTCAGCGTCTCGGTCAGCTTGTAGCCGATCTGGCCGAAGCCGGCATAGCTGTTCTGCTTAAGGGTATAGCGGAAGTCCTGCCCCAGGAAGCTCACGTTGCTGACCGGACAGGCCGCGGGCGGCGTGCCAAGCTGGGTGGCGCCGACACAGAACGGGAAGGTCGGCAGCACGGCAGCCGGAAGCCCGTTATTCCCGCCGCGTCCGCCGTCGAACGAGCCGACCGAGCGGAAATAATACAGCCCGAACTGACCAGAAAACCGTTCGCCGCTCGGCAACGCCAGCCGCAGTTCCTGGGACAGCTGGTTGAAGACCTGCCGTCCGAAATTGTTGTCGAAATAATTTATAGGCGTATTGTCGGAATCGAACTGATAAGCGACGATGGCATTCTTCCACGCGGAGATGCTGGACAGTTCCATCCCGTTGGCCATGGTATAGGCGATGTTCGCCTGAAGGCCGCCGGTTTCGCTATCCCGGTAACTGGGCGCGTCGGCCGTATACAGCAGATTTTCGAGGCCGACCGGCTGACCGATCCCCGCGTACTGGCTGCCAGCGCCGAATTTCCGAAACGTGATGTCGTACCGCCCCGTCGTGCCCCGCTGGCGGTTATAGTCGCCGATCACATAGATTGAGAGGCTGTCGGTCGGCTCGAACAGGAATTTCCCGCGCACGCCCAGGTTGCGCAGACCGAAGTCGTTGCGGACCGCAGAATTGATCTGCCGCGGATATGTCACCGAATCCTGGCCGCTGTAGATCGCGTTCAGGCGCAGCGCACTATTTTCGCTGATCGGGAGGTTCAGCGTGGAGCGGACCTGGATCCCCTTACCGTCCTTGACCGGCCGATCGCGACGGACGGCTTCCAAGTCGCCCGACACGCTGGTTTCGCCTAGGACGGGGCGGTTGGTCGTGATGTTGACGAGACCCGCCGAGGCATTCTTGCCGAACAGCAAACCTTGCGGGCCGTTAAGCACCTCGATCCGCGCAACATCATAAAAGGCGTTCGAGCCGAATTCAGTGTTGCCGATGACGACATCGTCGATCACCTGCGACACGCTCGACTCCACTGTCGTCGCATAGGTTGCAGTCCCGACGCCCCTGACGGCGAACGTATTATCCTGCACCACCTGCAGGCTGGGCGCCAGTTTGGTCACGGCACTCAGATCGTTCGCGCCCCGCTGCGTCAATTCGTCACCGCTGACGACGGTGACGCTGATCGGCACCTTCAGCACGTTCTCGCTCCGGCGCTGTGCCGTGACGATGATATCACCGACCGACACATCATTCGCCTGCGCGGCGACTGGCGGCTGGCCCGTCGCGGCCGTCGGCTGGGGCTCCGCCGTCTGCGCAAACGCCGAGATCGGGGTCATGCCGGCCAGCACCGTGCTTGCGAGCAAGATCTTATGTGCCTTCATCATCTCTCCTCCCCCACGCCAGGTGGTTCGTTTCCTATGCGAGCAGACGACCTTTTCTATGTTCTATGGCCGTTCGCGCTCATGCCTCGTCACAATCACAAATAGCGACCTTGGCCGATTGGTCGTCTGCCCGTTGGTCTTGCCGCCATCCGGGAAAGGCGGCACCCTACTTCGCATCCCTAAATCTAATCATCGATTAAGAGATCGTGAAAATTGATTATTTGGATAGGGATTGATCAATGACAATGATACCAGAAATATCTGTTCCATAAATGAATATGCATCGTAATTATCGATTTTCACGATTGTCAGATTAAGTTTAATGCCGAACCAGGCCCGAGAAGAGGCGCGTGCAGAGGGATGGCTCAATGAGCGGACTTATCTGGTTTCGGGATGCGCCGACGGAGCTCCGCTCGTGGCGCAAGGCGACGATGGCAGCACCTGCTGCTGCCCCGTGCGACTGGAACGCCGCCATGTTTGAGGGCGCCGTCCAGTCCGGCGCGGCTGCCGTTCTTTCCGATCGCCCTTACGGTGCTCCCTTCTCTGGCGCGGCCGTCCCCGGTCAGCGCCACACGTTTTCGACGAGTACCCACCGATGACAGAGAAGACCGACAGCTTCGACTATATCGTCGTGGGCGCGGGTTCCGCGGGCTGCGTAATCGCGGATCGGCTGAGCGCCGACGGGGCGGCACGGGTGCTGCTGATCGAGGCCGGCGGCGACAATGAAACCGAACTGGTCAACATGCCGCGCGCGTTCATGAAGATGTTCGGCAACCCGACGCATTTCTGGCATTTCCCCATCACCGAACAGGAAGGCCGCCCCAAAGGCGAGACTTGGTTCTATGGTCGCGGGCTGGGCGGATCGAGCTCGACCAACGGCACCTGGTATCTGCGCGGTGAGCCCGCCGACTATGACGGCTGGGCCGCGATGGGTTTTCCCGAGTGGCGTTGGAGCGAAATTGAACGCTGCTTCCAGTCGATGGAAAGCTATCGCGGTCCAGGTGCCTATTCCGGTCGCGGCAACGACGGCCCCTTGCAGATTACCCGCCTGCCCTTTCGATCCCCGGCGATCACCGCGACGATCGCGGCGGGCACCCAGCTCGGGCTGAAAGCGGTGGAGGACATCAATGCGCCCCGCGGACCACGCATCGGCTATACGCAGGCGACCGTGTCGCGGCGGGGGCGGCGTGCTTCCAGCTATCAGGCGTTCCTGAAGCCGGCGAAGCATCGTACGAACCTCTCCGTCCTACTCAACACGCTGGTCGAGCGGGTGTTGATCGCGGACGGAGGAGCCACCGGCGTTCAGATCCGCACCGTCGACGGCCATCGACGGATCGCCGCGACGCGCGAAGTGATCCTGTCAGCCGGCGCGCTGCAAAGCCCCAAGCTGCTACAACTGTCCGGGATCGGCCCGACCGACGTGCTGGCCCGCGCCGCCGTGCCGGTCGTCCAGCCCCTAGCGCAGGTCGGCTGCAACCTCGCCGACCATCTGATGTTCACCATGTCGTGGCGGCTGCACGGCGAGGCGGGCGCCAACCGGGAATTTTCGGGCTGGCGCCTCGCCAGCCATGTCCTGCGCTATTATCTGACGCGCACGGGCCCGATGGCCTATACCTCACCAGAGATCACGGCGCTGCTGTCGGTGGACTCGCCTGCCGAATGGCCGGACGCGGAGTTCGGGATCGGCCCCTATTCGCTCCGCAGCACCGAGGAGATCAAGGCCGATCCCGGGCGTGGCGCGCTGGAGGACGAGCCGGGGATCAGCGTGAATGCCATCGCACTGCGTCCGAAAAGCCGGGGTTTCGTGGCGATCCGCACCGCCGATGTCGCCGACGCGGTGGAGGTCAACGCGAACTGGTGGGGCGATCCTGCCGACAAGGCGTTCCTCGTCAGGATGGTCCGTCTCGCCCGCCGCTTCATGGCGCAGCCAGCGCTGAAGGACTTCGTCGGGGCGGAGCAGGTGCCAGGGGAGCGATTCCAGACCGACGTGGATATCGCGAAAGAACTGGAGTGGCTGGCCAGCCCCGGCCTGCACAGCACGGGCACCTGCCGCATGGGAACGCCGGAAACAGGCGTGGTCGATGGTCGCCTGCGCGTCCACGGCATCCGCAGCCTGCGCGTCGCCGACTGTTCGGTGATGCCGCTGCAACCAGCGGGTAACACCAATGGGCCGGCGATGGCCATCGGCTGGCGCGCGGCCGAACTGATCCTTGAGGACCACGCCCGCTGAGGTGGGGCCGGGATCCGGCGGTCCGGCGGTCCGGCGGTCCGGCGCGGACGCGACCAGACGCCCGAAGTAGAAAGAGGCCGCCGCCCGTTGCCGGGCGGCGGCGCGCCCCTTCAGCGTGGCGCGGTTTCCAGACCGACCGGTCCGATCAGGCCCGATCGCCGCAACTTCGCCGTCGGCTTGTAGGTGGCAACCGAGGTCCAGCTGACCTTTTGCGTGACCGCCGGGTCGGCGTCGCGGATCAGGCGATTGACCCATAGATTGGCGACGCGAATCTCTACCGTGTTGTCGCTGCCCAACTTTACGAAACGGCCGATATCGACCGTGTAGGGTGCGTGCCAGGCGTAGCCCGCGAGCGTGCCGTTGACCCGGACTTCCGCCACTTCCCGCGCCTCGCCCAGGTTCAGGACCAGCGGCTGCCCGCTCTTCCAGCCCCGCGGTGCGGCAAAGCTGCTCGTATAGGTCGCGATCCCGGAGAAATAGCGCACCCCCGGATCGGCATTCTCATCGAGCGGCGCTAGTTTGCGCATCATGACCGTTGCCGGTGCACCGCGGCCCGACTGGAATGCGACCGTCCATGGTCCCTGCAATGTGCCGAGCTGCGCTGGCTTCGGCTGCGAACCGGTGCGGACCGGCGCAGTGGCCGGCTTGCGGAACAGGATATGCATCGCCTGCTGCGGTGCGAGCGTGAGCGGAATGATCGTCTCACCATGTTCGATCCGATAGTCGAGCGGCCGGATGATACCCGTCTCGGCCTCCCACCATTCCGGCACCTTTCCGGTCACGCGGAAGTGCGCCTCGATCGGTTCGGCGCGATCCTTGCGGTTGCTCAGGAAATAGCTGTCGCCATCGTCCAGACGCCGATGCACGAAGGGGATGTCGGCGTCCGCCGCCCCATCGAAGGCGAAATCCGGGGCAATGCCGATCTGGCGCAGCGCCTGTTCGACATTGCGGGATGCGACCACTCGCCCCTTTCCTACCGGGGTCACCGGACGGCCCGACCACAATCGATCGACGAGCTGCGCATACTGCCCCGCATCGTCGGGAAGGCTCGGTGACCCTTCCGGGCGGGGGCCGACGATCGTCGCCCCGCCTTCGGCAAGGGTGGCGAGACGCCGTAGCGCCGTCATCGTCAGGTGGCGCGATCCATCGCCGAGATAGATAACGCGATACCGTGCGCCACCGACCGACACGACCTCGTCGTCGACATTGGACAGCGCCCCCATCAACGCATCGGCATTCAGGAAGTCGAAGGCGTAGCGGCTGGGCGCATCCGTCACGAACGTCTTGCCGAACAGGCCGGACAGCGGGGTTTCCTCGCCGTAGAAATAGGCGACGTCAGCCACGTTGCGCCCCTGCTGCAACAGATAAGCGTTGCGCGCGATATAGTCGATCCAGGGCGTCGCGAGTTCCGCCCAGCTCTCGTTCCGGTTGAAGAACTGCCCGATCCCGCCGAGCGAGAGGCCGGGTTCGCGACCCTCAACCGGCACGTGGACGGAGGTGTGGATGACCGGCCGGTTCACGCCGAGGGCGAACTGCAGATCGACGATATGCTTCAGGTCCGCCGGGCCGAACGCCCAAGGTTCCATCATTGCCGTCATCGATTCGGCGGCGACGACATTCTTGCCGTAGAGATGCGCGATCGATGCCGCGCCGCGAATGTCGATCACGAACGACGGCTGCGGCCCCTTGGCGATGTCGAACGCCCACATCGCACCCATCGGATAGTCGGTATAGCGCCGCATTTCCATGTCATCGCCGAACGAGGATCGATTGCCCTCGATCGATTCGCCGTAGACCTTCAGCCCGCTTTGATGCGCCACGCGCGCTACCGTACCGTAATGCTCGCTCGACATCAGGTCGGCGAGTGTCCGGCGGTAATCGTACAGGAACGCATCGCTCTGCCGCCGGTCGCCGATGATCACACCGGTCAGGACCGGCATCCACGGCGTCGGATCGTAGCCGCGAAGCCGCCGGAATTGTTCGATCATGCGCGGCGTCCAGTTCGCCGCGCCGACCTCGCTCGAATCGGTCAGGAAGGCCCGCACCCCGCGCGCGCCGAGCAGGCCCGACCCTGCCGCATCGCGATAGCTGGCGAGATAATGGTCGAGATAGCGCGCGACTGCCGCGCCATCATATTTGTCCACCTCAAGGCCCGTCGCCTCCGTCGGCGCGGGATGATTGGTCTTGCCGATCAGCGAATAGCCGATCCGAAGCACCCGCCACCGGCCCGGCGGCGGCGTCCAGTCGAGCGTGCCGTCGGGCTTCATGCGATCGGTCAGGTCGATGGTCTCATCCGCCGCGGGACCGGTCGCACCGTCGCCGACCGGGGGCAGCGCGGCATAATCCGGGACGATGCTGTAACCCGCTTTCGTCTCATACTGGTCGACCCGCGCCTCGCCGTGGAATTGCAGGATGCCGATGTTAACCGCCGCGCGCAGCAGGTTGCCGATCGCGCGGGCGAAGACATTCTCCATTGCCAACTGCTGCTCGAACGCGGACGGTCCGCCGCCACCGGGACCGTGCGGTAAACTCACCACGACCCGGAAATGGCGCGCGGTGACGGCCGGGAATGATATCGTGACGGGCGTCTCCTGCAGCCCGATGGTGGCCAGCTTCGTCCAGCGTTGTCCATCCGCGCTACATTCCAGGACCGGCGTGAACATCGCCCCCAGGATCGGGATCGCGCCCTTTGAGATCCGCAGCGTCGCCGAGCGGACCGTCACGTCACGGCCATAGTCGAGCCGCAGCTCGGGCGGACGCTGCGCGAGCACCGAGCCAATTGCCACATTCCCCACCGCGTCGGTGGAGATGCCAAGGCCGTTGACGATCGCCTTGCCATCGCCGTCGCTGAGCGTCGGCACCGGCAGAGGCGCGACATCGGCAACGCGCACCGCCAGCACCTTGGCGTCGCGATAGAAATCCGGGCCGGGGCCGGGATTCCGCCCCGCGATCAGGTCGCTGACGTCCGGCTGGCGCGGCAATGTCTGAAACGGACCGGCGACGGCCGGCGGTTGCGCCAGCTTCAGCGATACCGCCCGGCCCCCGGATACCGGCGTCTCGCTCCAGACGAGCTTCTTCATGGCGTCGGCCTCGGGCACCCAGGGGCCGCCGGTTTCCGACCAACCCGGCGAGGAAGCGATCGCCAGTTCCAGCCCCTGCCGGTCCGCCTCGCGCGCGGCGTAGGCGAACGCATCCTTCCAGGCGGGGGTCATATAGGCCAGCCGGTTGGCGACGATCTGGCCGGTATCGAGGTCCACGTCGAAGTTCTGAAGGCCGCCGATGCCCACGCGCTTCATCCACGCGATATCCGCGGCGATCCCCTCCTTGGTGATGTTGCCATTCATCCAGTGCCACCAAACGCGCGGCCGAGCACTGGCGGGCGGTGCGCGAAAGCCTTGTTCCAGCGCGGTACTGTCCGTGGGTGCGAGCGACGGCTGGGCCGCCGGCGTTTGGGCCTGGGCATGGACCATTGCCGGTGCCGTCAGCATTGATGCCGCCAGCAGCAGCAGCAGAGTCCTGTTGCGCAGTTTCATCGTCATCCCCTTTTTCCTCGATCATGGATGTTTGATCAGCGCAGCCCAGGGAAGCGCGCACGCGGTGGCGGTTATCGTCACCAAGCCATCCGTCTGTTTCGGCGACCAGATCGGCCTTGCCGCGCGCGAACGAAAACCATCGCGATCGGAGCGAGGATGTCGCCCGGTATGTCCCGTTGCCGCCTTGTTACAGCCGGTTACGCGCAGCGATGCCCGCGAGTACGCGCCAACTGGGCTTGAGGGTGCGGCGTTCGTCCAGCCACCTTGTGCCGCGAACCAGCGCGGCGTCGTGAAGTGGCACAGTGTCACGACCGGTTGCAATCCGCGCGCGCGCCATCGCTCCGTAATTGCCTTGAAATGCTCGAGCATCGCGACCGAGAACATGCCCTCCGCGGGCTCGATCCGCGGCCATTCGATCGAGAAGCGATAGGCGTTGAGCTTCATGTCGCGCGCCAGATCCAGACCCTCACGCCACAATTCGAAGCTGTTGCAGGCGTCGCCCGACGGCGACATCAGCAGCCAAGCAAAGCGGGAAGTTGACGGAAACCACGGCCGCGACACCGCCGGTCATCACATTGTCCGAATGGTCATCATACAGGTCAGCCCGCACGGAAAGCCGCTCGCAGCCCGGCACTGCCACATGTCGAAAATATTGCGTCGCGCCTCGTCGCTGGCGACCGACGCGCTGGGTGTGCAGGTTGAGGACACTCGCGTAGCGTCGTCCCGCAGTCTCGCCGAAATGAACGGCGCTCTGCGCCGTATCAGCGGGCACGCTCGCTTGGACCTGGACGACTTCACCCGGCGCGGATAGCCGGATCACCGCAGCTTTCCCGAACACCGGATGCCAGCGGCGACGGTACCGCGAAAAGGGAGAATACCCACGCACATGCCCTCTCCACTTTTTCGATCGAAGCCGATCGTCGACCAGTGATTTCACCGTTGGGCAAGATAGGTATCACGCTCACATTGATCGTAAAAATGGACAGTACGGATACGATTCAATCAATTTTCATTATACATTGGTATTACCTCCGTGCGGCCCGGACAGCCCATATGCCCATGCCAGTCAATCGACAGCCGCATCATCGTGCACAAGTCCGTCGCTGCCGGTTGGCCTCCTGGCATGGATGGCCTGTCCGAGTGCGTCGAACGCGACGTCTGCCATGGCTGCTACTGCTCACATGTCGGAGCCTTCGCATATCCTGGACCAGCGCATGCCGTATAGCGCGACGAGCGCGAACGCGCCGGCGGGCAGTACGAACGCCACCGGCGCACCATAGCGCTCAGCGATCCAGCCCATGGGATAAGGCAAGGCGACCCCGCCGCCAATCGCCATCACCATGAACGACGCCGCGCGCTTGGTGCCGGCACCCAGATCGCGCACCCCCAGGGCGAAGATCGTGGGGAACATGGTCGACATGAAGAAGAACACCGCAATCATCGCGATCAGCGAGACGCGGTCGATGGCGAGCGAAACCAGCAGCGCGAGCACCACGTTCACCGCACCGAACATCCCCAGCAGCGTGTGCGGCGAGACGCGCGACAGCAGCGCGGTCGAGGTGAAGCGGCCGATCATGTACAGCACCATCGCCAGGCTGAGCAGATAGGCGGCACCGCGCGCGGTCGTACCCGCCCAGGTGGCGATCGAGACGTTGATGAACAATGCGCCAACACCGACCTGCGCGCCGATGTAGACGGCCTGGGTCAGCACGCCGAGCACGAAATGGCGACGCCGGAAGATGCCATCGGGCCTGCCGCCGCCGTCGTGATGCTCGGCCTCCGCGATCTCGGGCAGGCGCGCGCGCGCGATCACGAGGGTGAAGATCACGATCGCGATACCGATTGCAGCATAGATCGCCATGACCTCGCCGTGCGCCCGACCGGCCTGCGCAGACGCTGGCACAGCCGAAAAGAACAGTGTGCCGCCGATCAGCGGGCCGATGAACGTACCCAGGCCGTTGAAGGACTGGGCGAGGTTGAGGCGGCGCGAGGCCTGCTCCGGCGGCCCGAGCACGTTGACATAACTGTCGGCCGAGGTTTCGAGGCAGGCGAGGCCCGACGCTAGTACGAACATCGACAGCACGAACGGCATGAAGGCATTGGCCGCGGCGGATGGGATGAACAGGAACGCGCCGAGCGCCGTCACCAGCAAGCCGGTGAGGATACCGAACTTGTACCCTTTCCGCGCGATCAACGCCCCGGCAGGCAGGCTGACGAGCAGATAGGCGCCGAAATAGGCAATCTGCAGCCAGGTCGATTCCGCAACGCCAACGTGGAGCGTGTCCTGGAAATGCTTGTTCAGCACGTCCAGCAAGCCGTAGCCCAGTCCCCATATGAAGAAGAGGCTGATCGCCAGGGTGAGCGCGGTACGCATCACCGGCGCCGGGACCGAATCCCAGCGCACCGAAACCGGGGTCTTCACGCAGCATCCTCCAGCAAGCTGTCCAACCCCAATCGATAGAGGCGATTGGCGTTGCCCGCGAACATCGCGCGGCGCGCGTGCTGCGGAAAATCGGCGGCAATGGCCGCATAGGTTTCCATGTGGCGATCGACCGATCCGAACAGCGTGTCGGTCGGTACGTCGCTCGCGAACATGGTACGGTCGGTTCCGAACAGCGCGATCGCCTCGCGGATGATCGGCGCCACCAGCTCCGGCGTCCAGTCGCGCCGGATGAAGCCCGGCCCGGAGATCTTGACCGCCA
This sequence comes from Sphingomonas sp., assembly GCF_039594485.1. Taxonomy (GTDB): domain Bacteria; phylum Pseudomonadota; class Alphaproteobacteria; order Sphingomonadales; family Sphingomonadaceae; genus Sphingomonas. The sequence continues at coordinate 39,149 of NZ_JBCNNI010000019.1, read as the reverse complement.
CCTGCGGCAAGGCGGCCAGCGCGCGCATACCGGTGCGCCATGTCCCGATACCGTCTGGATCGCCGGGCACAGGCATGCCCATATGGTTGATCCGCACCGGCACGTCCGGATGGCGGGTCAGGATGGCGGCGATGTGCGGCATCTGCGCCGGGTAGCATTGCAGATCGAACCCCAGGCCATGGGCCGCCAACCGCGCAAAGCCGCGCGCCCAGGCGGGATCGAGGGTGACGTCGACCGGCATGTAGGTCCGCGCCGGGTCCGGGTGCCAGTTCACGATCTGCCGGATGCCGCGCACGCGATCGTGGCGCGCCTGCGCGGCCAGCAGGTCGTCGACGTCTGGATCGGTCAGGTCGGCATGAGCGACGATCGCGGTCGGCAACCGGTCGGCATCGCCCAGCCGCTGCAGCCAGGCGGTTTCCGCCAGCGCCTGCCCCGGATCGGCACCGGCCTCGACATGGACCGCGCCGACCAGGTTCCACCGCACGAGGTCGGCGCGAAACCGGTCGGGCAGATAGGTCATGGCGATGGCCGATACGTCGCCGTTCGGACCTTGGTCGTCGAACGGCGGCGTCAACCAGCCATATTGCAGGCGCTGCAGATCCCAGAGATGAAAATGCGCGTCGATGAACGGTATCGTCATCCCTGCCCCCTCCCGGACGGCTGCGTGGATCAGAAGGTCGTCCGGCCACCCGACGTGTCGAACGTCGCGGCGGTCGTGAAGCTGCATTCCTCGCTAGCCATGAAGCAGATCATCGCGGCGCTTTCCTGCACGTCGCCTAGGCGCCCCATCGGGATCTTCGAGCGCATATAATCGACCTGGCTGGGTGGCAGTTGGGCCAGGATCGGGCTTTCGAAGGTCGCCGGGGTCAGCGCGTTGGCGATCACCCCCTTGCCCGCCAGTTCCTTACCCAGGCTCTTGGTCAGGCCAATCACTGCGGCCTTGGACGCAGAATAGGCGGAGGCGTTGGGATTGCCCTCCTTGCCCGCCACTGACGCGACGTTGACGATCCGGCCATAGCCGTTGGCCAGCATCCGCGGCACAATCGCACGATTGCAGTAGAACAGGCCGTTGACGTTGATGTCGAACACGCGCAGCCAGCTGTCGAGCGGATAGGCATGCAGCGGCGCCGTCGCCCCCGTGATACCCGCCGAACAGACCAGAATGTCCACCCGATCGCCCAGCGCGGCGGCGCTGGCGGCGGCGGCGGCCTCGACCGCTGCCAGCTCGGAGACGTCGAGCGCCTGCGTGTCAAGCGCCCCGACGTCCTTCGCGGCGTCGGCGAGCGATCGGGCGTCCTGATCCCACAGGGCGACGCGACCGCCCTCCGCGACGATACGCGCGGCCACCGCCCTGCCGAGACCGGACGCCCCGCCGGTGACGATCGCGGTACGACCGGCGAACCGGCTCGCATAGGCCGTCATCGTGCGGGCGACCACGCCACGAAGTCCTGCCGCTGCTCGCCCAGCTTCTCGATGCCCAGTTCGACGACGTCGCCAGCCTTCAGAAACCACGGCTCCGGCTTCTGGCCGAGCCCCACGCCGGGCGGCGTGCCCGTGGTGATGACGTCGCCCGGTTCGAGCGTCATGAACTGCGAAACATAGGAGATGATATGGGCGACGCCGAAGATCATCGTCCGGGTATTGCCGTCCTGCACCTTCCGACCGTTGACGCTCAGCCACATCGACAGGTCCTGCGGGTCGCCGACCTCGTCCGGCGTCACCAGCCAGGGACCGATCGGGCCGAAGGTGGGAAATCCCTTGCCCTTATCCCAGGTCCCGCCGCGCTCGGTCTGCCAGTGCCGTTCGGAGACGTCATTGACCACGCAATAGCCGGCGACATGGTCCAGCGCGTGCGCCTCCTCGACATAGGAGGCGCGCGTGCCGATCACGATGCCCAGTTCCACTTCCCAGTCCGTCTTGCGGGAATCGCGCGGAATGGTGACGGGATCGTTCGGCCCCTGGATGCAACCCGCCCATTTGTTGAACACCACCGGTTCCTCCGGGATCGGCAGGTTCGATTCGGCGGCGTGATCGGCGTAGTTGAGTCCGATCGCAACGAAATGCCGCGTACCGGCGACGCATGGACCATAGCGGACCGGGCCGTCGACGAGCGGCAGCGTCGCCGGGTCCAGACCGCGCAGCCCGCCGATCGTCGCCTGCGACAGCGCGTCCCCACCGATATCGGAAACATGGCCGGACAGATCGCGAATGCGGCCGTCGTAGTCGATCAGGCCGGGTTTCTCGGCGCCTGGTGCGCCATAGCGGCAGAGCTTCATGGTTTCAGTCCTTCAAGGGTTCGTCAGAGGGATAGGGCCGATGCAGCGCGATCCCGCGGTTGAGTTCGACGCCGAACCCCGGCCTGTCGAGCGCGCTGGCGCGGATGCGACCGTTCACCGGCACCGGCTCGCCGAGCAGTTGCGGCGCGAACATCGGCACGATCTCGGTCGGCCCGGGATGCATCATCAGGAACTCGGCGAACGGCGAATTGTGGCGCGTCACGACGAAATGATAGCTGTAGACCGAAGAGCCATGCGGCACGACCATCTTGCCGTGCGCATCGGCCAGCGCGCTGATCTTCAACAGTTCAGTAACGCCGCCGCACCAGCCCACGTCCGGCTGGATGATATCGCAGCAGTCCATCTCCATCAGCATACGGAAGCCCCAGCGGGTCGCCTCATGTTCGCCGGTCGTGACCAGCATCCCCTTGGGCACGTTGCGCTTCAGTTGCTGATAGCCCCAGTAATCATCGGGACTGATCGCCTCCTCGATCCACTTCAGGCCATGGTCGTGGGCAGCGATCGCAAGCCGGGTCGCATAGTCGACGTCGAGCGCCATCCAGCAATCCCACATCAGCCAGAAATCGGGGCCGACCTTCGCGCGCATATCGGCCAGTTCGGCGATGTTCTTCCTGAAACCCTCGACCCCCTCGGCAGGGCCGTGGTGTAGCGGCATCTTGCCACCAATGAAGCCCAGATCGCGGGCAATGTCCGGCCGTGCGCCGGTGGCGTAGAATTGCAGTTCGTCGCGGACCGCCCCGCCCAGCATGTGATAGACCGGCTCTCCACGCAGCTTGCCGAGCAGGTCCCACAATGCGAGGTCGACGCCGGAAATGGCGTTCACCACCAAGCCCTTGCGACCATAATATTGGGTCGAGAAATACATCTGGTCCCAGATCTTCTCGTAATCGGCCGGACTGCGCCCGATGAGGAAGCGGGAAAGGTGCCGTTCGACAATGTAGCAGGCGGGTTCGCCCCCGGTGGTGACTGCGAAGCCAATAGTGCCGTCCTCGGCCTCCAGCTCGACGACCAGCGTGCCGAGCACATTGATGCCGAAACTCTGCCGGCTCTGCCGATACTCAGGATATCGCGACATCGGAGTGGCGATATGATCGTCGATCCAGTGGCCCGCGCCCTGATCGTGATAATCCGCCCCGCCGCCCCTCGTCGTATATGCCCGTACGAATTTGATCTTCGACAGCATAGCCACTCCTAAACTCCCATTTATTGGGAGTAGACTTCCATTAAATGAGACTATAATGGGAAGACTATGAAAGGGTCAACGCCATCTTCATCGCCGGACGTCGGACCGGCCGGCAGCCGAACACTCATGCGCGGGCTGGACGTGATCGAGGCGCTGGCCGATGGTCCGCTCCTGCTCGCCGACCTGTCCGGGCGGCTCGGACTGACGCGCAGCACGACGCACCGGCTGGCGGTCAGCCTGGTCGAGCGCGGCTATCTCGTGTCCGGCATCCGCTCCGGCTATCGCCTGGGACCGAAGCTCCTAGAACTGGGATTTCGCGCGCAGGATCAGTTCGACCTGGTGCAGGTGGCGCACGCGCATCTCGAACGCCTTGCCGACCAAACTGACGACACGGTGCATCTTGGCACGATCCACGGCGATTCGGTCCGCTATCTCGACAAGATTACCGGTCGGCGGCGGATCAACATTTCCAGCCGTATCGGCGACGCGCATCTTCGCAGCTCGACCGGCCTTGGCAAGGCGCTGATGCTCGATCTCTCGCCCGAACAATGGCAGCAAGCCTTTGCCGCCGAGCAGCCGGATGCCAGCGCAGCGCAGGCATCCGCGTGGCTGGCGCGAATGGCCGACTATGCCGCGCGCGGCATTGCGTTCGACCTGGAGGAGAATGAGGATCGCATCCGGTGCGTGGCCGCGCCGGTTCGCGACGGCAAGCGGCACATCGTCGGCGCGATCAGCGTCTCCGGGGCAGCCCATTACATGAGCGACGACCGCATGGCCGATCTGGTCGCGGTCGTCCGAGCCACCGCCTTCGACATCAGCCGCGATCTGGGCTGCACCGACTCGGGAGAAGAATGATGCTGCTTGCGGGAAAGACCGTCCTCGTCACCGGTGCGTCGGCCGGTATCGGCCGTGCCGTAGCGATCGGCTGCGCGCGCCAAGGCGCGCAGGTCGCGATCAACTATAACAGCGACGTAGCGGGGGCCGAGGCTGTTGTCGCCGAGATCGAGGCCGGGCGCGGGCAGGCGATCGCCGTGCGGGGCGACGTTGCCGATCCGGCCGCCGCCACAGATTTCGTCGAGCGCGCGGTCGCCGCCTTCGACAAGGTCGACGTGTTCGTCAACAATGCCGGGATATGTCCCTTCCACGCCTTTCTGGACATGCCCGCCGAGACGCTGGAGCGGACCATGCAGGTCAATTTGCACGGTGCCTATTACATGGTTCAGGCCGCTGCCAACCGAATGGTCGCGCAAGGCCATGGCGGCTCGATCATCGCCATGTCGTCGATCTCCGCGCTGGTTGGCGGGGAGTTCCAGACACATTATACGCCGACCAAGGCCGGCGTGCTGTCGCTGATGCAGTCGACGGCAATCGCCTTGGGCAAGCATCGCATCCGCTGCAACGCGCTGTTACCCGGCACGATCCTGACCGACATCAATAAGGACGATCTGGCCGACGCGATGAAGCGGCGCCAGATGGAAGCCCGCATCCCCTTGGGGCGCCTTGGTCGGCCGGAGGATCTGGTCGGACCGACAGTCTTCCTCGCTTCCGATCTGGCGGAATATGTCACCGGCGCAGCGCTGCTTGTCGACGGCGGTGCCTTCGTCAACCTGCAATAGGATTCGTGGCGTCGCGATGTCTGCCGATGTCGGCTGGCAGCGATCGGCAGTGGCGTACCGAGAGTCTGTTTGGAAATTGGCGAAAGAGCCAATTTCCTGCGGTGCCGGAATGCGCCTTCAGCGCATTTCCAAACGGAATCTCTGGCCTTCCGCCGATTCGACGGCGGCACGCGTCGACGCCCCAGCTTCTACAGAAACGGGAAATAAGCTCATGCGCCTTGTCGTAAACTCGAAACAGTCCACTGATCCGCAGGCCCCGGACAGGCGATTGCCGTGCCGGGAACTGCGGTGATGGCGGCCTGGCGCCCCGACGAGCACGCCGCGATCCTGGCTCGATCCGCCGGAGCTCGCGGCTTGGGCGGGCTTCGGCAAGTCACGCTCGACGATGGCCCGACACGTGGGCAGCGCCTGCTGCAACTGCGCAACGCCCAGGGCCTGGAAGCCGAAATCGCGCTCGACCGGGGATTCGATATCGCCGCACTGCGCTATCGCGGAACCAATCTGGGCTGGCTGGGCCCTTCCGATTACCCCGCCGCGGCGGCCGTCGAGGATGACCGCGGACTGGGACTGTTACGCACGTTCGAGGGGTTCCTGGTGACGTGCGGTCTGGATCATCACGGCCTGCCCGCCATAGGTCCGGCCGACCATTTCCACTATCCTAACCGCAGCCTAGTCGAATATCCGTTGCACGGGCGGATCGGCACCATCCCGGCCGTACTGATCGCGCGCGACATCGATCTCGACAGCGACGTCCCCATGATACGCTGCACGGCCGTGGTCCGCCAGGCGGTCGTATTCGGCGAAGTCCTGGAATTGCGCCGCACCATCCGAATGCCGCTGCTGGGCAATAGCATTGCGATCGATGATATTGTCACGAACCGGGGCTACACGCCCGCGCGCCACGGCATCCTCTATCATATCAACGTCGGATATCCGCTTCTCGACGAGACCACGCTGGTTTCCGGCGTCGAATCGCAGACCATCTCGGGATGGGCTTCATCGCCCCCGCGGCCGGATCCGGACGCGGTCGAATCCTTCGAAATCGTCCGAACGCTCGACGCCCGCAGCGCTGGCGTACAGGTGTCCAATCCCGCCCTGGGGGACCTTTCCCTGACCATTCGCTACGACGATCGCGCTCTGCCAAGTATGGGACTTTGGCAGACCAACCAGTCCGGTCTGTTCGCGCTCGGCCTGGAGCCCCACACGCCACTCGGTCCGGCGGATCGGCCCTATCGCAAGGGATCTCCCGACTTCCTGGAACCAGGCGCGACTCGCCATTACCACGTGTCCGTCGAGGTCCAGGTAAGCTGATTGCTCAGCCCCGTATTTGACGGACGCCGATGACAGGCTTTGCAGAGCAAAGGGTGTTTTAATGCCGAGTATGATGAAGCGTCGGTTCACGGACGAGTTCAAGCGCGAAGCTGTGGCGCTGTGGGAAACGAGCGGCCGGATGTAGACCGAGATTACGGCGAGTCAGGCATCGTGCCCACAGTGCTGTGAACTGATGGTGTGGACGTCCCCCTTCAAGCGGCATCGTATGATGCCGGACGGACGCTGGAAGGCACCATGCTAACGAGGAGCAGATGACCGACGTCCACATCCTCACCATCGATCTGGCGAAGCGCAGCTTCCATATCTGCGCGACATCACCGGGAGGGGTGGTTCCATGTAACCGGACCATGTCGCGAGCCAAGCTCGAAGCGCATCTGTGCGAACAGGCGCCATGCATCGTCGCAATGGAAGCCTGCACTACGAGCCACTCCTGGAGGCGTTTCGCGCAAGCGTCGGGACATGCGACGTTCCAGGAACTTCACGAGCGGAACGATCACCGTCGCCACTGACCGTCCGGTGACCCTATGCCAGACAACAACATAGACCAAACCGTGTTTACAATCGTTTGTAGGATCGGTTATACGCCCCTCAGCCCGTAAGAAGCCAGAGCGTTCGACGGGCAATCAAGGAGAGGGGACTTCATGACTTCACGACATCGGCTCGCATGCTCGACGGCAATGGCCGCGCTGCTGATCGCCGCGCCCGCCTGGGCTCAAAATGCGGGCACGGGCGTCGTGCCTCCGGTCGATCCAGCCACCCCAGCGTCGCAGGCCCCTGTCGGCGACCAGAGTGCGGCAGCCGCAGGCGACGCCAACGACAACGCAAGCAATGAGATCGTCGTCACCGGCCTGCGCGCCAGCCTGGAGCGGGCGCAATCGCTGAAGCGCAACAATACGTCGGTCGTCGAAGCCGTATCCGCGGAAGATATCGGCAAATTGCCACAGTCGAGCGTCGCCGACTCACTGGGACGCCTCGCCGGTTTGGCGGGGGAACGGCGCTCCGGGCGGATCAGCGGCATTTCCGTGCGCGGCTTCCGCGAGGATTTTGTCGGCACGACGCTGAACGGTCGCGAACTTATTGGCATCGGCGACAATCGCGGCGTCGAATATGATCTCTATCCGGCCGAGATCGTCAGCGCCGCCGTCGTATACAAGACGCCCGACGCCGCGTTGACCGCCATGGGCATCGGCGGCACCGTCGACATCCGCACCGTTCGTCCGCTCGATGCCAAGCGCACGCTGATCGCCAATGCGACCTTCGAGCAGAACGGGATGAAGTCGAAGAACCCCGACTTCAAGGACAATGGCCACCGTTTCGCTCTGTCGTACAGCGACAAGTTCGCCGACGACACGATCGGCATCGCGCTGACCGCGGCCACCACCTCCTCGCCGGTCCAGGACAATTATTTCAGCGTGTGGGGATATGATCCCAACGCGATTACCTCCGGCACCAATCGCGGCAAATATGTCCCCCAGGGCATCGACATCTCGTCGCGCTCACGTGTCTTGAAGCGCGATACTCTGGCGGGCGTGTTCCAGTATCGACCGACCGACCAGTTCACCGCGACCTTCGACGCGCTGTACATCAAGTTTGCCGACCAAGGCATTTCGCGTGGCTTCATCGAGTCGCTGCCGGTCGCGGCGGATGGCAGCACGGTATTGAGCGCAAACGGCACCACGGTCACCTCGGCGCGCACCACGGGCTTCAACTCGGTGATCCGTAGCGATCCGCTCGACAAAAAGGGCAATCTGAAAGTCTTCGGCGGGAACCTGGCCTACAAGGCGACCTCGAATCTCGACCTGACGCTCGACGCGTCGCATTCCGAAAGCGACAAGCGCGATACACGGGCGGAGAGCTATGCGGGCCTCGGTCGCGCTGGCCTGGCCTCGCAGGGGCCGAACAATCTGCGGACCTGGACCTATACCGATCAGGGCCTGATGTTCTCCAACAACAGCCAGCGTTTCGACGATTATGCGGCGGTCCGGCTGGCGGGTCCGCAGTCCTGGGGCGGAAGCCTGGCGCCGATCACGCAGCTTAACACGGCCGCCGCACGTGCCGCGGGGATCGGCTTTGCCCAGGCGCAGGACGGCTTCGTCAACACGGCGCGCTTCAAGGAGTATCTGAACGCCATCCGCCTGGATGCGACCTATCGTTTCGACGACAGCTTCCTGAAATCGGTCAATGTCGCGCTGCGTTATTCGGATCACAAAAAGTCGAAGGACAATGAAGGCTATTTCCTGACCGCGTCGACCTATCCGTCGGACGGTCCGGTGCCGGATGGTTCGCGGCGTGGGGTTGCCGATCTCGGCTGGGCCGGCCTGGGCAATGTCGTTGCCTATGACGCGCTGGGGCTCATCAACAGCAATTTCTACCAGCGTTGGGACGCAAGCGCGCTGGAACCCGATCGTCTGGGGGATACCTATACGATCAAGGAACGGGTGTGGCAGCCTTCGATCAAGGCCGATTTCGAAACCGAACTCGGTAGCGTGCGCCTGTTCGGCAATGTCGGTGTCCAGGGCCTGATCACCGATCAGCGGGCGACCGGCTTCAACGCGCTGGTTGGACCCAACCTGCTTGTGCAGTCCACACCCGTGTCGGACGGCGCGAAATATACCCGCGTGCTGCCGAGCCTGAATACCAATTTCGATCTGGGCAACGGCCACACCATTCGCTTCGCCGTCGCCAAGGTGGTCAGCCGACCTCGCATCGACTTCCTGAATCCGGGCTCTTCGGTCAAGTTCTCGAATAACGTCGCCAATGTGACCAACACCAACCCGCAACTGGGTCCGTGGACGTCTCGCTCCGGCAATGCACAGCTTCGCCCCTATGAAGCGAACCAGGCCGATTTGTCCTATGAATGGTATTTCGCCAGCGACGGTTTCGTGTCGGTCTCGGCGTTCTACAAGGATCTGGTCAACTGGAACGTCCAGACGACCACGCTGCGCGACTTCAGCCAGTTCTACATCCCCGGCTATCACCAGGCGGTCAGCAGCGACGGCAAAACGATCTATACCCCGGCGACCTTCCAGGGGTTGAACACCACCTATGCCGGTGGCCTGAAGGGCAAGGTAAAGGGAATCGAGCTTCAGGCATCGCTGCCCTTCGGCCGGTTCGTCCGGGCGCTGGACGGCTTTGGGTTGACCGGTGGCGCGGCGTTTACCGATGGATCGCTGGACGATGGTTCGCGCATTCCGGGCCTGTCGGCCCGCGTGTTCCAGGGGACGTTCTATTTCGAAAAGTCGGGCTTTTCGGCGCGGGTGTCCGCCAACAATCGTTCGGCCTGGCTATCGGAGGACCGCGGCGGCAGCAACGGCATCTCGCCGGCCAACCGGTCTGGGCAGACGCTGGTCGATGCGCAGATCGGCTATGACTTTGCCAAGACGAATATCGACTATCTGAATCGGCTGCGCGTCTCGATCCAGGCGCAGAACCTGACCAATCAGCGCGACATCTATACCGATGCGGCGAGTGGCCTGACGACCCGCAACGAGACGTTCGGCCGCAACTTCCTGCTGAACCTGACCTACGCCCTTTTCTGATCGGCGATGCGAATACCCTCGCCGGTTTGTGCCGGCGAGGGTATCTGCGACCATGGGGCATAGCGGCGAGAAGGACTATGGATGACGTCATCGATCGACCGGGTCGTGATTGTCGGCGGCGGCACGGCGGGATGGATGACCGCCGCGCTGGTCGCCAGGGTGATCGGCTCGCGCGTCACCGTCACGCTGGTCGAATCGGATGAGATCGGCATCATCGGTGTCGGCGAGGCGACCATCCCGCCGATCCAGCACGTCAACGCGGTGCTCGGCATCGACGAGGCCGAGTTCCTGCGCGAAACCCGCGCGACCATCAAGCTGGCGATTCGCTTCGACGATTGGGGCGCGATCGGCGAGTCCTATTATCACACCTTCGGCGCGGCGGGCCGCAACACCGCCTTTTGCAGCTTTCACCATTTCTGGAACCGAGCGCGGGCCGGCGGATATGCGGCCGACTATTGGGACTATGACCTCAACTACCTGTGCGCGCGGGAGGGCAAGTTCGCCCGTATCCAGGTCGACGATCCCACCTGGCATCTCCCCTATGCCTATCATTTCGATTCCGCCCTTTATGGCCAGTATCTGCGCCGCTATAGCGAGGCGCGGGGTGTCCGCCGGGTCGAAGGGCTGGTCGAGCATGTCCGTCGTGACGCAGAGAGCGGCACCGTCACCACATTGAAGCTGCGGGACGGCAGCGAGATTGCGGGCGACCTGTTCATCGACTGCTCGGGTGCGCGGGGGCTGTTGATCCAGCAGCAACTGAACGTCGGTTATGAGGATTGGGGGCATTGGCTGCCCTGTGACCGGGCAATGGCGGTTCCCTCGGCACGCACCGATGCCACGCCGCCCTATACTCGCTCGACCGCGCGCGACGCAGGGTGGCAATGGCGCATCCCACTCCAGCACCGGATCGGCAATGGCCTGGTCTATAGCAGCCGTCATATGACCGACGATCGGGCGGCCGAGATGCTGTGCAGCCATATCGACGAGGCGCTGCTGGATGAGCCGCGCATCATCCGCTTCCGCACCGGGCGGGCGCGACGGCAATGGGAACGCAACGTCGTGGCCATCGGCTTGTCGAGCGGTTTTCTGGAACCATTGGAGTCGACCAGCATCTATTTGATCCAGTCGGCGATCGTCCGGCTGCTCCATCTGTTTCCCCATGCCGGGTTCGACGATCGCCAGATCGCCGAATATAACCGCCAGTCCCAGACCGAGTTCGAGACGGTGCGCGACTTCATCATCCTGCATTATCATGCGACACGGCGCGACGATTCCGGCTTCTGGCGCGACCTGCGCACGATGGCGGTGCCTGATCGGCTGGCAGACAAGATCGCCCTGTTCCGGGCGACGGGCACGTTGACGCAGGATCCGCCCGACATCTTCATGGAGCCGTCCTGGGTACAGGTCATGATGGGACAGGGGATCGTGCCTGCCGACTATCACCCGCTGGCCGATGGCCCCAGCGATGCGGAACTTGCCGCTCAGTTGCGGGACCTGGCGGCGATGAAGCGCGAGCCGGTGGCCAATATGCCGCTCCATGACCGATGGCTGGCCGCCTTTGGCGGGGCCATGACATGACCCCGGATCGCCGCTTCGTCGTTCTGGGCGGCGGCACCGCCGGATGGATCACCGCGCACCTGCTGCGCCACGCCTGGCCCGGCACGACGATCACGGTCGTCGAGGCGCCCGACATCGCGACGATCGGCGTCGGAGAGGGATCGACGCCCTCGCTCAAGCGCTTCTTCGAGGTCATCGGGGTACCCGAACAGGACTGGATGCCCCGATGCGGCGCGACCTACAAAGCCGGAATCCGCTTCGTCGACTGGAGCCCGGCGGCGCCGTGGCGCGACTATAGCCATCCCTTCACGACGCAGATCGACGTTCATACCGAGGATGCGTTCGTCCTGAATTGCCGTAACCGCCGTCTGGGCCACGACGTGCCGGTGCGGCCCGACGACTTCCTGTTGAACGGTGTCCTGGCCGCCAGGGGGCTGGCGCCAGTCGCGCCGCCGAACTTCCCATTCAGACTTGAATATGGCTATCATTTCGATGCCGGCCTGCTGGGCGCTTATTTGCGCGATCTGGCGGTGGAGCGAGGCGTCGTGCACCGCGCCGCGCGGGTCGAGACGGTCCGCCGCGCGGAAAACGACGACATCGCCGCGCTCGTCACCGATCGGGGAGACGAGATCGCAGGCGACGTCTTCCTCGATTGCAGCGGTTTTCGGGGCCTGCTGATCGAGCAGGTGCTGGGCGTGCCGTTCCACGGCTTCCGTGAGAATCTGTTCAACGACGCGGCGGTCGTGCTGGCCACCGACATGGACAGGCCGCCGCCGGTCGAGACGGTCGCGACCGCGCAGTCGAACGGATGGCGCTGGTCGATCCCGCTGCGCCATAGGTTCGGCAATGGCTATGTCTATGCCCGCGATTTCCAGTCGCCCGACGCCGCCGAAGCCGAGTTGCGGCAGGCGCTGGGCGTCGGCGACGATGTGCCCGCCCGCCATCTGACCTTCCGGGTCGGCCAGGTCGCCCGGCATTGGGAGCGCAACTGCATCGCGGTCGGCCTGTCGCAGGGGTTTATCGAGCCGCTGGAAGCGACCGCGCTGCATCTGGTCCTCGGCACGGTCGAACAGTTCATCCGGCATTATGCGGACGGGGACTTCACCGACCGCCATCGCGAGGCCTTCAACGCGGTCGCGACGGAGCGGATGGACGGGGTGCGCGACTATATCGTCGCGCATTACAAACTGACCACGCGGACCGACACCGAATATTGGCGCGCCAACGCCGCCAACATGGCGCTACCCGAGCCACTGCTCCACATTCTCGATCGCTGGTTCCGACGCGGGGACCTGGCCGAGCTTCTCGCCCGTCACGGTCAGCGCAGCCATTTCGGCAACCTCTCCTGGCATTGCCTGCTGGCCGGTTACGGCGCCTTTCCCCCAATCAGCGAGCCGCCGCGTGCCGACATGGACTTCTATGCGGATCGCGGGATCGGTGCATTCCTGAACGGGTGCAGCCTCAATTTCCAGCCGCCGACCTGAGGCTTTCGGCAAATTGAGGAGTGGGTTGATGCATAGCGGCACGACATTGACGGTCGGAGGCGGTGGGAACGACGACGCGCGGATATCCTGGCCATCGTGCTGAGCGCGGCGGGCACGGCGCTTGGCGGCCTGCTCTTCGGGTCCAACACCACCGTCATCAGCGGCGCGACCGGGACGCTGCAGGCACGCTTCGCAATGACCGACGCATCGCTGGGCTTCATCGTCGCCTCGGCCCTGATCGGCACGGTGATCGGATCACTCGTCACCGGGGTACCCTCTGATCGTCATGGGCGCAAAACGGTCATGCTGTCGTTCGCCATCGCCTATGTCGTCTCACCCCTGGGCACTGCGCTTGCGCAGAGTTGGCCGATGCTGATCCCGTTTCGCGTCCTCGGTGGCCTGGCCATCGGTGCAGCATCGGTCGTACCCCCCCCCCCCCCCGATCTACATCGCCGAGCTATCGACCGCCCCTTTTCGAGCGCGGCTGGTGGCCATGAACCGGCTGAACATCGTGCTCGGTATCCTGGCCGCGTTCCTCAGCAATAACCTGATCGCGCAGGCTGCTGCCCGAGCGGGCCTGACGATGGATGTTCGGGATCATCACGCTGCCGGCGGCCCTGCTGCTTGTCGGCTGGCAGGTGGAGCGCCCCGGCCCGGACGGCATCCTGATCCTGGGCGGGCTGCTCGCCTTCATCACCGCCTTCGCGATCAGCCAGGGGACGGTGATCTGGGTCTTAATCTCGGAAGTGTTGACCAGTGCGGCCCGTGGCAAGGGAAAGGCGCTGGGATCTACGACGCACTAGGTCACGACGGCAGCGATCGCCTGCTTGTTCCCGATCGTCGCCGGCGCGGTCGGCGGCTGGGTCTTCGCCTTTCTCAGTGCGATGATGGTCCTGCAGCTGGTGTGGGTACTGAGGGTCATGCCTGAACCCAATGGCGTCGCCCTGGAAGATATGTGGCTGGGCGAGAGGCCCGGGTAATCCCGACCGGCGGGGGCATCCCCGCCGGCCGGAACACCGTTACCGTGCGACCCGAAACCGCACGATACAGGTGTCATAGGGCGCCAGGCTCATGCCATCGCCTCCCGCGCCAGAGGCACAGACGCGGCTGTCGAACCGGGGCGGCGCCCCCGTCCAGCCGGTCGGCTTGGCCTGGTGCGGCACGGCGCTGATATTGGCGAGCACGACCGCCCCGCTGCCATCGGGATTGACTCGCGCAAAGGCGAAGATCGCCGGATCGCCGCTTTCGAGCGGAACATAGTGTCCGGTGCGGAAGGTCGGATCGGTACGGCGCAGCCTGGCCAGGCTGCGATACCAGTTCAGCAGCGAGTTCGGGTCGGCGTCCTCGATGGCGACGTTGCGCTGCTGATAGCCTTGCGCCACCGGCAGCCAGGGCGTGCCGGTCGTGAAACCGGCGCGCGGCGCGCCGCTCCACTGCATCGGCGTACGGGCCCGGTCGCGCTCATCGGTGCGGGGGCGCTTGGGGCCGATCGGCGCCTGGGCCAGGGTTGCCTTGTCGGCATCGCCCATGCCGATCTCTTCGCCGTAATAGAGCAGCGCGACGCCCGGATTGAGCATTGTCAGCGCCGCCGACATCTTGGCGATCCGGTCGTTATGGACGCCGTCTCCGAACTCGCTCCACTGGCGTGACTGATCGTGATTGCTGAAGAACTCCACCGGCGTCAGCCCGTCGAGCTTGGTTGCTGCCTCGTCATAGCGGCGCTTGAACTCGGCCGCGTCCAGCTTTGAGATATTGCCGACCAAGAAGTTCATCGGCAGGTGGATCTCGTCCTTGTTCTTCCCATAGACCGCGCGCAGCTGCTCGATCGAGCGGGTCGAGGATTCACCCAGCAGGATGGGATCGCCCGGATAGGAATCGACGACCTTGCGCATCTCCCGCAGCACTTGGTTGGTGCCGGGCAGTTGCGCGTTATAGGGCTTCAGCCAGACCGGGCCGTCGTCGGGGTTGGGGTCCTGGGGCCAGTTGCTGTCCTCGAACAGATAGGGCGTGGCATCGAGGCGAAAGCCGGACGCCCCATGATCGAGCCAGAAGCGGACGACGTCGAACATCGCCTTCTTCAGGCCCGGATTCGCCCAGTTCAGGTCGGGCTGTTCGGGCAGGAAGATATGGTAATACCATTGCTTGCGGGCGGGATCCCAGGTCCAGGTCGGGCCGCCGAAGATCGATTTCCAATTGGTCGGCGGCGTGTCCGGCGTGCCGTCGCGCCAGACATACCAATCGGCCTTGGCATTGGTGCGCGAGCTTCGCGACTCCTTGAACCAGGGATGTTCGGCCGAGCTGTGGTTGACCACCAGGTCGACCAGCACGCGGATGCCACGCTTGCGCGCTTCGGCGACCAGAGTGTCCCAGTCCGCCATCGTGCCATATTGCGGGTCGATGGCGGTGTAGTCGGACACGTCATAACCGAAATCGGCATTAGGCGATTTGAAGAAGGGCGTGATCCAGATCGCGTCCAGCCCCAGAGACTTCAGATAGTCCAGCCGCGATGTGATCCCGCGCAAGTCCCCGATGCCGTCGCCATTGCTGTCTTGGAAGCTGCGCGGATAGATTTCATAGATCACCGCGTGCTTCCACCATGGTTCGGACGCGGTGGAGATCGCTGCCTGGGGGGCCGTCGGCCGGGCAGGCGCCTGCGCGATCCCCGCGTTTGAAACCATCGCGGCCGCGATGGACAGTCCCATGATCGCGCGCTTCCGCATATCAACCTCTCCTGTCTACAATCGTTTGTAGACGTGTACCATGTTTGTGCCTGCTATCAACCGCACATGACTATGACAGGATGAACTGGCGCGATGTCCCATCGGATAGAGGTGGACCGGCCAAATTTTGATTAACCGTCCAGACCGTCCCAAGACGGCGTCATGGATTTTCCGGGATACCGGGACGGTATCGACGCCTTCGTCGACGCCCTCGGCCTGGGCGGGGCGGTTTCCAGTGGACGCGGCCGGAGGCGACGGGGGCGGCCCGGTTATGACCCGGCCGATATGCTCAAACTCTATCTGTACGGCTATCTCAACTGCGTGGGATGCGACCGGACTTCCGGCCCATCGCTGACTTCCGGTGCGACAACCGGGCCGCTCGTCCCGCACCCAGATAGCGGTGAGTTCGCCAGCGCATGGCAGCCGCGCCAAGTTCATCGCGTCAAGCCGGTCAGTCTTAACATGATTGCCCGCGCGTCGCGGCATCATCAAGGGGGCGATGACGATGCAATTCTGCCCCAGCTTCGACAGCAGCCGATGCAAGCCATACCCACAGCCGACCAGCTTCGTAGCAGACGTTCAAGGTCACACCCGGTCCCGTCAGCCGTTTGACCAGCTTTCCGATCGCATCGTCCTCGTTGGCGACCGTGCCGACGAAACGCACCTCGCCTCCGCGTTCCCCATCGCCAACCGCGACCGCAATGGTTTCCTTATGTACGTCCAGACCAACGTATTTCACCGCCGCCGCCATAACTCGTCTCCGCTGCTGACAAATCCAAAATCAGCATCTCAGATTCGCGCCTCCGAGGCTCCGCCAGTCATGGGGTCTAGCGGCGATCATGCCGGCAGTCGGGTGGTCTGACGGAGGGGGCGTGGCCTACCGTCTGATGCGCCCGGGCTGGCCCAGAGATAGTGGCGGTCAGGTTAATGTGCTGCCTGAGAGATGCTGGAGCAGGTCAGGCTGCACCGGGCGGCCCTGCCGATCAACGTGGCGCATGAACCCCAGGGCCCGATGCCTAGACTGTGATCGCCCAGCGCGGCGGCCAGGGCCATGGCGCCATGTCTCGTCATGTCAGAACCAAAACGACAACTTTCCCCCAAAGGTGCGCGGCGCGCCGTAGGAGAAGCGGTAGGATCGCGCATAGGTATTGACCGCAGCCTCCTGCAGCACCTGCCGGTTTTCGATATTGCGGATGAACGCCTCGATCTGCCACCGACGCTCGTTCGGGGCGAAGGACAGGTTGACACTGGTCATCGTGTAACCGGCCTGAGTCTGTTCGCCGTAATTGGTGAAGTCCAGATAGCTCCGGCCCTGCATCCGACTCCGCGCGTCCAGAGTCAGCGTGCCGCCGCCCAGCGCGACTCCGCGCCGATAGCCCAGCGTCAGCGACCAGTCCGGGGCCTGCGGCAGTGTGTTTCCCGCATATTGAACACCAAGGTTGACGAAGTCCTTCAGTCGCGCGTGCAGATACTGCACGCTGGCATCCAGCCTGCCCAGGCCAGTGATGTCGGTCGTCAGTTCCGGCTCAATGCCCCAGATCGTGCTGCGCCCAGCATTCAGAACCTGCTGGAACACGCGGTCGCCCACGGTGACGCTCTGCGTCAATTGCTGATTGCGATAGTCCTGGTAAAAGGCCGCGACATTGAAGCGTACGCGACCATCGGCGAATTGGTTCTTCGACCCCAATTCCCAAGCGCTTACCGTCTCCGGGCCATAGGTGTTCACATTGGTGTAGCCACCCGGCTTATAGCCGGTGTCGAACTTGGCATAGGCAAGGTGGCCAGGCGTCACCTGCCATTCCGCCTTGGCATCATAGGTCACCTTCGACCAATGGCCATACCCCGCCGCCGACAGGGGCGTATAGGTCACAGGATCGACGGCGATGTTCGCGGTATAGGTGAAGCCATCGCGCTGTTTGCGATCGTCGGAGTAGCGCAATCCGCCAGTCAGCTTCAGCCCCGGTGCCACCTCGATGCTGACCGATCCGAAGCCCGCGAGCGATCGTGACGTCGTCCGATAGTCATAGGTGTTGCCGCGCACCATCAGCCCGGTCACCCGCGACGGACGCAGCGTATAGTTGAACAGCGTGTTCTCCTCGTTGAAAAACGATCCACCCACCAGCCATGTCAGTGGACCGGACGCGGTCGAGGCAAGGCGAAGCTCCTGGTTCCAGGTCACCGGCCTCTCGTTGTAATTATAGGTGCTGCTGGCAGCGAGCGCGCTGAAATAGCCTTGCCGGTAGTCGATCCGCTCATAGCCCCCGATATAGGTCAGCGTCGCGCCGTCGAACGCATAATCGGCACGCCAGCGCGTCGCGAGATCGGCGGCATTCAGGTGCGGCTTCGCCCCCACGGCAAACGTCGAATAGCTTGGGATCGGCGGCATGGCATGGACCACGGCACCGTTGCTGGCATAGACCAGCGGCAGATATTGCTGCGCCTGACCGATACCGCCCAGATGGGTATATTCCACCGTGGCGCTCAGCTTCAATCGATCGCCCGGCTGAGCCGCGATCGTCATGCGCCCCGACTGGCTGACATCGTCGTCCGCGCGGCCAAAGGGCGCGATGCTGCGATAGCCGTTATTGTACCGGGTCATGCCCGCCAGCCGGACCTGCACCCTATCCGACAGCGGCACATTCGCCATCGCCTCCGCATTGACCGCACCGTAATCGCCAAGTCCGATCGCGGCATAGCCTTCCTGGGTCTTCTGCGGTTCGGCGGAAATCAGGTTGATGGCACCACCCACCGCGCTGCGGCCGGTCAACGTGCCCTGTGGGCCACGCAAGACCTCGACGCGGCTGAGATCGTACAACGTCGCCCCCAACGCATAGGGGCGGTTGCTGACCACGCCGTCCTTGCTGACCGTGACCGCCGGATCGCCGACATCCGAGGTGTCGCTGGAGGAGATACCGCGGATGGTAAGTACCGCCTGCCCGGTCGCCTGCCGGAAATTGAGATCAGGCGCGGCGCGGGACAGCGTTGCCAGATCATGCACGCCCTGATCGCGCAGTTCCTGCGTTCCCAGCACCGACATGGCGATCGGTGTGGTCTGCAGCGTCCCTTCGCGCTTTTGCGCGGTCACCACGATGTCATCCGGTGCGGTGCCGGATTCCTGCTTTGATGCCGTTTGCCGATCCTCCGCCCGCGCCGACGATGCGGCCGCGACACAGGCAAGCACGAGCCCTGCACTGGCCAGCGACAGCGCACGGAAGGAAGGAACGGCGCGAATGTGGGTGATCATCATGTCATGCTCCACGTCAAACAGGGGTTAGGCCGGGGTCAGGCCGGCAAGGACATCGAGTTCGGCATAATCGGGCAGCACCGGAGCGATCGGCCGGCCGCCGCGCAAAAGCTCGCGATCGACCTGAGGACGAGCGAGCAACTCGCTGAACGTACGCGCCTGGAACAGGATGAGGTCGGCGCGGGCGCCCGCCGTGATGCGGCCCTGGTGCGGCAATCCCATCACTTCGGCGGGCAATGCGGTGACGGCCGGTGCCCAGGCGGCGCCAAGCAGATCAAGGTGGCCGATCCGAACCGCGTCGCGCCAGATATCCAGCATGTCGTGATCGCCGCCAAAGGTGAACGGGTCGCGACAGTTATCGCCGCCGATCGCCACCGGAACATGCGCGTCGGCCAGTTCCTGCACCGGCGCCAGCCCGCGCAGGCGCGGCGTGCGTCCCGCCATGCGATCCTGCAGATAGAGGTTGGCGGCAGGCAGCGCGACGATCGTGATCCCGGCCGCCTTCACCGCCGCGATGCTGGCAGCAAGACGCGCGTCGTCCTGCATGGCCAGAGCACAGCAATGCCCGCAGGTGACGCGCCCGGCGAAACGGGCACGCAGGACGGCACGCGCCACCCGGTCGAGACCATCGGCGGCAGGATCGAGCGTCTCGTCGACATGCAGGTCGACGTCCAAACCGTATTCGGTCGCCAGCGCGAACAGCCGGTCGAGGCAGGCGTCGAGATCGGCACCCGACTGAGTCTTCAGGATGCCGCCCAGGCAGCCGCCGGTCCGCGCCACGATCGCGGCCAGCGCCCTGCCCTCCGGTGTCGACCAGGTATCGATCCGGGTCAGCGCAACGCCCTGCACTGCGATCCGTCCCGCCCATAAGGCCTGCTGCCGCGTGAGCACGGCCCAGCCCCGCCGTGCCTGCACCGGATCGTAACTGTCGATATGCGTGCGGATCGCCCGCGTGCCATGCGCCTCGGCACAGCGCAGCGCGAAGTCGAAACGGGCGGCGATATCCTCTTCGTTCCAGTGACTTGCGCGATCTCGCGCCACAGCGCCCGCGGCGCCCGCATGCGTGCCGTCCGGGTTCGGGCAACGGTGCCAGATATGCCCCTTGTCCAGATGGGCATGCAGATCGATAAAGGCCGGACTGACGTGCCGGCCGCGCAGTTCGACCCGTTCCGGCAGGTCGGCCTCCTGGGCATGGGGGCGCACCTCGCGGATAAATCCGGTGCGGCCATCGATCATGATGTCCGTCAACGCGAAACCGTCGCGTCCGGTCACGGCATCGGCCGCGACCTTGGCGTCGAGCAAACTCGCAGCGACCCGCGCGCCGCTCAGGCAATAAATGTCCCCCCGCACCCGGAGCGTGCCGGGTGCGCCAGCATGTGGCGTCATGTTGCGTCCTTCAGGTCAGGCGGCGGCGGTGTCGGTATGCCAGCCGCTCGTCGGCAGGATGGTATCGCTGCCCGGCAGCGCCTCGACCTTGCCCGGATTGCACAGGCCATAGGGGTCCATGCGACGGCGGAAGGCGGCCTCGCCCGCGCTGATGGCCTTCATGCCGTTTTCCTTGACGTGCATCGAATGCGTGTTGGCCGATCGCACGCCTTCGTCCTCCAGCCCCTTCACGACCGAGGCGAGGTGGTCGGCATCGCGATAGGGGAAGATCGGCGCACCCTGCACGGTCAGCTGTCCGTTGATGCGCTTCATGTCCAGGCGCAGCGGCCCCAGGTCACGGAACTTCTCGTAAACCCGGACGACCGAGCCGACGAGGTCGTCGTGCGGGAAGATGCCGATATTGGCGACGGTACGCGGATCGTGCTTGTTTGCATGCCAGCGCGCATGGGCAAAACTATATTCATAGAGCGGCTTGCCAAAATCGCCCTGCCCCTCCAGCCCGGAATAGACGACCGTACCGTCCATCCGCATCGCCAGATCGGCGAACGCCTCATAACCGTTATCGGCGACCATGACATGGACGGTATGACGCCCTTCGCGCAGGTGGCGGACCAGGCCATCGAAATAGGACGGGTATGGCCAGGCGTTGATCGACACCATCTTGAGCAGGATGCCGTCCGATTGGCCCAGCGTGATGCCAAAGCGCGTCGCCTGTGCGAAATCCTCGAAATCCACCACCGCCTCACGCCAGGCGAAGGCCGGGGCCAGCGGCATTTCCACCGCGGTGATGATGCCTGTGGTGCCATAGGAATGATGGACGAAGTTGACGTCCTCGCCACGTAGCTCGACGATCTCGGGTTCCTCGGTGACGCTGACCATCTCCAGCCCGGCGATGTTGCCGCGATCGTGCAGAATGCCCCAGGTGCAGCTTCCCATGCCGACATGGCCACCGGCGATGAAGCCGCCCAGCGTCGCGATCGAGCGGCTGGACGGATGGATGCGCAGTTCCGCCCCCACCGCCTCCTTGGTCTGGCGATCCAGATCACCCAGCAAAATGCCGGGCTCTGCCCGGACCCGGCCGGCATCCATCGACAGGATACGGGTCAGCCGCCTCATGTCCATGACGATCCCCCCGGCCAGCGGGATGCCCTGCCCCCAGTTGCAGGTGCCCGCACCGCGCGGGAGCACTGCGATCCGGTGACGGGCGGCGGCCGCCGCGACGGCGATCACCTCCTCGCGGCTTTCGGGAATGACGACCAGTTCGGCCAGCTTGCCCTTGCCCTCGGCTTTCAGGATCGGGCTGAATCCGCCCGTCATGTCGCGGCTCATCCGGCGGATCAGGGAAGGTTCGTCGGAATGGCGAATATCGCCGATCTGTTTACGGAATGCGTCGAGCGACATGGCGCTACCTCCTGTTGGAAAGATCAGAGAAAACGGGCGGAAAGCAGATAATATGTGGCGAACAGCGCCCCCATCGCCCAGAGCAGCGGGCTGGCGCCGCGGCGCTTCGTGACCAGCACCATGGCGGTACCCGCCGCGATGCTGTTGATGAGGTTCCCCGTCACCAGCGCCGCCGTCATCGCGACGATGGCGGGGGCAATATCGACGGGACGCCGCCAGTCGAGCCGGTGCAGCCCGCGCAGCATCATCAGCCCGATCGCCATCATCGCGGGTGCCGTCGCCTCGGCCGGGATAGCCATCAGCAGCGGCCCACAAACGAGTGCCAGCATGAAACACAGCGCGGCGACCAAAGCGGTCAACCCGGTGCGCCCGCCCACCTGGATCCCCGCGACCGATTCAACGAAGACCGTGACGACCGACGTGCCCAGCAGGGGACCAATGATCGTGGCCAGTGCGTCGGCGACGAACACCGGCGTCATCTCGATCGCGCCATCGGCATCGGGCTCGCCGCCGACGGCACCGACCGCGCCGATCACGGTGCCCATTGTGGAGAAGAATTCCGAGCAGAAGAAGTAAAGCATCAGCGGCGCGCACAGCAGCATGTTGCGGGCGAGAAATGCGAAGTCCGGCTGCAAGGCGGTATGCGATGGCCAGTGCGGCCAGCCGAACGGGTTCGTCGGCCATTGCGTCAGCGTCTGTCCGCGCCCGTCCGGCACATATAGACCGATGGCGGCCAGAAGCACGATCGACACCAGCAGGGCCGCCGGGACCCGCAGGCGGATCAGTACCAGCATCCCCACCATGCCCGCCAGTGCCAGCCATGCACCGGGCACCAGGTTCGCGACCAGGTGATAGACTGGCAGACCGCTCCCCCGCTCCAGGACATGCGCACTGCGCAAGGCCATCAGCAGGATCAGCACGCCGACGGATGCCTGGATACCGACCTGCAGCGACGACGGCAGTGCGCGCACCACCGCCTCGCGCAACCGCGACAGGCTGACCGCCAGAAAGATCAGGCCCGTCGCGAGCACCATCGCGAGACCGGCGCGCCACGGCACACCAAGCTGGCCGACGAGCACCGTCGCGAAAACGACGTTGGAGCCCATGGCGGGAGCCGCCACCAGCGGCTGATTGGCGACGAACGCCACCAGCAGCGAACCGATCGCCGCCGCCGCCGCCGTCGCGATGACCAGATCGGCCTTGTCCATGCCGGTCCCGGCCATCACCACCGGATTCACCACCAGGATGAACGCCATCGTGGCAAAGCTGGTCAGCCCTGCCAGAGCTTCCCGCCCCGGCGTGGAACCCCGATCGCGCAGACGGAACAGCCGCTCCGCCACGCCGTGCAACGCGCCTCTTTTACGTGCCTCTTCGATCGCCATCGCCCCATGCATCGCGGCACTCCCTCGCTGCCCCGATCAGGTGATGAAGGGATATCGCGTCATCTAAAAGAGCTTATTTTTCATCAACCCGCGAACCATTGGTTGACACACTTCTCTTCTCTCGCAATGAAGGAGGCATGCTGCACAGCCGAATGCTCCTCTATCTGCATGAGGTCGCGCGCCGCGGTTCGATCCGAAAGGCGGCGGAACGCCTCAACGTCTCGCCCACCGCGATCAACAAGCAGATTCTGTCGCTGGAGGCACAGCAGGGCACGCCGCTTTTCGAGAGGCTAAGCCGTGGCTTGCGCCTGACCGCCGCCGGAGAGGTGCTGGTCGAGCATGTGCGCCGCACGTTGCGCGATCACGAACGGGCCGAGCGCGAGATCGCGGCACTCAAGGGCATGAAGACGGGTGAGGTGAAGATCGCCACCATGGGCGGCCTCGCATCGGGGGTGCTCCCGCGCATCGTCGACCGGTTCCTGGAACGGACGCCACATATGCGCGTCACCGTCGTCACGGCCTTTATCGAGGAGATCCGGCAACGTCTGGAGGATGGGGAGATCGACCTGGGGCTGGCCTATAACCTGCCCTTCGATCCCCGTATCGCGACCTTCTGTTCGTTCGATGCACGGCTTGGGGCGGTGGTTGCCGCCGATCATCCGCTGGCTCAGCATGAACGCGTCCGCGTCCAGGACTGCCTGTCCTATCCGATCATTCAGGCGGCGCCATCGATGGTTATGCATGCCGCCATCGCGGCGATGTTTCTTAAGGCCGACGCCGAACTCAACCCGCGCCACATGACCAATTCGATCGAATATATGAAGGCGATCGCGCGGCGCGGCGAGGCGGTGGCGTTTCTGAGCCCCTATGACGTCGAGGACGAAGTGAGGGACGGTATATTGGCATTCCTGCCGGTGATGGGGACCAGCGTGCCGAACACGCTGATGCTGGTCCATCATGCCCAGCGCCGCCTGAGCCTCGCCGCCGACATGTGCGCGCGCGAAATTCGCGATTCGCTACTGCCCGGCTGACAATGAAAAGGGAGAAGTCGATCATGCTCACCACCGACATCGCGGACCGCATCGCATCGGATACGCTGGCCGAGGGAGAACGTCGGGGGTTCGCCCCGCTGACCGTCGTGGTGCTTGATCTCGGCGGCCACCCCCTGGTCGTCAAGCGCGATCACCGTGCCGCGATCTACCGGCCAGAGATCGCGCTGGCCAAGGCGTCCGGCTGTCTCGGCATGGGTTTCGGCGGACGCGAACTCGCGCGCCGCGCCCAGGCGATGCCCGCATTCGTTGCCGCATTGACGACCGTTTTTCCCCATGGCCTGCTGCCGGTTCCGGGGGGCGTGTTGATCCGGGATGCCAGTGGAACACTGCTGGGCGCGGCGGGCGTCAGCGGTGACACCTCAGACAATGATGAAGTCTGCGTGGCGCACGCGATCGGACAAGCGGGATTGGTCGCTGACTGCGGCTGAACACGCCGTTCCGGCGTATCAACGAGAATACTGGACTTGCCCCGGAAAAGTGGAGAGTTTCCTTGAGGTGAAAGGCGAACTCGATGACGAAGCAGAGAGGGTTCACGAAGGAGTTTGAGGACGAGGCGGTACGGCTGGTGGCGACCAGCGGACGGACGCAGCGGGAGATAGCGGAAGATCTGGGGGTCGAACTATCGACGCTGGTGCGCTGGATCAGCCACAGCCGGGATCGTATGGCAGAGACACCCGACAAGGCGCCGCAGGCAGATATGGCTACCGAGTTGAAGCGCCTTCGGCCGAAGAACGAGATCCTCCGGCAGGAGCGTGACATACTGAAGCGGGCGACTTTTTTTCAGCCGGGAGGAATTGAGGAAGCGCAGCCATCCCAGGGGATGGCGAGAACCGAAAGATGAGGTTCCAACTCATCGATCGGGCGAGGAAGGATTTCCCGGTCCACCGCCTCTGCCGGATACTCGGCGTCAGCCAGAGCGGCTATTTCGCCTGGAAGGATCACCCGCCCAGTCGGCACCAGCGTGACGACATGGTGATGCTGGCGCATGTCCGCTCGGCGTTCGCGCTGTCGAACGGCACCTATGGCAGTCCGCGCATGACACGCGAATTGCAGGATGATGGCTGCGCCATCGGCCGCCGACACACGGCACTGCTGATGCGCGAGAACGGTCTGCGTGGCCGGCAGAAGCGGCGGTTCAAACGCACGACAGACAGCGAGCACGCCTGGCCGATCGCATCGAAGATGCAGGCGGACTTGGTGCGCCGATCGTGCGGCGTCCAGGGGCGGCTGCCGCGCTTCGCCCATTGCCTTGTGATCTTGTTCTTCTGCCCGATCCCGGCATCGTCCTTGAACCAGATTTCTATCGGCGTGCCGCGCGGGAAGGGCGCTCTGACCTTGTCCAACTCGGCGACAAAGCCGACTTGTTAAAGACTTCTATCGCGTCGGGTTATGAACGCAGTGCTTGGATCGCGCCGAGAGCTTGCGATAGCCCAGCCCACGCAGCTCTCGGCTGAGGGTGGGCCGCGAAACTGGCAGCGAGGACTCGTCCCACAGCAGCTTTACGAGATCGACGATCCGCCAGCGCACGACACCATGGACGGCCGGGATCGGACCGCGCTCAATCGCCTCGATCAGCGCCGCGCCGTGGGTCGCATTGAGGATCAACGGCTGCCCTGGCGCCTTCCAATCGACCAGCCCGTCAGGACCGGCTGCGTTGAACTTCATCACCCAGTCCCGGACGATCTGCAATGTGCCCGCCGATCCGCGCCGCCTCGGGCAGGCTCGCGCCGTCATAAATCGCCGCCAGCGCGAGCAAGCACCGGGTTTGTGAGCCGCCCTGGGATTGCCGCCCCCCCCCTCACAGAAGCAGCGTCGAAATTCGTGCGAAGCGCGACCAGCATGGCAAACTCCAATCTGTTTTGCCATCTTGAATCAGGGCTCCTCACCACTGCCCCCTCAGGAATCAGGGTCTGCGAGCTTTGGTATCATACCTCACGAAGCCATCTGCAAGGCGAGGTAGAACGAGCCAAGCCGCTTCACGTCAAACCCGCACCATCAAGCGCCGGGACCAAACATCTAGTCGGCAAGGTTCTGACACTCCGTCAGTTCCGCGGCGCCTGCGATACCTGCTCCCCATCCGGCAGCGCCGCCTATCCACGGTACGCCCCATCCACGAATGTTGGCATCGCTGGCGCATCGCCGCCACGCACGAGGAACGCCACGAGATCGACCGACGCGGTGTTGCGAAAGGCATGCGGCAGCCCCACGGGTACGCTCAGCGTATCGCCCGCGCCCATGATGATCGCACCACCGTCCCAGCTGACCTCAAGCGTGCCAGCATGGACGAAGATCACCTCGACCTCCGCGCGGACATGCTGCGGCACATAGGCGCCGGTCGCCATCGTCAGCCGCCGCAGATTGAACCCGTGCGGCCACCAACCGGAGATCGGTCCCGCGGCAAAGCCGTCGCCGGTCGCGATCGGTGTGATGACGGCCGCTTCCTCGACCCCCTCCGCGGCGAGCGGCGACCGGGGATTGGCCGCCATTGCAGCAGCCGGCACAACGCATTCGCGCAGCTTCTCGATCGGCGGCGTCTTCAGTTCGGCGGCGACGTCATCGCCGGTCGCGTCGGCCAGTTCGACATCCTGAAGCGTATAATCGCCCTGCGACGTGTCAATCAGCCGGCCGCCCTTGGCCAGTTTCAGCCCATGATCGGCCGCCGCCTCGAACACCGCCGGCGCCCAGGTGACCTTGCCGGGATCGTCCTCGCCCAGCACGGTGAACAGAAAACCCAAACCCTCGTCCAGCTTCTCAAAGCCGCGGAACATGTGGATCGGCACCGACGCGACGTCGCCGGGGCCGATGTCGATCGATCCGTCTTCCTTGTTCGGACCGAACGGCAGGCGCCAATGGCCGGAATGGACGACGAATACCTCCGCGGTATCGTGGCTGTGCTGCGAATTGATGCAGCCGAAGGGCTGGCGCGCCGCACCGATGTTGAACCCGTGGCGCTCAGTGATGTGAACATGCTGCTCCGCGCTCTCGGACACGCCGGCACCGATGATCGTGAAATTCTCCTTTTCCGTTGACCCGGGCGTGCGCGTGTCGATGAACGCCGTGCGGCAGGGGATCAGGTCTGCATAGCGCACGAGCCGCGCCTTCATGGCTTCCTCAGTCCAGTTCACATCGATCTCCGAGTAATGGGAAACACTCTTGCATCCGAATGCAGAACAGCTAGACCAACTCCGATCCCCATGCAAGGCGACAGGCGAACGCATGACCTCTCCGAACCGTCCATTGATGACGCCGCCCACCGGCAAAGCGGCCGCGCCGCTCGTCCTGCTGCCGGGGACGCTGTGCGATGACCGCCTGTTCGCACCGCTGCTTGACCGGCTCGACCGGCGCGATGTCGCGATCCCGAGGATCGAGGGCGACGACCCCGTCCTGCTGGCCCAAACTTTGCTGGACAGCGCGCCGCCGCGATTTGCGCTGCTCGGCTTCTCGCTGGGCGGACTGATCGCTCTGGAAATGGCGCTGCTCGCGCCCGACCGCGTCGCCGGGCTCACGCTGATCGATAGCAACGCGCGCGCACGCGCCGCCGATGCGCCACCCCATCCCGGCCCACCGGCGCGGGCGGTAGCGGAAAGCTGGCCCCGCGCGGTCGGGAAGGAAAGGCACGACGACGCGGACCTGCACGCGCTGCTGGTCGCGATGGCGGACCATGTCGGCGCGACCGTCCATGCCGCGCAGGAACAGCTGGCCTGCCGCCGCACCGACAAGCGCGATCGGCTCGCGCAGCTGACGATGCCCGCGCTGATCCTGGCCGGTGCCGAAGATGCGCTCTGCCCACCGGTGGTTCAGCGAGAACTGGCTGATGGCCTGCCCGACGCAACGCTGGTGCTGATCGAGGGCGCCGGCCATTTTGCACCGCTGGAAGCACCCGACGCCGTCGCCGGGCATGTCGCCGCCTGGCTGGCGCGGGTCGATCACGCCCTTGCCTCCGCTACACCTTTCCCATCCCCGATCCGCACAGGAGACGACATGACCAAGACCGATTCGCAACCGCCGGCCCGCCGGTCCGATGCTTCCCCGTCCAACGACGGCGATGCGGTGCTGCAGGTCGAACGCCGCGACTTCACCGAACTGGTTCCCACCGATCGCGAGCGCGTTCAGGGCATGCGCGGCTTCGATCCGATCTATACCGACATTGTCGACTATATCGTCCGCTGTACGCATCGCATCTGGGACGAACGCGACGTCGGGCTGATCTACACGCACTACACGCACAATTGCGTTGCCTATACGACCATGGGAACGATGTACGATCGCGAGACGCACATCCGCGATACGATCCAGCGGCTGGTGGAATTTCCCGATCGGCGCGGTCTGGCGCAGCAGGTGATCTGGCGCGGCAATGACACCGACGGCTTCTACACCAGCCACATGACGCACGGCCAGGGCCGTCACAGCCAATATGGCATGTACGGAAAGCCAACCGGCCGCACCTTCCTGACCCGCACCGTCGCCGAATGCATGATCCTGGAGAACAAGATCTACAAGGAATGGATCGTTCGCGACAATATGGGGCCTGTCATCCAGCTCGGCCTCGATCCGCACGCCTATGCACAGGACATCGCCGTCCGCAAGTTCGAAGCCGGCGAGCCGATCATGGAGGTGGTCGAGAACCGTCGCCTGCTTGGCCAATATCCGCCGGAAACCGACGCCGACACGTCCATCGCGCACAATGACGGCGAGGCACAGCTGCTGCGCGACTTGCATCATATCTATAACAAACGGATGTTCGGCCGCATCCACGAGCTCTACGCACCCAACTGCCAGTGGCACGGGCCGCTGATGCGCGAATATTACGGCGTCGCGGCGGTACTGCAGCAGACGATGCGGCTCGTGGCGCTAATTCCCGACGGCTATTACGTGCCGCAGCATATCTGCTCGGTCGAGAGCGAGGAAGGCGGCGCCAAGTATGCTGTCCGCTGGACGCTGGACGGCCATCACCTCGGCTATGGCCTGCTCGGCGCGCCGACCGGCCATCCGCTATTCGTGATGGGCGTCACCCATTACCACGTCCGCGACGGCAAGATCATCGACGAATGGGCGGTCTATGACGAACTGTCGATGCTCGCGCAGGTGAAGCTGGCGGCGCTGCAGCGCGCGGCCGGATGAGCGATGGGCGGGGGCGCGGAAAAAGCTCCGCGCCGCCGCCCCTTGGTCAGGCCGCAGTCACCTGATGCAATCGATCGACGCGAACCTGCGCGGCCTTCATATGCCCGTCCAGCCCTTCGCTGGCGCTCTGCCGCGACGCGGGCGGACCGACCTTCAGCACCGCCTCGTCGTCCAACCACTGGTGCGTTGCGATCTTGACGTAGCTGCCGACCCACAGGCCGCCGGTATAGCGGCCCGCGCCCATCGTCGGCAACGTGTGGTTGGTGCCGACCGTCTTGTCCGAATAGACGACGCTGGCGTTCTCGCCGATGAACAGCGAGCCGTAGTCGCGCAGCTTGGCGGCAAGGCCGTGTGCGTCGCTGGTATGGACCTGCAGATGTTCGGCGGCGACATGGTCGGAATAGGCGATCATCGCTGCCTCGTCCTCACACAGCACGATCTCGCCGTAGTCGGCCCAGCTTTGCCCGGCGATGCCGGCGGTCTCCAGCGTCTCCAGCTGGCGAGTCACCTCGATCGCGGTCTGCTCGGCGACGGCGCGGTCGGTGGTGATGAGGCCGACCCGCGTGCGCACGTCATGCTCGGCCTGCGCCAGCAGATCGGTAGCGATCAGCTGCGGGTCGCCGCTGGCGTCGGCGAGCACGAAGATCTCCGACGGGCCGGCAAGCTGGTCGATGCCGACGGGACCGAACACCTGCCGCTTCGCTTCGTTGACGAATGCGTTGCCGGGACCGACAATCTTGTTGACCTGCGGCACGCTCTGCGTACCGAACGCCATCGCCGCGATCGCCTGCGCACCGCCGATGCGGAAGATGCGATCCGCGCCCGACAGGTGGCAGCCGGCGATCATCGCGCGATGCGCGTTGGGCGGCAGGCAGGCGACGACCTCGCGGCAGCCGGCGACCTTGCCCGGCACGATCGTCATGATCGGCGCCGACAACAGCGGAAAGCGCCCGCCTGGAACATAGCAGCCGACGCGATCAATCGGGATCACGCGATGCCCCAGGTGCAGGCCGGGTAGCGGCTCAACCTCGAGCGGCAGGATGGTGGCGCGCTGCGCCTCGGCAAAGCGGCGGACGTTCTCGATCGCGAATTCGGTGTCGGCGCGGGTCTGCGGGTCGAGTTCGGCGACGGCCGCCTCGCGATCGGCCAACGAAACCTCGAACGATTCCACATCGGCGCGGTCAAACTTCAACGAAAAATCGCGCACCGCCGCATCACCGCGCTGGCGGACATCGGCCAGGATACTCTCGACGAGGCCCGCGACGTCCTGCTGGTCGCCGATCGAGTCGCGGTTCGGCTTCTTGACATAGCGCGTGGTCTGCTCGAACCCCTTGGGTGCCGTGTCGGCCATATATTCCTCCTTTGCAATGCCATCAGGTGGCGCAGACGCGAGGCATATTGAATTCGAATGCATATGTCACGAGGGTGTAGTGGTCGGACCGAAGGAAAACAGTGACAAGGGTGGATCGGCGATGACGACGCGTGGCGTCCGCCGGGCAACCTCCTACGACGTCGCACGCTTGGCCGGCGTCTCGCAATCGGCGGTATCGCGCTGTTTCGCGGCCGGCGGGAGTATCGCGCCGGCGACACGCGAGAAGGTGATGAAGGCCGCGACTGAGCTCGGCTATCGCCCCAATGCGCTGGCGCAGGCGCTGATCTCGCGCCGGACAAACCTCGTCGCCGTCTTTATCTCCCGGCTGACCAATCTCCATTATCCCGAGGTGCTCGCCGAACTGAGCCGCCAGCTGACCGAACGCGACGTCCGCGTCCTGCTATTCGCGCTGACCGGCGAGAGCGAGGTCGATTCGATGCTAGAGCAGGTCTGGCGGCACGACGTCGACGGCATCATCTCCGCCGCGCGGCTGGACAGCGACCAGATCGGCGGCATCCGGCGCCACGGCATCCCCCTCGTCCTCTACAACCGCACCGCAGGCGAGCATATGACGCCCAGCGTATGGTGCGATTCCGCCGCCGGCGAGCGCGACCTGATCGACCGCCTGCTGGGCGCGGGACATCGCCGCCTCGCCGTAGTCGCCGGTCCAGAGGACAGTGCGGTGGGCGAGGAGCGTCGGCACGCCGCACTCGCGCGTCTCGCGGAGGCCGGCATCCACGACGTGCCGGTGGTCCGCGGCGATTTCAGCTATGACAGCGGACGCGAGGCCAGCGCAACGCTGGCCCGCACCGCCAGGCCGATAGACGCCATCGTCTGCGTCAGCGACGTGATGGCGATCGGCGTGATCGACGGATACCGCTTCGACCAAGGAATGAAAGTGCCCGAGGACATCTCGGTCGTCGGGTTCGATGGGTCAGCGCCAGCCGCATGGATGAGTTATCAGGTCACCTCGATCCGCCAGCCGGTGCGGCGGATGACCGCTGCGGCGGTCGAGATGCTAATGGAGCGGATCGAGGACCCTTCGCTCCCCGCCGAGCGACGGACGTTCGTCGGTGCCTTCGTCCCGGGGCGGTCCGCCAAGCTGTAACGCATGCGAACCCATTCAACGGAGGTCCGCAGACGCTTGATATGTAAAACGACTACGGCCCGGCTGGCTCATAACCAACGTTTCTCACCGTCAGTACGTGACAGAATTAACTGCATTCGGATGCAAATTGTGCTGGACAGTTGAAATGCCGCCCGATAGCCCTTGCACAATCGGGGCCATGGCGCCCCGCAAAAGACAAAAGGGGTGTGGGTATGAGCAAGCGAGTTCTGGGCGGCGTATCCTTGACAATCCTGGCGATGGCGCTCGTCGTCCCGGCGCACGCGCAGACCGCGCCGATCGACGCCACCTCCGGCTCCGCCGAGCAATCGACGGCCGCTGCGGATCGCCCGACCAGCCATGCCAGCGAGGCCGACACCGGCAACCTGGGCGATATCGTCGTGACCGCGCAGCGACGCACCGAGCGGCTGCAGGATGTGCCGCTGTCGGTCACCGCGATCAGCTCCACCGACCTTGATCGCGTCCGCATCACCGATGCCAGCCGCCTGCAACTGCTGTCGCCAGGCCTGACCTGGGGCCAGCAGGGATCCGATTCCTTCCCGGCGATCCGCGGCGTGCGCACCCAGCTGGTCAGCGCACAGAGCGATCCCGTCATCGGTTTCTACCTCGACGGCATCTACCAGAGCCGCACGCAGCAACAAAGCATCCCGCTGTTCGACATCGCGCGCGTCGAGGTGCAGCGCGGGCCGCAGGGAACGCTGTACGGCCGCAACACTTTCGGCGGCAACCTCAGCGTCACCACCAATGCCCCCACGAAACAGTTCGACGCCGGGGTGAACGGCACGATCGGCAATTACGATCTGTACCAGTTCGACGGCTATCTGAACCTGCCGGTCAGCGATGCCGTCCAGCTTCGCGTCGCCGCCTACCACAGCGAACATGACGGCTACGTCAAAGCGGCCGGCGGCTTCCGCCTGCTCGACGAGAACCAGACGGCGCTGCGCGGATCGGTCGCGATCGAACTGACACCGGCGATCCATATCGATGCCCGCGGCGGCTATTGGGATCGCAGCAACAACGGCGGCGGCGCCTATGGCTATCGCGTTGGCGGCACGCTCATCAATCCGACCACCGGCCTGCGCTCAATCAACGGCCAGCCCTATTCGGTGAACCCGAGCGCACGCAACGGCACCAACTTCGTCAACGGCGTAGACATCGGCGTGTCAGTGACCGGCGATCCCTATGCCAATTCGTGGGACTACAAGCCGTTCGAACGGCTTCAGCAGGCCTATGGCAGCGGTTCGATCTCGTTCGATCTGGGCTTCGCAACGCTGCGTTCGATCACCGGCTACACCGATTTCCACGCCTATCGCAGCGCCGACCTCGACCAGACCAACGTGATCTTCCCGACCGCGACCACCGCCGGCGGTTTCGCGGCATCGGGGCTTCAGGCGGCGAACACCTACACCACCTCGGTGACGCAGGAGGTGCAGCTCGCCTCCGCCGGATCGTCGGCGTTCGAGTGGATCGTCGGCGGCTATTATTTCCACGACAAGATCACCGAATATTACCAGCAGATCTATACGACCAGCACCACGCGCGGCACGGAATCGCGGACCAACATCAATACCAAGGCCTATGCGGCCTACGGCCAGGCGAGCTTGGCGGTCGTGCCAAACCGATTGAAGATCATCGGCGGCGTGCGCTATTCGGACGAGAGCAAGCGCTACAACATCACCAACTACACTGCGGCGGCCGGCAGCTTCAACTTCGACACCCAGACCGCGGCGCGCGCTGCGGGCGAGCCGAGCTTCGAGAAGGTGACGTGGAAGGGCGGCGTGGAATTCACCCCCAGCCGCAGGACGATGCTGTACGGCACCGTGTCGACCGGCTTCTCGTCGGGTGGTATCAACAACAATTCCTCGAACGCGGCGATCCCGTTCAGCTATGCGCCGCAGACCGTCACCGCCTATGAGATCGGCAGCAAGAATACGCTCATGAACGGGCGGATGATCTTCAACCTGTCGGCCTTCTACAACGACTACAAGAACCTTCAGATCACCATCCTCGATCAGCGAACCAACCTGTCCTATTACGCCAGCGCGGGCGCGGCGCGCAGCTATGGTGCCGAGGCGGAGTTGCGCACGCTGCCGTTCGAGGGGCTGCACGTCGACCTGACCGGCGCGCTGCTCGACGCGAAATTCACCGCCTATACCCGACCCAACCCCTTTTACACCGCCGCCAACGGCGATCCGGTAACCGTCAATCTGGCGGACAAGAAGGTGCCGATGTCGCCCACGTTCAAGGGAACGGCCAGCGTCTATTACGACCTGGAACTGGCCAGCGGCGCGCGGATCACCCCGGCCGCGAACGTGCTGTATTCGACGTCCTATTATTCGACCGACTACAACACCCGCATCGACCGGCAGAACGCCTATGCGCTGCTCGACGCGAACCTGCGCTGGACCTCGCCGTCGTCGAAGATGTACATCGAGGCGTTCGGCACCAACCTGACGAAGAAAGCGGTGCTGTATAGCTCCACGGTCGGCAACAACCAGCGCATCCAGCAGTCCTATGGCCCGCCGCGGGTCTATGGCCTGCGCGCCGGCCTGCGGTACTAAGCGGGTGTTCGCCGCCCCGCCCCCGGCGGCGGATACTGCCGCCACGCTGGGATCACCAGCGGACGCCGCAGCCATTACGATGCCGCCGCCCGAGCCATCGGCGGTGCAACACGATGCGGTGCAGCGGCCCCCGCTCGCCCGCGCGGTGATCGCCTTTGTTTTCCTGATGGTGACGGAATTCTTTTACAGCTGGGCGTGGAACAGCGTCGATGTGCTGCGCCCGTTCATGCGCGACACGTTGAAGCTGACACTGACACAGGCCGGATCGGGCTATTCCGCGCAAGGGGCGGGCGCGTTGGTCGGTGCCGTGGTGATTGGGCAATTGGCCGATCGCGTCGGGCGGCGGACAATGCTGGCGCTGGTGATGATCGGCTATGGCACAACGCTGATCGCCGGCAGCTTCGTCGACGGCTATAGCACCTATCTCGCGCAGCGCGTGGTACTGGGCCTGTTCATGGGCGGCATCTTCCCGATAGTAGTCGGCATCTATGTCGGGCTGTTCTCCCCCACCGTGCGCGGCCGGCTCGCCAGCCTCATCAACGCGATCTTCTCCAGCGGGATCACCGTCTTAGGCCTCGCCAGCGGCTGGGCGAACGGCGACTGGCGTGCACTGCTGCTCGCCGGCGGGCTGCCGCCGATCCTGCTCGCGGGCCTTGCCTTCGTCCTGATCCCGAAGAGCGCCGACGTGCGCGCGCAGGGCCCGCAAAAGCCTGCGCGACTACCCGTGCTTGAGCTGTTCGCGCCAGACTTGCGCACGCGCACCATCCTACTGGCGTCGCTGACCGGGCTCAATTTCTTCGGCTATCAGGCCTATAGCGGCTGGCTGTCGACGTATCTGCGCGACGTGCGCGGGCTAGATCCGACTGCGATGGGCAAGCTGGTCGCGTGGCAGTTCGGCGCCAATATCGTGGGCGGCTTCGTCTGGGGATGGGCAGGCGACCGCTTCGGCCGCCGTTTCAACGCGATCGGCTTCCTCGCCGCCGCCGCCGCGATCCTGCTCTATCTGAACGTCGAGACGGACGCCATGATGCTCGGCTCGATCGGCGTCGTCTACGGCTTTATGCTGTCGGCGAGCGTGATCTGGGGACCGTGGCTGACGGAACTCTATCCGGCTCATCTCAAATCGACCGCCGCGTCAATCTTCAACTGGGGACGGCTGGTGTCGTTCTTCGCACCACTCGTCACCGGGTCGCTCGCGGCCCAGTTCGGATTGGGGGTGACGATGGGAACCGCTGCGGTCGCTTTCACGATTGCCGCGCTGATCTGGCTTTCGCTGCCCGAAACCCATCCCCACCCGCTGTTGCGCGGCCGGCGGCGCTAGCCGCGCGCGGCTACGACAAGCGCTGCCCCGCCGGCGAGCAGGAAGCCGTGGTCGGAGCCGAGCAAGAACAGCGTCGCGCCTTGCGCCCGCCATTGCGGAATGTCCGCGGGCCGGGCCAGAAACATGCCGACTGGCACGCCATGCCGACGGCCCGCCGCACACACCGCCTCGACCGCCGCGACGACCCGGAGATCGTCCTGGCTATCCGCGCCATAGGCCACGGTCAGGTCGACCCGCCCCACGAACAGCGCATCGAGCCCCGGCACCTGCGCGATGGCGTCGATCGCCTCGATCGCTTCCGGGTCCTCGATCTGCGCGATCACCACCGTCCGCTCCGCCGAGGCGGCGAGATGCGCAGCCATCGAGCGGGTGGTGTAGCACGCCGCGCGCGACGATCCGGCATAGCCGCGTCCGCCGCGGCCGTAGCGCGCCATCGCGACCAGCGCGCTTGCCTCCGCCGCCGAACGGACGTGCGGGGCGACGATGCCGGTGGCGCCGCAGTCGAGCGCGTTAAGAATATGATCGGGCGTGACGGCGGGGACGCGCACCACCACATCCATGCCCCCGGCCCGCGCCGCCATGATGCAACCGTCGATCGCCAGCCGGTCGAACGGCGCATGTTCGGCATCGAGGCACAGGCAGTCCAGATCGGTCATCGCAAGCACCTCGACGACGATCGCCGACGGCGTCTTGACGAAACTGCCGATGATCGTCTCGCCCGCGGCAAGCCGCTGCTTCAGGCCGGCGCTCATGCCGCGCGCCACAACCGTTCGCTGGAATGGGCCGCGCCCTCAGCGAGTGTGGCCAGCTTGGCCAAGACGATCTCGGGATCGACCGCGCCGAACCCGCGGAAGCTCGAAAAGCCGCAATCCGTCCCCGCGATCACCCGCTCGCGCCCGATGATGCTGGTGAATTGCTCGATCCGCTGCGCCACCACTTCGGGATACTCGATGAAGTTGGTGATGGAATCGATCGCGCCGGGGATCGGCACGCGATCCTCGGGGATCAGCGCCACTGGATCGCGGAGCAAACCGACATGCGTGGTCAGGATACGATCGGTCATCATGCGTGCTTTCGAACAGGGTTAGTCGGCGGTCCAGCCGCCATCCACGATCAGGCTGGTGCCGGTAACCAGCGCGGCGGCATCGGAGGCGAGGTAAACGACGGCGCCCATCAGGTCCTCGACCGTCCCCAGCCGGCCGAGCTTGATCTTGGCGAGCACGCTCGCCTTGAAGGCAACGTCCTCGAAAAAGGGCCGCGTCAGCGGCGTCTCAATGAAGGTCGGGGCGATCGTGTTCGACCGGATGCCATGCGGCGCCAGATCGAGCGCGAATGCCTTGCTCATCCCCTCCAGGGCCCATTTCGACGCGCAATAGAGCGACCGGTTGGCCCCGCCGACATGGCCCATCTGACTGCCGACGTGGATCAGTGCGCCGCGCACGCGCGCCGCCAGCATCGCTCGAACGCACGCTTGCGACACGAAGAACGCCGCGCGGACATTGAGGTCGAGAACCGCGTCGTAATCCGCCGGCGTGACGTCCTGCATCGGCTTGGGCCGATTGGTGCCGGCGTTGTTGACCAGCACGTCGAACGGCGCGTACGCCGCGAAAAAGGCCGCCACGGCATCAATGTCCCCGATATCGAGCAGCGCCGCCTCGGCGATACCGCCATCCGCCCGGATCGCAGCGGCGGCCGCCTCGATTTCGTCGCGAGCGCGAGCGACGAGCGTCACCGCGCACCCCGCCTGCGCCAGCGCTGCCGACAGCGCGAGGCCGATGCCGCGCCCTGCCCCCGTTACCAGCGCCCGGCGGCCGTCGAGCCTAAACGAGGGCGTGCGTGGCAAGCTCACGCCGGCTCCGCCACCGGCTCGGCGCTACCGGCGTAGGGGACGTTGCGTCCGCCATAGCGGCGCACCCGGATATTGGCCTGCTCGCCATGGCCGGCGAACCCCTCGAGCGCGCACAACCGGCTGCAATATTCGCCGATCAACGCCGACGCCTTGTCGGTCAGCACGCGCTGATAGGTACAGGTCTTCAGGAACTTACCGACCCACAGCCCGCCGGTATAGCGCGCTGCCTTCTTCGTCGGCAGCGTGTGGTTGGTGCCGATCACCTTGTCGCCATAGGCGACGTTGGTGCGCGCGCCCAAGAACAGCGCCCCGTAGTTGGTCATGCGATCGAGGAAATAATCCGGGTCGCGGGTCATCACCTGGACGTGCTCCGATGCGATGTCGTCGGCGATGCGCAGCATCTCCTCGTCCGAGTCGGCAACGATGACCTCGCCATAGGTTTCCCAAGCGCGGCGGGCGTGATCGGCGGTC
Source organism: Sphingomonas sp. (assembly GCF_039594485.1). Taxonomy (GTDB): domain Bacteria; phylum Pseudomonadota; class Alphaproteobacteria; order Sphingomonadales; family Sphingomonadaceae; genus Sphingomonas. Next base: position 1,135 of record NZ_JBCNNI010000019.1, on the reverse strand, counting down.
GGCAGGATCGCCAGTAGCCGCTCGATCTGCGCCATCACGTCGCGCGCCAGCTTTTCCGAGGTGGTCAGCAGGATTGCGGGACTGTCCGGGCCGTGTTCTGCCTGACCCAGCAGATCGGTCGCGCACAATTCGCCATCAGCGCCGATCTCGTCGGCGATCACCAGCGTCTCAGTCGGTCCCGCGAACAGGTCGATGCCGACCCGGCCGAACAGTTGGCGCTTGGCCTCGGCCACATAGGCGTTGCCCGGGCCGACCAGAATGTCGACCGGCGCGATCGAGCGCGTACCGATCCCCATCGCCGCCACCGCCTGGATACCACCAAGGCAATAGATTTCGTCGGCCCCCGCCATCGCCTGCGCCGCGACGATCGCAGGAGCAGGCTTGCCGTTAAACGGCGGCGCGCAAGTGACCACCCGCTCGACACCGGCGACCTTGGCGGTGATAACGCTCATATGCGCGCTCGCCAGCAGCGGATACTTCCCGCCCGGGACGTAGCATCCCGCGGCATTGAGCGGGATGTTCCGGTGCCCCAGCACGACACCCGGCAGGGTCTCCACTTCTACGTCGGCCATGCTGGCACGCTGGATCTGCGCGAAGTTGCGGACTTGCGTCTGCGCGAACTCGATGTCGCGCAGGTCCTGTGGCGACAGCTGATCGATGCAGCCCTGGATCTCCGCATCCGTCAGCCGGTAACTGTCGCGGTCCCACGCGTCGAACTTGATCGAGAGATCGCGAACCGCGTCGTCGCCCCGTTGCTCGATATCGGCCAGGATGCCTTCGACCGTATCCCGAACCGCACGATTGTTCTCCGCCCGTGCTGCAGGCGCCAGACTGGCTTTGAGGTGACGCATCCCAATCTCCTTTTGCATTCGAATGCATGATACGGAGGGATTACTCCTTTGGCAACATCTCACATGATGATATCAGCCTAGAGCACCGAGCGTTTAATCGGAAGCATATCCGGCAGCGGCGAAGTAGTTGCGGCATTCGTGGGGGTCGTACAGGTCGCAGATGGATCCGACGGTTTTCCAGAGGTCCTCGATGGTCCTGGCACCGATCCGGCGGAGATGGGCCTTGAGTTTTGCGAACGCCATTTCGATGGGATTGAGATCGGGGCTGTAGGGCGGGAGGAAGA